>CAMAXZ010000004.1 GCA_945862325.1 Klebsiella pneumoniae
CGCGGTAGCCAGCCCCCGCCGACCCCGTCGGCGCGCGAGCCAGGCGGTAACGACCCAGGAACCACCATGCGTCATGGTGCCTCGGTCGTCGCCTCGGCTCGGCCACGCGCACGACGTGGGGCGGCCGCAGCAGGGTGAGGTGCTTGCCGGGGATGCGGTGGACGTCGATGCACGCGCTCGTGAACAGGAGGAGGGGGACTAACCAGAAAACCGGCGCAGCCCCGCGATCGGGGCGGCAACCGAGGCAAGCCGGGCGGCAACCGGCCGCGCGCACACTGCGCGGCCTCGTCAGCCCAAGAAGGTCCATCGCGCGCTCACGCGGCGCGCCCCGATCGGCCTTGGCAGTCTTGGCCTCGGGCCGAGGCCCCGGCTCGCGCGATGGCGACCAGCTCGTAGAGGACGCGTTCATGCGACAATCGCCCTACGGTGCGGCCCCACGCTGACGAGCACGTCGCCGTGCAAGATTGTCGGGTCGGTTACAGGCAGCGCACCTGCGCGAGCGCGCGTTCGGCGAGGGCGCGGTCGCACACCTCACCGTAACAAGCGCGCAACCGCCGCGCGAGCCGCCGCGCGAGCCGAGTCTGGTCGGCGGCGCAGCCGAGCAGTATCGCGCAGGCGAGTAGGTCGGCGCTCTCGATGCCGTCACCGAGGGCGCGCTCGACCAGGTCCGCGGCCATGTGCGCCTTGCCAGCGCGCGCCCAGGTGACGACCCGGAGCGTCAGGAGCTGCGCGGTGGCGGCCGTTTCGGGCAGTCCGGCCGCGTCACGCTGACACAGAATCGCGAGGCCGTCGCGGATGTGCAGGTCGCACGCATCGAGATCGCCGCGCGCGAGCGCCATGCGAGCCAGGTACGCGACGGGGACTGGGTCGAGCGGATCGTCGCGTCGCCGGAGATCCAAGAGCCGCCGGTTGCGGGCCTCGGACCGCGCCGGGTCCGGTTGCGCGTGCACCAGGCATCCGGTGGTCACTGGCCTGATGCGGGACGCGCGTCGTCGAGCCCACCTGGTGGGCTCCTCGTGCACGCGGTGCTGCCACTCCAGGTCAGGCGAGCGCCGGAAGAGGCGCAACAGCCATACGCGGTCCGGCTCGAGCATGATCAGCCCGCCGTCCGCGACCGGAGACGCCGCGAACGCGCGCAGGTCTCCATTCAGGCGCTCGTCTGCGTCGATCGACAGCACCCAGTCGCCCGTGGACAGGCTCAGCGCGTGGTTGCGGGCTGCGGCGAAGTCGTCGCACCAGTCGAAGCGACCCTCAACGACGCCGAACGGCCTCGTCCGCAGCATGGTGTCGTCCACGCTGCCCGTGTCGACGACCACGATCTCGTCCACACGACCGACGAGGCTCGCGAGACACGACTCGATCCTCGCCGCCTCGTCGCGCACGATCAGGCAGGCGCTGATCCTCACTCCTCTGCCTGCCAATCGGGGCCAAGTGGCCACTCTCGGGTAACTCCGGGTGGATCCGAGGACAGCTGGACCCACGCCACCCCGGTGGCGGTGATCCCGGCCGCCATCACCATTGCCCGCACCCCGTCCGTAGAGCGCCACCTTGATCCAATCACTGGATGTGTCATCATCCAAACACTCCATCACCCTCAGCGGCGCAAAACATAATCTGCGCACCACTGCCGACCTGGACGATGTACGGGCCGAGGTTGGTCGCGGCGGACGGCAGGTTGCTCGTCACGCCCAGCTCTGGCACGGTGTCGAGGTTCGTCCCAGCGACCGCGATCTTGCAATAGACGCCCCCCGCGCTCAGGCGCACATATCCCCACCATTCGTCGGTGGTGGTGCAGGTCACGCCTGTATCGACTGGCGTCGACAGCGCTGAGCCGTCGTGGCTGAATACGTGCCAGTTCGCACCGGCGAGCGCCCTGAGGCCGCACGTCGCCGTGGACGGCGTGTCGCCACCACCGACTCCGCCCGTACTGTACGAGATCCAGCTCCGCTTCGACGTCACCACCGGTGTGCCGACTCTGAACCACATTCTTGCATTGTGCCCCATTCGGGCGATGTTCAGGCTGGTGTTGTAGACGCCCGCCGTGGACGATGATGCTGTGATCCTCGTCCTGCGGACGGTGTCCGAGTTCGCGACGGCCGCCGTCCCTGCGATGGTGACGGGAAGACCCTCCGCAGAGAGCGATGCTCCTGCCGCTTGAAGGCGCCACACGCCACCGTAGATGGCGTTCTGCGCGGGTGCGCCCGTCGCGCCCGTCGCGCCCGTCGCGCCCGTCGCGCCCTGCGGGCCAGCAGGGCCAGTCGAGCCTGTCGGACCCTGCGGCCCGGTCGCGCCTTGCGGGCCCTGCGGCCCGGTCGCGCCTTGCGGGCCTGGTGCACCCTGCCCGAATCCGGTGTCCGCCGCCTGGGTGCGCAGGCGCACGGCCCGGCCGATCGCGTCGAAGTAGAGGTACGCCTCACCGGCTCGGGCTGGCGGCGCCGGGCGTTGAATCGCGCGCAGCTTCATGAGTACTCCCTGGTCGGAGCCAGGCCGGCAAACGCGCCGAACTGCCCCTGGAATGCGAGCTTCACCGTCCCCGTGTTGCCCGCGCGTTGCTTGGCGACGATGACCTCTGCGATCCCGCGATCGGCGGTGTCGGGATTGTAGACCTCGTCCCGGTAGATGAACGCGATCACGTCTGCGTCCTGCTCGATTGCGCCCGACTCTCGCAGATCGCTCGGCATCGGGCGTTTGTTGGGTCGCGCTTCGCAGCTGCGGTTCAGCTGGCTGAGCGCCACGACCGCCAGATCCAACTCCTTAGACAGCACCTTGAGGCCGCGCGAGATCTGCGCAATGACCTGCTCGCGATTCTCACGGCCCGAGCCGCCGGCCATCAGCTGGAGGTAGTCGACCACGATCAGGTGCAGATCGGGGTGCTGAGCCTTCAGGCGCCGCGCCTTACCGCGGAGCTCGCCGATCGTCAGTCCGGCCTGGTCGTCGATGTGGATGGGCAGCGGGCGCACTGCGGCGGACGCCTGAGCCAGTCGTCGCCAGTCCTCCTCGCGCATCTGGCCTGTCCGCATGCGCCCAGCATCCACGCGCCCTTCGGCGCTCAGGAGGCGGCCGACGAGCTCGCGCCGAGACATCTCCAGGGAGAAGATCCCGACCGAGCCCGTCTCCGCCGCACGCCGGGCCATGTTGAGCGCCAGCATCGTCTTGCCCATCGCTGGCCTCGCAGCCACGATGGTGAGTGTCGCGCGGTGCAGGCCGGCGAGCAGCGCGTCGAGATCGCCGAACCCCGTGGAGATCCCGGTCACGGCGCCGGGATGTTGGGCGCGCCTCTCGATCTCCGCGACGTGCTCCGCCACGACTGGGTCGACCA
The DNA here is from genome assembly GCA_945862325.1 of Klebsiella pneumoniae. GTDB lineage: Bacteria > Myxococcota_A > UBA796 > UBA796 > SXON01 > CAMAXZ01. The sequence continues at coordinate 3,320 of CAMAXZ010000004.1, forward strand.
GGTGCCAGTCCGCTGCGCGCGCCATCCTGGCGACGCCCATCACCGCTGTCTCGGCGCGATCCAGCAGGGTCGCCGTGTCGAGCTCGCCAGCGCGGACGTCGCTCTCGATCTGGCGCGCCGCGGCGCGCAGCCGGCGTCGCAGGTCGACGTCGACCAGCTTGGCCGCGTACTCCCGCAGCAGCAGCGTGCTCGGGCACGCGGAGGGCAGCTCGGCGACGTAGGCGACACCGCCAAACGCCTCGCCGCCGCGCTGGGCGACCTCCTCGATCACCAGCGCCAGATCTGGCGGCGTCCGCCGCTCGTCGAGCGCGCCGATGAGATCCCAGAGCGCCTGATGGTCGGCGCGCGAAAACGCTGTGCCGTCGAGGATCTCGCGCACCGCCGCGACCTGCGACGGGTCGACCAGCAGCCCTCCGAGCAGCACCCGCTCGAGCTGCCATGCCGGCGCGCGCTCAGACATGCGTCCGCTCGATACGATCGGCGATGAGGGCGCCCACGAAAGCGCCGATGCACATGTAGATCCCCGCCATCATCAGCACGGCGCTGGGGCCGCGCACGGCGGCCGCCGCCAACCGCCGGATCATGTCGTCACCGGCACGATCAGGCCATCCCAGTCGAGCACGCGGTCGAGCATGGGCGGCTGCAGCTCGAACTGCCCCGTCCGTCGCAGCAGCTCGACCATGACGACCGCACGAGCGCGCAGGACGGTGTCCGGCAAACCCGCAACGGGCGTGGCATCGCCGTCGAGATCCCGTAGGTGTACCGCCAGCAGGATGGCTGTTTTGAGGTTCGTCACGGCGCGGTGGATCTCGAGCAGCGTGTCGACAGGCAGACCCTGCAGCCACTCCCGCGACGATGCGTCATGCTCGGTGGGTCCAAACATCCCGGACGTCCAGACGGTAGTCACACCCTGGTCGCTCATCGCAGCGCCTCCTCGAGCAGCACCGCCGCAGAGATGCGGTGGGCCCGCGCCTTCGTCAGGGCGTCCCAGCGTCGCTCCAGGTCAGCCTCGGTGATCGAATGCGGGGCGCCGCGCGCGCCCTCGGGCTCGGCCCGCAGCCGCTCGTTCTCGGCCCGCAGCCGCTCGTTCTCGGCTCGCAGTTGCTCGTTCTCGGCTCGCAGCCGGTAGTCGGCCGAACCGGTCGTGCTCTGCGTGGCGTCCGCGCGCAGCTCGTGTTTCTTGAACTCGTAGAAGTAGGTCTTCGCCGTGTGGACGGATTTCCCTGTTTCGCGCGCAATCGCGTCGAACAGATCGCCGGCGGTCGACTCGGTCAGGCTCGTCGCGCCCCGCTCGCGAAGCAGCGCCAGTGCGGCGACAGGGATACTTTCAAACGAAATCGGCATGGTGGTGTCCTCGGGTGATGTCGCGGCGATCCACGACGGTGTGGTGAGGGGTTGGTCCGGGCGGCCAATCGCATGCGGCCGCATCAGTCCGAGCGCCTCGGCCAGCCCGCGGTGGTTCACGCACAGGTAGGTGTACGAGGGCGTCGCGCCTTGAAAGATCGTGGCGCGCTCGACGGTGAGCGCCCGGCAGCCGATGCGGGAGCACGCTCTCATCGCCGCCCCCAACTCGCGAGCTGCTCGCGGCAGAAGTGTCGGCCGGTGTGGTCGTGTGGAAGGCTGCACGTCCAGCCGCCGGGCGTGACAGCATCGCAGGAGCGCGGTGCGGGTGGCGGCGCTGCGGTCTGCACGCCGCGGATGGTGTCGCACGCGGGCCGCAGGGGGATGACGTTCACGCATTCTCCTTCAGCTGGAGCTCGAGTTCCGCGACCTTGGCCAATCGGGCAGTGGTGAGCACCGGCGCCAGGGTCTCCGTGCGCTCGCCCTCGGAGAAACGCCGCAGCAGGTCGGCGACGAACGCGCGCTGCCACGGATCCAGCTCCGGGCGCCCGTGCAGCGCCTGGACGCGCCGCCAGACTTCGATGGGCGACACGCGCCGCAGGATCATCGCTTTGAGCGCCTCGATGAGGCCGGCGGCGTCCGCGCTGTTGCGCGGGTACACGACTTGGGCGCCGAACTGGCGCACGCAGAACGCCCGCTGCTGACGCAGCCCCCAGCCCAGCTGGCACCAGAGGTCCGCGATGAGGTCGGACTGGGCGCGGGTGACCTCTCCGTCCTGGATGGCATCGCCGGACTTGCGGACCCGCGCCACGCGGGCCTCCAGATCCGCAATCACCGCGGCCGCCTGCCGCATCGTCAACCGCGTCGTGCTCTCCTGCCCGGTCAGCCTCCGGACGAGGGGGCGCAAGATGTCGCCCTCCACATCCTCGCGTGCCAGACCGGTCACGCGCTGGAGCTCCCCAACCAGGATCCAGATCCGAGCGCTCTGTGTCGGCGTGCGAAGCGGATCAGCCACGTCCGGCCTCCCAGAGCCGAACTTGGCCGCGCAGAGCCTCGAGCTCGGGCCGCGCGCGCGGATCAAACGCCCGAGCCCTCGCCAGGATCTTCAGTGCCCGCCCGCGGAGCGCTTGGCGGTTTTCCGCGCGCTCGGCCTCCGTCTCGACCATGTACCAGCCCGATGGCCGACCGTAGGACGTGCCGATCGGGAGGCCGGCCTCGATCAGGCTGGCGACCAGATCCTGCGTCTCACGCGCCGGGATGCCGACGGCGCGCGCCACCTCGGCGACCGGGATCGCGTTGGCCTTGCCCGGCCGGGCGATGATCTGGGCGATGACGCGGCGCTGATCCAGCGACAGTGCGTCGAGTCGGGCGGTGTCCAAGAGGCCTCCAGGGGATGGGTGCGCGTCATCGCGCGGGGCCGGCGTCATCGCCGGATTGGGGGATTGGGCGGTCAGGCGGGATTGGGATCCAGGACGATCCGGGCGAGAGACAGGGCGCGTTCGGCCTCGAGCAGCTGCTCGAGGCGCGCGAGGAGATCGGGCCCATCGGGAAGGGTGGCGGCGAGGGCGCGGACGACGACGACGAGGCGCTCGGGCGCGCCCTCGAAGCGCACAACGCGAGCGGTGCGAGCGGTGCGGCGCCTCATCGGATGGCCCTGCGGCGTTGCGTGCGACCCCAGTGGCGCCGGATGACCCTCGCCACACGGGACAGGGAGACCTCCATCTGGCGGTGGTCGAGCACCCTGACGTCGCCGCCGAGATCGTCGACGCGCCACACGTGCGCCCGCAGCAGGCCGCACAGCCACAGGTCGTCCGGCAGTGATGGCCGACGTCCAGCCGGGGCCCGGCCGTAGTCGAGCGCGACCTGGCGATCCTCGACAGCCTGGGTGTGTCGATGGTGGGTCACGGCGCACCACGCGGCGCCGCCGCCGGCGTGGTGATGGGCGACGCGAAAACGGACTCCGTCCGCACGCGACACAGCCCGATGAGGCTGAGCTCACGATCGGAGAGCTCATCGAGCCGGGCCCGAACAACGCGCTCGACGGTCTCGATGCAAAATCCGTGTCCGCGCGCCCGGAGGACAGGGATCATCGCGTCGAGCTCGGCCTGCGTGACGCCGCCCCCCGCGCTCGTCGACAAGCGCGGGGCTCCCGAGCGCAGCCCGACCTTGCCGCCGCTCAGCTCGATGCTGCGCGCCGGCTTGCCCCGCCGATCGACCATCTCGCCCTGATGCTCGACGACCCACGCGGACAGCGCGGCAAACAGGCTCTCCCGCTCTCGCTCGATCGGGTCGAGCAGCACCTGCAGCTCTCGCCGGATCTCAGAGATCCGCGCCTCGGCGACGCTGCTCAGCCGCTCGGCGCGGGCGTCCAGCTGCGCCATCGCATGCAGGGCCTGGTCGGCCTCATCCCACGACCGGATCACGACGCGCCCCCGGCCGCGCGGACGTGTGCCGCCGTGACGCGCCGGTCGCTCACCGCGTGAGCGTTCGTCAGGGCTGCAGCGGCGGTGTTGTTGATCCACAGCGGAAAGCGCGCACTGAGTGCGATCGCGGAGATCGCCGCGTCATCGAAGACCTCCGACAGCTCCGCGCCCACACGCTTGAGCCGCCACGCCAGGTAGTCGCGCACCTCGTTGGCTCGGTACGGGCGCAGCTCCAGGATCTCCGTGCGCCCGCCGACCTCGGCCAGCGCCGGATCGCTCCGCAGGCGCGCCGCGAGCAGGGGCTGGCCGACCATGATGACGGCGAGCTGGCGAAAGAGCGTGTGGCTGTCCCAGAGGTGCTTGACTGCCAGGAGGCCCTGGATGCTGAGGTGGTGCGCCTCGTCGATCACGAGGACCGGGTACTCGCCCTCCTCCTGGCGCTCGCGGAGGGTGGTGCGCAGGAGATCCGAGCGAGCCTCCGCGGAGTAGCTCGCGGTCTCCCTCTTGAGCAGGTCGCGCAGGATGGCGATGCCGAGCACCGTGTGCGTGATCTTCCGGCGGTCCTCGATCGCCGGCGAGATGAGTCGGATCTTCTGCTGGCGGGCGCATCGCCCCCAGAGCCTCCGCGTGATCGTGCTCTTGCCCGCGCCAGCCGGCCCCGTCAGCGCGACGATCCCCCGTCGGCGAATCGCGGTCTCTAGGCGCGTCTCGAACGCGACCAGAGTGCCCGGCAGGTGCATCTCGTCGGGTGTCGCCGGCGGCGCGAACGGGTCGTCCCGCAGGCCGAAGTGTTTGATCGTTGCTGGATCCAGAGTCTCGAGTGTGTGCATGCGTCCTCCTGAGTGTGTTCGCGGCCGGGTGCGCTACGCGCGCGCCCGGGCGGCCGCCGCGCCGGCCATCCAGTCGATCCAGAGCGCCTCGAGCTCGGCCTCGGTCACGCCGTCGCCCAGCTGCGCCTGCCACCACTGCGCCTGGTCGGCGTCGAGCTCGTCGAGGCGGTGCCCCAGACGCCGCACGACCTCCATCCGCGCCTCGACCGACGCCATGCGTGGCGCCTCGTGCAGCTCCGTCGCGGCGGTCGCCGGCGGGACCCACGCCGTGCCGATGCGATCGAGGTACACGCGCTGCGCCTCACGCTCCTCGATCGCTGCCCACACGTCGGGCACCGCGACCTCGCGCTCGCCCCGTTGCACGCGATCGGCCAGCGCCGCCCCGGCGGTGATCGACGACGGAGATGCGCCCCGGGCGTCCTCGGAGTCCCAGACGTGGTGGCGCGCCCCGCTGGCCACCTGGCCCGAGCGCGTGTCGTACACGACCCCCGCGCATGTGCACTCCGCCCCTGTCGGGCTCCACACGCGCACGCCGGCGCTCGACCGGGGCGCGAGCCGGTACGTGACCCGCGCGCCGGGGTACACGCCCTCACCCGCGATCTGCCACACGCGCCCCGCCGCGCGCAGCAGCAGCGATCGGGTGAGCACACCCTCGCGTGCGGAGCTCGCGGCGAGCGCCAAAAACGTCTCGCGCTCCGGGGCTTCGACGAGCTGCTCGCGGGTGATGTGGTGCCAGATGTCCAGCGGAGGCCGGAGCGCGCGTCCAGCCCGCACGATGGGACGCTCGCTGATGGCGTCCGCGCACCACAGCTCAGCGCGTCGGTTGAGCTCGTCGAGGCTGGCGCTCGGCGCCAGGGCCAGGCGCGCCTCGAAACCACGCTGCCAGGCGTAGTGCCGCGACTCGACAGCTCCCGACGCGCGCGCGTTGCCCGGCGCGTGGTACTCGACCTGGATGCCGAGGCCGTCATCCTCGAGCAGTGTGCGCACCATCTGCGAGCGATTCGCCGACCCCTGGTCCATCACCAGACGCCGCGGGACGCCGCGGAATGCGGCGCGCGCCATGTGATCGCGCGTGCCGGACATGGCGCGCCACAGGAAGTCGACGACGTCCTCTGCCGCCTCGCCCGCGGAGTAGTAGTAGCGGACGAAGTAGCATCCGCTGTAGTGATCGACCGCGACGAATCGGTGGATGATCCTCCGCGCGGCGGAGAAGTTCGCGCGCTTGCCCTCGTAGAAACGCGCGCCGGCGTCGGTATGCAGCGCCAGGCCGCGCCCGCCCTCCGGATCGCGAAAATACCACTGCAGGCCTACCGAGATGTCGAACAGCCAGACGTGGTTCGGGTGGCTGGACACCCGCGCGATGGCCGGGCTCCCGGCCCGCTGGTGCCCGAGCGAGAGCCCCTCTCGCCGCAGCAGGCGGCACAGGTGGCCGTAGGACACGCTGCTCGCGGCCTCGCCTCGCTCGCGCGCGATGGCGTGCGCCTCGGACGCGGGCAGATTGGCCTGCCCGCGCTTGTTTCGCCCTCGCGCCATCCGCTCGGCGACTACCTCGAGCGCTGCGCGATCCACACTGGTCGCCCCCGCGTCGGACCGGCGAGCCCGGCCGGACGTCCAGCCGAGCTCGCGGAGGTGCGCGTAGCCGGTCTGGACGGACACGCCGAGCGAGGTCGCTGTCGCACGCACGCGTTCGCCCCGCTCCCGCGGTGGGAGCGCGGCGAGGCACGGCAGCAGCGCCACCCACGCGGATCGAGCCAGGTCGGTCACTGAGCGAACCCCGGCAGGACGCGCGATGCCGGGATCTGAGCGTCGCGGGGGAGGGCGGCGTTGTCCGCCAGCAGCTGGCTGTACGCAGCGCCGTAGGAGTCGTCGCCGAGGAGCATGCGTGCGAGGTAGGCCTCGTGCGTCGCCTGGGCGACGACGCCCTCCACGACCGCCACGAGCCGCGCAGCCGCCGCGCTCGACAGCGTGGCCCCGCGCGCGCTCGCCAGGCGAGCGAGCGCCGGATCGCGCTCCTCGCCCAGCCGCTCCGCGATCGCCTGCGTCACCTGACCGAGCTGGATGAGCGCCACGCTCGCCGCGCGATGCACGCGGGCGAGCTCGTCGAGCAGCGCGTCCTCGTCGCGGGCGCGCCGATCGGAGAGCTCGGCGATGCGTGCCTGCGCCTGCGTCAGCGCGGCCTTTGCCGCCTCCTCGGCGTCGTGCGCCGCCTGGATCTCGCCCTCGGCGCGCTCAGCCACCTCTCGCGCCTGGCGCAGATCGCGCTCGAGCACGGCGTAGGGCGTCGCGGCGATCTCGCTGAGCGAGCGGCCAGCGATCGTGCCCGCCGCCTCCAGCTCCTGCAGGTCCTGCTCGGGCAGCTGCGCGAGAAGGCGGACTTTCTGCGCGCTCAGGTCGCCCAGCGCTGCGAGCAACCGCTTTTTGCCACCGACGAACTCCGCGAGCGCCATCCGCTGCTGCGCGGTGCGGACGTGCAGGGGGTAGTGCTGCTCGAGCCACCGCAGCCACTCGCCGTGGCCGAGGACCGATCGAGCCCACAGCAGTCGCCGCCCCGCCTCGTACTGAGCGATCAGGCCCGCAGCCTCGCACTGGCGGAGCTCGCGTCCCACCAGATCCGGATCCCAGGGGCGCCCGTCCGACCAGGGCGCGAGATCTGCGCGCTCCGGATTCGGCACGATGTCCACGGGACGCTCCGCGATGTGGTCGGCGACGGCGAGCGTGATGTCGATGATCTGGTCGGTCATTCGGCCTCGATGTGTGGGGAGAGGGCCTCGCGCACCCGCCAAGCCTCGGGGACGGCGCCGAGCTCGGCGCACGCGGCGCCTCGGGGGGCGGCGCCGTCGGCGCGTCGCGCCGCGCTCGGATCGGTCAAAGCCGCGCCACACGCGACACAGGCCGCGCTACGAGGAGCGGGCGCGTGGGAGTGGTGGCGGCACTCGTCCCCGAGATCGCAGGTCTCGGCCACGCCCCCGCAGCGCTTGCACCAGCGGGCCCCGCCGTGGCAGGTGCGCGGCCCGGCGCAGGTCCGCTTCAAGTCTTGAGCGTGCTGAACCATTCGCAGATCCGTGGCAGAGTCCGGCGAGAGCTGAATCGCCACATCGGCGGGCGCCGTGACCAGGAGCTCGACGCGCCCGCCCACCTGACGCACGGTGACGGCGGTCACGCCGCCCAGGAGCACGGTGTGGTCCGGCCGCGTGATCCGGATGATGGCGCTCATGGGCGACACGCAGCGCTGGGCTGTGAGCAGGGCTCAGGCTCGCACCAGGCGATCACGACACCTGCGCCGAGCGCGGCCAGGATCGCGACGATCAGGGACTCGGACAAAATCCGCATGCGCATGTCCTCTCAGAGCTCGGGGATCGCGACGAGGAGCTCGTCGAGCGCGCGCCGCTCGAGCGCGACACGGGTGCGCCACGTCGCGGCGTCGGTGATCAGGCCAGAGTCCGGGCGCCACGCGCCAGCCGCAGACCTCGAAGCCCAGCGCCGCGCCTGCAGGGCGGACAGGGCGCACCGAGAGCGCCCAGCAGTCCACTGGTATCGGCGCTCGATGAGCGTCTCCGTCAACGGCGCGTCCGAGCGCAGCAGCGCGTCGACCACGCAGGCGACCGCGTAGGCGGCCTCATGATGCTCACGCTCGCCCACGACCGGCGCGAGTGGCGGCGCGCCCGGCCGGCCACGCTGGCGCGCCAGCCATCCGAGGCACAGCGCCGGCAGGGCCGCCGTCGTCCGCCACTGCTCTGCGCCGCCGGCCGTCACCCTTGATGCGACCCAGCCGTGCAGCTCGATCTGCCGCAGGATCCGGCGCGCCGCGTCGGGCGTCACCTCGGCGCCCTCGGCCACCTCCCTGGCGCTCGCCGCGAGGTGCGACGTCGGCGTCCAGGTAGTGGCGCGCAAGATAGCGCCGATCATGAGGATCGGGCGATCGGCGTGGATTGACGCGCGCTCTTGCACGGTCAAGCCCCTCCTCGCTCGGGGTTGACGGGCGCGCGCCTCTGGCGATCCATGCGGCTTCGCCGCAGGTCGTCGATGCCCGGATCCGGCTCTCCCCACATCTCGCAGTACGGGCGCCCGAGCTCGGCGGCGATGGCGCGCCGGATCCACGGCGTCTGGCGGGCGCCGGACAGCACCGCGGAGACGTTCGGGCGTGGCGCGCCGATCGCGGCAGCGAGGCGGCTGGGAATCAGGCGGCTCATGCCCACCCTGATAGCGTATCAGTCGGCTGGTATCAATGCCTGAGGCGCTGAATCGAGCCGAAATCGGTCGTCGCGTCGCGGAAGCGCTTTCCGGGCGCCGGCTCTCGCAGACCGATGCTGCCCGCGCGTTCGGTGTCTCGCAGAGCTTCATCTCCTGCGTGGTGCAGGGGCGCAATGCGCCGTCGGTCGAGCTGCTGGTGGGGCTCTACCGGCACTGCGGAGCCTCCCCGGTGTGGATCCTGCTCGGGGAGCGCGCCGCGGACGCCTCGGAGCCCCCGTCCGCGCCGCCTCCGTTGCCGCACCCGCCTCTCCCGCGGGATCCGACGCTCGAGCGCCTTGCGCGCGTCCTCGACGCGGATCGGGACGGGGTCGTCCGCGCGCGCATCACGACGTACCTCGACGCCGCCGAGGATCTCATGCGAGCCTTTGCGGGGAGGTGAGCATGATTCACCTGGTGATGACTGCGGTGATGGTCGCGCATGCGGCGCCAGTCGACGGCTATCAGTCCGCACGGTGGGGGATGACCCGCGCCGAGGTCGGTGCGCGGATCGAGGAGGCGCCCTGCGTGGGGTTCTATCCGTCGTCGATCTGCGCGAAGATCGGCGACCTGCTGGGCAACCGAGGCGAGGCCGTCTACACGTTCGGCGAGGACGGCCTGGAGCGCGTGCGGCTGGCCTTTCCCACCGCGCGCCGCGAGTGGGCGGCGGAGGTGATCGTCGTCTTGGCCGAAAAATACGGGCCGCCGCCCAGGAATAGCGCGACGGCGCTGACGCGCCTGCAGTGGGACTGCGGCGTGACGCTGGTGTACGATGAGGTCGGCGGCAGCGGCTACGCCACCATCACCTACAGCCCCCCGACGGCACCGACAGCGGACGAGCAGCACCGTCGGGCGGCGGAGGCGCTGTAGCGACCGTGGCGAAAAGCGAAAACTGATCGCTTTTCGCCACGGGTGATTAGCGCGACGCGCGCTGGCGCCAGTCGGCGAGCTGGCCTCGGTTGCCCCTCGTCGCCGGACCTCGCTCACGGCGGAGCGGCCCACGCCGAGGCGTCGCGCGAGCCGGCGCCCATCGCCGTGGTGAATCTACTGCACATCGCGAAACGCGATCAGTTTTCGCTTTTCACCGACGATGAGCTGACCGATTTTTTTTGCGCAGAGTGCTGGCGGCACATTGGCCGGCTGATGGCGACGGGGTAGACTGCTCTCGTCTCCGGAGAGCGACATTATGGATCTGCGCGCCGTGTTGTCCAAGATCGACCAGGACGCGCTGCGAGACAGCGCGACGGACCTCCTGCAGTCGGGGCTGGCCGAGCGCGATGCCGTCGAGTTCATCGCGTCGGCCCTGGATGCGCTGTTCCCGTTCGATTCGCTCTTCGGCGGTCCCGCGGGGCAGGCGCTGGAGCGCGCCGACCGCGCCGTGTTCCGCGCGCTCGCGCGGATCTTCGTCGTCGGCCCCGCTCGCGCCCGGATCCAGGCCACCGCGAAGACGGTGAAGGTGTCGCCCTGATCTGGATGGTGCTGGTGCCGCTGCTGGGTCTGGTGCTGGCCTGCGTATTGCTGCCCGGGCCACCACCCGTCCGGGCGACGTGTCCCGTCCGGGTGTTGCGTGGTGCTGCCCGGGCGGCCTCGTGGGTCGCCGTGGTGAGCATCGCGACGCTGGCGTTGCCAGCGCTTGCCCAGGACGCTGAGGCCGCGCCGTCGGTATTCGGGACCGGGTCGGGCGCGGTCGTCTGGACCGGCACCGCCTTCTCGGCCGCCATGACCACCGCGAGCTCGGTCGTCGTGGCGATGATGGGTCGTGCCCGCGCCGACGTGATCGACCGCGTCTCTGCGCAAGAGGCGCGCGCGCGCGACCTCGCACAGCAGATCGAGGCCCGCGTCCGCGAGATCGAGGCTCGCCTCGGCGGCGATCTCGCCGAGGTCCGCACGCTCGTCAGCGACACCCGCGAGCGATCCGTGCCTCGCGCAGAGCACCAGTCCGAGATCGGCGCCCTGCGCGGCGAGCTGCACGAGATGCGGCGCGACGTGCACCGCGTGGCGGCGACGCAGGGGGAGATCCTGCAGCTGCTGCGGTCCACGGTCGGCGTCGGCGTGCCACGATGAGCGCTGTCGTCGAGCAGACCCAGTACCGTCGGGGGCTCATCCTGCACACGCTTGAGGCGGCGTACCCGCAGCCCCTGGCGCGCCGGGTGCTCGAGCGCACCATGTCGCCCGCCTACGCCGGTGAGCCATCGACCGCACTCCAGCGGGACGTGGCCTACCTCGTCGATCGGGGGCTCGTCGTCGAGTCGACTGTGTCGATCGACGATCTGCAGATCCCTCAGCTGCGCATCACGCCCGACGGCATCGACATCGTCCAGCGCGTGCGGACAGAGCCTGGCGTGAGGCTCGAGCGATGACACTGGGGTCGGCGCTTGGTGTGCTCGGCGGCGTCGATCAGGTCGACATCGCTGACGAGACCGTGTGCCCGTTCTGCGCTGCCGGGTGCCTGCGATGAGTCGCGAGCTCCGCTGGGTCGAGGCTCGTCGCCTCGTCGTGCACGAGGGGATGTCCTACGAGGACGCCGCAGTCGCGTGCGACATCCCGCTGTCGACGCTGCAGAAAAGGGCCGCCGCGGAGCGATGGCAGGAGGAACGCTCCACGGGCCAGTCCTACGCAGCGACGGTGCGCGCGCTGAAGGCCGCGACGCTCGCTCGCGCGCATCAGGCCATGACCGATGCGGGGACCGATCCGCAGGCGGCGACGCAGCTGCTCTTCGCCTGGCGCTCGGCCGAGACGGCATGGCCGGAGCATCGCTACGCGCCCGCAGCAGCCGACCCCAAGGCCCGGCTCGCGGTCGCCGCCGAGCTCCTCGAGCAGCTCGTCGCGTACCTCGAGCGCACCGATCGCGCGGCGCTGGCCGCGCTTGCGCCGCACATCGCCCCGTTTGCCGCCGAGGTAGAACGTGCCGCCGCGTAAGGTCAGCACGACCGGCTTCTGGAGCTCCGTGGAGCGCGCCTCGCGCGCCGCCGAGCTGCACGGCGCGCGATTCGACGGGGATACCCCGCAGCGCCGCCTGCGCCGGATGGCGGAGTCCGTGGTGGACCCGGCGGCGTTCAACGCGGCGTACTTGCCCCACTATTTCCGCGAGGCGCCCAGCCCGGCGCACGCCCTGCTGTACCTGGGCCTGGCTCACGAGGAGCGCCTGGCCGTCCGCATCCCGCGCGGATGCGGCAAGACCGTGGTGATCTCGTTCGCCTACACCCTGCACCAGGTGGTCTGCGCGGGCGTGCTGCGCGCCCTGAGGCAGGGCACGCTGGCGACGAGCCACGCCGAGCTGGCCGGGGCGATCGAGGTGGTGATCGCGGAGCGCCAGGCCGCACGCGACGCGGCACCGCCGCCCACGTGTCGCGCGCTCGGCCTGCCCGAGCACTGGGATCTCGACGTCGAGCGCGGTCTCGACGCGTGGCTGGCCAGGGTGTGGCGCCGCCCGGTGCGCGAGGGTCTTCGGTGGGATCCGTACATCCAGCTGATCGGCCTCTCGCTCGACGCCGCCGCCGACATCACCGGCGCGATCCGTCTGGAGCTCGAGGGCAACGCGCTGATCCGGAGCGACTGGGGCGATCTGGCGCCGGTGTACACCGGCGACTGGGCGCGCGCCAAGCGTCGCGCGGCCAGCGAGGGGGACTGGGAGAGCAACGGCACGCGCGTGCGCGCCTTCGGCATGGGTGAGGGGATCCGTGGCGGGCGTCACGGGGCGTATCGACCGACGCTGGCGGTGTTCGACGACCCCGACTCGGAGGAGGCGTCGCGCACGGCGGCGCAGCGCGACTCCAACGCGAAAAAAATCACCACTGCCGTGTCCTACGGACTCGAGCCGATCGGCGGGCGGGTGATGGTCATCGGGACGCCGCATCACCCCGACTGCGTCGTCTGTCGGCTCACCGAGCACGACGCCTACCGCGCCCGCTGGGTCGCGGTGCGGTTCCGGATCTCCGATGAGTCGGGCCGGCTCTTGTTCGGCGCGCGGTGGCCGGCCGACGTGCTCGTCGCCCAGCGTGCCGAGGATCCGGATGGCTACGACAGCGAGCTCGGGGACCGCCCGCCGGCGCTCGGCGGTCGCCCGTTTCGTACCATCCACACGTACAGCCGCGCGGCGTTTGCGGGGCTACCCTTGGCCAAGAGCCTTGCGTTCGATCCGGCTCTCGGCCGCACACAAAATAGCGACTTCCAGGCCCTGATCTGCCTGCGCGGCCCGACGGCGGAAGGAAAGATCCTCGTGCATCGCGCCGAGCTACTGCGGATCGCCGACCCCCAGCAGCTCGTGGAGCGGGTGAACGCGATCTACGCCGAGGAGCGACCCGAGCGAGCCTTCGTCGAGGGTATCGGGTTTCAGGCGATCGTGGAGTCACTCCTGGTCGGAAACGGAGTGCAGACGCGCATTTTTCCGGGCTGGGAGCGCATCGCGCAGCAACACGAGAGCAAGGACGCCCGCGTCCGCGGTCTCGCGCCCCTCATCAACGCGGGCATCCTGCTGTTTCCCGACGATCAGAGCTGCCGCCAGCTGGAACGCCAGTTTCTCGACTGGGGCGATCGTGGCGCCAAGCGCGACGGGCCCGACGCCACCGAGATGGCGCTGCGTGGTATCCGCCGCGCAGGCGCGAGCGCCACGCCGCACGCCATGCGTCACCGTCGGCGCGAGGATCGGCGGTCCGAGCATGAGCGCCGCGATTGGCGCCGCCCTCCCGCCGATGACGGCGGAGTGCGCGGGTCGGGGCGTGCGCAATGAGTCGTCGAGAGCGGCTGCTCGGGGCGGTGCGAGCGTTCCGCGACGCATTGCTGCACGACCAGGCGCCGCCGCCGCAGGCGCCGCCGCAACGCTGGGGGCCGCGCCGGAACGCGACCGACGGGCATGTGCGGGGGCTCACGCCCGCGCGGATCGCGTCGCTCATCCGTCAGGCCGACGACGGCGACCCTCGCGGCCAGGCGCAGCTGCTGCACGAGATGGAGGACCGCGACACCCATCTCGTGTCGGTTTTGGGGGTGCGCAAGCGCGCGGCGGCGAATTTGCCCATCCTCGTGGATGCCGCCAGCGACGATCTGATCGATCGCGCCGTGCAGCACTTCGTCCGCACGTCGCTCTCAGGCATCGAGGGGTGGACGCAAGGCCTCGTCGATTTGCTGGACGCGGTGTCGAAGGGGTACTCGGCCGCCGAGATCGACTGGGCCGTGCGCGATGGCGTGATCGCGCCTCGACGGCTGATGCATCGCCCGGCGCACTGGCTCCGTCCGGACCAGGACGCCCCAGACGAGTGGCGTGTGATGACCGACCGGGAGCCGACCACGGGGGAGCGTCTCTGGCCGCAACGATGGATCGTCCACGTGAGCCGCGCGAAGAGCGGCTCTCCGTCCCAGGCCGGCCTGGGCCGCACGTTGGCGTGGTGGTACCTCTACAAGAGCTACGCCATCAAGGACTGGGCGACCTACGCGGAAAAATACGGATCTCCGCTGCGGCTGGGCAAGTACCCGGAGGGTGCTGACGACGCGGATATCCGGGCGCTCGAGGAGGCCATCGAACAGCTCGGTGTCGACGCCTACGCTGTGATGCCCGCCGCGATGACGGCCGAGTTCGTCTCCGACGCCGGTGCGCGCACCGGCGCCGATGTGTACGAGCGGCTCGCCACGTTTTCCAACCGAGAAATTTCCAAGGCGGTGCTCGGTCAGACGCTCACCACCGAGGAGTCCGCGCGCGGCACGCAGGGTCTGGGGAGCGTCCACAACGACGTGCGCGGCGATCTGCGAGACTCCGACGCCGGCGAGCTCGCCGACACGCTGCGGCGCGACCTGGTCACACCGCTCGTGCGGCTGAACTGGGGTGAGCACGCGCGCATCCCGGGCATCCGGTTTGCGATCGACCCGCCCGCCGACGTCGAGGCGGAGGTCCGCGTCCAATCCGCCCGCGCCTCGGTGCTCCGGGCCGCCAGGGACCTGGGTCTCGCCGTGACGGAGGCGCAGGTCCGCGATGAGCTGGGCGTCCGAGAGGCCCGAGACGGAGAGCGCGTGATCGCGCAGGGGGAGGCGCCATGATCCGATACGCGCTCGCATCCACCGAGGTCGCTCCGCGGGCGTCCGGAGAGCCGCCCGAATGGCTGCACATCATGCCGTGGGGAGAATGGTCCGGTCATCCGGTCGGACCGTTCGTGTTTGGCCCGCGCCAGGCACAGGAAGCCATCGACAATCATGCGCGCCGCGGGATCGACATCCCCATCGACTGGGACCATCAGTCCCAGCGCGCGGTGCACAACGGCCAGCGAGCCCCTGCCGCTGGCTGGATCGACACCCTCGAGATGCGGGATGACGGCCTGTGGGGGCATGTGCGCGAGTGGACGACCGCCGGCGCCGCCAGCATCCGCGCCCGGGAGTACCGGTACATCAGCCCGGTGCTCGTGTTCGACTACGTCGACGCAGAGACGGGGCGGCGGTCTGGATGCTGGTTTCCGTGTGTCGCCCTGACCAACATTCCGTTTCTCGGCGACAAAATCCGCCCAATCACCAACGCGTTCGGAGCCACTCACATGCTTGCCGCAATCATCACCCTCCTCGCGCTGCCCGAGGAGACCACCGAAGAGCAGGCGGTCACGGCCGTGCAGGAGCTCGTCGCCGAGCGCGACGCCCTCAAGGCGGAGATCGAGACGCTCAAAACCGAAGCCGCCGCCGCCATGTCCGTCGCCGTCGTCGGCGCCCGCGCCGCCGAGCTCGGCTACGCGTCGCCCGCCGACGTGCTGCGCCTGCAGGCCGAGGTCGAGACGCTCCGGCGCGGCGGCGGGCTCACGCCGGACGTGCTGTGTCAGCGCGCGGTCGAGGTCGGCAAGATCACCCCCGCGATGGTGCCGACGCTGCTGCGGATGGCCAAGGCCGACCTCGCCGCCGCCGCGGCGTTCGTCGACGACGCCCCCATCATCTCGCCGATCGTGGCGTCGCACGCGAAGGGCGCGCCGATCGACGACGAGCTGAGCCCTGCCGAGATCGCCACCGCGCACCAGATGGGCGTCGCGCTCGAGGCGATGCGCGCGGCCAAGAAGAAGACCAAGAACCCCGCCAAGGAGGCCTGATCCATGTCCGCCGCCACCGCCGATCGCCAGATCGTCACCATCCCCTCGCTCGCGCTGCTCAGCCTGTACGTCGCCGCCGACACGCGGGTCTTCGGGGGCACGCTCGCGTGCCAGGACGACGACGGGTACCTCGTGCCCGGAGCCGACACCGCGGGCCTGCAGTTCGCCGGGGTCATCGCCGACCAGGCCGACAACCGCGACGGCGCCGCCGGCGCGATCCGCGCCGAGTGCTACCGCCGCGGCGCGTTCCGGTTCGACATCGCCGCCGCCGCCGACACCGATCTCGGCCGCCCGGTCTTCGTGGTCGACGACCAGACCGTGGGGTTCGACACGTCGTCGTCGGTCGATGCGCACGTGTACTGCGGCCGCGTGGCGCAGGTCGAGAGCGCCACCAAGGTCTGGGTCGAGATCGACTCCGCCTGCGGCGAGTTGCGCCAGGTCTACACCCGCCCGGTCGAGGCCGCCGACGTGATCAGTGCCGGCACCATGGTCTGCCTCGACGCGAACGGCGATCTCGTCGTGGGCGCCGACAGCTCCGGACTGCGGTTCGCCGGCGTCGCGACGGCCGCCGCCGACAACGCGGGCGGCGCCGACGGGGCGGTGTCCGTGAGCGTCCAGGTCAGCGGGGTCCGGCGCTTCGGCGGGGCAGGATTCGCCAAGGCGAGCGTCGGGAAGTCCGCCTACATCCTCACCGCGAGCACCGTCACCACCAGCGCCGGCGCGGTCACCAACCACGTCTACGTCGGGCAGATCGTGGCGTTCGTCAGCTCCACGGCGGTGCTCGTCGAGATGCGCGTCGGCGCGCGCGACCCGAACGCGCTGGACGGATTCGCCTTCGCGATCTCGGGCGTGAACGCGACCGCACTGTCGCTCGCCACGGTGGCCTCCGAGCTCCGCCCGGCCGCCTCCGGAATCTACGTCCGCCGCGTCCGCAGCGCCATCTCGTCCGCGGCGTCCACCGGCGCGATCCACGGGTTCAAGGCGGCCGCCGGCCACCACTCGATCTCCGCCGGAAACGTCGTGCTCGCGGTCAACGCGTCGGCCTCCACCCTCTCCCTCGCCATCGACGGCGTCATCAAGGAGTGACCATCATGTCCACCCGCACCAATCGCGCGGCGCTCGAGCGCGCCGCCACCGCCTTCCACGCGATGTGGCTGGAGACCGCCTCCGCCATCATGTCGTCGGACTGGTACGACGAGGTCAGCAGCACGGGCGCCATCGAGTCGTACCAGCTCATGGACGGCGCCGGCGCCGTGCGCGAGTGGCTCGGCGAGCGCCAGTTCAAGGTGCCGCAGGTCTGGGAGTTGGAACTGAAGAACAAGGACTGGGAGAACAGTACGTTTGTCCCGGTCAACGCCGTCGAGGACGATACGCTCGGGCACTACGCCGGTCAGGTGCGGATGTTCATGTCGCGCCTGAAGGCGCACCCGGATCGGCTCATGGCCGAGCTGCTCACCGGAGGGTTCGCCGCCAACGGCTACGACGGGGTGCCGTTCTTCGCGACGTCCCATCCGACGGCGACCGGCACGCAGAGCAACCGGATCACCGGCGGCTCCGGCACCACGCTGGCCACGGCGGCGTTCCAGAACGCCTACGCCCTGCTCCAGGGCGCCACGGACTACGCAGGCGAGCCGCTGGGCCTGGTCGAGGCCCCCGACGCCGAGGTGCAGCTGGTGGTCGGGCCGTCCAACCGGGCGACCGCGGACTCGATCGTCACCGTGGCCACGACGTCGTCCGGCGCGGGCAACCCCAACTACAGCCTCGCCAAGGTGAAGGTCAACCCCTACCTGATCGGCGACTACGCGGCGTACTGGTACCTGGTGGTCGCGAAGGCGCCGGTTCGCCCGTTCGTGCTGCAGGTCCGCCGCGCGCCGGACGTGCGGATCATCACCGATCCCGACGACATCGAGGTGCGCAACAACCGTCGCATCCCGATCATCGGCGACGGGCGCTGGAACGCCGGGTATCGGTTCTGGCAGTCGATCGTCGGCAGCAACGGCGCCTGACGTGGGGCGGTACGCGAGCCAGGCGGACATCGTGCCGTCGCTGATCGTCGAGTCGGTCGCCGCGCAGATCACGCGCGACGATCCGGCCGCGGCGACCATCGACACGGCGGTGTTCGCCACGCACATCGAGGAGGCGGAGGCCGAGGTCGACGCATACCTCGGCGCCCGGTTCGCGCTGCCGCTCGACACCGTGCCGGTGCTCGTCCGCCGGCTCAGCGCGCGCATCGCGCGTTATCGTCTGTACGCATCCCGACCCGGCGAGGTCGAAGCCGGGGTGCGGGCGGACTACGACGCGGCCGTCCGCATGCTCGAGCGCATCGCCGAGGGCCGGCTGGAGATCGGCCTCGCCTCCGGCGGCGAGGCCGTGGCCACGTCGAGCCCGGGCGGCGGCCGTGTCAGGACCGGGTCGCGCCCGCCGGTATTCGGCCGTTCAAATCAGGACCATTGATGACAATCACGCTCGACGAACTCGCTCAGCGGCTGCGCGGCGCCCCCGTCCGGGCGCGCGGCGCGATGCGTGACGCGGTCGCTGCGGCCGGCTCAGACCTGCGCACCGCGGCTGCGGCCAACATCCGATCACGCGCGATGCGCTCCGGGCGACTGCTGGACAGCCTGGATCTCTCCGTGCGCCAGCTCGGCGGAGATGTAGAGGTGCGGATGGTCGCCGACACGCCCTACGCCGACATCCAGGAGCGCGGCGGGACGGTGCGGCCGCGGCGCGCCCGGCATCTGGCCGTGCCACTCGTCGATGACGCTCCAGACAGCCCTCGCCAGGTGCTGGACGCGCGCTTCGTGCCGGTGCGCCGTGGCACCGTCGCGCGCTGGATCGTGCTGGACGCGTCGGGCCGCGCAGTTTTCGCACTCGTGGCCAGCGTCACCGTCGAAGGTCAGCACTTCATGCGCGACGCGCTGTCCGACGTTGCGGCCCGCCTGCCGCAGGCTCTGGCGGACGGCGTGGCGGAGTCGATCCTCGCATGAGTGTCGCTACCACCCAGAGCGTGCTGGACGCGATCCTTGCCGCCTTTCGCGGGGTCGATGGCGCTGGCGGCTACACCTACGACCTGTCGGCGGACCAACAGGTCCGGGGTGGCCGCTACGCCCGCCCGCCCGCGTCGGCGCCGTTCGTCTGCGTCTGGCTCGACCAGATCCAGGACAGCGTCGGGCCATCCATGGGCGAGTACTCCGAGACTGCCCTGTTCTCGATGCGCGGCTGGGTTTCCGCGTCTCCGGCCCACCCGGAGGACCGGCAGGTGCGCGCGCACGCGCTGCTCGACGATCTCCGGCGCGCCCTGCGCGCGGACGTGACCCTCGGCGGCCTCGTCCTCACATGCGAGCTCGCGCTGCGGGTGCTGACGGAGGACCCCGTGAGTCCCGAGAAGGCGTCCGCCTACGGCCAGGTCCTGGGCATCCTCACCATCCAGTGGACGGAGCTCGTATGAGCTGGCTCGACCCCGCGTGGGCATCGCGACTCCCCATCACCGTCGACAACAGCGCCGGCGGCGCTGGTGCGTCGGACCTGCAGATCCAGCTGACGGCGGAGAACGCGGCGTTCTGGGCTTCCGTCCAGGCCGACGGTGACGACATCCGCATCACCGCGGCCAATGGCGTCGGGCTGGCCACGATCAAGCTCACCGCGTGGAACTACGCGAGCAAGACCGCGACCGTCGAGGTGGACAGCGTCGCGCTGGACGCGTCCGCGGTGATGGGCATGTGGCTCTACTACGGCAATGCGACGGCCTCGTCGGGCTTCACCAGCCCTACCATCAGCGCGCCCAAGACAGCGGTACCGTTCGTCGCGCGCCCCGCGTCGTCGATCGTGGTGCGCCCTCCGCCACCCGATCAGTCGGCGCCGCCCGAGAGGGTTACCAAGTCCACCGGCGAGGCGCGGTGGCTCTGGTGGGACTTCGGCGCCCAGCTGATCCGAGCCCCGCACGCGATCTCTGGCCAGGACTACCTCGAAGAGATCGCCTCCGTGATCACGGTCGAGTCTCTCACCGGCCTGGGTGTGAACACGTCAGCCATGCTCGATCTGACGCTGACGCGGATCGTCGGTTACGGCGTGGTCGGCACCTGGATCAAGGCCGGATCTGATGCGACGTCCTACACGGCGCGCTGCGTCGTGAGAACCTCGCTGAATCGCACCCTGGAAGGCCGCGCGGTCGTC
Organism: Klebsiella pneumoniae; assembly: GCA_945862325.1. Taxonomy (GTDB): domain Bacteria; phylum Myxococcota_A; class UBA796; order UBA796; family SXON01; genus CAMAXZ01. The sequence goes on from CAMAXZ010000004.1 coordinate 23,363, forward strand.
CAGGTGCGCAACCTCTTGGAGACCTGATGGCACACGTCCTCGGCAAAGGAACGAAGATCGGCGCGGCGCGCGAGGTGACCTTCGGGTCGCCGGAGTCCCGGACCCTCTGGTTCGACGTCCTGTCGTGCGACCTGCGGGAGGACACGTCCTGGGTGCCCGTGGAAGGCCTGTCGGACATCGAGTCCGGCCCGGTCGGGCGGGAGATGTACGCGTCAGGCGCCGACGTCCGCGGCACCATCCGGATGTACCCGACCTTCGAGGGCTTCGGCTTCTGGTTGCGCCAGATCTGCGGCCCGGCGGCGGTCACCACGGGAGCGTCTTCCCCGTACTCGCACGCCCAGGGCATCGCGGACGCGCTGACCTCCGCCACCCTCGAGCTCATCCGTGGCTCGAGCGGGAACAGCGAGGTGTTCAACGGGGTCGTCGTCAATCGCGCAGTCCTCACGATGGAGGCGGGCCGCCTCGCCGACCTCTCCGTGGAGGTCCTCGGCCGCGCCAGCGGCGGTCGCTCGTCGGCGCCGACGGTCTCGCTCGCCTCGACTCGCGAGCGCCGCGTGAGTTTTGCGCACGCCGGCACGCTCGCGTGGAACTCGACGACACGCACCTGTCGCCGCGTCACCCTGACCATCGACAACAAGCTGGCGGTGCGGCGCGAGCTCGGATCTCTGTACACCCTGCTGCCGACCCGGACCGGGCCGGCAGAGGTCACGCTGGATCTCGACCTGTCCTACGAGGACGACGCGCTGTACACAGCGCATCGCGCCGGCACGCGCAGCGACGCGTCGATCGCGTTCACCAACGGCGCGCGCTCCATCACGATCGCGCTCAACAACACCAACGTCGACACGGTGTCGGATCCGATGTCGTCGTGGGGCGGCCTGACGCAGACCGCGCGCCTGCGCGCGATGGCGGACAGCACCGGCGAGGGGCTCACCGTAACCACGGTGAACACGCAGTCCTCCGCGGAGGCTGCATGAGCGCGCTGGCTCGACTCGACCAGCGGGGAGCCCCGATCGTACTCGAGCTCAGGGACGGCGACGCGCCGCTGTGGGTGCGGTGCCGGCGGATCACGTCTGCCGACCTGGTGGCGCTCGGCCAGCCGGCGCTCGTCGCTGCCCCCATCCAGCGCGACCGCGACGGCGAGCCCCCGCCCGACGAGCTCCCGGAGCAGAAGGTCGACGCGCTCGCCGAGGACGTTGCCCGAACGCAGGCGCTGCTCGCCGATCCGATCCAGCGATCGGCGCTCATCGAGACCATCCGCTGGCGCGAGGCCTTGTGCCTGGCCACCGTCGAGGCGATCTCCGAGGACGGCGAGCGGTGGATCAGCCAGCGGCTCGCTCGCGACGGGGTGTGCGATGTGCGCCAGGGGCGCCTGACCATCGCTGCGCTCGGGACGCGGCTGGTGCACCAGATCAGCGCCGGCGTGCTCGCGCAGATGGAGGCCGACGCCGGCGGCGTCGGCCGATTTCGACGACACGCAGCTCGATGAACTCCACCGCCTCGCGAGCGCCTACGGGTGCGATCCCGCCGCGGTGCTGCACTGGGACCCGGTGCGACTCCGGCTCGCCCGCGAGTGCTACGCAGCGCATCGGGCGGGCATCCGGCGGCGTCTTCAGCAGGTGCCGGGGCAGCGCCTGCGCTTCGTGATCGCCGCATCCGATTTGTGAGGAGGAGGCCGTGGCTGAGACGTCCGCGATCGTGACACTGCAGGCGCGTGACCAAGCGTCACGCGCCCTCGCGTCCGTCGGGGACGCCGCGGGCGACGCTCAGCAGGACGTCGCCCGGCTGCAGGGCGAGCTCGACGGGGTGAGCAGCCAGAGCGACCGTGCGGGCCGCTCCGCGGGTGACCTGGGCGATCGGTTTGGCGCCGCCGGCGGCGCCGCGTCGAAGCTGGCCGGTGCGCTCGGCGGTGTGTCGCCCGAGCTCGCGGGGGTCGCAGGCGGCATGGCGGACCTGGCGGACGTGGGGGAGTTGCTCAGTGGCGGGATGGGTGCGCTGGGCGTGTCGATGGGTGGCCTGCTGGCGATCCTCGGGCCCGTCGCCATTGCTGCGGCCGGCCTGGCGCTGGTGTACCGCGACCTGAGCGCCGCGCTCACGGAGGTGCAGGCCGCGAACGAGGCGGCGTCGACCGTCGCGTCTGAGGCCCTCAGCATCCGCGATGCGGTCGCGCAGGCCAGACTGGAGCTCGCCGCGGCCTACGACGAGGAGGCTGCGGCCGCGGCCAAGGCGCAGGCGGTCGAGGCCAGGTGGGTTGCGATCGCAGAGCAGGGTACGGCGGCGCTCCGCGAGCAGCGCACCGCCCTCGAGGAGCGTCTCGCCGCGGCCGAGCGACTGAGCCCGGTCGCGAGAGAGTTGGAGCGCATCGACGCCGGCGCGGAGCTGGCGCGCGTAGATGCGCAGATCGGCGCCGCGCAGGCAGGCGCCGATCGTGGTCGCGATCTCGAGCTCGGCCGACTGGAGTACGAGCAGGAGGTGCGGCGGCAGCAGCAGCGCGAGCGTGACGCAGCAGCCGCCGCGTCGCGTCAGGCACAGGCAGACGCGCAGCGGCTGGCGGCCCTTGCCACGATCGAGCGCGCGGAGCTTTCGGTGGCGGATGCCCGCGCGCGCGTCGCGGCGACCTACCAGGCGCAGATCGACAGCGTCACGGCCGCGGCCGCGGCCGCCGGCGTGGACGCCGAGCGCGTCGCGGGTGTCGTGGGCGCGCTCAACGCCAAGATGGCCGCGGAGATCGCCGATCTCGATCGGTCCGCGCTGTGGGATCGGATCGAGGGCGCCGGCGCCGATCTGGAGCCGCTCCGCGACGTGCTGTCGGAGGCGCGGGCAGAGGCCGAGGTGCTGGCGGGCATCCTGGGAGGCATCGGCAGCCAGCCCGCCGCCGCCACGGAGGCGGATCTGGCGCTGGCACTGAGTCGAGGCCAGATCACCTCCGCCGAATACGACCAGGCGCTCGCGCAGAGCGCCTCCGCGCAGAGCGCCTCCGGGGCCGCGTCCGTCGCCGACGCCCTGAGCACGGCCGCCGCAGGGCCGCAGGGCCTCGTGACCGCCGTAGCGGGCGCCGCGGGGCCCTACGGCGCGATCGTGTCGGCGGGCGTCGAGCTCGTGCAGAGGATCGGCGACGGGATGCTCGGCGAGCTGGGCACCTTCCTCGTCGACCTCGGCGCGGACCTCGAGGGTCTCGGACCCGCGCTGGCGGATTTTTTGCCGACACTGTTGGGCGAGGTCGTGCCGTCGCTGCTCGGCAGCGTCGGCCAGGTGGTACGCGGCATCCTCGTCGAGGCTGTCCCGGCCATCCTGCAGACCCTGCTCGACCCCGCGTTCTGGCTCGACATGGCGGTGTCCATCGCGGACGCTTACGTCCAGTCCGTGCTGGGGGTGATCGAGTTCGGCGTGAGGGGCATCGGCGAGATCGTGGCCCCTCTGAGCCAGGCGGTGCAGGATCTGTTCTCGCCCGACTGGTGGCGAGGCGTCGGCGACGCGATCGCGGAGGCTATTCGCGATCTGTTTGCTTTGTTCGGCCGAGACGGCGCGGTCGCGGGGGCCGCGCAGGACGCCGGGCAGTGGGTGCAGGGTGCCGGCGAGACGCTGGCGGGTTGGTTCCGGGGGGGCTTTGATTCGGGCTCAAGCTACATCGCCGAGGACGGCATGGCGCTCGTCCACCGCGGCGAGGAGATCGTGCGGCGCGACGGCACGTCGCGGGTGCGTGCTGCCGGGATGCGGGATGCCGCCGCCGCGGGCGTCACGGTGAACGTCAACGGCGCGCTTCTGGGCACGGTCGAGGATCTCGTGCGCCTGGTCGTGCAGGAGCTCGGACCCCAGGGCCGCGGGCTGAGCCTGGAGCCGCGCTGATGGCCACGCCCAAGTTCTGGTACTACCCCGACCCCGACGGGACCGTAGAAGAGATTGATCTCCTCACCGGCCTCACCGGCCTCAACGAGCAGCCCTCCGAGGAGCTCGCTGTGGCTCGAATCGGCGACGGCTCGCCCTCCTCGGTGCATGTGGGGTCGTCGTTTCGTGTCCGGATCGCCCTGGAGCGATTCGGCACGGCCGGCGCAAACGCGCTTGAGCGCGCGTGCGCAACGCTCGGCAACCACCTGGCGCGCGGCGGGTGGGTGGCCTTCGCCCGCAACCCGGCCAAGGCGTGGGCGGGCCGCTGCACGTCTGTGGTGTCTCGGGGCGACAGCGTGGTGCGCGCGGTGTCGGCGTTCACGGCGTGGTCGCCGCTCGCGGCGGTAGCGGCGGACGACGAGATCGTGCTCGAGCTGCCGTACCCGGATGCGCAGCGAGAGCAGAGGGTGGTCACCGGCGTCTCGGGGATCGCGGTGACGATGGAGCGGGGTGCGGTGTTCACGTACTCCGCGCGCCCCATCGTCCGGCACCGAGACTTCTGGCCGGCGCTGTCCCTGCCCGAGGAGGGCGCGCGCGGCCCCATCATCACGCACGATGGACGCAGGACCTACACGCTGTCGGTGACGCTTGAGTACTCGCCCGCCGACGTGCTGGCGATGCTGTCTCCGTCGGGCGACTCGCCGAGCGCGGCGCTCCCCTTGCGCGGCGCCTCCGGCGCCGGCGCCAGCATCGAGCGCCTAGCTCGCAGCGGCGCTCTTCGGGGGTCCGCTCTGGGCGTACCGCGCAGGATGTCCTGATGGCGTGGTCCGAGGCGTTTGTTGCGGCGCTGAGCCGTGGTCGCGGCTCGCTGACCTACCTTCTGGAGGCCTCGCCGCAGTGGGAGGAGCTCGGCGTGGCGGTGGCGTACAGCACGCATCGCGTGCCCGGAGCGCTGCCGCGCATCAGCGTCGGCGCCGTGCAGGTCCGGGGCGCCGGTGTTGACCCGCGCACGATGGCCAGCACGATCGGTGCGTGGTCCTGTGTCTACACAGGGGACCTGAGCGAGCTCGCGCGCCACATTGTGCCGGGAGTGGTGTGTTTGCTGCGTGCGTCGCTCGACGGCTCCACCCCGTCGGACATCATCGCTGTCGGCCAGCTGCGACAGGCGACCGGCACCAAGGTCGGCATCCGGCTCGATTTTTTCGATCTTGCTGGCGTGATGCGATCGCGCCTGTGTCGAGAGCTGGACGCCGACCTGTTCAGCGAGCTCGGATCATCGGCGCTGGGCGCGTCCTACACGCCGGGGGACTCGACCCTGACGTTTGCTGGCGCCGTGGACTGTCGGCGCCAGGCAGGAATCCCGGGGGCCGTGTACGTGGTGCCGGGGACCGGCGACCCGTTCTACCTGACCTGGGCCGCCTACAGCTCGGGGTCGCTCACGGGCGTGTCGAGCGCTGGCGTCTACGGCACCACCGCCGTCGCGGCAGCGTCATCGTCGCGTGTGGATGAGGTCGCCCGGATTGTTGGTCACCCCTGTGACATTGTGCGCCGGGTGGTGTGTAGCCGTGAGGGTGACACGTCCAACGGAGCGTTTGACTCTTTGCCCAGGGCGTGGGCTATCGGCCTGAGTCATGCGCTCGTGGACCATGCGGACGTGTCGCAGGTGCGCGATCGGGTGATGTCGCCAGCATCCGGCTCGCTGGAGTGGGACGTTGTCGTGACCGAGAGGATTTCTGACGGCTGGAGCTGGATGACCGCCCTGCTGGCGCGCGGCGGCGCTGCTCTGACGGTGCGCCAGGGGCTGCTGACGGTGCGCGCCGTCCAGGCGTCGCGGGCACCCAGGCTGCTGTGCGAGCTGAGCATCAGGGATGCGGACGTCGCCGAGATCCTCGACTACGAGGCCTGGGATGCTTCGCACGCGCCCGAGTATGCGGCCGTGTCGGTGGCGGGCCCGGATACCACAGTGCTGGCCTACAACCTGCCAGGCACGCTGCCGAAGGCCAGCCTCAGCGAGTGGTCGCTCGATGGCCTCGTGACCACCAACGGGTCGGCCTGCCAGCAGGAGCTCCTTGAGCGCGTCCAAGAGGCCCAGCAGCGGCGCCCGGAGCGCCTTCGCCTCCGCCTCGCCGGCCTCCACTTTGCGCGGCTCGCCCCGCTCGACGTGGTGCCGCTGACACTCACCTCGCGCGGCGCGCAGAGTCGGCGTGGCGGGTGGAATGGCTGGGTGGCCGAGGAGGCGCTGGTAACGCGGGTCGATCCGGCCTGGTCGGGAGGCTACGTGGACGTCGAGCTGCGCGTGTACCCGCCCTCTGAGGAGGCGTATCAATGAAGATCCTGGTGCAGCGCCATCGGTTCGGCGCCGAGGCCACCGTTTCGCGCGTCGACATCGTGTACGACGGAGATCTGGAGTACTCCTTGAGCGGCTGGCGCGCCCGGCGAGGCGAGCCTCAGGCCCTGTTCTTCGGCGCAGCTCTTGAGGACCAAGATCGGGGCTTGGACGCTGCCATGTCGCTGGCGGACATCCGGGCGCGGAAGGTCCGCGCCGAGACGGCGATCCCGATCGGCACCTACGTCGTGCGACGCACACGCTCGCCCGCCCTGGGCCACCTCACGCGCGATGGGCGCATGATGGGTCTGGTAGACGTGCCCGCGTTCGTGGGCATCCGCATTCACCCGGGGCGCCGCGAGTCCGGTACCGCTGGGTGTGTGATGATCGGGCTCGGCGCCCTCCTCCGCGGCCCCAGCGCTGGCTGGTCACTCGTGCGGAGCGAGTCGGCCTGGCGCTGGCTTGACGAGCGGGTGTCCGAGGCGGAGCACCGCGGGGAGCGCGTGGAGTGCGTCATCTCGCGCCAAGGATGGGTCGGGGTGCCGAACCGGCCCTGAGCGCTCGCGTCGATGGCGCGCTCGGCGGGTGGATCCGGTCAACTCGACCGCGCGTCCAGATCGTTCCACCGCCCGACCGTTCTCACCGCGGCGCCGAGCTCCTCGAGGCGGCGCCGAGGCTGCGCGCCTGTCGTGCGATTGTCGCGCAAATCTCGCGCCCTCGTCAGCGGTCTCGGCTTGCGCTATTCTGGTTAGGGCCGTCGCCCTGTTCACGCGCCGCTATACCTCGACCACCACCACCGCGGACGACGGCACCCACGCCCTCTCCGGCACCCTGACGGCGCTGCTCGACGGACCGACCGTGGGCATCACGCGGAACGGCGCGCCGATCTCCTTGTCCGTCGCCGCGGACGACACGATCGACGCCGGCACCGACATCCCGTACGCGGCCGCCACGGTGCTCCACCACTTCCATGTGGTGTGGGATTGGTTGGAGACCCGGTGGCCCGCCCACCCCTGGCTCGGCGACCGTGTCCCGGCGGACGTCGAGAACGCGTCAGGCGCCTGCAACGCCTACTACACCGGAGGCACGATCACGTTCCTCCAGGAGTACTCGGGCTATTGCAACGACCTCGGGCGCGTGGCGGACGTCGTGTACCACGAGACGGGCCACGGCATCCACGACTACATCCTCGTGGCGGGCACGTTCGCGGGCGACGTTTCGGAGGGCAGCGCCGACTACGTGTCCGCCACGATCAACGACAGCGCCACCATCGGGCCGAACTCCTACGCGAGCGGCGGGGCCATCCGTGAGCTGGAGACGGACAAGGTCTACCCCACCGACGTGAACGGCGAGGTTCACAACGACGGATTGATCTGGGGGTCATTCCTCTGGAACCTCCGGGCCGACTGGGGTGCGGAGCCCACGGATGTCCTGTTCCTCGGCGCGCTCGAACAGGGCCCGACCCTGACCGACCTGTACGAGGCGGTCGTGCTCGCCGACGACGACGACGGCGACCTCTCGAACGGAACGCCCAACGGCTGCGAGCTCATGACGCGGCTCGCCGAACACGGTCTCGGCCCGGGCCCCATCGGCGTCGTGCGGTTCGACCACGACGCGCTCGGCCCGCAATCGTCCTGGGCAGAGGGCTACGACGTGGCGTTCGTCCTCGAAGATCTGCTTCCCGACTGCAGCGGGCTCGATCGCTCTTCCGTGCAGGTCTGGTACACCCTGGGCGACGCGCCGGTGCCAGGCTCCGTCGACGACGGCGCCACGGACACCGCCGACTCCGGCGGGTCGGACACCGGCGCGCCCGCCGACCCGTGGGCGGAGTGGCAGGCCGCACCCGTGGCGTCTTCCGGCGCGGATTGGACCGCCACCATCCCGCGCCAGCTCGCGGGATCGACGGTTCGCTACTTCATCCAGGCCGCGTCCACGGACGGTGCCCAGACCGTGCGCACCGACGGCAACGACTCGAACGGCGCCTATTCGTTCACGGTCGGGGACCGCGAGGCGCTCTGGTGCGCGGACTTCGAAGCGGGCTTCGGGGATTGGACACACGGGGCCGGCTGGGGCACCGACGACTGGGCGGTGGGCTCCGCGACCGGACTGAGCGCGTGGGATCCCGATGCGCCGATCGACGGCGCGGCCCACGTCGCGACCGCGATCGACGCGGACTACACCGCCAACTCGTCACAGTGGCTACGGAGCGGGGTCGTGTCCGTGGGTACGGAGCCCTTGCCGCCGTACACACGCCTCGAGATGTACCGATGGCTGACGGTCGAGGACGCCCTGTACGACCAGGCGACGTTCACGGTCAACGACACACCCGTGTGGCAGAACACGGCCACCCCGGGTGGCATCACCCACCACATCGACGTCGACTGGACGCACGTCTCGCTCGACCCCGCGCCGCTGCTCGACGAGAGCGGCTCGATGACGCTCGCGTGGGGCCTCGCGTCCGACGCCGGCCTCGAGTTCGGGGGTTGGGCGCTCGACGCGGTGTGCGTGACGACCCTCGCCGACGTCCCCGGTCACTACCGCGTACGCGACCTGCGAGCGACCGACGACGCGAACGAGGTCACGGTCACCTGGCGGAACCCGTTCATCGCGCCACTGTCGGGTACCGTCCTGGTCCGAAACGCCGACGGGTACCCGACCGGCCCCGACGACGGCGAGGTGCTCGACACCGATCCGGATCCCACCGCGGGCGAGGCACGGACGGTCGTCGACGCCACGGCGGCGCCGGGAGAGGTCTGGTACTACGCGGTGTTCGCCGCTTCGGACGGCGTGGACGCGTGGGTGCTCGACGTCGTCGACGGGCAGAACGCGGACGTAGGCGGGGTGCCGTCGGCGCCCGACGACACGGGCGACACGGGCGACACCGACGATACGAACGTCGACACCGACGACACGTCGGTCGACGACACCGAGTCCCCGAAGCTGGACGACGAGGAGCCCGGGTGCGGGTGCGGGGCTCCGGTCGGCGCGGGATCGGTCGGCGCGTGGACCGTCGTGGCCGCGCTCGCGGCGTGGCGCCGCCGTCGTGTCTGACCGCGCGCGACGGCGCCCCGTCGGCGGCTAACCGAGCTCGACCACGTCCCGACGCGGATCGAAGTCGCGATTCACCATCTCCTCCGCGGGGTAGGATCCGTACTCACGGTCCATCGGGAGGCCGTACTTGTCCTTGAACCGCTCCCAATTGCGAAGGAGCAGCGCGTTGTAGTTGATCGACGCGGACTTCGCGGTGCGGCTGCCCAGGTGCTGGATGAACGTGTCGTTGGCGATCCGGAGGGCCCAGCCGGCGATTCGGGTACGGAGCGACAGGTCGTCGTCCTCGAAGCCCCACGGATTGAAGCGCTCGTCGAACCCACCGATCTGCTCGAGCACCGCGCGCCGGACGAGGATGCAGAGTGACACGAGCCGCAGCGAATAGCTGTGCTTGCCGTCATGCTCCGCGTGGAACCGATCCGCCCACGCGTTGAGATCGACCGATTCGAAGTCCGGCGCGTCCTTCACGAGCTGCGGGCCGGTGACCACGTCGGACATCGGCGCGACGATGCCGATGTCCGGCCACGCCACCATGTGACGCAAGAGGCGGTTGCGCCAATCGGGCGTGAACACGACGTCGTTGTCGCAGAAGAGCACGTATTCGCCGTTGACGTGCGCGAGGCCCCGGTTTCGCGCCGTGGGCGCGCCGAGGTTCGTGTGCATGGACAACACCGTGATGTCGCGCTGCTCGAGCAGCCACTCACGGCTTCCGTCCGTGCTGCCGTTGTCGACGGCGATGACCTCGATGGGGCCCTGCGTCGTCTCGCGGAGCGACTGCATCGTGCGACGTACGTGCGGGAAACCGTTGAGGTTGGGGAATACCACCGACACCAGGCCGTCGCGCGACTCGCGCTCGAGCGCGTCGATGCCCTGACCCTGCGCGCCGATGCAGAAGGCACGAAGACGAACGCCGTCCATCGTCTGGGGGCCCATTCGCTCGGCGTGGATGCGGAGCGCGTTGAGCTGCGCTTCCGGAGTGTGTGCCCGGAGCGCCGGGGGCACCTCGAAGGTGGTCGGCCCGCCCGCGCGCCACCGAGCGCCGTCGAGCCACGCCATCTCGACGAGGGCGAGGTCCGCGCTCGGGTGCGCGGCTTCGAGACCGCACCCGGCGCGATACGCGGATGCCGCGTCTTCTGCAAGTCCGAGGCGGACGAGCGCCCGCGTCGCGTCGTACCAGGCGGCGGCGTTCTTCGGATTGCGCTCGAGCTCGGTGTACGCGTCGGTCAGGCTGGGGACCATGAACCCTCCGCGGCCCGTCGTAGCACGTTCTCGTCACCGCGTGCGGACACGCGATCCGCGAAGACACGCGCGTGCGGACGCGACGTGTGGGACGCGTTGTAGTAAGCTCCGCGCCACACGGTCATGACCGCACCCCGCACACACCACGAAGCCCTCGCCGACGCAGCCCAGATGGTACGCGAACGTCCCGCCGACGCGATTCCGTTTCTGGAACGATTGATCGCGGAGAGCGCCGAGAGTCCGGCCCTCGAAGGTCGCGCGCGCCTCGCGCTCGCGGGCGCATTGAACAGCCTGGCAGTGGTCGAGCGGGCGCTCGAAGAGGCCGAACGCGCGGCCGATCTGCTCGCCGCAAACGACGACCCGGCCGGACACGCACAAGCGATGTCGGCGATCGGTCGCGCGCGCTTGACGATGGGGGACTCCGACGGCGCGGTGGCGGCGTTCGAAGAGGGCGTTCAGCTCGCTCGTCAGGCGAAGGACGTGCGGGTCGAGGCGACCCTCCAGTTCAACCTCGCGGCGGTGTTCGGCGTCGAGCTGCTGCCCGCCGCGTACTACGAGCACACCGAGCGCGCGCTCGAGCTCTGGGAGCGCACCGGCGATCCCCACCCCGTTGCCATGTGCCATGTCAACCTCGCCGGCGGGGCGCTCGGCCTCGGCGACGCCACCGCCGCGGCGCGCCACCTCGACGCCGCTCGCGCGACGATCGACGCGCTCGGCCCGCCGTATTGGCGCGCCGTCATCCGCGCCTGCGACGGCGCGTTGGCGTTCTTGCAGGGCGACCCCGACGGCGGCGCCGCCGCGTACGCCGAGAGCAACGAGCAGCTCCGAAAGCTCGGAATGTCGCAGCAGCTCGCGCGTCACCAGCACCTCTGCGCGCGGTACCTCAACGACTCCGGGCGCCCCGGCGCAGCGGTCCGTCTCATCGCGGAGGGCCTCGCGCTCGCCGACGACGGACAGTTCGCTCAGGTGCGCGCGGCGCTCTACGAAGAGCTGTCGCGCGCGCGCGAACAGTTGGGCGACCCGGCAGGAGCGCTCGCCGCGCTCCGGGAGCGCGCGCGCCTCCACGACGCCGCCCGTATGTCGACCATCGAAGCGCGTTTGCGCCTACAACGGCAGCTTCGCGCCGTGCGCGACGCGCGTCACGACGCCGAGCGCGAGCGGGAGCGCTCCGAGGAGCTCGACCGCGCCAACTCCGAGCTGTTGGACATGCTGCGCCAACAGGACGCGCTCCGCAGCGAGCTCGAGCGCCTCGCCACCATCGATCCGCTCACGAGCCTCCTGAACCGTCGCGCCTTCCTCGAGCGCGCGCGCGCGGAGATCGCCCGCATGCGTCGGTACCGTCGCCCGGTGTCGGCGGTGGTCATCGACGCCGACCACTTCAAGCGCGTGAACGACCGATACGGTCATCTGGTGGGCGACGAAGTGCTCATGGGCATCGCGCGGCGCGTCACCGCGGCGCTCCGCCTGTCGGACGTCGTGGCGCGGTACGGCGGCGAAGAGATGTGCGCGTTGCTCCCCGAGACCGACGCCGCCGAAGCCGCGCTGGTGGCGGAGCGCATCCGCGCCGCGGTGGGGACGGACGCCGTGCGCACCGCCAGTGGGCTCCTGCGGGTCACCGTGAGCGTCGGCGTGGCCACCATGCGGCCGAGCGACAACGCCATCGACGACCTCCTCCGCCGCGCGGACGACGCCCTGTACGCGGCGAAGCGCAGCGGCCGCGACCGTGTCTGCACGGAGGCCGACGCCGAACGCACCGACGACGCCCGCGCGCGGCTACGCGGCGCCTGAAGCGCGCCGCCGCGTCCCCGTCGTCAGAACAGCCGCTGGAGGTCCGGCTCGATCGCGGCGGGCGTCGTGGTCGGCGCGTAGCGGGCGAGGACCTCCCCGTCACGACCGACGAGGAACTTGGTGAAGTTCCACTTGATCGCCTCGCTCCCGAGGATGCCGGGCGCGCCCGTCTTCAGCTGGACGAACAGCGGGTGCGCGCCGTCGCCGTTGACCTCGATCTTCGCGTGCATCGGGAACGTGACCCCGTAGTTCGCCCGGCAGAACTCGGCGATCTCCGTCTCGGCGCCGGGCTCCTGGTGCCCGAACTGATCGCACGGAAAGCCGAGCACGACGAGGCCTGAAGAGGCGTGGCGCTTCCACAGCGCCTCGAGCCCGGCGTACTGCGGCGTAAACCCACAATGACTGGCGGTGTTGACGATGAGCAGGACCTTCCCGGCGTGCTCGCGCAAGGTCGTGTGCTCGCCCGCGAGCGTGACCACCGCGGTGTCCAGATCGATGCGCGCCATGAGACCTCCTGAGGCGCCGGCCGTATCGCGTCGCGAGCGGCCGCGTCGCGGCGCCGATAGCCGCGGCGTCATGGACACCCTGGCCCGCGCGCTCGCCCTCAGCCCGATCACGGACGACCTCCATCGCGGCACGTTCACGCCGGACTGGGGCCAAGGCCGCGCCGCGTTCGGCGGCCTCGTCGCCGGCTGGTGCGTCGCCGCCCTGCGGGGCCGCGTCGATGCGGCGCGCGCGCTGCGCTCGATCACCGTGACGTTCAACGCGCCCCTCGCGCCCGGCGAATTCGAGGTCGAAACAGCGCTGCTCCGCGTCGGGCGCGCCACGACGCAGGGCTCGGCGACGCTCCGTCAGGCGGGCGCGGTGGTGGCGGTCGCGTCGGCCGCGTTCGGGCTGGACCGACCCACGCGGCTCGCCGTGCCGGCCGCGCCCGCCCCGGTCTGGCCCGGCGTAGACGACCACCCCAGCCTGCCCTACCTCGAAGGCGTCACTCCCGCGTTCACCCGCCACTTCGAGTACCGCTGGGCGCACGGGGGAGTGCCGTTCTCCGGAAGCGACGAGGCGCGGTTCGGAGGCTGGATCCGGCCTCGGGACGGCGCGATCGCGAGCGAAGCCGCGCTCGTGGCGATCGCGGACGCGTGGCCCGCCCCGGTGCTGGCGAGAGCCGACCGGGTCGTGCCGGCGAGCAGCCTCACCTGGCTCCTGAACCTGCTCGGCCCGCCGCCCGCTCCCGGCTGGCTTCAGTACGAGAGCGGGACCGTCGCGGCCGACGCCGGCTATGCCGACATCGACGCGCGCCTCTGGGGGCCCGACGGCGCGCTGCTGCTCACGTCGCGGCAGCTCGTCGTCGAGTTTTCAGCCTGAAACGCCAGGCCCTGCTGCGGTCTCAGTGCGCCTTGGGCGTCTTGCAGCCGCCCTGGCCCTTGCACTCGTTCTTGCCCGCGCACTCGTTCTTCGCGGTCTTGCAGCCGCCCTGGCCCTTGCACTCGTTCTTGCCGCCGCACTCGTGCTTCGCCGTGGCGCAGCCGCCCTGGCCCTTGCACTCGTTCTTGCCGCTGCACTCGTTCTTGTCGGTCTTGCAGCCGCCGTGGCCCTTGCAGGAGTTCATGCCCTTGCAAGCGTGCTTGTCGCCGGCCGCGTCGGTGGCGGTCGACGCGTGCGCGACTTCGGCCGCGGGGGCCGCCGGAGCGGCCGCCGGGGCCGGGGCGGCGTGGGGCGCCGGGGCGCCGTGCGGGGCCGCGGTGGCGGAGGCTTCGTGAGACTCGCCGCCGCACCCGGAGAGAAGACCGAGGAACGCGGCGCCGACGAGAAGATTCGAAGAGGGGGACATGTTTGCTCCTTGCGCAGCCGGGTCTAACTGATGTGTGACCCCGCGCACAGGAGCACGTGTACGGGTGGGCCGCCGCCGGGTCAGTCTTCGGTCGACATTTCGGCTTCCGCCGCCGACACCGGGCCGACGGAGCCGGGCTCCAGCACCGCCCTGCCGAAGACGAACGCGAGCACACCCGCCACGACCGACGCGACGAGGACGGCCAGCTTCGCGACCTCGAGGAGCGGTCCCGGCGGAAACGCCAGCTGAGCCACGAACAGCGCCATCGTGAAGCCGATGCCCGCGCACGCGCCGATGACCGAAACCGAACGCCAGCCCATCGCGCTCGGCAGCCGACACAGCCCCGATCGGACGGCAAGCCAGGTGAGCCCCAACACACCGACGAACTTGCCGACGACGAGGCCCAGGACGACGCCCAGGAACACGCTCACCCCACCGCCCTGCAGACTGGCGGAGCCGAGCGACACGCCCGCGTTGGCGAGCGCGAACAGGGGCATGATGCCGTATGCGACCGTCGTGTGGAGCGCGTGGGTGAGCCGCTCCCCGGGCGAGACCGCCTCGCGCGCGGCCTCGTGCAGCGGACCGAGGTGCACTTGCACGGCGTGGCCGCTCGTGTGCCCGGCGCGCAGGGCTGCGCGGACCTCACGCGCCGTCAGCTCGGCGGTCTCGACGAGCGCCTCTGGCCCGAGCCACGCCCGGACCGGCGTGAGCATGCCGATGAGGACGCCCGCGATCGTCGGATGGACGCCGGCCTCGTACGTGGCCAGCCACGCGACGATGGCGCCGGGCGCGTACAACGCCGGGTTGCGGGCCCCGAACGCCTGGAGCACGGGGATCGTGCCGAGGCCGAGCGCCGCGAGGCCGAGCGCCGATACCGAGACACCGTCGGAGTAGAACAGCGCGATCACGAGGATCGCCCCGAGGTCGTCGATGACCGCGAGCGACAGCAGGAAGATCCGCATCGCCGGCGGGACGCGATCTCCGAGCAGGGCGAGGACACCGACCGCGAACGCGATGTCCGTCGCCATCGGCACGCCCCACCCGGCGGCGCCAGCCGTACCCTGGTTGAACGCCAGGTAGATCAGCGCGGGCGACATCATTCCGCCCAGCGCCGCGGCGCCGGGCAGGGCCGCGCGGCGGAGCTCCGAGAGCTCGCCGACGTACATCTCGCGGCGGATCTCCATGCCGACGACGAAGAAGAACACGACCATCAACCCGTCGTTGATCCACCAGTGGAGGTCGTGCTGGAGGTTCCACGCGCCGATCGACACGCCGATCTCGGTGAGCCAGATGCTGGCGAACGCGTCGGCGTACGGGCTGTTGGCGAGGCCGAGGGCGAGCGCCGCGGCGGCGAACAGGACGATGCCGCTCGAGGCCTCGACGGCGAGGAAGCGCTCGACCGGGGCGGCGAGGGCGCGTACGAGCGCGCGCGCGCGGGGGACGGCGCCCGGCGGCGCCGGACGTGGGGGTTCGATCGGAGGACGCACGGCGGACCTTCTCGCGGCTGGCGGCCCGACCAGCTCGACCCCTGCGGAGGAATCCCCGCACCCGCTCGGCAACTATCCGCCCGGCCGCCCACGTCCAGCGCGGGCGGTGCGCGCGTCAGATGACGTCCGCCTCGTACACGCCGTCGCGCCCGTCGTACGCCGCCGCGTCGCGCGCGAAGTACCGGCTGCGAAGGGCCCGGTCTCGGTTGTATCCGGGCGTGAACACGTCGAGCAGCTCGGTGAACTCGGTCGCGGTCAGGGTGTGGACGTTCCCGGCGTCGACCGTCAGCGTCCCGACCTCGCCGGCGCGGAGCGTCCCCTGCGAGGCGCGGCGGAGAAGGAGGCGCCCGCTCGCGCTCGCCTCGTCCAGGACGTCGAAGTTCTCGATGTCGACCGCGCCACGCACACAGAGGATCACCCCCGTCATGTCAGGGTGGTCGTGAAGCGGGATCACGTCGCCCGCCTCGAACTGAAGGACCGACACCTCGAACAGGTCGTTGTCCTCCACGGTGGTGATCTCCGGGAAGTCCCGGACCCGATCCGCGTAGTCGGAATACAACGCGAGAAGGTCCGGATCGTCGAGGTCCAACGCCGACATGAGCAGCGCCACATCGGCCACGTAGGCCTCCCGGTCCCACCCCTCGTCGAACTGGAGCTCCGCGAGGGTGGCCACGCGCTCGAGGAGCTGCGCGTAACGGAGCGGCCCCTCGTCGGCCCCGCCCGTGTCTCCTCCGGAGTCCGAACCGGCTCCCTCGGGCGTCGCGCACGCCGCGAGGAGCACCGGAAACGCGGCACACACCGCGGCGAAGGCCTTGGCCGAGAGCTTCAACGCGGTGCGGCGGTCGACCAAAGGGGCTCCGAGGAGGGGCCAGCATAGCCGACCCGTCCCCGGAACGGCTCACATCGGGGGCGGAGGAGCGAACGGGCCGACGAGCGGCTCGCCCGCGCGGATGCGCTCCCGAATCGTCGTACGGACCGTCTCGAGCTCGGTGCTGGACAGGGTCCCGTCGGCGTCGAGATCGAACTCATCGACGATGAAGGGCGGGTACTCCCCCTCGGGCGGCGGACCGGCCGGCCGGCCGGAGTCGCTCCGGCCCTCGGCGCCCCCTCCCTCGGGGCGGCCCCCCTCCTCGGGGCACTGCCCGTGCGCGCCTTCCTCGAGGGCGCTGCGGGCCGCGGCCTCCTCGTCCGCGCTGAGGGCTCCGTCGCCGTCGGCGTCGAACTCCTCGAGCAGCCGCGCCTGGAGCGCGTCGCAGCGCACCGTGAAGTCGTCGAGCAGCGTCGCGCGCTCCGACTCGCCGAGGGTCCCGTCGCCGTCGACGTCGTAGAGGAGCACGAGGAGCTCCCACTGGTGACGCACCCGGCGCGACTCGTCCTCCGCCCGGAACGCGCGCTCGGACCGCACCTCCTCGGTCTCGAGCGCGTCGAGCGCGCCGTCCGCGTCCGCGTCGTAGCGGCCGAACACCGCCTCGTACGTCGACGCGCCGTCGCACTCGCGCATGGGGTCGGGACGGTCCGCCTCCGGCTGCGCGCTGACCGACGCGAACGACCCTTCCGCGGCGAGCGCCTCTTCGGATCCGCTGACCGACGCGAGGAGCACCTCGCCCTCGGCGGGGATGAGGTCCGCCACCGCCGAACACCCCACCACCAACAGAGAGAACAGTACCATTTGACCTCCGGAGCGGCGTTGGTTCCGTCACCACTCAATCTGTCAACGGGCAGCGGTCGCACACCTGGAGCGTCTGTCGAAGAATCTCAGCCGTTCGCCGAGCCGAGCCCGAACGTCGCCCCGACACCGAGGTAGAAGCGTACGTCGTCCGGCTCGATGCCCGGGGTGGGCGCCACGGTCAGGGCCGACTCCAGCTCGAGCCGCCAACGGTCGTCTCCGCCGATCGCCACGCGGGCGAACGGACCGTGCACCCAGCTGCCCGGCCCGCCCCGTCCAAGGCCGGCGGACGGGGGGGGCGGCGGAGCAAAGCGCCACCCGCCCGCCCATCCGAGGTCGACGCGCACGGCGTCGGACGCCTGCAGCCCGACGCCGGTCGCCGCGAGGACGTCCGCCGCCGGGGCGCCGCCCGGGGCGACGACCTGGGCGCGTGCACCCACGACTGGCGCGACCACGCCCCGCCCCAGCGTCCACCGGGCGTTGAGCGCGGCGGCGGGGGCGACGGCGAGGCGGTCGTCGCGAAGCGGCACGGCCGCGCCCACGGACACCCCGAGCTCGGCGCCGCGGCGCCCTTCGACGTCGCGGCGCTCGACCTCGGCCACGGCGCCGTCCGTTGTGAAGGCCACTGCCGCGGGCACGTCGACCGGCGCGGGGGCGTCGACGGACATGGCAACCGTACCGTCGTGGGCATCGGCGCCCGACCAGGTGCGCGTCGCGCGGTCGACATCCACGGCGAGCGCGGCGCCACGCCCTTCGCCGGCGACGGGCGACCGCCCGGCGGCCGGGCCGACCCGACGCCCACGAACCGCGGGCGCCGACGAAGCGAGCGCGATCGTGGGCGGCGGCGGCTCCGCGACCGTGGGCAGGGCGGCGACGGCCGGCGGACACTCCGCTTCGTCCGCGGCCGAGCCGGGCTGCGCCCCACGCGACGCGGGGTCGGTCGCGGCGAGCCGCATGTCGCCGGTGGCCGCCGGTGCCTGCCCTGGGCCGGCGCCCACCGACGGAGCCCCCGACCGGGCGATCACGATCCCGCCGGCGAGGCCGACGCCGAGACCGAGGGCGGCGGCGGCGGCGACGGCGGAGGCGACCCGCCACGCCGGAAACCCGGCGGCGCGAGGCGGCATCGGGCGAGCACGCGCGAGCACGTCGGCGAGCCCGCCGCGGGGGACCGCGTCGGCCGGATTGCCGAGCGCGCGAAGCGCGTCGTCGAAGGCGTCGTCGTCGAGGGAGTCGAGACCCATCAGGCCTCCAAACGCGCGGACGGGGCCGCGACGAGGGAACGCAGCCGCTTGCGCGCGTAGCTGAGCTCCGAGTGGACTTGATCTTCGGTGATCCCGAGCGCCGCGGCGGTCTCTCCGGCGCTGAGCCCGTGCACGACCCGCATGAGCACGACCTGCCGGTGCTCGTGCGGCAGACGGTGCAGCGCGGCTTCGAGCTCCTCCGCCTGCTCCTTCAGCAGGGCCTGCGCCTCGGGGGACGGGGACGGCGGCCGGGCATCGGCCAGCTCGACGAGGTGCGGGACCGCGAGCCGCGCGACCTTGCGTTGCCGCAAGATGTCGAGGCAGATGCGATGCGCGATCGTGAACAGGTAGCCTCGGACCGAGCCTCTCGGCTCCCAACGGTCGCGCGCGGTCGCGACGCGGGCGAAGGTGTCGACATACACCTCCTCGCCCTGTTGTGGGCTCTGGAGCATGCGGGTCGCGTAGCCCTTGATGGCCGGCCCGTGACGCCGCATCAGCTCGCCGAGGGCTGCGTCACGCCCGGCCACGAAGGCGCGGATGAGTTGATCGTCGTCGAGGTGTCGCACGGTGGTTGAACCTACAACGCGCCCACGGGGCGCGACCTGGAAAAGAAATTGGGCCGGCCGCACATCCGACGCGCGTTACTCCCAACCGGCGCTACGGGTGGCCCGGTCGGGCCTGAGATCACACCGTAGAACCTGACCCGGTTCGCACCGGCGGAGGAAAGCGGCCCATGAAGAACGACGTCACGCCCGGCACTCGCCGAATCACCACGGGGGACCTCGGCGTTCCCTGCCGCGAGGTCACCCTCACCGACGGCGAGGTGCTGCGCCTCTACGACACCACCGGGCCTACGGGCCACGCCGCCCACGAAGGGCTGCCGCCGCTGCGGGCCCCGTGGATCGCGCGTCGCGCGGGCGAGCCGAACCAGTCCCAGATGCACTTCGCGCGTCGGGGCCTCGTCACCGAAGAGATGCGTTTCGTCGCGCTGCGCGAGAACGTGGACCCGGAGTTCGTCCGCCAGGAGATCGCCGAAGGCCGCGCCATCCTGCCCGCGAACGTGCGCCACCCCGAGGCCGAGCCGATGATCATCGGCCGTAACTTCCTCGTGAAGGTCAACGCCAACATCGGCAATTCCGCGGTGCTCTCCGACATCGAGGAAGAGGTCGCGAAGCTGCGGTGGGCGGTTCAGTGGGGGGCCGACACGGTCATGGACCTCTCGACCGGGAAGGACATCCACGCCACGCGCGAGGCCGTCATCCGCAACAGCCCCGTGCCAATCGGCACCGTGCCCATCTACCAGGCCCTCGAAAAAGTGAAGGGCCGCCCGGAGAACCTCGACATCGAGGTGTTCCTCGAGACCCTGCACGAGCAGGCCGAACAAGGCGTCGACTACTTCACGATCCACGCCGGCGTGCTGCTCCGCTACATCCCGCTCACCGCGCGCCGGGTGACCGGCATCGTCAGCCGCGGCGGCTCGATCATGGCGAAGTGGTGCCTCGCGCACCACAAGGAGAACTTCCTCCACACGCACTTCGACCGCATCTGCGCGCTGATGAAGCGCTATGACGTCAGCTTCTCGCTCGGCGACGGGCTGCGCCCGGGCTGCATCGCGGACGCGAACGACGAGGCTCAGTTCAGCGAGCTGCGGACGCTCGGCGAGCTCACCCGCGTGGCGTGGGAGCACGACGTGCAGGTGATGATCGAGGGCCCGGGCCACGTTCCGCTGCACAAGATCAAGCAGAACATGGACGAGCAGCTCGCCACCTGCCACGGGGCCCCGTTCTACACCCTCGGGCCACTGACGACCGACATCGCGCCCGGCTACGACCACATCACGAGCGCCATCGGCGCCGCGCTGATCGGCAGCTTCGGCACCGCCATGCTCTGCTACGTCACGCCCAAGGAGCACCTCGGGCTCCCCGACCGCGAGGACGTCAAGCAGGGCGTCATCGCCTACAAGATCGCGGCGCACGCCGCGGATCTCGCGAAGGGGCACCCCGGCGCGCAGGAGCGGGACGACGCGCTCTCTCGCGCGCGCTTCGCGTTCCGCTGGGAGGACCAGTTCAACCTCGCCCTCGACCCGGACACCGCCCGCGCCTACCACGACGCCACCCTCCCGGCGGACGGCGCGAAGACCGCGCACTTCTGCTCGATGTGCGGCCCCAAGTTCTGCTCCATGGAGATCACGCGGCAGGTGCGCGCGCTCGACGCCGAAGCCTCGGCGGCGATGGCCGACAAATCCAGGGAGTTCCTGGCGAGTGGCGGCGAGATCTACACCGCCGAGAGGTGACGCGGCCCCCGGACGTCCTCGACGCCGGCCCGCGCCGCGCTACCCTGTCGGGATGGACCTCGCGCTCCAGGCCCGCGTACGAGAAGCCCTCCTGCGCCTCCGCGACGACTCCCTCGCGGAGGGCGCGGTCAACGTCAAGGTAGACCGGGACTCCGCGGTCGCCAGCGCGACCGACGAAGACGCGGCCCCGCTCCTCGAGATGGGGCAGTCGATCGCGTCCGCCAGGAATCGAGCGCGGTCCGAACGCATCGCGAAGATCGACGCCGCGCTCCAACGCCTCGGGGCCGACCCCGAGAGCTACGGGATCTGCGAGGAGTGCGGGGACGACATCGCGCCGGGGCGCCTGGTGGCGATGCCCTTCGCGTCGATGTGTGTGCCCTGTCAATCGAGGAAGGAACAGGGGAAACTCGCGGTGCGCAAACGGACCGACCGTTGAAGGGGGCCCCGCCGGGGCCCTCTCGCGCTCATCACGTGAACCATGTGCCCGCGCCCTCGACGTGTACGAACGACACGGCGTAGATGCGCGCGGGCACGATGCTCACTCCATCGGTGTGCGACAGGTTCTCGCCCTCGCGGGAGGTTGAGGTCCAACGCTTGATCTCGACGAGGTCGGTGCAGTCGTCGGTCACCTCGTACAACACCTGGTCCAGCAGGTCGCCGCCCGTCTCCCACCAGGAGTATTGTCCATTGAAGTCCGACTTCTCGCCGGCGACGAAGACGAACCAGTCGGCGGTGTCGGTGTCGGACAACCGCCCCCGGACGTAGATCTGCGCGGAGAACGGCGAGTCGACGACCCCGCACGGTACGGCGGAGTCGGGGCCGTCGTTCGGTTCGGTGTCGTTGCAATAGCCATCGCCGACGCGGCCGGGGTCGGGCACGCGGTAGGGCCCGGCGCCCGTCCACCCGCACGTGGGCAGCTCGAACGCCACGCCCGAGTCGGTGGCGGCGCTGGTGTCCATCGCGGAGTCCACCGCCGCGTCCGGCTTCGGACCCGCGGAGCCGGTGCACGCGACCACCACCACGACCAGCGCGATCATGTGCGCTCCGCGAGGAACACCTCGGTGCGGTACCGCATGACCACCTTGCCGCCGCGCGCGTAGTAGTCGAACCACTTCAACAGCTGCGCTTCCACCTCCGGCCATCGCTCCGGCGGCAGGTACGACGCGCTCCGTGCGCGTCGCAGCAGACCGTCGCGTGTCATGGCGTGGGCGTACACGAAGGCCGAGGCACGGAGCTGCTCGAAACGCAGATCGTGTACCACGACCGGCAATGTCGACTCCCACGCCTGCTTCCAGTCGGTTTGGGGGCCGTCGACGACGCTCGAGTAGCCGCTGGTGAAGGGGTCCGCGCGGTCGCGCACGTTCCAGATCAACGCGAGGCGCCCCCCAGGGCGCAGAACCTTGGCGATCTCTTCGAGCGCCGCCGCCGGTTGGAACCAGTGGAACGCCTGCGCGCACGTGACGAGATCGGCGCTCGACGCGTGCAAGGAGAGCCGCTCCGCGCTGCCGTCGACCCACGTGACGTTCTGGTGCGGCGGCGCTTGCGCGCGCATGTTCGGGTTCGGCTCGACCGCGTACACCCGGAGGCCGCGGTCTCCGAGGAGGTTGGAGAAGATCCCGGTTCCCGCGCCAAGATCGACCGCGACGCGGGCGCCGGTAGGCACCACCGCGTCGACGGCGGCGGCCGGGTAGCTCGGGCGGGAGGCCGCATAGTCGGCCGCCCGGTTGGAGAATCGCCCGGTCGGATCCTGCTCGTGGAGCGCCCGGCTCATCGCACCAGCGGCTTGTACTTGATGCGGTGGGGCTGGTCGGCCTCCTGACCAAGACGGCGCTTGCGGTCCTTCTCGTAGTCCTGGTAGTTGCCCTCGAACCACACCACGCGCGAATCACCCTCGAACGCCAGGATGTGGGTCGCGATGCGGTCCAGGAACCAACGATCGTGCGAGGTGACGACGGCGCAGCCGCCGAAGCCGAGCAGGGCGTCTTCGAGCGCGCGGAGGGTGTCGACGTCGAGGTCGTTGGTGGGCTCGTCGAGGAGGACCACGTTGCCGCCGGACTGGAGCATCGTCGCGAGCTGCAGACGGTTGCGCTCGCCGCCGGAGAGCGTGCCGACCTTCTGCTGCTGGTCCGTGCCCTTGAAGTTGAACGCGCCGCAGTAGGCCCGGGCGTGGATCTCGCGGCTTCCGACCTTGATCACGTCGCGACCGCCGCTGATGGTGTCGTACACGGTCTTGTTCGGGTCGAAGTTGCGCATCTGGTCGACGGAGCTCACCCGCACGGTCTCACCGACCGTGAGGTCGCCGCCGTCGGACTTCTCCTGCCCGGTGATCATCCGGAACAACGTCGTCTTACCGGCGCCGTTCGGGCCGATGACCCCGACGATGCCGCCGCGCGGGAGGTCGAAGTCGAGGTCCTCGAACAGGATGCGGTCTCCGAAGACCTTGCGGAGCCCGTGGGCCTGGATGACCACGTTCCCCAAGCGCGGGCCCGGCGGGATGACGATCTCGGCCTTGCCGCGGCGCTCCTCGGGCTCGTTGACGAGCAGATCCTCGTACGCCGCGATGCGGGCCTTGCTCTTGGCCTGGCGCGCCCGCGGCGACATCCGGATCCAGTCGAGCTCGCGCTCGAGCGTCTTCTGCCGGGCGGTGCTCGCCTTCTCTTCCTGCTCCAGGCGCTTCTGCTTCTGTTCGAGCCAGGAGCTGTAGTTGCCCTCCCAGGGGATGCCCTTTCCCTGGTCGAGCTCGAGGATCCAGCCCGCCACATTGTCGAGGAAGTACCGGTCGTGGGTGATGGCCACCACCGTGCCCGGGTAGTCCTGGAGCGTGCGCTCGAGCCACGCGACGCTCTCGGCGTCGAGGTGGTTGGTGGGCTCGTCGAGGAGCAGCAGGTCCGGCTGCTCGAGCAGGAGACGGCACAGCGCGACCCGGCGGCGCTCACCGCCGCTGAGATGCTTGACGGCGGCATCCGACGGCGGAACGCGCAGCGCGTCCATCGCGATCTCGAGGGTGCGATCGAGGTCCCAGGCGTTGGCCGCGTCGATCTTGTCTTGCAGCTCCGCCTGTTCGGCGAGGAGGGCGTCGAAGTCGGCGTCGGGATCTCCCAGCGCGTTGGACACCTCTTCGTAGCGCGTGAGGAGCGCGCGGGTGGCCGCCACCGCCGGCTCGATGTTCTCGATGACCGTCTTGCTGTCGTCGAGCTGCGGCTCTTGCGAAAGGTAGCCGACGCGCGTGCCGGCCGCGGCCCAGCTCTCGCCGGAGAAGTCGGGGTCGACCCCCGCCATGATCCGGAGGAGGGTCGACTTGCCGGCGCCGTTGCCGCCGAGCACGCCGATCTTTGCGCCCGGGTAGAAGCTCAGCCAGATGCCCTTGAGCACCTCGCGCCCGCCCGGGTAGGCCTTGCGGAGGTCCTTCATCACGTAGATGTACTGGGCTGCCATCGATTGTCTCCGTCCGCCCCGCCGTCTATCGCGCGCCTCGCGCGCCCGCACCGCGTGCGTTAGCGACGCTCTTCCAAAGGAGTCTCACGCTCATGCACCTCTTCGCCCTCGCCCTCGCACTCGTCGCGTGCGCACCCAAGTCCGAAGTGGACGCCCTCAACGAGAAGATCAAGTCCCTCGAAGAGAAGGTGGCGGCGCTCGAGAAGGCCCCGCGCGGCGGCGCCGCGGCGTCCACCAACCCGGAAGCGGAAGAAGCGGCCGGAAAGCTGGCGACCGAGCTTATGGAGGCCAAGAAGGCCAGCGACTACGCCACCGCGAAGACCAAGTTCGCCGAGCTCAAGGCGAAGCACTCCGACACGAAGGTCTGGAAGAGCGTCAGCCGCATGGAGGCGGAGCTCAACCTCGTGGGCTCCGAAGCGAAGCCGATCGACGTCCAGAAGTGGTTCACCGGCGAGAAGGCCACCCTCAGCGACGCCGACACGACCGTGCTCGTGTTCTGGGAAGCGTGGTGCCCGCACTGCAAGCGCGAAGTGCCGAAGCTGCCCGAGCTCCAGGACAAGTGGAAGTCCAAGGGCGTGCAGGTCGTGGCCCTCACCAAGGTCAACAAGTCCTCCACCGACGAGTCGGTCAGCGCCTTCATCAAGGAGCACAAGCTCGAGGGCCTCCCGTTCGGCAAGGAGCAGGAAGGCGGCTCGATGTCGTCCGCGTACGCGGTCACCGGCGTGCCGGCGGCGGCGGTCGTCAAGGCCGGCAAGGTGGTCTGGCGCGGTCACCCCGCGCAGCTCACCGACGACGTGCTCGGCAAGCTGGTCGCGGGCTGAGCGGTGGGCGTCCGGTGGGTCCTCGCGCCGCAGATCCGCTGTGACGTCGTCGCATTTTCCGGCCTGAACCTCTCCGGCGAGCGCCGCGTCGTGGAGATCCACGCCGTCGGCGGACGCCAGGGCGACCTCTCGACGGCCGACATCCGGTCGTTGGTGTTCGTCGCGCCGGTCGGCTTTCGCCTCGTCCTCGCCACTTCGGAGGACGAGGACACGTGGGAGTCCAAGCCGTGGCGCGCCGTGCACGTGCTGGCGGGCAAACACTTCGCGACGAAGGAAGGGCGCGCCGCCGTGCGGGTGCCCGACCTCGAGCGGCTCGACGCCCCCGACGCGCGACGCACCGACCCGGAGCTCGAGGTCGACTACGACCACATCGAGCGCCTCGCGGACGGCGCCGGGTGGACGTACGGCCGCAACGGCCCCCTCAAGGGCCAGGTCAAGATGATTCGGATCGACCGCGCCTGACCAGCCCCGGCGCGGCTTGTCAGTCGCTCGGCGCCCGGCTATCTGCCCGGCTGTTTCGATTGGAGCCCGCATGATGCGCGCGACGCCCGAGTCCCCTCGGATGTTTCAGAGCGACTTCGTCGACTTCTTCTCGCGCGTGCCCTGGTGGGTCGTGCCGGTCATCTACGTGCCGGTCATCGGCGCGCTGTTCACCTGGGGCATCCTCGGCGCCGGTGTGCCGTTGCTCCCGAGCGTCGGGCTGTTCGCCGTCGGCGCCTTCGTGTGGACGCTCGTGGAGTACTGGCTTCACCGAACGCTCTTCCACTGGACGCCGCCGTTCGCGTGGGGCCCGCGGTTCCACTTCTTCCTCCACGGCGTCCACCACGACTGGGTCAACGACAAGTACCGGCTGGTGATGCCGCCGGTCGCGAGCGCCGTGCTCGCGGTCGTGTTCTTCGCCGGGTGGTCGGTGCCGCTCGGCACGTGGGTCTTCCCGTTCTTCGCCGGGCACGTCACCGGGTACCTCGCCTACGACATGCTGCACTACAGCATGCACCACTTCAAGCCCAAGGCGAAGTGGCTGCTGAAGCTCCGCGCCCACCACATGAACCACCACCACAACAAGGACGGGCGGAAGTACGGGGTCTCCACGACGTTGTGGGACCACGTGTTCGGCACGTACTGACGCATGGTCGCGCTGCTCGCCAGCTTCGTCGCAGCCGCTGCAGAGCCCACGGTCGACCGCCCGAAGGCACAGGTCGAGCTCGCGAAGGACGTGGTGGTCCCGAGCGACTTCAGCGACCCCACGCGCGAGGAGGCCGACGTCGCGCGGCGTCGGCAGGCGGGCGCGCGAACCGAGCTGATCGGCATGGACCACGCGGTCCGGGGCCGCCTCCGCGCCGCGGCGGACTGCGTCGCGCGGGCCGGCGGGGCCGAGCGCGTCGAGGCGACCCTGCGCCTCTCCGTGCGCGGCGACGGCACGACGAAGGCGCGCGTGACCGCCGACGAACCCGCGAAGGCGTGCATCGAGGCGGCGTTCGAGAGCGGCGGCCTCCTCGTGCCGCATCACGCCGAGCCCACGGTCACCTGGACGGTCGGCTTCGACCCGGCGCTGCTCCCGACGCCCACCTGGGCCAGCGGCTTCGCCCCGATCGACCCCACCGGCGCCGCCGCGCTCGACGCGGAGCCGGGGTTCAACGGCGTGTCATGGGGCGACGCGCTCAGCGCGCACCCGGAGCTGCGCCGCGTGCGGAGCGCCGGGGGCATCGACGTCTACGAGCGCGAAGCGGACGGCCTCGCCCGGGTGTGGGGCCAGCCGCCCAGCGGCATCGCCTACACCTTCCGCGACGGGGTCTTCCTCGGCGCCGTGGTGTTCTTCACCGACGAGCGGGCGGCCTACGCCGCCAGGGTCGCGCTGCGAGCCCGCTACGGCCCCCTCCGCGTCGACCCGGAGCGCACGTCGGCCACCTACGTGCGCGGCGCAAAGGTGCTCGTCGATGTGCAGCCGTGGGGCGCGGGGGTGGTGATCAACATCGTGGACGTGAGCACCACGGGCCCGGACGACACGCTCCCGGGCGATCCGATCCGGCGCCGGTCCTCCGGCGGGCGGCTACCGAAGATTTTCTTGGACGATCCGGCGCGGAATTGATCCTCGCGCTGGCCCTCGGCTGCGCGATGCAGCTGCTGCGCGCGCCGATCTCGAGCGGTCCGATGCCGCTCGAATCCGTGGCCAGCGACGCGCGCACCTACGTGAACATCGAGGGCGAACGCTGGCTCCTCGACACGGCTGCCGCCTCGACGACCTGCGACGCCGCGTGGGTCCACGCGACCGGCGCCCAGGTGCGCCCGACCACGATCACCCAGGTCGGCGAGCTCGGCGCGGTGCGGGTCGGACGCACGGTGCTCGCGCGGCTCGACCTGGGCGACTGGGCCGTGAGCCGCGTGCCCTGTCTCGTCCGAGACCTCGGCGCGACGAGCTCGGCGGTCGAGGGCACCGTCGGCGTGCTCGGGGCCGACCTGCTGCGTCGGTTTGCCGTGCGAATCGACTTCGAAGGCGGCGAACTCGAGCTCGTACGGGGCCCGCGGAGCCGGGCCGACGGGCTCCGAATCCGACTCACGAAGGAGCGCGGGAGCGCGCGGCTGCTCGTCCCGGTCGCCATCGACGGCGAGCCTCCGATCCTCGCGCTCGTCGACAGCGGGGCCGACCGGACCTACCTGCCGGGGCGCGCGGGCGCGGTCGTCGAGCGTTGGCCGGGCGTGCGACGGGGCACCGGCGGCGCGCCCGTACGCGTCGAGGTCGAGGTGCGCGAGGGCGTGCTGGTCCTGGGCGGAGCCCTGCGCGTCGAGGGGCGTTGGATCGTCCGGGACGCCGTGCCGGGGCTGCTCGGCGTCGATCTGCTCCGAGCCGTCGGCCCCGAGGTGATCATCAACTTCAGACACCAGGAGTTGACCTGGGTCAGCCCGGGGGCCCCACCAGCCCGCTCGCCCATCCGACCCCGATCGCCGCCATCCCGACCGCCCCCACGACGAACGCCGCGAGCACGACCCCGCGGCGCTCCGGCCGCAGCCGAGGGACCACGATCCACACGCCGATCGCGAGATCGACGACGGCGAAGCCGATGAGGGCCCCGCCGACGACCACCGGGTCAGGCATCACGAATCTCGCAGGAGCTGATCGATCGTGCGCTGATCGGCTCCGGGGAACGGGTACTTGCCGAAATCGTCCGGGCGCACCCACCGAACGTCCGCCACGCGCGCCCGCCGCGGCTCGCCCGCGATCATGCACCGGTAGACCACCATGTCGAGGGTATACCCCTGGTACTCGTGCGAGACGAGCAGAACGCGGTGCCCGACGGCGGCGTCCACGCTGAGCCGATCCCGGAGCGCGCGCCGCAAGGCGTCGCCGTCGCCCTCGCCCTCGCGCACCCGGCCGCCGGGAAACTCCCAGAGCAACGGGAGGGCCGCCTCCGCGCGCCGTTGAGTGATGAGGTACGCGCCGTCGCGCTCGATCTCGGCCGAGACGACACGAATGTGGGGGACCATGCACGCTCCGAGCGGAGGAAGCGTATCCAGTGTAGGCGCGTTCACGCGCGGCCGCCGTGGTCGGCGCTATTGTGGCCCTCGGAGGTACAGGTGATTCGAACCGCACTCAAGCGTGGATTGAAGCGGGTGCTCGGCATGGACGAGCCAGAACGCGCCCCGGTGCCCCCCGCACCCGCGTGGCGTGACACCGCCGTGCCTCCGGCCGCCGTCACCCCCGCGCCGGTCGCGGCGGCCGCCGTGCAGCCCGCGCCCGCGGTCGCCGAACCGGAGCCCGTCGCCGCCGAACCGGAGCCCGTGCCCACCGCGGCGCCCGTCGCGGTGGTGGCCCCCACGGCCCCCGAGAGCCCCTCGGCCGACCTCGGCTCCGACACCGTCGGCCCTGCGCTGACCCTCGAGTCGCTCCAGGCGGTGATGGACGAGATGGTCCGGCCCGCGCTGCAAGGCGACGGCGGGGACATCACCCTCATCAAGATCGAGGCGAACGACGTCTACGTGAAGCTGGTCGGCGCGTGCTCGACCTGCCCGTCGTCGATCATGACCATGAAGCTGGGCGTGGAGGCGCTCCTCAAGGAAGAGTTCCCCTCCATGAACCAGCTCATCTCGGTCGACTGAGCCAGATCGGCGGGACCGGGCGGGCCTCCACCCAGCCCTCCGCCACCCAGGTCGCGACATCCACCTGCAGGCCGACCTTGCCGACGTAGAGGTGCGCGAGGCTTCCGCCGTCTTCCAGATACCCGCGCACACGGTGCAGGCCGAGCGCGTACACGCGGTCCTTGGCGAACGCGCCGGGCAGATCTGGTCGTCGAAGCCCGCGCTTCGCGCGGACGGTCAGCGTCCAGGCGCCTTCCGGCCCCACCTTGGGGAGGAAGCTCTCGTACACCTCCCGAAAGCCGAACTCGAGCGAGCGGTCCACGGCCTCGGCGAGGAGCCCGGCCCGCCAGCGGGACGCTCCGGCCACGCCACCCGCGCGATCTTCCGCGAGCAACGCCAATCCCTCATCCACGGCCAGCGCGCCGGGCAACCCGATGCCGAGCGCGCGCACCCTCTGGCCGCGCCCGGACTCCGCGCGCGCGGCGTGCACGTCGACCTCATGGGCCACGAGCAGCGGCAGGTCCCCCACGCGGTAGCTCGCGCGAGGATTCACTTGGATCTCCCTGCGTGGGGCATCGACGAGCACGCGCGCGCTCATGGCGCCGTTCGTCGTCACCGCCCAACCGGCGAGGCCCCGCGTGCGCAGCGCCGCGCGGAGCTCCGCGACGACGGCCTCGAAGGGCACCTTCGGCGTCGTGACGTTGGACGGGGTGGGCAGGCCGGGCGCGGTCGTGGCGGGGCTCGGCGTGTCGTAGCCCGCCGCGCTCGCGTGCCGGGCGAACGCCTCGGCGCTGCGGTCGCGCACGGCGATCACGAACGCGCGCGCCTCGTCCGCGGCAGCGAGGAGCTCGCGACCGACCGGGTGGTCGGCGGGCGCCCGGACGCGTCCGAGCGCCGCGAGGCAGGAGTCGGCCCAGGTCGCAGGCCGATACTCGAACGGCGGCGCGACCGCGCCCGCGACGAACGCCGCCCGCGCCTGCGCGGCGTTCACCGGGTCGATGAACTCCATGAAGCGCCACTCGGCGAGGATCGCCACGAGCTCGCGGTCGGCCCGTTCGACCTCACTCGGCAGCGGTGACGCGGCGCGCGCGGGGAGCATCCCGTGGCGCTAACCGAGCCGGGGCGCTACGCGACGAAGATGCACGTCGACGCGCTCCCCGAAGCCGAACGTGAGCTCGTCCTGGCTGCGACGGCCGCGCGCGAGCGCGCCCGAGCGCCGTACTCGCGGTTTCGCGTCGGCGCCGCCGCACGCGGGGCCTCCGGTCGGGTCCACCCGGGCTTCAACGTGGAGTCCGCCGCATACCCGCAGTGCTGCTGCGCGGAGCGGGTGGCCCTTTACGCGGCCCTGGCAAACGGCGAGGACGAGGTGGTGGCCCTCGCGGTCATCACCGACGGTGGCGCCGCGCCGTGCGGCGGCTGCCGTCAGGTCCTGTTCGAGTACCTGCCGGACGCCCCGTTGTTGATCGCCGGCACGGACGGACAGGTCGCGCGCACCACCGCCCGGGCCCTGCTGCCCGGCGGCTTCGACGGCGCCGCGCTCCGATAGCCTGCGTCTGCCCGGCGGCATAGTCGGCGCGCGCATGCGCTTGAGCATCGACGACATCGGACGGCTCTCGCCGGAGGTGCTCCGCGCCGCGGTCCCGGCGTGGATCTCGACCTACGTCGACACCGACGCCGAACGGCGGGGCCGCGTCGCCGACGCCGTGCGCGCGGCCCTCGAGCCCATCGACCTGCGCGACGTCGCGGGGTTGCTCGCCAACTTCGTGTCCGCCGGCTCCGAGTACCGGCTGCACGAGGCCGACCCCGTGGCCCGCGTCATCGGCCGCACCTACATGGACTCCATCCTCGATCCGAGCGTCGTCGAGGGGCTCGAGCACGCGCGCGCGTTCGACGCGGCGGGAGGCCGCCGCGTGGTGGTGTGCAACCACCTCTCGTACTGCGACACCCAGGTCACCGACGCCATGCTCGTGCGCGTGGGCGCCGCGGACCTCGCCGGACGCCTCGTCGCCGTCGCGGGTCCGAAGGTGTACACGGACCCCTTCCGACGCCTCGCCGCGCTCGGCCTGAACACCCGGAAGACCGCGCAGAGCTCCGCCGTGGCCACGGAACAGGACTCGCTGTCCCCCCGCGAGCTCGCCGCCATCGCCCTCCAGACCCTGGCGGACTGCGAGCGCCTCATGGACGACGGCTGGGTGGTGCTCCTGTACCCCGAGGGCACGCGCAGCCGCACGGGCCGACTCGGCCCGTTCCTCCGCGCCGCTGGCCGGTACCTGACAATCCCGGGTGTGCGGGTGCTCCCTCTCGCACAGTCGGGCTCCGACCGGGTCTTTCCGCCGGGCGAACCGCTGATGCGCTGCGGCGCCGTGCACCTGCGGTTCGGTCCGGCGTTCGACGCGGGGGACCACCCCGGCAAGCTCGCCGCCCTGCTCGAGGCCCGCGGGCGCGTGGCCGCGCTGCTCCCCGACGCCATGCGCCCGGCAGACGACGCCCCCGAGCTCGCGTAGGCGACCGTGCACCGCTCCCGCGTCCTCACCGTGCGACCCGTCGGCTTCCGCGCGAACGACCAGACCGCCGCGACCAACACCTTCCAGCGCGCGATCGCGGCGGACGCCGAGGGCGCCGCCCTCGCGGAACACGCGGCGCTCGTGAGCGCGCTGCGCGCCGCGGGCGTGGACGTCGTGGTCGTCGACGGCGATCCCGCGTGCCCGGACGCCTGCTTCTGCAACAACTGGTTCAGCGTCCACGACGGCGCTCCGCCGGCCGTCGTGCTCTACCCGATGCTCGCCCCGAATCGCCGCGCCGAACGGTTCGATCTCTCCGGCGTCGTCGGCGCAGGCCACCGTCTGGTGGACCTCACGGCCGCCGAGGCGCACGGGCGGTTCCTCGAGGGGACCGGCAGCCTCGTGCTCGATCGCGACGCGCGTGTGGCCTACGCCGCGTGGTCGCCGCGCACGGACGCCGCGCTCGCGGCGGAGTGGGCCTCGCGACTCGGCTGGACCCTGGTCGGGTTCGACGCCGCCGACGCCGCCGGGCGCCCGTACTACCACACCAACGTGTTAATGTTCCTCGGTCACGGCCTGGCGGGCGTGTGCTTCGAGGCGCTGCCCGAAGCGGATCGTGCCCGCGTCGCGGCGTCGCTGCGAGGCCACGAGCTGCTGCGGCTGACGCGCGCGCAGGTGGCCGCGTTCTCCGGCAACGTCCTCGCCCTCGACGGAGTTGGCCCGATCTGGCTCATCTCCGCGTCCGGGTGGGGCGCGCTCGACCCCGGCCAGCGCCGCGCGCTCGAGTCTCGCGGCGCGCCCCTCGTCGTCGACCTCCCGACCATCGAGTCGGTCGGCGGGGGCTCCGCGCGGTGCCTCGTGGCGGAGCTCACGCGCTCGGCGTGATCGGCGTCCAGGTCGGGACGCCCTCCTGGCGGCCGCGCATCGGCGTCATCCCGACGGGGCGCCACGAGAACCCCTCGCCCGCTTCGCGTCGCGTCTGCTCCGTGACGAGCACCGGCACACCGACCTGCTTCGTCATGCCCTCGACGCGTGACGCCACGTTCACCGCGTCCCCCACCGCCGTGTACTCGCGGCGACGCTCGCTGCCGATGTCGCCCACGACCGCACGGCCGGTGTGCACGCCGATCCCGATGCGGAGCGCCGGCAGCCCCCGAGCGGCGCGGCGCGTGTTCAGGTCGTCCAGGGCGGTCATCATGTCCAGCGCGCACGACACCGCGCGACGCGCGTGGTCGGGCTGGTCGAGGGGCGCGCCGAACCAGGCCATCATGCCGTCCCCCATGAACTTGTCGAGGGTGCCGCCGTGGCGGAACACCACGTCCACCATCACCGAGTGGTACTCGTTGAGGAGCCCGACGACCTCCTCGCCGGGCATGCGCTCGGAGATCGTGGTGAACCCTCGAATGTCCGAGAACAGGATCGTGAGCTCGCGGTGCTCGCCTCCGGACCGCCGTCCGGCGGACACGATGCGCGCCGCGACCGCCGGCGAGAAATACCGCTCCATCTGCGCGCGCGTGAGCTGCTCGGACGCCACCGCGGCCGCGAGGGCCTGGATGCGGTCGGTGAGGATCGCCCCGGCGAACGCCACGACCGTGAGGGCGATCGCGATGAGCACGGTCGACTGCGTCGCGATCACGCCGCCGCGCGCGAGGATCGCCGGCGCGGCGACGGTCGCGATGAGGGCCGTGCCGAGGATGACGCCGCGGTGCAGCGTCAGGAGCGACGCCACGGTGATCATCATCAGCCCCACCACGGCCGAAGCCGCGCCGTAGCCGGGGTTCGCGTCGGACGGGGTGAAGACCCACTCGCTCCCGCCGTACAACGGAATATCGAGGATCATCGGGCCGAAGAGCGCGCGCTCCGCCCACACGTCGTCGTGGCGCGCCAGCAGGAACACGACCCACCCGAGCGCCATGTAGGTGGCCGCGAACGGCACCTCCGGCCGCCCGAACCCGACGAGGACGAGCAGCCACGCCGTCGCGCCGAGCGCCCGCATCCCGTTGAGGTAACGGACGAGATGCAGGCGCTCGCGATGGATGGCGGCGAGGAGCGCCACGTCGACGGACGGCGACACGCTCACCGGGTCACGTGCCGCTGAACGCGACGTCGTCGAACAGCAGGGTGCCGGACCGGCAGCTGCCGAAGGTCCAGACGTCGTCGGCGGACTCCACGAAGTTGCCCAGGACGTCGGTGATGTTCCCGCTGACGTTCATCTCGGAGAGGTTCTTCACCGGCGCGCCGCGCTCGAGGAGCACGCCCGACACGCCGAAGCTGAAGTCGCCCGTCTGCGCATTGGAGTTGCCGCCGAGGAAGCCCGTGACGAGGATCGCCCGCTCGAGGCCCTCGGCGATCGCCGCGACCCCCCGGGCCCCCGGAGGGACCACCCAGTTGGAACGTCCGCCGGTGGTGGGCGCCATCCCGAGCTTCCGCCCGTAGTACGTGTTGATGTAGTAGTTGCTGAGCACCCCGGCCTCGACGATCGGCATCGGACGGGCGATCAGCGCGTCTCCATCCCACGCGCGGCTGCCGAGCCCGCGTCGGATGTGCGGGTCGTCGAGCAGGGTGAAGCGGGCGTTCCCGATGCGCTCGCCCAGCTTCCCGATGAGGAAGCTGCGCTTCTGATGCAGCTCGCCGCCGGACAGCGGCGCGCCGAGCACGCCGAGGATGCGGCCGACGGCGGGGGCGTCGAGGAGCATCGGGTAGCGCCCCGAGGCCATGGGCCCGGAGCCCAGGCGCTGGGCAGAGCGGCGCCAGCACTCGCGCGCGACCGCCTCGAAGTCGGGGAGGTCCTCTTGGTACAACGCCGAATAGTACGCGTAGCCCTCCGGCCTCCGACCGTCGGCGTCCGCGAGGGTCATCTCCGCGCCGTGGCCGAACCCGGTCGACCGGTGCGTGCCCTCGAAGCCGTTCGACATCACGCGCGCGCTCTCGTTCACGGAGTCGCCCACGAACACCGCCGCGCTCAGGACCCGCGAACGCTCGGGAAGCGCGTCCACCGCGGCTTCGAGGGCCTCCGCCGCGGTGCGCCGCGCCTCGGCCCCGAGCCGTTCGGCGGAGGCGTCCCACGCGTCGAGCGCCTCCTCGGAGGCGCCGCGACCGCAGAGCTCCACCGGCGGCTGCCGTCGCTCGACCTCGGGCTCGAGCACCCGCGTCGCCTCGATCGCGCGCACGAGGAAGGCCGTCAACGCGTCGGGCCGGATGTCGGACGAGGCATGGACGGAGTACCGGTCGTCGACGAGCACCGACAGGGACACACCCAGGCTGGTGGCCGAGGTCGCCTGTTCGATCTTGCCCGCGCGACGCACGATGCTGCTCTCCGAGGAGCGCGCCACCGACACGCTGACCTCCTGCGCGCCGAGGGAGCGGGCCTCTGCGGCGACCTTGCGGGCGATGTCGAGGAGGGCGCTCACGCGGCACCTCCCACCGACAGGCGGCCGACCTTCACGGTGGGCATGCCCTGCGACACCGGCATGCTCTGGCCGTCCTTCCCACACGTCCAGCCACCTTCGTCGATCACGAGGTCGTTGCCCACCATCTCCACCGTCTCGAGGACCTTCGGGCCGTTGCCGACGAGGTTCACGTCCTTGATGGGGCGGGTCAACTTCCCGTCCTCGATCAGCCAGCCGTGCCGCACGTAGAACGCGAAGTCCCCGCCGCCGATGTGCACCTGGCCGTTGGCGAAGGTCGCGCAGTAGATGCCGCGCGGCACGCTGGCGATGATCTCCTCGGGGGTGAAGGGCCCCGGCTCCATGTACGTCGCGCGCATGCGCGGGAGCACCGTGTGCCGGAACGACTCACGACGCCCACTGCCGGTCGGGGCCACCCCGAAGTGGCGCGCGCTGATCTCGTCGTGCATGTACCCGCGCAGCACGCCGTCCTCGATGAGCACGGTCCGCTCCGCCGGGTTGCCTTCGTCGTCGGTGTTGATCGTGCCCCGGGCGAAGGGCAAGGTGCCGTCGTCGACCACGGTCACGCCGGCCGGCGCGATGCGCTGACCGACGCGATCGGCGTAGATGCTGATCCCCTTGCGATTGAAGTCGGCCTCGAGGCCGTGCCCGATGGCCTCGTGCAACAAGATGCCCGAGCTGCCCGCGCCCAGCACGACCGTCATCTCGCCCGCCGGCGCCTTGACGGCTTCGAAGAGGATGACCGTGTCGTCCACCGCCTTGCGGCACATCCGCTCGACCCGCTCCGACGTGTAGAACTCGACGCCGGCCCGCTGCGCGAGGTTCGCGCTGGCGGACTCGCGGCGCCCGTCCATCTCGGCCGTGCAGGACACGAACGCCCGCGTCATCGGCTGATAGTCGGCGACCATCCTTCCGTCTGCGCGCACGACGAGGATGTGGCGGAACGAGTCGGAGAGGCTCGTCTCCACGCGGATGACCCGCGCGTCGAGCGCGAACACGCGCCGCTCCCACGCCCGTACCATCGCGACACGCGTCAGCATGTCGACCCCCTCCCACGGGGCCGCCACGCGGTACCGGTCGGCGTACGGCGCGCGCGGCGCGATCGACACCGGCGTGTGGGCGCGCGTGCCCGCGGCGATCTCCGCGGCGGTCTCCGCGGCGCGACGCATCGCTTCAGAAGAAAGATCCTCGGTATATGCGTACCCGACCTGGTCGCCGACGACGACCCGCACCCCGACCCCGAGGTCGACGTGGGTGGACGCCCGGTTGACCTTGCCGTCGGAGAGCGCGACCGAGGTGCTGCCCGCGTGCTCGAAGTAGAGGTCGGCGTCGTCCGCGCCGCGCCGGAGCGCCACGTCGAGCGTGGCGCGGATGGCCCCCGGCGTCACGCCGAAGGGTTCGAAGTGATGGTGCACTGCAGCTCCGTTTAGGAACGCTTATCGGGGTTCGGCCGCAGCGTCCGGGGGGCTCGCGTTGACACGACACATGCGCATCGTTAGTCCGCCGGTCCCCGAGGGCCCTGCCCCCGGCGCTCTTTGGATGTTCGGGTGGTCGGTCATACCGGAGCACGCGTGAACGGAGCTTCATTCCGTCGGGCGATGGCGGCGGGGGCGATGGTCTCGGCCATCCCCTTCGGGTGCTTCGCCGGTTTCGCGCTCGGTTGGGCCGTCGACCACCTGTTCGGCACCGGCCGGCTCTTCACCCTGCTGTGCGCGCTCGCCGGCTTCGCCGTCGGCATCGTCCAGCTCTTCCGAGGCCTCGCCCAGCTCTCCGATGCTCACCCCCACGACCCTCCTCCGTGACACCGCCCTCGTCGGCGCCCTGATGCCGGGCGCAGCCGCGCTTTGGGCGCCGTGGGCGGTCGACGCGGTCGCGGCCGGGGTCGCGCTGGGGCTGGCGTCGATGGTCGGCATGGTCGGCGTCGTGCGGACGCTCGGGTCGCCGATGTTCGGCGCGTGGTTGTTCCTGCACCATGTCGCGCTGTGCATCGGCGTCGCGGCCCTCGCGCAGGCGGTGCCCGTCCTGCCGCTGCTCGTCGGCGTGCTCTGTTTCCTGCCGGCGGTGAGCGCCCACGCGTTCGCCGGGCTCCTCGTCGCTCCCCCCGCTCCGCCCTCGCTGGAGGAAGCCGGATGATCACCACCCTGCTCAGCGCCCTGTCCCTCGCCGCGCTCCGGCCCGTCGTCGGCAGCTTCTCGTGGTTCCAGCTCCTTCCCGGCTTCGGGGACGGCTCGGTGGCCCACACCCTCGGCATCCACGTCGACGGCGGCCACGACCCCTCCTACACCATCCCCACGGCGTGGGCAGTGGTCGCGTTCATCCTGCTGTTCGCGGCGGTCGCGCGGATGGGGCTCGAGGCCGCCAAGAAGATCGAAGGCCCGGACAAGTACGTCCCCGAGGCCGGCCTGAGCCCCCGCAACCTCTTCGAGATCGTCGTCGAGTGGCTGCTCGGGCTCATGGAATCCACGATCGGCACGCGTAAGGAGGCGCTCGCCTTCTTCCCGCTCGTCGGCACGATCTTCGTGTACGTCCTCATCAACAACCTCTCCGGATTCATCCCGGGGGTGCTGCCGGCCACCGAGGACATGTCGCACAACTTCGCGCTCGCAGCGAGCGTGTTCGTGGTGTTCAACTACGCCGGGCTCTCGCGCCAGGGCTTCGGGTACATCAAGCACCTCGCCGGGCCGATCGCGGCCATCGCCCCGATCTTCTTCACGCTCGAGGCGTTCTCGCTCGCGGTGCGCCCCGTTTCGCTGACCTTCCGCCTCGGCGTGAACATCGCGGTCGACCACCTGCTCGCCAGCATCGTCCGCGGCCTGGGCGCCGAGTTCGCCGGCTTCATCGGCGGCGCGTTGCTCCCGGTCCCCCTGCTGTTCCTCGGCCTGCTCGTCTGCGTCGTCCAGGCGTTCGTCTTCGCGCTCCTGACCACGATCTACATCAGCCTCTCCGTCGCCCACGACGAACACCACGAGCACGGCGACGGTCACGCGCACGCTCACCACTGATTCTCAAGCACCACTGGAGGATTCATGAACACCGCCCTCGTCACCACTCTCCGCGCCGCCGCTGTCTTCGCCGTCACCACCGGTGTCGCGTTCGCCAGCCCCGAGTCCGAGGCCCTCGCCGCCAACTCCGGTGTCGGCATCGGCGCCGGCATCGCGATCGGCGTGGCCGCCATCGGCGCCGCGCTCGGCCAGGCCCGCGCCGCCGCCGCCGCCCTCGAGGGCATGGCCCGCAACCCCCAGACCGGCGGCATGCTCCAGACCCCCATGATCATCGCCCTGGTGTTCATGGAGACCCTCGTGCTCTTCGCCTTCGTCATCGCCGCGAAGCTCGCGCAGATCTTCTGATTCGTCGCCCCGCGGCGCGCGCGCCGCGTCCGGAAGGCGGCGAC
The DNA here is from genome assembly GCA_945862325.1 of Klebsiella pneumoniae. Classification (GTDB taxonomy): domain Bacteria; phylum Myxococcota_A; class UBA796; order UBA796; family SXON01; genus CAMAXZ01. The sequence continues at coordinate 61,736 of CAMAXZ010000004.1, forward strand.
GCCCTCTCCTGACGCCGAGCGCTCGACCGCTCGCGCCCGCGTCGCCCCCGGGCGGCGCGGGCGCGCGCATTTTTGCATCCGAAGAAATGACGGGCGACCGCGTCCGTGGCTAAAGGAACCCGCTCGGAGGACAAGCCCATGCTGACCGCGCTCCTGTTCGTCGCGATGGCCGAGGCGAAGCCCAAGAAGGCCAAGGGCCCGCCGCCGCCGCCGCCCGTGGGCTGGTACAAGGAAGAAGGTTGGTCGGGCGAGTGCTTCGCCCCGCCGGACTTCGAGAAGCTCGGAGAAGGCGACCGCAAGATGGAGCGCCAGAAGGCGCTCGAGGCCATGGTCGCGCAGTGGAGCGGCGCCCGCGACGAGGCGGTCAAGATGACCGGCACCGCGGGCGAGGACCTGGAGACGGTGCTGCTCGGGCGCCCCCAGATGATCGAGGGTGTCGCGCGCCAGAACCGCGACCTGTGCGTGGCGTTCCGCAAGGGCGGCGACCTCGGCGACTGGCAATCCGCCATCAAGGCCCTGCCCGCCAAGCTCACCGAGGGGGAGTGCCCGTCGCCGCCGCTGACCTACACCCTGTTCGACTACCTCGACATCGGGAAGTCATGGCAGCGGCCGATCGGCCTCTGCAAGGGCGACAGGGCGCGCATCACGGCCACCGTCACGGACAAGTACCGCGTCGCCGACAACGCCCCGTGGATCACGGTGGAGGGCGATCCGTCCCAGCCGAAGCCCGGCGGCGCGGACTGGCCGTGCACCGTCGAGGGCTGCCTCGTCGGCATGCTCGTGGGCAAGTTCGTCACCGAGGCCGGCGTCGAGCTGATCTTCCCGATCGGCGCCGAGAAGGTGTTCGTCGCGCCCGAACACGGCACGCTGTCCTGGTCGATCAACGACAACGTCTGGTACGACAACCGCTTCTTCAAGGGCAAGTCCATCGAGGACCACACCGCCGTGACCGTGGCTCCGGCGGAGTAGCGTGCGCAATCGTTGGCCACGTCGAGCGCTGTTCGCGCTCGCCCCCCTCGTGGGCTTGCTCGTCGGGGGCGAAGTCGCGCTGCGCGCCGTCGGGTGGCCGAAGGTGGACGCGCGGCAGTTCACCCACGGCAACGTCTACTGGGTGGAGGATCCCGGCCAACACGCCGAGATGCACCCGCACAAGGAGACGGGCGGGGCGTTCCGCGTCACGACCGATCCGAACGGCCTGCGCGCGCCGATCCACCCCGAAGAGAAGCCGGCCGGGGTCACCCGCGTGATGACCCTCGGGTGCAGCACCACCTTCGGGTGGGGGGTCGACGACGCCGATTCGTACCCCGCGCGCCTCGAGGCGCTCTTTGCGGAAGCCGGGAAGAACGTGGAGGTCATCAACGGCGCGCAGCCCGGCTACACGTCGTTTCAGGGGCTGTGGCTGTGGGACCGCGCGCTGTCGCGCTACGCGCCCGACGTCGTCGTCTTCGGGTACATCGTGCAGGACGCCCGGAAGGTGTCGTTCACCGACACGAGCCAGGCCGCGCTCCAGGCCAACGCCGACTTCCTCAAGAGCAACCTCCTCTACCACCTGAGGCTCTACATGGGCCTGCGCGCCCTCGTCGACGGGTGGCGCATCCAGGCGAAGGAGCAGACCGGACAGGACGGCGGCGTCTACCGCGTCCCCCCCGCGGAGTACGTCGCGAACCTGCGCGACTTCCACGCGCGAATCCAGAAGGTCGGCGCGAAGACCGTCCTCTTCGGCTTCCCGTTGGAGCGCGACGGCTACACCGCGGAGCACCGCCGCATCCTGCACGCGGCGGCCGCGGAGCTGGCGGTGCCCGTGTACGACCCGCAGCCGGAGTTCGAGGTGGCGACCGCTTCGGAGACGCTCTACTTCCCACAGGACCGTGGCCACGCCAACGCCGCGGGGCTGGACCGCATCGCGCGCGGGATGATGGCGTTCCTCACGACGAACGGCCTCGTGCCCTGACGCGTCGTCCGGCCGCCGCGCCCCGTCGCCACGGCGGCAAGGCCCGCGTCTGATAGGCTTCGGCGTATGGTTCGTGACGCCGCCATCGTCCTCCTGACCCTCAACGAGGTCGAGGGTCTCACCACGCTGTGGGACCGCATCCCCTTCGGCGCCTTCCGCGAGGTGTTCGCCGTCGACGGCGGCAGCACCGACGGCACCCGCGAGCTGCTCGCCGCGCGCGGGATCCCGTGGGTGCCTCAGCCGATCCGCGGCCGCGGAGTCGCCTTCCGGGTGGCCGCCGAGGCGAGCCGCGCCGAGCGCCTCGTGTTCTACAGCCCCGACGGCAACGAAGACCCGGCAGACATCGAGCGCCTTGACGATCTCCTCGTTCAAGGTGCGGATCTCGCGATCGCCCGTCGCTTCGGCCCCGGAGCGGTGAACGAGGAGGACGGCGAGGTCCTGCGGCTGCGCGCCCGCGTCAACGACGCGCTGTCGCGCATCGCGAACGGGCTCTTCCACAAGGGCCCGCGCGTCTACGACACCATCAACGGGTTTCGCGCGCTCAGGCGCGCGTCCCTGCTCGACCTCGACACCTCCGTGAAGCGCTTCCCGATCGAGTACCAGATCACGATCCGCGCGATGCAGCGCGGCTGGACGATCGCCGAGCTCCCGACGAAGGAGGGTCAACGCATCGGAGGCGAGCGAAAGGCGTCGAGCTGGCCGGTGGGGATGGACCACCTGAAGGTCCTCGCCACCGAGCTGCCCAACGCCCGGGCCCTGCGTTGCGACGACTGCGGGGGCGCGGCGTGACGCCCGAAGCCCGCGCCTCGCTCGAGGATATCGTGCGGTCCGAACTGCGCGATCTACCGGTGGAGTCGCACGACGCCGAAGACGGCCACCCGCTCGTCGTGACGCCCTACGGCCCCGCCGAGGCGCTCGCCGCGATCGACGTGCTGCTCAGCACCCGCGTCACGATGGGCGAGCAGACGCGGGCGTTCGAGGCCGAGTGGGCGCACTGGTGCGACCCCACCGGCGACGCCCGTCACGCGGTGATGGTCAACAGCGGGTCGAGCGCGAACCTCCTCCTCCTGAGCGGGCTCGTCGAGATCGGCGCCCTCCAGAAGGGGGACGAGGTCATCGTGCCCGCCGTGGGCTGGAGCACGTCGCTCTTCCCGATCGCGCAAGCCGGCCTCGTACCGGTCGTCGTGGACGTGCATCCGGCCACCTTGAACCTCGATCCCGCCGCGGTCGCCGCGGCGCGGGGCCCGCGCACGCGCGCGGTGCTGGCCGTCCACCTCCTCGGGCAACCGGTCGATCTGGACGATCCGGCGTTCGACGGACTGATTCGCCTCGAGGACGCCTGCGGCGCCCACGGCGCGACGGTCCGAGGGCGGCGGGTGGGCGCCCTCGGCGACGGCGCGACGTTCAGCTTCTTCTTCTCGCACCACATCACCACGATCGAAGGGGGCATGGTCGTCACCCGCGACGCCGCGCTCGCCGACGCCATGCGGTCCCTGCGCGCCCACGGCTGGGTGCGGGAACGCTCGGACCGCACGGCGCTCGCGGAGCAGAACCCCGACGTCGATCCTCGATTCCTCTTTGTCTCCGCGGGGTACAACCTGCGGCCGACCGACCTTCAGGCCGCGTTCGGGCGGGTCCAGCTCGGGCGCCTCGACGCCTGGGTGGCGCGTCGCCGCGCGAACCACGCGGCGTGGTGCGCGCTCGTCGGCGGGCTCGAGGGGCACACGGTGTTTCCTGAGTCCCCGGGCTGCACCCACGCCGGCTTCGCCTTCCCCTTCCTCCTCCCGCCGGGTCGCCCCCGCGCCGACGCGATCGCCGCGCTCGCCGCGCGAGGGATCGAGACGCGCGCGATCTCCGCCGGCAACCTCGTTCGTCAGCCGGCGTTCGCGCGCATCGACGCGCGCGTCGCCGGGGCGCTCCCCGTCGCCGACGCGGTCCACTCACGCGGCCTGTTCGTCGGCAATTCCCACGCGTTCACCTCGATTCACGGCGAGCGCCTCGCGCGCGCGCTCGCCGACTGGAGCGCCGCTTGAGCCCTCGCATCGTGATCACCGGCGGCGCCGGCTACGTCGGCTCGGTCCTGACCCCGTACCTCCTGTCGAGGGGGTACCGCGTGCACGTGTTCGACAACCTCCGCTTCGGTGGAGAGTCGCTGCTCGGGAACTTCATCCACCCGAACTTCACGTTCACGCAGGGCGACGTGACCGACGCGGCCGCCGTCCGCAAGGTCGTCGCCGGAGCCGACGCGGTCGTGCACCTCGCGGCGCTCGTCGGCTACCCGGTGTGTAAGAAGCACCCGGACGAAGCGCGCCGCACCAACGTCGACGGCACGCGCACCGTGCTCGACGCCCTGGCCCCCGAGACGAAGCTCTTGAACTTCTCGACCGGGTCGAACTACGGGGAGGTCGTCGGGGTGTGCGACGAGGACACCCCGCTGAACCCCCTGTCGCTCTACGGAGAGACCAAGACCACGGCCGAGCAGCTCTGCATGGAGCGCCCGAACACCGTCGCGCTGCGGTTCGCGACGGCCTTCGGCCTGTCGCCACGGCTGCGACTCGACCTGATGATCAACGACTTCACGTACCAGGCGCTCGTGAACCGCTACCTCCTGGTGTACGAACGGCACTTCCGGCGCACGTTCATCCACGTGCACGACATGGCGCGCGTCGTGCCGGTGCTGCTCGATCGGTGGGACGAGGCGCGCGATCGCCGGCTCAACGTCGGCCACGAGAGCATGAACTACACCAAGGAGGACATCGTGCGCCTCCTCCAGCAAAAGCTGGACTTCCACCTCTACTTCGCGGACGTCGGCAGCGACGAGGACAAGCGCGACTACGAGGTCAGCTACGCTCGCATCCGGGCGTTGGGCTACTCGACCGAGATCGACATCCACCGCGGAATGAACGAGCTCATCGGCGGGCTCCGCCTCGTGAAGATCCGCAACCCCTACTCCAATGTCTGAGCTTCGAGGCGCGCGGGTCCTCGTCACCGGGGGCGCGGGCTTCCTCGGGCGTCGGGTCGTGGCGCGCCTCGAGGGCGCCGCGGCGACGCCGTTCGTCGTGCGCTCCACGGAGGTCGACCTCCGCGAGCGAGGCGCCACGTTCGACCTCCTCGCGTCCCTCCGACCGGATCACGTCGTGCACTGCGCCGCCGCCGGAGGTGGCATCGGCTGGATGCGCCTCCACCCGGCGACGGCGTACAGCACCAACGTGCTGATGAACACCAACGTCCTCGACGCCGCCCAGGCCGCGGGTGTCCGGCGGCTCGTCGGGGTCTCGAGCGCGTGCGCGTACGCGGTCGACGCCCCGCAACCGATGCGTGAGGCCGACGTGTTCCTCGGCGAGCCCGAGCCCACGAACGGCCCGTACGGGCTCGCCAAGCGCGCGATGCTCGTCCACGGCCGCGCCCTGCACGAAGAGCACGGCTTCGACTGCGCGTTCGTGGTGCCCACCAACCTCTATGGGCCCGAAGACGACTTTGGACCTCGTTCGCACGTGGTCGCAGCGCTCATTCGCCGCTTCGAGGAGGCGCGCCGCGAGGGCGCCCCCGAGGTCGTCGCCTGGGGGACCGGTCGCGCCACCCGCGACCTGTTGTACGTCGACGACGCCGCCGACGCGATCGTCCTCACGCTCGAGCGCGGCGGCGGCCCCGCCCCGATCAACCTCGGGAGCGGCGTGGAACGGCCGATCGCCACAATCGCGCGCGCGGTCGCCACGGCGGTGGGCTACGAGGGCGCCATCGCGTGGGACGCCGCGCGGCCCGACGGAATGCCGAGGAAGGTCCTCGACGTGCGCGTCGCGGAGTCGAGGCTCGGCTGGCGGGCGCGCACCTCGCTCGACGCGGGCCTCGCGGAGGCGGTGACGTGGTATCGGCGCTCCTTCTGATCGGCTGCCTCGAGCGCGTCACCGACGAGCCGGAGCCGCTCGACCCACGCTACTACGCAGGCGCGGACAACGACCCCGGCGGCCAGGGCAACCCGAACGGATCGGGCGAAGCGCCGTTCTCTGGCTACGAAGGCGCGACGGTGCGCGTGCTGGGGACGATCGAGTCGCCGGGAGAAGGCACGATCCAGATCGACGTGAACGTGCCGGACGCGAAGGCGCCCGGCGGCGTGTCGCGCGTCGGGGCGATTCACCTGCCCGGAACCGGAGACTTCGAGATCGACGTACCAACCGACGTGAAGGCGCTCGACGTGCAGGCCTTTCAGGACGCCGACGGCGACGGGCCCTCCGAGCAGGATCCCTACGCCCAGGTGATGGTCGACCTCGCCGCCGGAGCCCCGGCCGAGCCCGTCGTGCTGAAGCTCGTCGCCGGCGCGCGCGGCCAGCCCGGCGCCGGCGGCGGTGCGCCAGGGTCGCCCGGCGGCGCGCCCCACGGTGGCCCTGGCGGCGGCGCTCCCGGGTCGCCGGGCGGCGCGCCCCATGGGGGCCCCGGCGGCGGCGCTCCCGGAGGCGGTGCCGACACCTTGAGCTTTCCGGGGTCAGGCGCGACGGTCACCCTGTCGGGCACCATCACCGCGACGCGCGGGCTGCCGGTCATCCTCGACGTGTTCCTCACCGACGCGGCGTCACCCGGCGGCCGTCGCTACCTGGGGCGACGGATGATGGCGTCCGCCGGCCCGTTCGAGCTCACCCCACCCCGCAACGTCGGGAAGATCGAGCTGGAAGCCTACCAGGACCTCACGGGCGACAGCCGAAGCGGCGACGATCCGTCGGCCCGCACCGCGGCGCCGATCGAGGTGGGAAGCGCGGATGTACGGGGGCTCACGCTCGCCATTCCCTGACCCGCGCCGCGGTGCGCCCGGAACAGGCGGCGCTCCTGTGATATCCTGCCGCGCTCGGAGGATTGACATGAGCCACGCCATGGTCTGGGGCGAGAAGCCCACGGAAGACGACAAGATGTGGGCCGCCGTGGCGCACGTGAGCCCGTTCATCGCGCCGCTGTTGGGGCCCATCATCGTCCTCCTGATCTTCAACGAAAAGGGCAAGTACATCCGGTACCACGCCATCCAGGCCATCGTCATGCAGGTCGTGCTCGGCGTCGTCGGGGTGGTCGCCGCGATCGTCATCGGGATCATCAGCGCCCTCACGTGCGGCGTCGGCGCGGTGCTGTACCTGTTCATGTTCCCGCTCGCCCTGGTGCCGCTCTACGGCGCGTGGCAGGCGTGGAACGGCACCTGGAGCGGGTTCCCGCTCATCGACTCCGTCGGGCGCTGAACCATGCTCCTCGCCGTCACGACGTTCGCCCTCGCCGCTTCGCCCGCGCTCCCCGGCGATCTCACGATCACCGAGTTCCAGGCGGACACCGACCAGGTCGCGCCGTACTACGGCGAGTGGTTCGAGGTCTACAACAACTCCGGGGTCACGCTCGACCTGCAAGGCGTCAACTTCACGTGCACGGACGGCACGTTCACGGTCGACGCCCCCCTCGAGGTCGCGCCCGGCGGCTACGCCGTGTTCGCCGTGAGCGACGAGACGGTGTCCACCGAGAACGAGTACAACGGCGGCGTCACCCAGACGGACTTCATCTACGACTACTTCTCGTTCAACATCGCGTTGTCCGCGGACTTCCTCGAGGCGGAGTTCGGCGGCGTCACGTTGGACCGCGTGGAGTGGACGAGCGCGTGGTCGACGTCGCGCGACCAGGCCATGCAGGCCAGCCTGAACGCGTACGACCTCGAGTGGGCGAACGACTTCGCCAACAATTGGTGCGTGAGCACGCAGTTCCTGCCGTCGAGCATGAAGGGAAGCCCGGGCTCCGAGAACGACTATTGCTCGGTCGACCCCGGCACCGACACCGACGGCGACGGCTACACCGAGGCCGGCGGCGACTGCAACGACGACGACCCCACCGTCAACCCCGGCGAGATCGACGACGGGCAGGGTGCGCGCTTCGCGACCGACGACGACTGCGACGGCGTCCGCGACGACGGCGAGCTCGACGACGACAACGACGGCTACACCGAGTACGGCGGCGGGGTGCCGGGCGCGCAGGACTGCGACGACGCCGACTCCGACACCTTTCCGGGCGCCGTCGAGACCCCCGACGGGCTCGACAACGACTGCAACGACTGCATCGACGACGTCGACCGCGACAACGACGGCTACGGCAGCAACTCCGAGCCGGATTGCACGATCGACTGCGACGAGACGGACAACACCGTGTACCCGGGCGCGCCGGAGGTGCCGTACGACGGCATCGACCAGGACTGCGACGGCTACGACCTCTGCGACGTCGACAACGACGGCTACAAGCTCGAGGGCTGCCAGAACGGCACCGACTGTGACGACGCGGACGCCGCGGTGCACCCCGGCGCGATCGAAGACCCGATCAACGGCGTCGACGACGACTGCGACGGCGAGATCGACATCCCCGACCGCGACGGCGACGGCGTGACGGTGCAGGACGGCGACTGCATGGACGTCTCTCCCGACGAAGACGAGGCGCTGTCCGCGCTGTCGGCGGGCGTCTACCCCGGGGCCCAGGAGGTCTGCGGGGACTTGCTCGACAATGACTGCGACGGGCTCTTCGACAACCTCCCGGAGTGCGCCTCGGCCCCGCGCTACGCGAGCGTGCGCGGCGGCGGCGTGTGCGGCGTGGTGGGCGCCGACGGTTGGTCGTCGGCCGGGACCGCGCTGTTCGGGCTCGCGCTCGCCTGCGCGTCGGTCGCCTCGCGGCGGCGGGTGCGCGCATGATCGCGCTCCTCGGGCTCCTCCCCCTCGCGCTCGCGCAAGACGCCGAGCGCTTCCACCCGTACGGCGACTTCTACGGCCTCGGCCACACCCAGTCGGGCACGACCCTCGGGCACCTCCAGCTCGGCGTCGGCTTGTGGGGTTCCTACGCCGACGATCCGGTCGTGCTCGTCGATGCCTCGGGCAACCGCGTGGCGCCCGCCGGCACCGCGAACGAAGACGGGGACGGCCTCGTCGACGGCCGCATGACGACCCTGGTGCAGGTCGGCATCGGCCTCACCAAGTGGGGAAGCCTGTCGGTGGACGTGCCCGTCACGCTCATCAACGACACGTGGGCCCTCGACACCCTCGACGTGGGGACGCCGGAGTCGATCAACGGCGCGTCGATCGGCGACGTGCGTGTGCAGCCGAAGGTGTCGATCCTCGGCGCGAAGTTTCCGGTGCAGGTCGCGATCGCCGTGCCCGTCGGCCTGCCGACGGCGCCCGCGGGCAACTTCTACGGAGCGGGCGGCGTGACCGCCACCCCCAAGCTCATCGTCGAGTACGCCGCGGGGAACGTGCGCGCGAACGACTACACGTGGCGCGTCGCGGCCAACGCCGGGTACGCCGTGCGGCCCGAGTCGCGGGTCCGCGACGTGATGATCGGCGGCGCGTTCGACTATTCGGTGGGCGTGGGCGTCCATCCCGCGAAGGTGGTGGAAGCGGTGGTGGAGCTGCACGGCCAGGCAGGCGGAAGCGCGGCGGCGAGCCCAGCGGAAGCGCTGGTCGGCGCACGCTTCCTCTTCGGTCGCGCGGTGGCCCTCCAGGTCGGCGGCGGCACCGGCGTCGGTCCCGGCGTCGGATCCCCAGACTACCGCGTGTACGCCGGCTTCCAGATCGCGCCGTCCTTCGACCCCGCCTCCGCCGACAAGGACGACGACGGCGCGGTCGACGCCGAAGACCGCTGCCCCGAGCTCGCCGAGGACAAGGACGGCTACGAAGACGACGACGGCTGCCCCGACCTCGACAACGACGCCGACGGGCGCGAGGACCGCCTCGATCAGTGCCCGGACGATCCGGAGGACGACGACGGGTTCCTCGACAACGACGGGTGCCCCGAGGTCGACAACGACAAGGACGGCGTGCCGGACGTGTCCGACCGATGCCCGGATCAGGCCGAGACGCTCAACGGGGTCGCCGACGAAGACGGCTGCCCCGACGACAAGCCGGTCGACGACACCGACCAGGACGGCTTCAAGGACGACGTCGACCGCTGCCCGTTCGACCCCGAAGACCTCAACGGCTTCGAGGACGAGGACGGCTGCCCGGACGAGCGCCTGAAGAACGCGCGCGTCGTCGTCACGCAAGGAAGCATCAAGATCAACGACGTCATCTACTTCGACACCGGTCGCAGCACGATCCAGGAGCGGAGCAACTCCCTCCTCGACGAGATCGCGCAGGTGATGATCTCCCGCCCCGAGCTCAAGCGCGTCCGCGTCGAGGGCCACACGGACGACGTCGGCAACGACATGAGCAATCTGCGCCTCTCGCAGGAACGTGCGGAGGCCGTCGTGCGTTACCTCGTCAGCCGCGGAGTCGCGGCGCAGCGCCTCGACGCCGCGGGCTTCGGCGAGATGCGCCCCATCGCGCCGAACAACCTCGAAGACGGACGCGCGCAGAACCGGCGCGTCGAGTTCATCATCGTCGACCGCGAGTAAAGGAAGGTCCCATGCGCGTACTCCCCCTCGTCCTGCTCGTCCTGCCGGGCCTCGCCCTCGCGGGCGTGTCCGTGTCCAAGTTCCAGACCGACAATCGGGACAAGGGCAAGTTTGCAGCCGGTAACCTCGTCGATGGCAAGGCCTCGACGGTCTGGGCCGTGCCCGGCGAGAGCGAGAACAAGGGCGAGTGGGTCCTTCTCGACGTGCCGGTGGCCACCGTCGACAAGCTCGTGCTGTTCCCCGGTCACGGCAAGGACGAAGAGACCTTCAAGAAGTACCCGCGCGTGAAGAAGGTGCGCGTGGACGTCGAGGTGAACGGCGACGCGGGGCCCAAGGTCCTCGGAACCGCCACGCTCGACGTCGCGGACGAGTTCCGCCTCCAGGCGGTCGACATGCCCGACATCAAGGTCGACGACGACTTCGGTGGGAAGGTGCGCGTCACCATCCTCGAGATCTACGAGGGCGCCGACTTCCCGAACCTCACGATGGGCGAGCTCGGCATCATGCTGACCGAGTTCGACGCCTTCGTGGGCGCGTCCGGCGCGACGGTCGAGTCCCCCGGCCACGACGCGGGCCTGCTCGTCGACAAGCCGCAGCCCGACAAGTCGGGCAAGGTGGCGGCGGTCGAGCTCAAGTCGTTCTGGTCCGCGCCCGTGACCGCGGAGGCCCAGCCCGAGATCACCCTCACCCAGGGCAGCTACTCGATCTCCAGCCTCGGGTTCGTGTCGCCGAACAAGGACTTCGCGCGGCCCAAGACGGTCGAGGTCGCCATCAACGGCGCCGTGTCGCGGATCACGCTGCCGGACGCGGTGGGCGCCCCGCAGTGGGCCGCGGTGCCCATGCAGAACGGGTACAACGGCGGCGCCTTCGGCGACATCACCGTGAAGGTCGTCGACACCTACGCGGGGACCAAGTCGCAAGAGGTCGCGATCTGCGACATCAAGGCCAAGGCGACGAGCCTCGGCTCGATCTGACGCTGCGGGGCGCGGGATGGCCGAGCGCGCGAGTTGGGGACGCTGGGCGCTCGGCGCGTTCGGATGCCTGAGCCTGATGGCGATCGGGTGCTGTTGCGGCGGCGCCCTGTTGACCACCATGGCGCCGTCGCTGCTCTTCTCGTCGATGACCGAGGCGGAACCCCTCCCCATCGTGCCCGCGCAGGCCGACCCGGTCCGCGCGGACGAGGTGCGGGCGCGGTACTGCGCATCGCTCGTCGCGGGCGAACCGGCGACGCTGACCGCTGACGAGCTCGGGCTGCTCCTCGTCAGCGGCGCCTCCGCGGGCGAGGTGGTCGCGAGGGTGGACCCCACGCCGACGGGCGTCGCGCTCCGCCTGTCGGTGCCGGCGGACTCCGGCTACCTCAACGTCACGGCAGACGGCACCTTCACCATGGAGCACGGCTGGTTCACCGACCTCCGCGTCGACCGTGCCGTGCTCTCCGGCTGGGACCTGTCCGACTACGTGCGCGGCGCGCAACTCGCGCAACAGGCCAACTCGAGCCTCGCCCGCGAGAAGGGCGAGCGCCCCCAAGTGGACGCCGCGCTGGGGGCGTTCGATCGCGTGTGGATCGCGGACGGCGCGCTGCACTTCGTGGCCGGGTCCGCGCTGGTCGGGCAGCCCGAGCTCTGCGCGCTGATGGTCAAGCCCTCCGAGCGTTGACCGTGCCCGCGCGGATCGCCTCCAGGCAACGCACGAGTTCCGGAGGGAGGGGGCACTCGACGACGAACGGAGCGTCGGACACCACCCCCGCCGGCAGCCCGATGCGCGTGGCGTGGAGGAACATCCGCCCTGGCCACGCGGGTACCCGCACCGGGCGGGGCGGGCGGTGGCGCGGATCGCCCACGACGGGCAGGTGGACGTGCGCGAGGTGGCGCCGGATCTGGTGCTTTCTCCCCGTCTCCGGGCGAACCCGGAGCAGCGCGAAGCCCCCGAGCAGCTCCTCGACCCGGTAACGGGTGACCGCGTCCTGTGGCGCGCCGCCGTCGTCCGGGGCCAGCGGCTCGCGGATCACGCCCTTGGCATGGGCGCGGCCAAACACCAACGCGAGGTACTCCTTTTCGACGGCGCCCGCCTCGAAGGCCTTGCCGACGCGGGCGCGCGTCTCCGGGCGGGCCGCGTAGAGGGCGACGCCCGACGTGTCGCGGTCGAGCCGGTGGCAGGGCGCAAAGCCCGGCCCGAGGGTGCGCACACACCACTCCTGCACGTCGAACGCCTCGTTCGGCATCGCGGCATGGACCACCCAACCGTGGGGCTTGGACACCGCCACGAGGTCGTCGTGGCGCGCGAGTACGGTGGGCTCGGTCAAAACAGGAAGTCCGTCGAGAGGAACGCCGAGTGGCGCCGCGCGACGATCTCGCCGACGAGCTCCTTGTTCGCCTCGCTTGCGCTCGCGACCACGGCCGCGCGGATTGAGAACGCCCGCAAGGCGTCCGACACGCTCAAGGTGCCCTCGGCGGAGTCCTTGCGGCCGGTGAACGGGAACGTGTCCGGCCCACGGCGGCACTGAGTATTAAGGTTTATCCTCGATACCTGATTGACCATGGCGTCCACCAGGGACGCCACGCGCCGCGGATCGGCCCCGAACAGCGACACCTGCTGCCCGTAGTGGGAGGCGGCCAGGAAGGCCGGGATCTCCGCGTCGTCACGGAAGGTGGCGACCGGCACGACCGGTCCGAACTGCTCTTCCGCGTACAGCCGCGCCGACGGCACCACCGGGTAGACCACCGCGGGGGCGAACCAGGTCCCGTGCGAGGCTCCGCCCGCGGCGTTGACCACCGACGCGCCCTTCGCGACGGCGTCGTCGACCATGCCCCGCAGCCACTCCGGCTTTCCGGGCTCGGGGAGCGGGGTGATCGCGACGCCGGGCTCCCACGGCATGCCGCTCGTCAGGCGCGACACCGCGTCGGCGAGGGCCTCGACGAAGCGCGGCGCGACCTCTTCGTGGACAAGCAGGAGCTTGAGCGCCGTGCAGCGCTGCCCGTTGTACGAAAGCGCGCCGGACACGCACTCGCGGACCGCGAGGTCGAGATCGGCGTCCGGCAGCACGATCGCGGGATTCTTAGCCTCCAACCCCGTGATCGACCGAAGGCGGTTCGGGCGCGGGTGCTGCCGCTTGAGGAGGTTGGCGACGCGGCTCGTGCCGATGAACGCGAGCACGTCGACGCCCCCCGACGCCATGATCGGGCCGATCGTGGTGGCGCCGTCTCCGAACACCACGTTGACCACGCCGGGCGGAAACGCCTCGATCATCGCCTCGAAGATGGGCACGTGCGCGAGCTGCCCGAACCGCGGCACCTTCGACACCACCGTGTTGCCCATCAGCAGCGCGGGGATGAGGGTCGCGTAGGTCTCGTTCAGCGGGTAGTTGAACGGCCCCATGCAGAGCACGACACCGAGGGGCGAACGCCGGATCTGGCCCAGAAACCCGTCTTCGATCACGAAGCGCGCGTTCTGTCGGTCGACGTCCTTGAGCGCCTCGAGGGTGTCGCGGATGTAGGTCACCGTGCGGTCGAACTCCGCCTCGGCGTCCTTCCGGCTCTTCGCGATCTCCAACATCAACAGGCGCACGACGACCTCGCGCACCTTCATCAGCCCATCGAGGAACCGCTCGACGTGGCCGATGCGCTGCCCGACACGCATGCTCGGCCACACGCCACGGCCGCCGTCCCACGCCCGCTGGGCGGCGTGGAGCGCCTCGAGCGCCTCGTCCGCCGTCAGCATGGGCACATGGCCCAACACCGGCGCGCGCAGCGCGGCGCCGTCGTCCAGGAGGACCGGCGAGGTGACGGCGGCGGTCTCGCCGTCGGTGTGGCGCACGGCGCCATCGACGAGCCAACGGCCAGAAAGCGCCGCGCCGTCGACGGCCACCGAGTCGGGGAGTCGGGCAGGGAATTCGACGGGCACGTAGACCTCCGCCCGCCCTCTACCGCGCCGCGACGCGCGCGCTCAGGAGCAACCGCTCGTGGAGCCGCACGTCATACACTTGAGGCAGGAGCCGTTGCGCACCATCGTGAGGCTCTGGCACTCGGGGCAGGTCTCGCCCTCGTAGCCCTGGGCCCGGGCGTCGCGGATGCGCGCCGCCATCGGGTCCACCCCGCGCGCCACGGCCGCGGCGGCGGCGAACACCGGCGCCGCGTCGACCTCGACCGGCCGCGTGTAGATCATCACGTTCCGGGCCTCGGGGCTCACCAGCTCCTCGCTCCACTGCGGCTCCTCCGCCTCGTGCATCGCGTCGTGCCGGAGGGCGTCCGGATCGACGTGCGCCAGGTCGTTGCGGCCGAGGTAGCTGATGGAGAGCTCGCGGAAGATGTAGTCGATGATCGACGTCGCCATCTTGATGCGCTCGTTGCCCTTCACCACGCCGCTCGGCTCGAAGCGCGAGAAGAGGAACTGGTCGGCGAACTTCTCGAGCGGCACGCCGTGCTGGAGGCCGATCGACACGGCGATGGCGAAGCTGTTCATCATGCTGCGGAAGGCCGCGCCTTCCTTGTACATGTCGATGTAGATCTCGCCGAGCGCGCCATCTTCGTACTCACCGGTGCGGAGGAACACCTTGTGGCCGCCGACGACGGCCTTCTGGGTGTAGCCGCGGCGACGGTCCGGCATGCGGCGGCGCTTCGCGAGGTACCGCACGACGAGCTTCTCGGCGACGGAGACGGCCTGGGCAGCCGCGGGCTGGTCGTGCAGCGGGCGCGCGGCCACAGGCACCTCGACCCCGGCCGGCTCGTCGGAGTCGAGGTGGGCGAACAGATCGTTCGCGAACATCGACGAGAGCGGCTGGCTGAGCTTCGAGCCGTCCCGGTAGAGCGCGTTCGCCTTGATGCCGAGCCGCCACGACAGCAGGTACGCCTGCTTGACGTCGTCGAGCGTGGCGTCGTTCGGCATGTTGATGGTCTTGCTGATCGCGCCGGAGATGAACGGCTGGCACGCCGCCATCATCCGGATGTGGGCCTCCGCGCTGATGAAGCGGACGCCGTTGCGGCCGCAGCGGTTCGCGCAGTCGAACACCGGGTAGTGCTCGGCCTTCAGGTGGGGCGCGCCCTCGGTGGTCATGGTGCCGCAGGCCCACGCGTTGGCCGCCTCGACCTGCGCGGCGCTGAAGCCGAGCTGGCAGAGGACGTCGCAGGTGGGATCGGACAGCTGCGCCGCCGACAGGCGCAGGACGTCGCGGCAGAAGGACTCGCCGAGCGTGTGGCGGTTGAAGACGAACTTGATGTCGAACGCCGTCGGCAGGGACTTCTCGATGCGGGCGAGGGTCGTGTCGTCGAAGCCCTTGGCGCGGAGCGTCTCGTGGTTGATCCCCGGCGCGCCCTTCAGCGTGCCTCGGCCGCGGGCGAAGTCGATGATCGCCTGCACCTCGGCGTCGCTGTACCCGAGCTTGCGCAGGGCCGGCGGCACCGACTCGTTCACGATGCGGAAGTAGCCGCCGCCCGCGAGCTTCTTGAACTTCACCAGGGCGAAGTCGGGCTCGACGCCGGTGGTGTCGCAGTCCATGACCAGGCCGATCGTGCCGGTCGGCGCGATGACGGTGACCTGCGCGTTGCGGTAGCCGTGGGCCTGACCGAGCTCCAGCGCCACGTCCCACGACTCGCGCGCGGCGCTGAGCATGGCCACGGGGCAACGCTCCGCGGCGATGCCCACCGGCTTGATGGTGAGCGCCTCGTAGTCGCTGGCGGCGTAGGCCGCGCGGCGGTGGTTGCGGATCACGCGGAGCATCGGCTCACGGTTGCGCTTGAAGCCGGCGAACGGCCCCTTCTCCTTGGCCATGCGCGCGGACTGGGCGTACGCGTCGCCGGTGAGCACCGCCGTGAGGGCCCCGCAGATCGCGCGACCGTCCGCGGAGTCGTAGGGAAGGCCCATGACCATGAGCAGGGTGCCGAGGTTGGCGTAGCCGAGCCCGAGCGTACGGAAATCCCAGGAGAGCTTGGCGATCTGCGCGCTCGGGTACTGCGCCATGCTGACGCTGATCTCGAGCACGGTCGTCCACAGCGCGATGCCGTGGCGGTAGGACGCCATGTCGAACGTGCCGGTCTCGGCGTCGTAGAACCGCATCAGGTTCAGCGACGCGAGGTTGCACGCCGTGTCGTCGAGGAACATGTACTCGGAGCACGGGTTGCTCGCGTTGATCCGGCCGTCTTCGGGGCAGGTGTGCCACTCGTTGATCGTCGTGTCGAACTGCACGCCGGGATCGGCGCAGTTCCACGCGGCGAGCGCGATCGTGTCCCACAGCTCGACGGCGCGCATGACCTTGGTGACCTTGCCCGAGACGCGGTTGCGGAGCATCCACTCCTCGTCGCGGAGCATCGCGTCCATGAACGCGTTGGGGATGCGCACCGAGTTGTTGCTGTTCTGGCCGGCGACGGTGGCGTAGGCCTCGCCGTCCCAGTCCGTGTCGTAGGTCGAGAAGCGGAGCGACGTGAAGCCCTGCTTGGCGAACTGCACCGTTCGCACGAGGTAGTTGTCGGGCACGCCGGCCGCCCGGGCGTCGCGGAGCGACGCGCGCAGGGCGGGGTTGTGCCGCGGCTCGAGGCGGCGCGCGCCGTCGAGGGTCTCCGTGGGCTTGCACGCCGCGAGCACGAGGTTGAGGTGCCGCTCGATCATGCGGGAGCCCGCGACGAGCGAGGCCACCTTCTGCTCTTCCCGCACCTTCCAGTTGATGAACTCCTCGACGTCAGGATGATCGAGGTCCAAGCACACCATCTTCGCGGCGCGGCGCGTGGTCCCGCCCGACTTGATGGCGCCCGCGGCACGGTCGCCGATCTTGAGGAAGCTCATGAGCCCCGAGCTGCGCCCGCCGCCGCTCAGGCGCTCGCCCTCGCCGCGGATGCGCGAGAAGTTCGTCCCGGTGCCGGAGCCGTACTTGAAGAGCCGGGCCTCGCGCGTCCAGAGGTCCATGATGCCGCCCTCGTTCACGAGGTCGTCGCTCACCGACTGGATGAAGCACGCGTGCGGCTGCGGGCGCTCGTAGGCGCTCGCGCTGGCGACGACCTTGCGCGCCTTTTCGTCCCAGTAGAAGTGACCCTGCGCAGGCCCGTCGATGCCGTACGCCCAGTTGAGGCCGGTGTTGAACCACTGCGGCGAGTTCGGGGCGCACATCTGGGCGGCGAGCATGTAGCGGAGCTCGTCGTAGAACGCGCGCGCGTCGCCTTCGGTGGTGAACAGACCGTCCTTCCAACCCCAGTAGGTCCAGCAACCGGCGAGACGGTCGAACACCTGCCGAGCGTCGCGCTCGGGGCCGTAGCGGCGGTCGGCCGCGAGGGCGGCCAGCCCGTCGGCGTCCGGAGCGCGCCGCGCGAGCCACGTCGGAACTCCCTTCTCGTCGATGGCGCGGGTGAGCGCGGGGACGCCGGCCTTGCGGAAGTACTTCTGCGCGAGGATGTCGACCGCGACCGGGCTCCACGACGCGGGAACCTTGATGTCGTCGGCCTCGAACACAAGCGAGCCATCGGGATTTCGGATCTCGGACCGGCGCGAGGCGAAATCGAAGGCGTCGTACGGGGAGGTGAGATTTGCGGTGTAGCGGCGGGAGACGTGCACGGGGAAGCTCCGAGGCGGGAGCCCATCCTACTTGGCGACCCCTCTCCCGATCAAGGGGCACACCCACAATATGTTGTGTTTTGCGCCCTACGCGGCACTACATGGTGTGTCCATACGTTTCCCACAAGAGCGCGGCCGGTTCTCAATATGTTATCCATAAGCACGGGACAACGGCCGTAGAAGAATCATCGACGTATGACGTTGGTAATCACCGCGCGCCACGCCCCCGGGGCGGGCTTGACGGCGACGACGATGCACGGATGTCCACAACGTCCGCCCGGCCGCCGCGCGCGCGGGTTGCCCTCTACACGCTGGTCCTACCTTGTGAACATGGTGTACTTGACCCTCTTGATCGCCTGCGCGCCTGCGGACGCCCCCGCGCCGGGCGCCGCGCCCGCGTGTATTGACGCGTCCAGCGCGGGCGTGTTGTCCCTCCACCTCGCCGCGCTGCAAGCCGCGCGCGCCAACGTCGGCGGCCGCGCCGCCGCGCGCGTCGCCATCGGCCTGTACGTCGTGCCCGGGTACACCGGCTCCACCGGCTCGTCGTTGCCGATGGACGAGGGCTGCGCGCGGGCCACGGGGCCCTCCGGCACCACCTGCGACGACGCCGCCTGCTGGACGGTGCGATGCGCCGACGACGGCGGGTGGCGCGCGGAGGGCAGCGCCGACACCGCCGCCACCGACGGCTGGAGCGTGACGCCGACCCGGCTCTCCACGCGCTGGTCGCCCGAGCACCCCGAGCTCCTCGGGTTCGGCTTGCGCTCCGAGGCGTTCGACCGTGAAGGCCGAGATTGGAGCGCCATGGTCTACGGGACGGTCACCGAGACGGCCCTCGCCGTACAGGTGTCCCTGCCGTCCCTCCTCGAAGCGCCGCTGCAGGTCCGCTGGACCGAGGCCGACGGCGTCGGCAGTGGCGACATCGACGACGGCACGCAGGTCATCGCGGAGATCGACGGGATCGGGCTGCGGGGGGTCGGCGCCTGCGAGTGACCCTCAGCGCGTCATCCACCAGAGCTGCGGCCACAAGAGCAGACCCGTGTGGGCCGCGGTGACGCGCAGCCCGGGGCCGACGACGACGGTGGTGGGCAGGGTCGACACGTTCCAGCCGGCCATCGCGGTGCGCGAGCCCACGAGGACGCGGGCCGGGTCGATGCCATAGGGCGCGACGAACGCGCGCAGGGCTTCCAGCGAACCGTCCGCCGCGACGAACAGTACGGGAATATCTTCGTTGTCCTTTGCGAATCGCGCCAGCATCGGCATCTCGGCACGGCACGGCCCGCACCACGTCGCCCAGAAGTTCACGACGACCGTGGCGTCGTGAAGGTCGGCGAGGTCGACGACCTCGGCGTCGAGGTTCTTCAGGCGCAGCGGCGGCGCGGCATCGGGGAGCGAAGGAGCCCGGAGCCACCCGACGAACACGAGCATCCCCGCGGCCACCGCGACGAAGGCGAGGAGGTCGCGGGTGAGGTTCCAGAGGCGCCCCGCCGCGCCCGGAGGCGGCGACGGCGGAGGGGCCCGCACCCCGAGATCGTCGAGGTCGCTCATCGCGCGGCGGCCCTCGAACGGTAGACCCGCCGCCTCGGTCCCGGGGCGACGATGTCGAGGGGCTCCGGCGGCGTCGCCTCCGCGTCGGGGTCGACGAGCGCGCGCGCGACCGCCCGCGCGACCGCCAGGAGGACCGCGGTCGAGCCTTCGAGGGTGTCGACCAGAACGTGGGTCGCGCCGGGAACGCGCACCCACGACGGAGGCGCGGGGCTGAGGAGCGCGACGACCACCGGGTCCGGGAAGGGCACGGACAGGCGGAGCCGGTCGTCGGCGAGCTGGAGGTCCACCCAGGGGGCGGCGGTCAGCGCGCCGTCGAGCTCGCGGGCCGCGCGCGCGAGGGCCGAGGCGAGCGGTGCCGAGGCGCGCGCGACGAAGCGCGAACGCGCGCGATCGTCGAGGCGAATCGTGCGGAGCTGCGCGCGACGCGGCGCGAAGAACGGGTCGGTCGCCTCGTCGCCGGGCGGGTCGTCGGCCAACGCGTCCGCCGCGGCCTCCCGCAGCGTGAAGTCGCCCTGAAAGCCCGCGGCCACCTCGAACCGCCACGCGTCGGGGCCCGCGCGCAGCGTCAGCACCGGGAGCTCCGTCGAGGCGGGATCGGCCCGCACCCACGCGCCGTCGCCCTGGCGCTCCCAGAGCGCGCCCGCGAGCGCGGCGTCTCGCTCCATCAGGAAGGCCGATGCGTCGTCGGACGGCGCGCGCAGCGCGCGCGGTTTCGGCTGCCCCGCCCCCCGACGGGCCCCCGCGCGAGCGACCAGGCCCACGGGCAGGCTCCCCAACGAGAGGTGCAGTCGCTCGCGGTACGGATCGAGGTGCGACGGCGCCGCGTCGGCGGCGCGATCGGGCGCGGGAGCCGCCCGCGACGCCATGCGAAGCGCAAACAGCGACGCCCCGAGCACCCCGGCCGCCAGGAGCACCAAGGCCAGCACCGCGATCAGCACCCACGCCGTCATCGTAGGGAGCCTACACGAAAGCAGGGATGCTGGCCCGCCAGGGCCCGTCGGACCCGGGCGCCCAGCGGACTACTTCGTCTCTTTGTGCGGCGTGACCTTGCGCTCGTACCGGCAATACTTGCTCAGCTCGATGCGCGAGGCCGTGTTTTTCTTGTTCTTCTGGGTGACGTACCGGTTGACGCCGGGGATCCCGCTGCTCCGGCAGGTGGTGCATTCGAGAAAGATCACCATCCGGCCCTGGGGCTTCTTCGCCATGTTCGACTCCGTCCGATTCGCAGAACCGGCGGCATCTATCGAAACACCAGTGGGGCGTCAACCCGCGTCGGCGAAAAGGGGGCGGGCCATGTCGGAGGCGCGGACCCGGCACTCCGCCAACCAGCCCGCATAGTGCCCCGGGTTCGCGCGGAGCCAGGGCTCTGCGTGCTCAGCGAGGTACGCGGCGAGATTCGGGGCGATCGGCGCGCGGACCTGGACGACGTAGCGCTTGTCGCGCTCGCGGCGGATGGTCGCGGGCACGACGGGGATCCGCCGCTCCTCCGCCAGACGCCACGGCTCGGGCGAGAGCCACCCGGCGCGACCCAGGTACGGGACGCGGTCGTAGGTCGTGAACAGGCGCGAGTCGTACGGCACCGCCACCACGCGGCCCTCGTCGAGGGCGCGCCCGAGCTCGGCCATCGAGCGCTCCCACACGACGGGGAGGGCCTCCGCGTCCTCCGCGCGTCGGCGCAGGCGTCGGGTCGCCGTGGGTCGCCCCCGCCGCCGCTCGGCGTGCCCCGAGGCGGAGCCCGGCGCGGGGCTGAAGGCGTCGTCCGGCGCCCCGAACGCGACCAGCCCGGGCGCGACGCGCGCCAACGCCCGCAGGAGGACGACCTTCGGGCCCGCGTGGGCGTACGTGACGAGCGCGGGCCCCGCGAGCCGGCCCTTGACCCTGGCCACGTCGTCGAACTCCCGGTCGCTCATGTGCGGCACCACGAACGATTCGAGGCGGGCCTGAAGTCGCAGGTCGTGCGCCTCGCGCGCCGCCGCCTCCGCGGTGCGGACGTTCATTCCGAACGTTCGGCGCAGCTCATCGCGCATCTGGGCGTCTTTGGTCGGGTGGAGCCACCGCTCGGTTCGCCAGCCCACACCGGCGACGAGGCGGAGGATCTCGGGGGCGTCTCCGGGAAGCGCACCGCGGACCGCCTCCTCGGCGGCGAGACGGGCGAGCTCGATGCCGGCGCGGATCGCGGGATGCACGCTCCTCGCCTATCCGCCCCGTGATAGTCGCGGGTCTCCGGAGAAGCCCATGTACGCGTCCCTCAAGGCCCGCTTGGAACAAGAGCTCACCGCGATCCGCGACGCCGGGACCTACAAGCGTGAGCGGGTCATCGTCTCGCCGCAGAGCAGCACGATCCGCGTCGCCGACGGCCGCGAGGTCGTCAACTTCTGCGCCAACAACTACCTGGGCCTCGCCGATCACCCCACGCTCGTCGCCGCGGCCCACGCCGCCCTCGACTCGCACGGGCTCGGCATGGCGAGCGTGCGGTTCATCTGCGGCACGCAAGACCTCCACAAGAGCCTCGAACAGAAGATCGCGGCGTTCGTCGGCCAAGAGGACGCCATCCTGTACGGCTCTTGCTTCGACGCGAACGGCGGCCTCTTCGAGACCGTGTGCGGCGAGGCCGACGCCATCGTGTCCGACGCGCTCAACCACGCCTCGATCATCGACGGCATCCGCCTCGCGAAGTCCCATCGCTTCCGCTACGCCCACCTCGACCTCGACGACCTCCGGCGGCAGCTCGACGCGGCAAAAGCCGCGAACGCGCGCACGATCCTCGTCGCGACCGATGGTGTGTTCTCGATGGACGGCGACATCGCGCCCCTCGCCCAGATTTGCGACATCGCAGAAGAGTACGAGGCCCTGGTCATGGTCGACGACAGCCATGCGACCGGGTTCGTCGGCGCCACGGGCCGCGGCAGCATCGAGCACTGTGGGGTCACCGAGCGCGTCGACATCGTGACCGGCACCTTCGGGAAGGCCCTCGGCGGCGCGTCCGGAGGCTTCACGGCGGCGCGCAAGGAGATCGTCGAGCTGCTGCGCCAGCGCTCGCGTCCGTACCTGTTCTCGAACACCCTCGCCCCCGCCATCGCCGCCTCCACCCTCGCCGCGCTGGACATGCTCGCGGCGAGCACCGAGCGCCGCGATCGCCTCGAGGCGAACACGATGCGCTTCCGAGCGCGCATGACGGAAGCCGGGTTCGCGATCCGGCCCGGCGTCCACCCCATCGTGCCGGTCATGCTGGGCGACGCGCGCCTCGCGTCAGACCTCGCGGACCGCCTGCTCGATCGGGGCATCTACGTGATCGGGTTCAGCTTCCCGGTGGTCCCCCGTGGGCAGGCGCGCATCCGCGTTCAGCTGAGCGCGGCCCACACCGACGCGCAGATCGACGCCTGCGTCGACGCGTTCGTCGCCGCAGGTCGAGAGCTCGGCATCGTCGCCTGAGCGGGCCGGGCCCCGTCAGCTCTGCTGCTGCGTCATCATCACGAAGCGTTGCGTGATGCCGTCCTGCAACCCCGGCACTACGCCGACGGGCGGGGTCCATTCGTATTCGATCTCGACGCTCAGCCACCAGTAGCCGTCGGTGTTCGTCCACTCGGCGTCGACCGTGCAGCCCCCGCTGCACGGGTGGCCCATCTCCGTCATCGTGGTCTGGGCTTGCGCGATCGCCGCGGCCCGGAGCTCGACGCCGGCGCCGCTCGGGTCCGGCGTCGCCGCGCCGACACGGGCGCCGTCGCGCGCGGCGCGGGAGACGACGTGGCAGGTGCTCACGTACAGGGAGAAGTCGACGATGGCGCCGAACAACAGGAGGAGCACCGGGAGCACGAGCGCGAACTCGACCGCCGCGGAGCCCCGCCGGCGCTGCACGAGGCGGCGGCTCATCGTTGGAACTCGAAGCGCACGGCGGAGCGCGCGGTGATCTGCCGGGCCCCCAGGGCGATGCCGACGAGCGGGGTGAAATCCTGCTGAGTGATGCAGCGGAGGGAGCGCCCCGGGGTGACCCCGAAGGTCTCGATCTGGACCACGCAGTCGCCGTCGCACGAGATGCCGGCGGTGGTCATGGCCTCCAACACCGCGTCCGTGGCCTCCGTCTCCACGACGCCGAGCTGCGCGTCGGCCTCGCCGGGGTCGATCGTCGAGCCCACGCGGCACCCCACGTGCGTGGAGCTGTCGAGCGCGGACTGGCGGTACAGGTACCACGTGTAGTCGAACACGCCGCCGAGCACCGCGACGAACACGGGCATCGTGAGGGCGAGCTCGACCGCGTTGGCGCCCCGACGCGCGCGGCGGAACAGCGCGCTCATTGGACGATCGACATGGGCAAGGAGTGCGCGATGTCCTCGAAGATCGGCACGAGCGCGGCCGAGCTGGTGGTCAGCTCGTAGTACCCGATGCCCTTCGGCATGGTGGCCATGAACGCGCCGTCCTGCACGAAGCTGATGACCCAGGTGTTCACCTGGAGGTCGTCCCACATCGCCTGGGTGAGGGTGTTCGACTCGGTCTGAATCTGGTAGGCCGTGTGCGGCACCGGCCCTTGGTACTCGTCCCAGCGGGTCTCGGCGTAGCCCGTGGTCCGGCGGATCGTGCCGTGACCGGCGGAGAGGCCGTTCGGGATGCCGTCGGTCAGGACGACCATCGCCCGGAAATCGCCCGCGCGCTCGTTGGCCTGGAACATGTTGTAGGCCATGCGGAGCCCGGTCGTGTGGTCGGTGCCGGGTTCGTCGGTGTACTCGCGCGGCATGTCGGGGTAGCAGCCGCCCGGGGGGCTGACCCAGTTGTTCGAGGTGTTGACCGAACACTCCGACGGGTACGGCCGGGGCGTGCCGGACTTGGAGGCCACCGCGAGGCGGGCCCACGCCGTGCTCAGGACGCCGCCGCTCGCCTCTTCCGCGATGGTGGTGAGCGGCGAGTACTCCCAGGCGTAGCGGCCGGTGAAGATGCTCATGCCGATCATGTCTTCGTCGCCGTACGACGTCTTCATGACGTCGAGGAAGGCGAGCGACGCCGCACGCGCGTTCGCGAAGTTCCGGCGCGACCAGGAGCCCGTGATGTCCATCACGAGGATGACCTGAAGCGCGCGCATGGCGGACACCGACGGCCGCTGCACATCCACCGTGGAGTGGGCGAAGAGCTGGCCGAAGAAGAACGGCACGGCGTTGCCGCCGACGCGCCCGACCTCGACCTCGACGGCGTTCGGCCCGACGTCCGTCGGCGCGAAGCTGCCGGGCACCGTCGTGTTGTCCCACACGCCGAACGTGAGCGCCTCGAGCGAAGGGGTCTCGCCACCGACCTGGTTGCGCGCAACGGCGAGCTCGGCCGCCGCGCGCGCCTGCGCGGGGTCGCCCGTGCGCCGAAGCACGAGGATGGCCGCCTGCGACGCGGAATCGGCGACGTCCTGGGCCTGGCTCTGCGTCAGCCGGACGAACGAGAGGTCGATCGCCAGGGCACCGAGCGCCATCAGGGACGTCAGCGAGAGCGCGAAGATCACGGCATAGTTGCCGCGGCGCGAGCGGCGAGCGCAGAGACGAGCGTGCACGGAGCCCCCGAGAGCGCGCAAAGTATACGCGCCCTTCGCATCGGCACGCGCGCCAAGTTCTTGAGGCCGAGCAGACCCCGGAGCCCCCTCACGTCGCCGGCCGGACTCCGCCAAAACGACGAACGCCCCGCCGGCGGAGCCGGCGGGGCGCAGGTGGCGCGCCCAGAAGGATTTGAACCTCCAACCTTCTGATCCGTAGTCAGATGCTCTATCCAGTTGAGCTATGGGCGCGTATAAAGCCGAAAGGCGTTGTTTATGGCGGAGGCGGCGGGATTTGAACCCGCGGTATCGTTTTAGCAATACACACGATTAGCAATCGTGCACCTTCAGCCACTCGGTCACGCCTCCAGGTATTT
The DNA here is from genome assembly GCA_945862325.1 of Klebsiella pneumoniae. Classification (GTDB taxonomy): domain Bacteria; phylum Myxococcota_A; class UBA796; order UBA796; family SXON01; genus CAMAXZ01. The sequence continues at coordinate 87,034 of CAMAXZ010000004.1, forward strand.
CCACGGCGTAGGAGGTGGTGGGATTCGAACCCACGGCCCCTTTACAAGGGCGGCGGTTTTCAAAACCGCTGCCTTAGACCGCTCGGCCACACCTCCGAAGAAGCAAGGCGCCCGCCTTATAACGCACCGCCAAAACCCGTCAAGGCCGAATCACGTCCATCCCGCGCATGTACGGCCGGAGCGCCTCGGGCACCACGACCGAGCCGTCGTCCTGCTGGTAATTCTCGAGGATCGCGACGACCGTGCGACCGACGGCGAGGCCCGAGCCGTTGAGGGTGTGCAGCAAGGTCGTGCGCTTGTCGCCGTCTCGCTTGAAGCGAAGCTCGAGGCGGCGAGCCTGGAAGTCGGTGAACCACGTGCAGCTGCTGATCTCGCGGTAGGCGTCCTGTCCGGGCAGCCACACCTCGAGGTCGTAGCCGCGCGCGCCTCCGAAGCCGACGTCCGCCGAGCAGCGCGCGACGACCTGGTACGGGAGCCCGAGCCGCTGGAGGCAGACCTCGGCGTGTCCCGTGACGGCCTCGAGCGCCGCGGCGCCGTCCTCTGGCCGCACGATCTGCACGATCTCCACCTTGTGGAACTGGTGCAGGCGGATCATGCCGCGGGTGTCCCGGCCCCAACTGCCCGCCTCGCTGCGGAAGCACGGCGTGAACGCGACGTACTTGAGCGGAAGCGCAGCTTCGTCCACGATCTCGCCGCGATGCAGGTTGGTGACGGGCACCTCCGCGGTCGGGATGAGGAAGGCGTCCTCGTTGGCGAGCGGGCCGGCGAGCTTGAACAGATCCTCTTCGAACTTCGGCAACTGGCCGGTACCCGTCATCGTCGTCCGGGTGACGAGGTACGGGACCATGACCTCGACGTAGCCGTGCTCGTCGGCGTGAATGTCCAGGAAGAACTGGATCAACGCGCGCTCGAGCCGCGCGAGCCCGCCGCGGACCACGCTGAAGCGCGAGCCGGACAGCCGCGCGGCGCGCTCCGGCTCGTACAGCCCGAGGCGGAGCCCCACCTCGTCGTGCGGGAGGCCGCCCCGCCGCGGTTCACCCCAGCGCCGCACCACGGGGTTGTCCTTGTCCGACGTCCCGTCCGGCGTTCCGTCGTCCACGAGGTTCGGGAGCTGGAGCAGCAGGTCGCGCTCCTCCGCGGCGAGGACCTCGGCCTCGGCGTCGAGGGTCGCCGCGCGCTCGTTCGCGGTCTTCACCTCGGCCTTCATCGCTTCGGCCTCGTCCCGCCTTCCCGCCTTCATCGCGGCGCCGATCTTCGGGGACAGCTCGTTGCGGAGGGCGCGGCAGCGATCGCCCTCCGTCTGCAAGGCGCGCCGCGCGGAGACCAGCGCGACGAGACGATCGACCGCGGCGTGGGTATCCGCGCCGGCGTGGCGGCGCGTGAGGCTCGCGCGGACGCGCTCGGGGTGAGACGAGAAGAGGTTGGCGTCGAGCATGGGCGCGCGCCTAACGCGTCGTCGGCCTCACCAGGACGCGACGCGGGCGACGAGCTCGCTCTTCACCGCGTCGAACGCCACCGAAGCGCCGCGCTCACGCGCCATCGACGTCATGACCGACGCGTCGAAGCCGCACGGGTTGATGCGGGCGAACCAGGCGAGGTCCGGATCGACGTTGAGCGCGAGCCCGTGCCAGGTGACCCAGCGCCGGCAGGCGACCCCGACGGACCCCACCTTGCGCCCCGCGATCCATGCGCCGGTGTTCCGTTCGTCCCGACCAGCGTCAAGCCCAAATACACCGCAGACGTCGATCATCACCTGTTCGAGGCGGTGGAGGTGCGCGTGGAGGTCACGACGGTCGCCCTCGAGCAGCAGGATTGGGTACGCCACCAGCTGCCCCGGGCCATGCCAGGTCACGTCGCCCCCGCGCTCGACCTCGACGACCGGCACGTCCCCAGGCGCGAGCACGTTCGCCGACGCGTCGCGACGACGGCCTACGGTGTACACGGGGTCGTGCTCGCAGATCAGCACGGTGTCCCCAACTTCGCCGCCGATGCGGGCCGCCACCGCGAGCACCATCCGCGCGTGCGCGTCGGCATACCCGACGCGCCCGAGGTCGATCACCCTGGCCAAACGGCGTGCTCCACACGAGCGCCGACCGCCTCGGGGTCGCCGTCGCCGTCCACCCGGGCGATGCGCCACCCGCGGTCTGCCGCCCACCCGATGGCGTCGTCGTAGGCGGCGGCGATCTCGACGAGGCGCCGGCGGTCCTCGAAGCGATCGAGCACGGCGCCGGTCCGCGCGGCCCGCGCGTGCACACGGGCGAGGCACCGATCGACGTCGAGATCGAGGACCACCACGAGGTCGGGAGGACGAAAATCAGCGTTGATCGCGCCGACACGCGCGAGACCGAGCACCGGCGCCTGGTACGCGAGTGAGCTCAGGAGGCAACGGTCGGACAACACCACGCCGCCCTCGCGGAGAGCCGGGAGCACCACGCGGTCCAGGTGGTCGCGCCGGTCTGCCGCGAACAGCCACGGGAACACCGCGTCCCCGAGCTCGCCCCGCGCGAGCTCGCCGCGGATGAGGCGGCCAACGGGGCCGTCGGTCGGCTCGCGCGTGCACACGACGGCGCGCTCCGGCGCGCGGCGCGCCCACGCCGCGGCGAGACGCGCGATCTGCGTCGTCCCCCCCGAGCCGTCCAGCCCCTCGATCGCGATGTACACGCAGTCGTCATATCCGCCGGACGCAATCTTGACTGGCATCGGACGGGCCGCGCGCCCACAATGCGCGTCGAGGTCCCCATGCTCGCCATCCTGCTCTGCCTCCTGCCGATCGCCGCCGCCCACCCCTTCGCGGCGTCGGCGACGCCGGGGCTCGACGCGCTGGACGCCTCGTCCCGTCGCGAGGCGCTCGTCGCACGCTTCGACGCCCACTTCGCGGACGACCACGCCGAGGCCTCGGGGTGTCTCACCGGCCTCGTCGCGGACCTCAAGGCGAATTGGGACGTCTTCTCCACCGAAGAACGCGCGCGCATGACCGCGGCGCTCTCCCCGTGGAAGACCGACCTGCTCGAGGCCCAGCCCGCGACGCCGCCGGCCCCGCCCGCTGCGGCCGCCGAGGACTCCTGCTTCGGGCAGCAGATGGACAACCGCCTCACGGGCGAACACTTCGTGGTCGAGTGGGACGACGGGACCCCCGACGCGTACGCCGACGCGTTCCTCGAGGCGCTCGAGGCGAGCTACCAGGTCGAGGTGGTGGAGCTCGAGTGGCGCGCCCCCCTCGGCGACGGCCGCTACCTGATGCCCGCGTACATCGAGCGCGGCAACTCGCAGGGCGCCTACACCACCGTCGCGGAGTGTGGGCGCAGCTATGTCCCGTACATGGTGGCGTACTCGGGGTCCTGGGCGGACGCGTCGTGGGCGGACACCATGGCCGCCCACGAGTTCAACCACGCGCTGCAGTTCGGCTACGGGTGGGCGCTCGAGTTCTGGTTCTGGGAGGCCACCGCCACCTACGTCGAGGACTCGGTGTTCGAGAGCGACTGGTGGACCTGGTACGTCTCCGGCTACTCGGTGAATCCCCACATCGCGATGGGGGCGTCGAGCCAGGACGACGAGGACATCTTCTGGCACATGTACGGGATGGCCATCTGGGTCCGCTACCTGCACGAGTACCAGGGTGGCCTGGACACCGTGAAGCAGATCTGGGAGCTCGGAAGTGAGCAGCGGACCAACGGGTACGACTACACCCAGGAGGAGGCGCTGACCGAGGCCGGCGTCGATTTCCAGGCTGCGTACCTCGACTTCATCGCCCGCACCTCCGTCATGGACTACGAGGATCACCGCGCGCTGAGCGCGTACGCCTCGGTCGCGATGTCCGACACGATCGACTCCCTCCCGGCCGAAGGCGAGAGCGAGTCCCGAACGGAGCCCGAGGGCTACGGCCAGAACTTCTACACGTTCGACGCCGGGATGGGCGACGGCACGCTGCGCGTGACGTTCGAGGGCGAGGACGCCGTGGAGTGGGGCATCGTGCTCGCCGAGAACGACGGGCGCGCGGTGACCCGCAGCGTCTCCGTGGTGACCGAAGGCGGCGTCGGGACCCTCGATCTGACCGGGTACGGCGACGAAGAGGTCGTCCTCGTCGTGTCTCCGCTCACCGACGCCGACCGCGGTCGGAGCTACACGTGGTCGGCGGAGCTCGTGGCCGAGGCGGCCGAGGGCGACGACACCGGCACGGACGACGACGGCCTGTCCGACGGCGGCGAAGACGTGAAGCTCGGCGGCTCCTGCGGCTGCGCCTCGAGCACCGCCGCCGGCTCCGGGTGGGTCGCGGCCGGTGCGCTCGCGCTCGTGCTGGCGCGGCGCAGGCGCTGAACGACGGGTGCGCCGAGCGCGCGCCTGAGGCACAATGCGCGTGATGTACACGCTCCTCTTCGCGCTCGCCTGCAATCCGCCCCACCCCGAGGACACCGGCGCCGACACCGCGGCCGACGCGGACACCGACGCCGACTCGGACACCGACGCCGATTCGGACGCCGACTCGGACACGGACACGGACACCGACACCGACACCGACACCGGTGCCAGCGTCGTCACGACAATCCAGACCCGCGTCATCTCCGCGGTGCGCATCGCGCCGCCCGAGGACGGCGCGGACCTGACGGGCGACGGTGCGGGCGACTCGGCCATGCACGCGTTCGAGGGCGTCTTGAGCCCGGTCATGAACGCCTCGGTGTTGTCCTCCGACGAGGTCACCGTCCTTCAAGTCATCGTGGACGACGACGGCGCCACGCGCGTCGCCTCTCTCGGACTGTTCGTGGCGGCCGACACGAACGCAAACCCGTCCGACAACTTCAACGGAAGCGCGGTGTTCGACGCGCGCGGCGCCGTCGACTCGGCGGGTCGCGCGGTCGCGCCCTACCCGATCGAGATGTCCAGCGGGCGCTACTCCGTCGAGATCGCCGCGGACACCATCCAGATCGGCAGCCGCGTGCTCACGATCGTCACGCCCCTGCACCTCGCGGGCGAGGTGTCCGTGGACGACCACACCGGCGTGTACACCTTCGGGCTCGCGCTCGAAGACGTCTTGGACATCGCGCTCGACGGCGGCCAGCTCGAAACGGTGGTGCGGCCCCTGATCACGGCCGCCGCCGACCTCGACAGCGATGGAGACGGCACCTTCGACGCCCTCTCCGTGGCCGTGGCCTTCGATACGACGGCGACCGGCGGCGTTCGCTGACCGCGGACGGTCGAGCGCCGCGGCTCAGCCGTTGAGGATGTGGACGGCCTCGCCCATCGCCGCTTTCGCGGCTTCCATCACGCCTTCGCTGAGGGTCGGATGGGGGTGGATGGAGAGCGACACGTCCAGCAGCTCGCAGTCCATCTCCACCGCCAGCACACACTCGCTGATCAGGTCGCTCGCGTGCGGCCCGCAGATGGTGACCCCGAGGATGCGATTGTCGGCGGCGTTCGCGATGACCTTGATGAAACCGTCGGTCTCGTTGGTCGTGAGGGCGCGCCCGATGGCCGCGAAGGGCACCTTGCCGACCTTCAGCTCGAAGCCCTTGGCCTTCGCCTCGTGCTCCATCAGGCCCGCCGTGGCGACCTCGGGGTCGGTGAAGACCACCGCCGGGACCGTCTTCGCGTCGTTGTAGACCGCGTGCCCGGCGATCACCTCCGCGCACACCTCGCCGTCGTGGGTCGCCTTGTGCGCGAGCATGAGCCCCGTCGTGCAGTCGCCGATGGCGTACACGCCGTCGACCGAGGTGCGAAGCTGTTTGTCGGTCTTGATCGACCGGCCCTCCATCTCGACGCCCACGTGCTCGAGGCCGAGCGCGTCGGTGTTCGGGCGGCGGCCGACCGTGACGAGGATGTAGTCGCAGGTGAGGGACTGCTCGCCCTCGGGGGTGCGATACCGCAGGACCGCGCCTTCGTCCCCTTCTTCCCAGCCGAGCGCCTGGCTCTGCAGCTTGATGTCGACCCCCGCCTTGCGGAGCTTGCGGTCGAGGAGCTTCACCACGTCCGGATCGAAGCCCGGGAGGATCTGCGCGGCCATCTCCACCACGGTGACCTTCGTGCCGAGCTTCGCGAACACGCCGCCGAGCTCGAGGCCGATGTAGCCGCCGCCGATGACCGCCACCGCCTTGGGGATCTCGGCGAGGTCGAGCCCCTTGGTGCTGTCGAGCACGCGGCGATCTTTGAAGGAGAAACCGGGGATCTCGATGGGGCGGGAGCCGGTGGCGATGACGACGTGGTCGGCGGTGTAGCGCGCCACGGTGCCGTCGGCGGAGGTGACCTCGATCGTCTTCGGCTCGACGAACCGGCCTTCCCCCTGGACCATGTCGACCTTGTTGCCCTTGAGCAGGGTACGCACGCCGCCCGCGAGCTTGCCCGTGACGCCGCTCTTCCACTTCTGGAGCTTCGCCATGTTCATCGTGGCGGTGCCGGTCAGCTCGATGCCCATCGCGTCGGCGTGCTGGATCTCCTCGAGGCGCTTAGCGGCGGTGATGAGCGCCTTCGACGGGATGCAGCCGACGTTGAGGCACACGCCACCCCAGTACTCGCGCTCGATGACCAGGGTCTGGACCCCGAGCTGGCCGAGGCGGATGGCGCACGGGTAGCCGCCGGGACCGGCGCCGAGGACGATGGCGGAGTAGTGCTTGGTTTCCATCCGGGGCTCCTTCAAGGCCGACCCCCGTATCAAGCCAGACGCGCGCCGGGCAGCGTCGGTGCGGTATCGTCTCCGCATGGTCCCCGTCGCCGCGCTCTTCCTCCTCGCTGTCGCTCACGCCGACGAGGCGTCCACCACCACTCCCGCGACCCCGCCGCCCACGGAGCGGCCGGCGGAGACGCCGGTCACGACGCCCGCCCCGGAGCCCGTCGCGCCGCCCGTCGCGCCGCCCGTCGCGACGGTGCACGTCGAACCCGAGCGCTTCGACGACGCATGCGCCGCGTACGTGGCGGCGGTCCGTGCCTGCGCGGCCACCGGCGCCCAGGAGGACGTCGACGACGGCGAGCGCGCCATCGCCGCCGCCCGCGCCGCATGGGACGGCGCGAGCCCTGAGTCGCGGCCCCAGGTGATCCTCTGGTGCGCGTCGCGCGCCGCGGACTTCACGTGCGTGACCGCCTCGCAAGAGCGGGCGGTCGCCGTGGCCCGCGCGACGCGACCGGCGCGCGACCTCCTGCGGGACACCCAACGCGCCGGGGTGACCACCGCCGGCGTCGGCGCCGTGCTGGCCACGGGTGCGGCCCTCGCGTGGGCGCTCGACCGTGACGACGGCGCGTTCGAAGGGGACACCTCCCTCGTGCAGACCGTGGGCGTGCTCGGAGGGCTCGCGATGACCGCGGGGAGCTACGCGGCCGGCGTCTCCGGAGCCCGGATCGCCACGCGGGAGGGCAGGTCGGCCGTCCCTTCTGCGGTCGCGCTCACCGCGGCGAGCGCGTCGGTGGTGATGACGGCGAGCGCGCTGGTCTCGGAAGGCCGCACCTTGGACGGCGAGGCGCTGGCGGTGACCGACGGCGTCCTCCTCGCCGTCGCGACCGGCGCCGCGGCGCTGCAGTGGGCCACCTCGGACGGCCGCAGCGTCAGCGTCGCGCCGACGCGGATTGGTGGTGGGCGGCCGATTCTGACCGCCCGAGACGTCAGTCCACGCGGCGCAGGCGGACCGCGCGCCGCGGCTTGCCCTCGATGGTGTAGGCGTGGGCGCCTTCCGCCGTGAAGCGCGGGTCGATCGGCACCTCTTCGCGCGCGACGAGCACGACGACCACACCGCCCGGGCGGAGGAGGCGCGCCGCGTCGTCGAGCAGGCCGGCCGGCGGCTTGTACGCCCGCGCGATCACCCCGTCGAACCCTGCGTCCGGCAACGCCGCCACGTCGCCGACCACCACACGGGCGTTCTTCAACGCCGCCTCACGCACGACCGCCTCGAGAAACGCCGCCCGCTTCTCCCGACGCTCGACGAGCTGGACCCGCGCCTCCGGCCAGCACGTCGCCAGTGCGATCCCCGGAAAACCAGCCCCGGAACCCAGGTCCACCCAGTCCCCGCGCGCGTCGAGGCCCGCCACCGCGGCCGCCGCGTCGTCGAAGTGGGGGTCGACGGGCCCTGGCCCCACGAGGTCCATGACCTTGCGCCACCGCTCGAGCAGGGCGCGGTGCACAGCGAACGGATCCGGAGCGGACATGGGCGGCCTGCTAACGCTATTGGCGCTCGAACCACGCCAACGCGGGCCAGCGTGCGCGCGCCCATTCCCACGTTCGATGCCCGACCTCTGGCACGAGGAGCACCGGGTACGTCGCCACGGTGACGTTCCCGAGCCCCCCGACCTCCATGAGCGCCGCGATCGTGCCGTGCATCGCGACGCCCGCGGCGAGGATGAACGGCGACGTGGCCGGGAAGCCGACGAGGAACGGAAACGTTGTTTCTACCGCGATTGTGCCCCAACCGAGCAGGCGCGTCGCCCACGGCTGCCCCGACAGCCAGGCCGCGACGACACCGCCGGCGTGGTGACGGTCCACGAGGTCGTACGCCAACGCGTCGCCCGACTGCCACGCGGGCTCCTCGAGCAGCTTCATGAACCCCGTCGACGCGTACAGCGACATCGTGACCAGGAGGAGGACCCAGCGTCCTACGGGGCCGCGCGCGCGGTTCACGAGGCCGCGCTCGTGCGCCGGGCCGAGCAGCAGCGCGACGACGACCCACAGGGTCATGCGCTCGGGGACACGGACGCTGAGCCCCAGACCCGCGAGCAACACCCAGTGCGCGACGAGCCAGACCAGGAGCGCGGGCTTCGTCGCGCGCCCACCCCACAGGACCCCGAGCCCGGCGCCGACCGCCACCGCGACCGTGAGCCACGCGGCGACCGGCGAGAGGAGCACCTCGTCGGCGATCCGCGTGGGCCCGCTCGACAACACGAGGCTCGGCGCGGCCAACGCGTCGACGACGTACGCCACGCCGCGGAGCTCGCCGACCACGATCGCGAGCCCGAACAGGAGTCGCGTCAGTGTCCATCCGCCCGCCCAGCGCGGGGCGTACAGCGCGTCGACCGTCGAAGGGGGGGCGGTCATCGACGACGCGCCGGCGGCGGGGCGCCACACACCCACGTGAGCAAGGTTTGCCGCCGCGCGTCCGTGCGCGGCTGGGCCACCTGGCCAAGGGTCTTCGTCCAGGTGACGAGCGTCACGCCGACCTCTGCGCCGGGGGTGCCCACGCGCTCACAGACATCGACCGCCAACGCCGCGACCCGACGCTCGTGCCGGTAGAAGTCGTCGCGGAGGTAGCCGGGGCCGTCGGGCCAACGGGACGGGTAGAGCCGGGCGAGATCGACCGGCGTTCGCGCCGCTCCGGCGCGTAGCTCGACCTCCATGTCGGTGTGGGTGTTCCGAAGCTCGGTGAACATCCGCCAGCGACCGAGCCAGAAGATGTCGTTCAACGCGGTGATACCGGCAGGTGGCTCCGCGACGCCGAGCCCCGCGAGCGCCTGACGGTACGAGACGAACAGGTACACGAGGAGAAACCCGACCGCCACGAGGGTGGGTACACGCAGCCAGCGCGGCGTGGTTCGAGCATCGACGAGGGGATTCAGCGCGCCTCCGCCGTCGGCTTCGTATCCGCTCCGCGCGCGCCCGACGCGCCCGCGGTAGAACACGCCGATGTCTTCCCCCTATGCCCAGCTCTGGGCCCTCCGCCCCGACGTCGACTTCCTCAACCACGGCAGCTTCGGGGCCACGCCGCGCGAGGTGCTCGCGGCCCAGGCCGCGTACCGGGTCGAGATGGAGGCGGAGCCCGTCTCGTTCCTGGCGCGGCGCCTCGGCGGCATGCTCGACGACGTCCGCGCGACCCTCGCGGGCTACTTGCGGGCGGACGTGGCAGGCCTGGTGCTGGTGCCGAACGCGTCGACCGGCGTGTCCACCGTGCTCGCGTCGACGAAGTGGTCGCCCGGCGACGAGATCCTGATGTGCGATCAGACGTACAACGCCGTGAAGCAGATGGTGTTCGCGCTCGCGGACCGTCACGGCGTCGTCCCCGTGGAGTGCCGCGCTCCCTTCCCGCTGCGCACCGCCGACGAGCTCGTGGAGGCCTACGCGAGCGGCATCAACCCCCGCACCCGCCTCGTCATCGTCGACCATGTCTCGTCGCCGACGGGCATCGTGTTCCCGGTGGCGCGCATCGTCGCGCTCGCCCGCGCGGCCGGCGTGCCGGTGCTGGTCGACGGCGCGCACGCACCGGGCTTCATGCCCCTCGACCTCGACGCGCTCGACGCCGACTTCTACACGGGGAACCTTCATAAGTGGCTGTGTGCGCCCAAGGGCGCGGCGTTCTTGTGGCTGCGCGACGAGTGGCGCGTCGGCAAGGTTCGGCCGCTCGTCGTGTCGCACGGCTACCGCATGGGGCTCGCGGCCGAGTTCAACTGGCTGGGCACGGTCGACCCGACGGCCTGGCTGGCGGTGCCCGCGGCGATCGCCTTCGCCGCGCGGTTCCCCGAGGCCGCCGAGTGGAACCACGCCCTCGTGCGCGAAGGGCGCCGCCGTGTCGCCGCGGCGCTCGACGTCGAGCTGCCTCACCCGGACGATCGCGCGCTCTACGGCTCGATGGCCGCGGTCCCGGTCCCGCAGGCGGGCCGCGCCGACTTCGCCGTCCTCTCCGGGCTCAACGAGCAGATGTACCGCCGCCACCGGATCGAGGTCCCGTTCATGGGCTACGACGGGCGCGTGTTCGTCCGGATCTCCGGGCAGCTCTACAACGCGCCCGAGCAGTACGAGCGCCTCGCGCGGGCGCTGCAGCACATGGACTACTGAGCCACGGCGGGTGGCCACCCCAACGGGCCCCCGGTGACGACCGCCCGCATGTCGGCCGCCAACGGCGCCTTCACCTTCACGACCTGCCCGGACACCGGGTGAGGGAAGGCGAGCGTGCGCGCGTGCAGGCAATGCCGCGGGAAGCCGATCATCGCCCGCACCCGGTCGGTCGGGCCCTGCCGCAGCTGCTCGAGGAACACGTCGTCCGGCTGGCCATAGAGCTTGTCGCCCAGGATCGGGAACCCGAGCAGCTCGAGGTGAACCCGGATCTGGTGGGTACGCCCCGTCAGGGGCTTGCACGCCACGAGCGCGTGCCCCGGCAGGCGCGTGAGCACCTTGAACCTCGTTTTTGCGGCCGCGCCGTCCTCCCGGTGCCCCTGACGCAGCTCGACCTCCGAGCCGATGGCGGCGCCGAGCGGCAGCGCGCACGCATTGAGCTCCCACGTAGGGACGCCGCGCACGAGGGCCCAGTAGGTCTTCGAGACGCGTCGTTGTTGAAAGGCTTCTTTCAACGAACGGTTCGCCGCGACCGTCTTCGTCAGCAGCACGACCCCGCTCGTCTCGCGATCGAGGCGGTGGGCGAGATCGATCGCGGTGCCCGGCCGAAAGTCACGGGCGAGGCCGATGAGCCCGTACGCCCACTTCTGCCCGGTCGAGTGCATGAGCAGCCCGGCGGGCTTGTCGACCGCGAGGAGGTGCTCGTCCTCGAAGAGCACGGCGGGGAACGCCGGGGCCGCGTGGTCCGGCGCGATGCCGGGCACGAAGATGCGGAGCACTTCTCCGATCCGCAGGGTGGTCGACGGCTTCAGCGTGCGCTGATCGCTACGGACGAGGCCCTCCCGGATCCACCGCCCGAACGCCGTTCGTGACCAGTCGCTGAAGCGCAGGGACAGGAACACGTCGAGCCGGCGCCCGGCGCCTCGCTCGTTGATCTCGACCACCCGGCAGGGGGTGTCGTCCGGTACGCGCGTCATCGCGGAGGGGATAACGGGGCGAATGACCCGCGTGGACCTCGCCCGCACCGCGGCCATCGCGTGGCTGTCGGTCGCCATCGGCCTCACCGTCACCATCGGCCCGAGCCTGGGCTGGCGAGGCTGGATCTGGATGGGCGCCCACAACCTGCTGTGCGCGGTCGGCGCCGGCCACGAGCTGCTGCGGCGCCGACGGCGCGCCGCGTCGTCGGATCAGTCCGCGCAGACCACCGCGCGCTCGTAGGGGTCGGTGGCGAAGGCCCACGGCCGCACGGTTCGGGCCGGCGGGGGGCCCGAGATCCAGTTCGCATGGAGGTTCGCGCGAGCCTGCGCGCTGTGGCCGCGCGGCAACCACCCCGCCGCCGGCAGCGCCTCCCCCGACCACAGCACCCGCGCGCAGCGCACGTCCGCCGCCTGAGGCCACGCCTCGGTCGGGATCGCGACCACCGCCCCGGACGGCGGCGTCGATCCCTCGTCCAACGCCCGCCACCCCCGACGCTCGAGGGCCCACTGCCAACCCCAGTGACCGACGAAGGTCCGCGCGCCGGCCCCCTCGGCGGCGTCGACGGCGCGGTCGAGGGCGGCGACGAGGCGCTCCTGCGCGCGCGCGCTCGCGGCGTCGTCCAGGGCGAGCCCGACACCGAGCGCCGCCTGCGCGAACAGCGCCGCCGGCCAGTAGCGGTGGGCGCCCACCGCGAGCACCACGGCCGGCAGGAACGGGAGCCAGTAGCGCGCCGCCGTGAACCGCAGCGACAGCAGGAACAGCGCGCCGCCGAGCGCCCAGGCGCGCACCCACGCACGATCGCGCCGCTCCACTCCGTCCGCCTCGACCGTCGCGCCCAGCACCGCCCCACCGGCCGCGCCGAATCCGCAGGCGCCGACGCCCCACGGGGCGGCGGCGAGCGCGCCGAGCGCGGCCCCGACCGCGGCGCCCGCGCGCCACCGAAACACCGGCAGGATCGCCGCCCCACCGAGGAAACACGAGGCCGCGACCGCCTTGTGGCCGAGGTCCTCGGGCGTGTTCGCGATGCTCTGGAACCGCCCCATCGCGGCGAGGTGCACCGCACCGTAGGCGTGAAGGTCGTGCGCGGCGAGCGCTCCGAGCGGAGCCCAGCCGACCGCCGCGAGCGCGGCGTAGTCCGGGCGCCCGCGGAGCACGGCGTAGAACGCCAGCACGAGCGGGAGCGGGAGCGCGGAGTAGCGAAACAGGCACGCCAGCCCGACCACGAGCGCCCCGCGGACCGCGACGGTCGCGCCGCGCCGATCGTCGACGTCCTTCGTCCAAAGCGCCATACCGGCCACGGCGAGCCCGAGGAGCGGCGCGTCCGGCAGGAGCGCGGACGCGGACAGCAGCACGATCGGCGACGACACGAGGAGCGCGGCGGCCACCGGCCCGTCCCCACAACAACGACGTCCAAGCTGAAACATGCCCCAGGCGGCGAGCGCCGCCCACGGCAGCATGACGAGGCGCTGCACGGCGATGGGCGCGTCCAGCCACGGCGCGAGCCACCAGGCGATGCCCGGCGGGTTGGACAAGACCTCGAACGCCGGTTGTTCGACCCCCTGCCAGTTGATGCGAACGGCGTGGGGCCGCCACGCGTCCAGGCGCGCGCCACGGGCGAGCGCGAGGAAATTCGCCTCGTCGTAGTGCGGGGGGCGCGTCAACGTGGTGGCGACCGCCGCCGCGCACGCGAGCCCGACGCCGACCATCAGGGAGGGGCGTGCTTCCACACCGCCCCCGCGCGCCCGTCCACGGTGAGCTCCGTGCCGTCGGGGAAGAGCCGCGTCGCCCCGTCGATGTTGACCACCCCGGGCACGCCGTACTCCCGCGCGACGATCGCCCCGTGCGACAGCTGGCTGCCGAGCTCGAGCACCACCGCGCCCGCGCGCGAGTACATCGGCGTCCACCCGGGGTCCGTGGCGCGCGCGACGAGGATCTCCCCGGCGCGCAGGCGATCGGCGTCCGCCGGCCCGCGCACGACCCGGGCGCGGCCGCGGAAGATGCCGGGCGAGATGCCGAGGCCTTGAAACCGATTGGCGGCGTCCGTCGGCACCGCGAGGGCCGCGTCCCCTTCGATCCAGGTGGGCGGCTCCGGATCCGGCGGCTCTGCTCGCCGGCGCTCCACCTGCGCCCGAACCTCCTGGGCCGTGAGGGTGCCGTCGCGGTGCGCGGCGAGCTCGCCCGCGGTCAGCCAACGCACGTCCTCGGGCCCCGCGAGCCACCCCTCGCGGGCCCCTCGCTCCCCGAGAAGTCGAAGACGCTTCTTCAAGCTCCACATCACCCGGTCGAGGTGCCAGCGTTGCTCCTCGCGGAGCCCCAGATACGACCGCGCGAGGCGGACGGACGCGGCGAGCGACGGATCGAGCTCGGCGATGCGCCGCGAGGCCACCTCCTCCTCTTCGCGCGCCGCGAGGCGCGGGTCCACGCCGGCGGCGACGACCGCCGCGAGCGCGCGCACCGCGTCCGGGTCTTCCGCCCAGCGCACCGACCAGAGCTCCCACCCCGCGGCGGATCGGTGGCCGTGACGCGCCAGCAGCGCGTCGAGCCGCGTCGGGTCCCGCCCGGCGTCCCAAAGGGCGCCGTTGACGGCCACGGTCGCGCTGCCGGACGGCGGGCGCAGCACCACCTCGGCGACCCGCGGCCCCACGCGCGGCGACAGGACCTCGAACGCGACGTTCGCGAACAGCAGCGAGGTGATGTGGATCTTCAAGTAGTCGAACAGGATCGGGTTCGCGATGTCGACCGCGACCTCGGGCGCGGCGGCGTCCAGGCGCGCGAGCCGCGCGTCGAGCTCGGCGACGAAGGTGCGCCATGCAGCCGGGTTCGTCAGCGGGTTCCAGCGGAAACGGCGCCAACGCCGCTCGTGCAGGGTCTCTCGCAGGATCGACGCGTACACGCGGACGTCCGGCGGGACCGCGGCGCGGGCCCCCCACAGCGCCACCTCCGCCGGCGGAAACAAGTCGAGGAGAAACCTGGGCGGCGGCGCACCCGGAACCTTGAACGCGAGGTGGCGGAACACCGTGACGTTGACGTACGGGTGCCCGCGGACGAGGCGGAACGGCGGGTCGCCCCCCAGGTAGCGGGCGGTGGTCGCCGGGTATGCGACGAACCGCTCGAGCAGGGGGCCGACGACGGACCACCCGAGCGGCGTGGCGCCCTCGGGCCACCGTTCGCCCAGGAAGCGTCGCGACCAGAGCGTGCTCGCCCCGCGCGGCACCGCGGCGCGGGTGGTGACCGGCCGCGCCTGAAGCACCCAGAACGTCCCCGCACGGTCCTGCGCCCACTCCAGGTCCTGGGGCCCGCCGAGCCGCGACTCCGCCCGCAGCCCGAGGCGCGCCAGGGCGAGGACCTCGCCCCGTACGAGCTTGCGCGCGAGCGGCGCTTCGGTGGCGTGTTCCTCCGTGCCGCCGCGGGCCACGCGCAGGGCCACGCGCTGCTCGGCCACGCGCTCCGCGGACACCTCGAGCGGCGACCGCACGCCGATCCAGCCGGCCACGCGGCTCGCGGCGTACCGAGCGGGCACGCGGGCCCGGCGCACCACGTAGCGGTCGGGCACCATGCGCCCGCCGACCAGGCTGTCGCCGAGGCCCCACACCGCCTCGATGATCAGGTCCGACCAGCTCCCCGAGACGGGATCGATGGTGAAGAGCACCCCCGCCGCCCGCGCGTCGACCATCTGCATCGCCAGCACCGTCATCGACGCCGGCGCCGCGGCACCGCCGCGGTAGGCGGCGGCCCGCGGGGCGTAGAGGCTCGCCCAACAGGCGCGAACGGCGTCGGTGATGCCCTCGGGCCCGACGCCGAGCACTGTCGCGTACTGGCCGGCCGCCGACCGGCGCTGCCCATCTTCGTCCTGCGCGCTCGACCGCACCGCCACCGACGGCGCGGGGCAGGGCAACGAGAACCGCGGGGACACCGTCGGGATCTCCGCGTGCAGGCGCGCGTCGTCGCCGGCGAGCGCCGCGTCCCACAAGCCGGCCTCGCGCAGGAACGCCTCGAACACCGCGGTGGGCAGCACCCAGGCCGGCGGGACGGGCAGGCCCGCGCGCACGAGGCGCTGAAGCCCGGCGGCCTTCCCGCCGAGCCCGCGCGAGTCGGCCGCTTCGAGCGGTATCCACGGCCCCGAGGCGGCCACGCGGGGGCGTTGCGGGTTAGAAGCGCGCATGAGCACCGCCGGTATCTTCCGCGTCCCGCGTCCTGTCAACGAGCCCGTCCTCGGCTACGCCCCGCGCTCCGCGGAGCGCGCGCTGCTCGAGCGCGAGCTCAAGATGCAATCCGCGGAGATCGTGGAGATTCCCTGTGTCGTCGGCGGTCGCGACGTGTACACCGGCGACACGGTCGACGTCACGATGCCGTGCGATCACGGGCATGTCCTGGCGCGCGTCCACCTCGCGGGCCCCGAACAGGTGGCCGCCGCGGTCGACGCGGCGGAGTCGGCGCGCGCCGCATGGAGCGACCTCCCCTGGGACGCCCGCGCCGCGGTCTTCCTGCGCGCCGCCGAGCTGCTCGCGGGCCCGTGGCGCGCGAAGGTGAACGCCGCGACGATGCTCGGCCAGGCCAAGACCGTCCACCAGGCCGAGATCGACGCCGCGTGCGAGCTGATTGATTTCTGGCGCTTCAACGCCCATTACTACGAACAGATCCTCCAGGAGCAGCCGCCCGCCAACGCTCCCGGCACCTGGAACCGCCTCGACATGCGCCCGCTCGATGGCTTCGTGTTCGCGGTTTCGCCGTTCAACTTCACGTCGATCGCCCTCAACCTCCCGACCGCCCCCGCGCTCGTCGGCAACACCGTGGTCTGGAAGCCGGCGACGACGTCCGCGCTCGCGTGCTGGCACTTGTTCAAGCTGCTTCGGCAGGCCGGCCTGCCCGACGGCGTCGTCAACCTCCTGCACGGGCACGGCGCCGACGTCGGCGACGCGGTGCTCGCGCGGCCCGAGCTTGCCGGCATCCACTTCACGGGCTCCACCCAAACGTTCCAGCACCTCTGGCGCAGCGTCGGAGAGCGCATCGCGCACTACCGTCAGTGGCCGCGCCTCGTCGGAGAGACCGGCGGCAAGGACTTCGTCCTCGCGCACCCCTCCGCGGACCCGCGCGCCGTGGCCGTCGCCGTGGCGCGCGGCGGCTTCGAGTACCAAGGCCAGAAGTGCTCCGCCGCGAGCCGCATCTACGTGCCGCGCTCGCTCTGGGCCGAGACGAGCCACCTCCTCGTCGAGATGATCGGCGCCTTCAAGCAGGGCGACGTGCGCGACCTGTCGAACTTCGTGTCGGCCGTGATCGACGAGCGCGCCTTCCGCAAGCACGAGCGCTACCTCACGCTCGCCAAGGAGACGGGGGAGGTCCTCGTCGGTGGCCACGCCGACGAGCGGGAGGGGTGGTACGTCCAACCGACCTTGGTGCGCGTCGACGACCCGCGCAGCCGCCTCATGGAAGAAGAGATCTTCGGCCCGATCGTGTCGGCGTTCGTCTACGAGGACGCCCACTGGCCCGACGTCCTGTCCCTCGTCGACCGGACGAGCCCGTACGCCCTCACCGGCGCCGTGTTCTCGAACGACCGCCTCGCCATCGACGAAGCCTCGCGCGCCCTGCGCGGCGCCGCGGGCAACTTCTACATCAACGACAAGCCGACGGGCGCCGTGGTCGGCCAGCAACCGTTCGGCGGCGGGCGGTCGAGCGGCACCAACGACAAGGCGGGGGCCCCGCAGAACCTCCTGCGCTGGATCAACCCGCGCACGATCAAGGAGACCTTCGTCCCCGCCCTCGACTGGCGCTACCCGTTCCTGGACAAGGCTTGACAGCCGCGCTGTAGCGCGTAAGGTGAGCGTCAGGGTTGCGTGGCGCGAACCTCCGGGTTCGACCTGCACCTCCGGTGCCCGGGTGAAGGGCCGCTCGGCGGCACGACGCACACGGGCGCGATGGCATGCGCGTAGCCGGCCTGCACGCGTGCTTACGAACGGCCTGGTCCGGTGGCGGAAACCGGCCGTTCCTACGCCCGATCCCTCTCCGGGAGACGCTCCTGCGATGACCGATGCACGTACGGCCTGACAATCCCCTGATCGTCCAGGGGGATGGCAAGGTCCTGCTCGAGACGAAGCACCGCCGCTACGAGGAGGTCCGTGACTTCCTGGCGCGCTTCGCGGAGCTCGAAACGAGCCCCGAGCACCTGCACACCTACCGGATCAACCCGCTCTCCTTGTGGAACGCGGCCGCGAGCGGCGTCGGCCGCGACGAGGTGGTGTCCGGTCTGAAGTCGTGGAGCAAGTTCGACGTCCCCGAAGCGGTGCTCACCCAGGTTTCGGACACGATCGAGCGCTACGGGCTCGTCAAGCTGGTGATGCACCCCGAGCAACCGGGGAAGCTCCTCCGCTTGGAGTTCGACACGGCGTACGTCGCGAAGCTCGTGGGGCAGGACAAGTCGATCCGGGAGCTGCTGGTCGAGGACGGCCGGCGCTACTGGGCGATTCAGCCCGGTCATCGTGGCATCTTCAAGCAGCGGATGCTCCAGGCCGGGTGGCCGGTGGAAGACCTCGTCGGCTTCATCCCCGGCGACCCGCTCGTCGTCCCGTTGCGCGCGCAGACCGGGGGTGGACGCCCGTTCCACATCCGCGACTACCAGGAGCAGGCCGCGGCGCGTTGGTTCCAGGAAGGGCGCCCCAGCGGCGGCCACGGCGTCGTCGTGTTGCCATGCGGCGCCGGGAAGACCATCGTCGCGATCCGCGCGATGAGCCTCGTCAACCAGCACACCCTCGTGCTCGCCACGAACGGCGCCGCCGTCGCCCAATGGGTCCGGGAGATCCTCGACAAGACCGATCTCCGTCCGGACCAGGTCGGCGCCTACACCGGCGAGACCAAGCAGATCCGCCCGGTGACGGTGGCGACCTACCAGATCCTCACCTGGCGCGCGTCGCGCGAGGCCGAGTTTGCGCACCTGCACCTGTTCAAGGACCACAACTGGGGCCTGTTGATCTACGACGAGGTGCACCTGCTCCCGGCGCCGGTCTTCGGTGCCACCGCCGAGCTGCAGGGGCGCCGCCGCCTCGGACTCACCGCCACCCTGGTGCGCGAAGACGGCCGCGAAGGCGACGTGTTCTCGCTGGTCGGCCCGCGACGGTTCGACATGGCGTGGCAGAGCCTCGAAGAGAAGGGGTTCATCGCCGAGGCCAAGTGCTGCGAGGTGCGCGTGCCGTTCGCCAACCCGGCCGCGGCGGAGTCCTACGAGCGCGCCCGCGACGGCGAGAAGTTCCGCATCGCAAGCGTCAACCCCGCGAAGCTGCGCGTGTTGGACGACCTCCTCCGCAAGCACAAGGCGGACAACGTCCTGATCATCGGGACCTACCTCGATCAGCTCAAGGACATCGCCCGGCGGTTCCGCGCCCCGCTCATCACCGGCGAGACGCCCGCCGCGCAGCGCGAGGATCTCTTCGGACGGTTCCGCGACGGCCGCCTGAAGCTGCTCGTCGTCAGCAAGGTCGCGAACTTCTCCATCGACCTGCCTGACGCGAACGTCGCCGTGCAGGTGAGCGGCAGCTTCGGGTCGCGGCAAGAAGAGGCGCAGCGCCTCGGCCGCGTCCTACGGCCCAAGAAGGGCGGCAAGGGCGCGTTTTTCTACAGCGTCGTCACCAGAGACAGCAAGGAACAGGAGTTCGCCATGAAGCGGCAACTGTTCCTGACCGAACAAGGCTATCGGTACACCATCCAGGAGACCGCGCCCGTCTGAGACGGACGCGACCGAGGGACGATCCAATGACCGAACGGAACGAAGGGGCCCCCGGCCACGAAGACGGAGCGGGCCGCAAGCGGCGGCGGCGGCGGCGGCGGCGCGAAGGCGGCGACGCCCCCGCGGCGCCCCGACGCGACGCCCCACGCCCCGAGCCTGCCGCCGAAGACGACGGCGCGCGCGCTGGGAGGCGCGGACGACGCCTCGCGCGCGAAGACGCCGGCGCCGAGGGGCCCGGTGTGTCCTTGCCGGGCACCGGCAAGCTCCCGCACCGCCCCCGTGTACATCGCAAGCGTTGGCGCGCGATCGCCGGGACGATCCGTCGTTCTCGCGGTGACGCCGACCTACAGGCGGTGGTGGACTACTGCGCGAAGCTCCCCGAGGCCCTGCAACACGCCATGGCGCGCACGTTCGGCGCTGGCCAGGCCCGAAACGGCGACGCGGAACGCGCCGTGCAGCAGCTGGCCCGCGCGATCGGCGGCGGTGGTCGGGTCGCGGGCGTGGTGCAGCAGCTCCACCCCCGGGATCGCCAGGCGCTCGCCGCGCTCGTTCAGTGCGGGGGCCTCGCCCACGCCGACGAGCTCCACCGCGAGCTCTCGCTCGTGCTCGGCGGACGCGAAGCGGATTGGGGGCGCAACCTCCAGCTGCTCGGCGACAAGGGCCTCGTGTTCGCGTCGGAGACCATCGAGGACGGTTGGTACTACCTCGTGCCAGAGCCCCTCATGGTGCCGCTGCAGGCGGCGCTCCAGCCCGAAATGGCGCTGCCGACCTTCGAGCACGAAGAGGTGCGGGTCATGGACCCGCGGCCCTTCTGCCCGCCGATCGACTTCAGCCTGGCCACCTTGGCGACCTACCTCGACCAGCGCCCGCCGAAGCTGACGCAGCGGCAGGAGGTCTTCAAGGCGCACAAGGACGAGCTCGATCGCTTCTTCGCGCAGCTCTGGGCCCCCGAGAGCGAGCTGTTCAACCTGCACTTCGACTTCCTGATGATGCACGGGATGATCGAGCTGCGCGGGGACGGCCTCGCCGTCAACCGCGAAGTGGTCGAGGAGTGGCTGCAGCTCGAGCCGGAGGACCAGCGGGACCTGGTGTTCCGCGCGCTCGACAAGCGGTTTCCGTTCGCGGAGTTCCTGCTCGCGGCGGTGCACGCCGGGGAAGGCCAGTGGATCCCGGAGGCGCCGTTGCAGGCGTTGTACCGGCGCTGGTCGCGCGGCGAGGATTGGCGCGAGCGGTTCCACCGCGGTCAATACGCCGCCA
Source organism: Klebsiella pneumoniae (assembly GCA_945862325.1). Classification (GTDB taxonomy): domain Bacteria; phylum Myxococcota_A; class UBA796; order UBA796; family SXON01; genus CAMAXZ01. The sequence continues at coordinate 107,715 of CAMAXZ010000004.1, forward strand.
CCCGTCAGGGCGACCGCGAGGGCTACACGTTCACCGCGCTCGTCGCTGCGGGCATGCTCGACGTCGGCCTCTGGGGCCAACAGAAGTTCTACCGACTCACGCCGCGCGCGCGCGACCTCGTCGAGCCGCCCACCGACGACGGGTTCCGTCAGTTCTACCTGACGCCCTCCTACGAGATCATGGCCCCCGCGGGCCTCGCTCCCCTGTTGCTGTTCCGCATCGGCGAGCTCGCGGAGCTCACCGGCTGCGACCGCGCGAACACCTACAAGATCACCGAAGCGACGATCGAGCGCGCTCTGGCGAAGGGCTGGCGGCGCGAGACGATCCTCGACTTCCTACGAGAGAACAGCCAGATCGGCCTCCCCGAAAACGTCGAGCAGACCCTCCGCGGCTGGATCGGCGCCGAGGGCGACGTCGAGCTCCACGACATCGTGGCGCTCACGGTGCACCGGTCGGCGGTGCGACGGATCGAGGGGGCCCGGCAGCTCAAGCCGTTCCTGATCCACCGCTTCGCTCCTGGGTTGTACGCGGTGGACCGCACGCGCCTGCCGGAGCTGCGCGCGGCGCTGACCGCCGCGGGCTTCACCGCCCCCGGCGATGCCCGGCGCTACCCGGCCGACGCGGCAGTGGCCGACGACCGCCACCGGTTGCACCTGCTCCTCGCCGAAGCGCGCGATCAACGCACCGATCCGGCCGCGCGTGCGCACAGCGCGGACACGCAGCCGCAAGACCTCCGTCCGATCCCCGGGGGCGCGCTCGCCAACCACGGCGCGCGTCGCAAGGCGGACAACCGTCCGCCGCGCGCGAGCCCCAACGAGGTCAAGGCGATCCTCGAGAAGGCGATGCGGGACGGGCGCTGGCTCGAGCTCGTGTACGTGTCGGTCAAGGACGCCTCTCGGAAGACCATGACCGTCGCGCCGGAGCGCATCGCCCTGAACCGTGAGGGCAACCAGGTGCTCGTCGCGACGGACATCGTGCAGAACGTGAAGCTCACGTACGCCCTCGCGCAGATCGAGCGCGCACGGTCGACCGAGCCGCGCGCGAGTTAACGGACCGCCCGATGGCTGAACCCCGCCCCGCCTCGTTCGAGAGCGCGCTTCGAGACCTCGAAGAGCGCGTTGCCCGCCTCGAGCGAGGCGATCTCGATCTCGACGACGCGCTGCGCCTGTTCGAAGAGGGCGTCGCGCTCGTGCGCACCTGCCACGAGCGCCTCGACGCAGCCGACGCGCGAATCCTCGCGTTGACCGGATCGCCAGAAGCCGTGAAGGTGTCGGAGTTCCAGGCCGGCGAGCCCTCGCCCGGCTCGACCGACACAGGAGTTTGACACCGCGGGCCGCCTCGCGCAGGTAGACTCACGCCCTCTTTCCCGTCGGGGTACCCCGCGATGTTCGACAACGTCGGAAAAGACACGAAGCCCCAAGGCAAACGGCGCATCGGGGCGTTCCTGCTGTCGTTGCTCCTCAACGGGTCGGTGTTCGCCGCCCTCGTGTGGGCCGGCTCGCGCGTGGCGGAAGAGGTGATGGACGAGGAAGAGCCGATCGAGGTCGCCTTCAACCTCGCCGCGCCCCCGCCACCCCCACCGCCCCCGCCACCGGGCGGCAAGAAGTCCTCGACGAAGAAAGAGAAGAAGCCCGACGAGGTCAAGCCGCAGGAGATCCCTCAGGAGGTCGTGCAGCTCCCTGACGAGGTGCCGGAGCCCGTGGTCGAGGAAGAGACCGAGGGCGGCGTCGAGGGCGGCGTCGAGGGCGGCGTGGTCGGCGGCGTCGTGGGCGGCGTCGTCGGCGGCGTGATCGGCGGCACGCTCGGGGGCGAGCTCGGCGCCGCGCCGGTCAAGACGGTCCATTGGACCGAGCTTCAGATCAAGACCCGCGCCACGGTGCGGTCGGACGACTACCCCGAAGCGGCCCGCGCGCTGAACATGCCCGAGACGAAGTGTGTCGTCCGGCTCATGGTCGACGAGAAAGGGCGTGTCACCGGCGTGACGCCCAAGAAGTGCCCCGAGCTCTTCCACCCCGCCGCCCAGAAGGTGGGCATGCGGTACGTGTTCTACCCCTACAAGGACGCGGGCAAGGGCGCGGCGGTCCAGTTCGATCTCACCCTCAACTTCAAGCCCAGCGACTGACGGTCCTGGAAGGAAGCCGATGTTCAGCCTGACTCTGATCGCCCTTCTCCACGCGCAGGAGCCCACCCCCTCGGCTCCGGCCACGCCCGCGCCGACCGAGGCGCCCGCCGGCTCCGCTGCTCCCGAGGGTGCCCCCGCGCCGTCGGAGGCGGTGACCCCCGTGGCCGCCCCGGTCGCCGAGCCGGTCGCGACGCCGGCCGCGAAGGCCGAAGAAGAGAAGCACGGCCTCGACATGACCCCGGCCGGCCTGTGGAAGTCGATGGGCACCGCCGCTCGCCTCGTCTTCCTGCTCATGGTCGGCATGCTGCTCTGGTCGGTCTACGTCGCGTTCGACCGCGTCCTGCTCTTCGTGCGTTCGCGCGCGCAGTCCCGGCAGCTCGCCGCGGCCGTGGTCGCGCCGCTCCAGAAGGCCGACGTCGACTCCGCCATCAAGCTCTGCGAGTCCGAAGGCTACAAGCTGAGCTACCTCGGCACGATCCTCAAGGCCGCGCTCAAGGAGTACAAGGCCCGCTACGACCACCACTCCGCCGAAGCCGCGCACCGCGCCATCGAGCGCGTGACCCTGATCGAGACGGCCAACCTCCGCAAGGGCATGGCGGTGCTCGCCACCACCGGCTCCACCACGCCGTTCGTCGGGCTGGTCGGCACCATCTTCGGCATCATCAACGCCTTCGCCATGATGAACTCCGAAGGCGGCGGCGACCTCACCGCCATCTCGGGCGGCATCGCCGAGGCCCTCGTGTCGACCGCCGCCGGCATCGCCGTCGCCATCGTCGCGATCTGGCTGTACAACTACTTCAACGGCGTGATCGACGACATCATCAACGACATGTCGACCGCGAGCCAGGAGCTCGAGGACTTCATGGAGAAGGACGTTCTGCGGCGCGCCGAGTCGCGGGCCGCGAAGTAGGCCGGCGTGGGGGCGAAGGTCGGGGGAAAGAAGGGCGGCGCCATCGCCGACTTGAACGTCACGCCGCTCGTCGACGTGGTGCTGGTCCTCCTCATCATCTTCATGGTCGTCACGCCGATGCTCAGCTCGGGTGTCGACGTGCGCCTGCCGAAGGCGCGCACGTCGAGCGAAGAGAAGGACTTGGGGCAGCACCTCGTCATCTCCGTCAAGGGGGATGGCACGATGTTCGTCGATCGTGACGAGGTCACGCTCGACACGGTGGTCGGGCGTGTCGAGGAGGTGCGGGACAACCGTTCCCTGCTCGTGAAGGGCGACCAGGCCGCCACGTGGCGTCAGGTGCGCGGCGTGATGGACAAGTTGAACCAAGCCAACATCGGTGGCACCGAGACGATGCTGCTCGCGACCGAAAAGATCAAGGAGTAGCCGATGGGTGCGAAGGTCGGCGCGGACAAGGGGGGGATGGACGAGATCAACGTCACGCCGTTGATCGACATCGTCCTCGTGCTGCTCATCATCTTCATGGTGATGACGCCGGCCACGATCCAGACGATGAGCAACAACATGCCGCCGCCGGACCTCGACGAGCCGCCGCCGCCGCCGCCCGACCAGAAGGACGAGCAGCTGATGGTCGCCGTGTACGACGACGGCACCACGGCGTTGAACCTGAAGCCCTTCACGATCGGGGAAGACCCCGTGTTCGCGGATGAGCTTCGCCGGCGCCTGCGCGCGAAAGCCAAGAAGACGGTGTTCATCAACGCACACCCCGAGGCCAACTACGGGCGCGTGGTGAACGTGATGGACCTCATCCGCGACGCGGGGGCCGACAAGGTCGGCCTGACCGACTTGGAAGACGAAGGGCCCGCGCGGCTCCTGCCCGGCCAGGCGGTGCCGGGCACGGAGACGGCGGCCGCTCCCGCGCCCCCGGCGCCCTGAACCCGACGATGGACGCGCCTCCCCCCTTGTTCGAGCGGGCCGGCGGCGCGGCGGTCGTCCGTGGCGTCGTCGAGCGCTTCGTGGCGCGCTGCTTCGACGACGCGATCATCGGCTTCCTCTTCGCGGGAAAGGACCGAGAGCGAATCGTGACGCACGAGTTCGGCCACGCGTCGGCGGTGCTCGGCGGGCCCGCCCCCTACGACGGACGGCCAATTCCCGAGTTGCATCGGCCGCTACGGATCAACGCCGGACAGTTCCGGCGGCGCCTCGCGTTGCTGCGCCAGGAGATCGAGCGGGCCGGCATCGACCCGGAGGTCCGCGACGCGTGGCTCGACGCGCAGCGCCGCATGGAGCGCCGCATCACCGATGGCACCGACTGCGCGCCACCCGGACGGCCCGACGAATGAACCCCCTCTCCCCCGGCGACCTCGCGTCACCGTTCGACCTCGCCCCGATCTCCGGCCCGCGCGTCCGCACCGGCCGGGGCCCGCTCCTGATCGCGTTCCTGCGCGCCCTGGGCGGAGGCAACGCGCGCGCGGCCGTTCGGGCGTTGAACACGAGCTTCGCGCAGTTCGACGCCGACGGGATCGGCGTCGTCGGATTCACGCGCACGACGCCCGAGGTGGCGAACGACTTCGTCCCGCGGCATCACGTCCTCTTCCCGATCGTGAACGACCCCGAGGGTCGTTGGTTCGACGCGTATGGGGTTCGCCGCGACCGCGCCCTGTTGCGGAGCCTGGCCGGGCTCGGCCCGGCGGCAGCGCGGCGGGCGATCACCGCGGTGTGGGAGGGGCGATCGCGCCCGGAAGACCCCGATCGGCTCCCGGCGTACCTCGTGCTCGCCCACGACGGGACGGTCTCGTACGCGCGCTACGGCGCGACGATCTGGGAACAACCGGACGTCCCGCGGTTGCTCGCGGAGGCGAGGAGGGCTGCTACGCCTGGCGGAGCGGCGCGAGCAGCAGCACCGCCACGGCGGTGACCAGGTAGAGGAAGACCGTCATGAAGATGGGGCGGTCGCGCAGGAAGGTCTCGTCCGGCGCCGAGCCCTCTCCCTTCTGATCCATCAGGTAGATGTACCGGAACACGCCATAGAGCACGTGCGGGAGGGTCAACAGCAGCCACGGCGTGGGCGACCCGAGCACCGTGTACAGCGCGTAGCTGATGATCGTGCCGCTCGTGGTGATGGCCTGGAACTCCGACAGCATGGCGGGGCTGTAGTGCGCGAGGCTCTTTCGAGTGCCCGACGTGCTGCCCTCGAGCAGGAGGATCTCCCCGCGCCGCTTGTTGAAGCCGAGGAACAACGCGCCGAAGGCGGTGCACAACAACAGCCACGGGCTGATGGTGACGGCGATCGCCACCGCGCCGGCCACGGCCCGCCAGATGTAGCAGGCGGCGAGCACCATGACGTCGAGGATGACGTGGTTCTTGAAGTAGTACGAGTAGCTGAGGGTCGTCGCGAAGTAGGCCAGGGCGACCGCGAGGAACGCGACGTTCATCGGCCACGCGAGGCCCCACCCCACGCCGATGGACAGGCCCACCGCGCCGAAGAACGCGCCGCCCATGATCGCCCACGCCGTCGGAACGCTGACCTCGCCGCTGGCGATCGGCCGCGTGCGCTTCTTGGGGTGCTTGCGATCGGACTCGACGTCACCCAGGTCGTTGTACACGTACCCGGTGGAGGAGAGCAGGCAGAACGCCACGAAAGCGACAACGGCCCGCGCGGCGGCTTCGACGTCGTAGTGCGACGAGAAGATCAGCGCCGCAAACAAAAGACCGTTCTTGGTCCACTGCTTTGGACGCAGGAGCGCCAGCGCGGCGGCCGGCGCGCTCCGGCGGAGGGGGACGGCGGGGCTGCTCATCGTGCGACGTCGAAGGTGAGGACGCGGAGCTGGTTGGCGTCGAGCTCCACCCGCGTCTCCGTCGGTGGATAGCCCGGCCGCGCGAACCGCACCACCGCGGCGCGGCCGGGCGTCAACGCCACGCGCCCCGGGCTCGGCCCGGTGAGCGCGCGCCCGTCTACGGTCACGACGCCCTCCGTCGGCAGGTGGACCTCCAACAACGGCGGCGCGTCCGCCACCGCGACCGCGCGCTGCCGCATCAACAGCGCCCCCGCCGCCAGCCCCGCGAGGCCCATCGCGACGACGGCGATGAGCCACACGACGTGCACGAGCGTCGGGGTGCGGTAGACGACGGTGCGCCCGCGCGGCGTTCGCTCCTCCGCCCGGGGCTCCGGCGGGCGTCTCGACTCGACGCGAGGCGCCTCGGAGGGACGCGGCGCAGGCGCGGCTCGAGTCGGCGCGTCGGCCGACGGCGCCGCGGCCGGAGGAAGAAGGGGCGCCCGGTTGGCCGGCGGGGTGGGGTCGTACGGCCCTACCCGCTGCGCGAGGTTCGGCGCCAACGAGGCCGACGCGCTCGTCGGGTCCGGCCGGATGACCGTCTCGGCGTCGCTCCAGGCGCTGGGCGACGACGGGGATTGACGGATCAACGTCGATTCTTCGCCGAGTCCCGCGATCGGTCCGAACCGGCCGGTGTGCTCGTGGCTCGCGCCACGGAGCACCGCCGCGGCGTCGACGAGGGTCGCGTCGGGGGGCGCGCGCAGGCGCCCCGCCCCGCTCGTGGCGGACTCGTCCTCGAGCTGCACGTCGTCCGGGGCGTCGTCGCGCGGGCGCGCGGGGAGGTGGGGCGGCGGCGGCCGTGGAGCATCGCTCGGGGCAGCGAGCCGGGCGACCGTGTCGCCGACCTTCGCCGCGCGGGCGGCGTCCGGCGGACGGGCGAGCAGGTCCGCCCGCGGCCGCGCGACGGGCTCCGCCTTGGAGGAGGCGGGACGCGGATCCCCCTCCGGGAACAGCCCTTTGAGGAAGGCCGCGAGGGTCGACGACGAGAAGATGAAGCCGGCGTCGTGGAAGAAGCGGTCGAGCGAATCCTTGAACGCGGTCGCGGTGGCGAAGCGCCCGTCGCGATCGACCCGCAAGGCGTGCTCGACGACGCGGTCGAGCGAGTACGGTACGTCAGGGTTGACGTACGAAGGCGGCTCGAATTCGCCGCGCCGAACCGCGTCGATCGTCGCCGCCTCGTTCGCCTGCCGAAACGGATGGCGCCCCGTCAGCAGCTCGTAGAACACCACGCCCGCGGAGAACAGGTCGGAGCGCTGATCGACCTCCAACCCCGCCGCCTGCTCGGGGGACATGTAGTCGAATCGGCCCTTCACGACGCCCGACATCGTCTCGAGCGCCTTCACGCTCGCCTTCGCGATCCCGAAGTCGGTCAGCTTCACTTCGCCCTGGAAGCTCAACAGGATGTTGGCGGGCGACACGTCGCGGTGGACGACATTCAGCGGCACCGCGCGGCCGCCACGCAGCACCTGACGATTGTGGGCGTACTCCAACCCCTTGAGCGTCTCGAGGAGCACGTACACCGCGTGTGGCACCGGCAGCGTGATGCCCTTGTCGCGACACCGTTGGAGCACCCGGGCGAGGTCGCGCCCGTTGACGTACTCCATCGCGACGTAGAACTGCTGGTCGACGTGCCCGAGGTCGAGGATCTGAACGATGTTGGCGTGCGACAACAGCCCGGCCACCTTGGCCTCGTCGACGAGCATCTCGATGAACTCGGGGTTCGACGAGAGGTGCGGCAGGATTCGCTTGATGGCGAACGTGCGGTGGAAGCCACCGATTCCGTCCAAGCGCGCCCGGTAGATTTCCGCCATGCCGCCGACCGCCACACGGTCGAGGATCTGGTACTTGCCGAAACGCTGCCCCTGTTCGGTCGGGTTCGCCACGAACTCCCTCACGGCCGAGCAGCATAGCACCTCGTCGCCCACGACGACTTTGCGTGCGAGGGTTGCACGTCACAATGGAACCGAATAGACGCGCCGCGCCTGGAGAGCACCGGCCTTCGCCTCCCCAGGATAGTCGTTTCAACCAAAACATATTCGTTTGAGGTCACACATGGTCGCTCTCCTGAGCCTCTTCATCGCCTGCGCGCCGACCCCCCACTCCGTGAAGTTCGAAGGCGACTCCAAGGTCACCGTCCACACGGTCGACGCCATGCCGGTCGCCAAGGCCACCGTGCTCGACGAGGCCGGCAAGGCCCTCCCCGAGCAGCCGAAGCTCGACTGGTCGGTCGAGCCCGCCACCGTCGCCAAGCTCGACGGCATGAACGTCGTGCCGGTCGCCAACGGCGAAGCCAAGGTCACCGCGAAGGTCGGCGAAGTCTCCGGTTCCTACACGTTCGTCGTGGCCCTCCCGGACAAGGTCGAGGTCGCGGGCTGGACCGCCGGCTCCCCCTGGCCCGTCGGCGCCGAGACCCAGCTCACCGCGGCCGTGAAGGCCGGTGAGACCGTCCTCGAAGGCCAGAAGGTCGAGTGGTCCACCTCCGACGCCGCCATCGCCACCGTCGCCGACGGCAAGGTCATGGGCGTGGCCGCCGGCAAGGCGACCATCACCGCCAAGCTGAACGAGACCGTGGCCGGCACCCTCGAGGTCGAGATCGGCGGCGCCGCCGTGGCCGCCGACGCCACCACCGCGCCCCAGTAGCCCCGCGCCGGCACGAGGCCGGCGTCCCCGCGCGCCCCGTTGCCCTCTCAGGGCGGCGGGGCGTCGCTGTCTTCAGGCGAGGCTCCGTGGATCGACGTCGATGATCCGCCGCACCCCGTGGCCCGTCTTCCAGCCCGTGTGGTGCTCGGACAAGAACCGTCGGAACGGGTTCACGAGCCGCCCGCGCAGGATGACCTGCACCCGCCACCGCCCCACGAGGCGGGGAAGCGCGGCGAGCGCCGGCCCGAGCACGTCGACGCCAGGCACCCCCGTCGCTTGTTGGCGTGCCAACGCCGCGAACGCGCGCGCCGACTCTTCGGTCGCGGCACGATCCACCCCCTCGAAGCGCACGAGCGCGAGGCGGGACCACGGCGGGTAGCCGAGCATGCGTCGGATGCGCTCTTCCGTGGCGACGAAGGCCTCCATGTCGCCCACGGCGCCGAACACCGGGTGATCCGGGTGGTGGGTCTGAAGGAACACGCGGCCGGGGACGTTGCCGCGCCCGGCGCGCCCGGAGAGCTGGGTGACCAACGCGAACGTGCGCTCGGCGGAGCGAAAGTCCGGCAATCCGAGCACGTGGTCGGCGCCGAGGACCGCGGCCACGTGGACATCGGGAAAATCGTGCCCTTTCGCCACGATCTGGGTGCCGACGAGCAGGCGCGTGCGGCCCTCCCGAAAGTTGTCGAGGATGCGCGCGTGCGCGCCGCGCGTGGCGGTGGTGTCGGCGTCCATGCGCCCGATCGGCACGCCGGGAAACGCGGCGGCGACGGCCTCCTCCACGCGCTCCGTGCCCCGGCCGTAGACGTCGACGTCGCTCCCGCAGCGGCCGCACTTCGGCGTGAACGACCGATGAAAGCCGCAATAGTGGCAGTGCAGCCGGGCGACGGCCTGGTGGTACACGAGCGCCACGCCGCACGAGGGGCAGTCGTGCACCTGGCCGCACCCGGGGCACTCGACGAACGTGGCGTACCCACGTCGATTGTGCAGCAGGATGACCTTCCCGTCCGCCGCCAGGGCCTCGGCCACGGCGGCCCGCACCTTCGCCGAGAGCAGGGGCTCGCGCCCCTCCGCGCGAGGCTCCTCCCGCATGTCGACGATCTCGAGGCGCGGCACCGGGCGTGGCGTGGCGCGGCGCGTCAGGCGGACGAGGGTGTAACGGCCGGATCGCGCGTTCTCCCAGCTCTCCAGCGAGGGCGTGGCGGACCCGAGCACGACGGGGCACCGCGCGATGCGCCCGCGAACGACGGCCACGTCGCGGGCGTGGTAGCGCACCCCCTCCTCCTGCTTGTAGGAGTCGTCGTTCTCTTCGTCCACGACGACGAGGCCGAGGTTGTGGAAGGGCGCGAACACGGCGCTGCGGGCGCCCACGGCGATGTCGGCGGCGCCGGAGGCGATGCGTCGCCACTCCCGCACCCGCTCAGCGCCCGTGAGGGCCGAGTGCAAGGCCGCGATCCGATCGCCGAAGCGCGCCGCGAAGCGGGCGAGGAGCTGGGGGGTCAGCGCGATCTCGGGGACGAGCACGAGCACCTGGCGGCCCTGCGCCAGCGCCTTCGCCGCGAGCGCAAGGTAGACCTCGGTCTTTCCCGCGCCGGTGACTCCGTGCAGGAGCCAGGTCCCGACCCCGCCCGCCGCGCTGCCGCCCACCGCCTCGACCGCCGCGCGCTGCTCGTCGTTGAGCTCCGGCGGGCGATCCCGCGCCGGCAAGCGCATCCACGCCGCCGACCGCGGGCGCTCCTCCACCACGACCACGCCCGCCTTCACGAGGCGACGCACCGCGGCGCCATCAAGCTCCGACGTGAGTTTTGGCCCCCCTGCGAGCGCCGCCAGCACCTCCGCCGCCCGCGTGGCGCGCGGGCTGAGGCCGGCGGCCGCCGGGTCGCCCACGAGCACCGCCCACCGCTCGCGGTCGCGCGTCTCCGCGACCTCGACGTCGGCGGCCTCGACCCACCCGTGCTCCATCGCGCGGGCGAGCGCGCGGTCGACATGCTCGACCTCGGCGTGCAACCGCCGCTCCAGGGAGCCGCGCGTCAGTCCGGGTCGGGACACCACCTCGCGCAGGAGCACCGCCACGGCGCCCTCCGGCGCGTCGTCCGTGGCGAGCACGGCGATGCCCGCCTCGGTGGGGCGGTACACGTGACGCGTGCCGGTGTGGGTGCCCGAGGGCGTGGCGGCGGCGATGACCTCGCCGAGAGGCGCGAGCCAGTATTCGGCGACGAACCGATACAGCGCGAGCTGATGGGCGTCGAACGCCGGCGCGTCGTCGAGCACCCGCTCGATCGGCTTCGGCGCGTCGACGTCCGACTCCGCGGCCACCTCGATGACCCACGCGTGAATCGCGCGCGCGCCGAACGGCACGCGGACCGCCGCGCCGGGCCCGAGCTCCGGGAAGCTGTCGGGGACGGCGTAGGTGTAGAGCCCGTGCACCGGGAGGGGCACGGCGACGCGGACGAGCCGCATCAGGCGTAGCGGGCGATGATCCGCCGGGCGGGGTCGCCGAGCCGCTTCACCGAGAAGTGGAGCTGCGCGTCGAGCAGCCCGAGGGGGTTCCCGGTGTCGAAGCTCGGCCCCGAGAAGATGTGCCCGTGCACCCGCCCCTCGGCCGCCAGGACCGCGAGCGCGTCGGTGAGCTGGATCTCTCCGCCGGCGCCAGGGCGCGTCTCGCGGAGGACGCGGAAGATGTCGTTCGGCAGCACGTAGCGCCCGACGATCGACAGGGTGGACGGCGCGTCTTCCGGGCGCGGCTTCTCGACCATCGCCTCGACGCGCATGCGGTCGTCGCGGAGCATCGGCCCGGCGCAGATGCCGTAGCGTCGCGTGTCCTCCCGCGGCACGTTCTTCAGCGCGACGACGGCGCCGCCGACCTCTTCGTACACGCGCAGGAGCTGGCCCAGAACCGGCTCTTCCGCGTCAGTGATGTCGTCCGGGAGCAGGACGGCGAAGTCCTCGTCGCCGACGGCCGGGGCGGCGGTCAGGACGGCGTGGCCCAGGCCGCGCTGCTCTTGTTGTCGCACGCTGATGATGGTGGCCATGCGCGCGACGCGACGCACTTCGTCGAGCAGCTCGCGCTTGCCCGACGCCTCGAGCGCCGCCTCGAGGGCGGGCGAGCGATCGAAATACTCTTCCAACGCGCCCTTGCCGCGCGCCGTGACGAAGACGAACTCGCTCACACCCGCCGCGACCGCCTCGGCCATGACGTACTCGACGCACGGCCGATCGAGGATCGGCAACATCTCTTTGGGGACCGCCTTCGTGACCGGGAGGAAGCGGGTGCCGAACCCCGCGACCGGGAGCACCGCCTTCCGGACGCGCATCACAGATCCCGCGAGCTGCGCTCGAGCTGCTCGAGCTCCGTCTTGCAGTCGATGCAGTGGGTCGCCACCGGCCGGGCGATCAGGCGCTTCTCGCTGATCTCGCCGCCGCAGGCCACGCACACGCCGTACTCACCGTCCTCGATGCGCGCGATCGCTTCCTTGATCTTGTGGATCAGGACACGTTCGCGGTCGCGGATGCGGAGCTGGAAGTCCCGGTTGGACTCCATCGACGCGAGATCGATCGCGTCCGCGAGGTTCTCCTTCTCGTCGGTGAGGTCGCCCAGGGTGGCCCCGGCCTCCGAGAGCAGCGCCCTCAGTCGCTCGGTCAGCAGAGTCCGGAAGAAATCGAGCTTCTCCTTCTCCATGTACACCTCGCGACACGACGGACGTTCGACCGGGACCCGACCCGCGTGCCTTGCGCGGTCGCCGGGCCCCCTGTATAAGGGCCACAATGCGGTGCGGCAAGCGGCTGTACATGAGCCTGGTCGCCGCCGGCCTCGCCACCACCCCGGCCCTGGCGGCCTCGCCGGGCGCCGACCTCACCGAGCTCGGTGGTGTGGGGCTCGGCCGGGCCGGCGCGGTGCGCGCGGCCCGAGACGCCCCGGGCGCGGGCTCCGCCGCGTTCGCAGCGGCCACGCTCGATCCGCAGTACGTCATCTGGTCCGGCGGCGGCGTCGGCGCCGACCAGACGTGGTCGCTGCGAGCCGGCGCGATGGACGCCCGCACGTCCCCGGTGTCGCTCGGCTTCGGCTACGAACGGCGCTGGGACGACGTCCCGCCCACCGGCGAGGCCCTCCCGGGCTGGGTGGTCCCCGGCGAGACGCTCTCCGACGCGGCCCAGCACAACCGGATCTGGCTCGCGGCGGGCGTCCCCCTCCTCGATCGTCGTCTTTCGCTGGCCGTCGCGGCTCGCTACGACTGGACCACGGCCGCCAGCTCGGGCGACTCGAACGCGTTCGACGTCAGCGCGAGCCTCGCGGTGAGCCCGGTGGAGACGCTGACCATCGCGGTCGAAGGTCGCGATCTGGTCGGGTCGAGCTACCGGCTCACCGGCCGCGCCCTCGGCCTAGGCGTCGGCTGGCGCCCCGACGACTTCGTCGGGGTCTACGCCGACGTGGTCACCCCGCTGGAGGGGGCCTCGCTCGACGCGGCGTTCACCACGTACGACGTGCACTTCGGCGTCGATCTCGGCCTCGTCGAGTGGCTTCGCCTGCGCGGCGGGGCCTCCTACGACGAAGGCGCGTGGCGCGCCGCCGGCGGCATCGGATTGACGGCGGAGAAGGTCGACTTCGACTACGGCGTCCGCGTCGACCCGGGCGACCCGCTTCGGTCGTGGCACGGCATCGACCTGACCCTCAAGCTCTGACCGGGCTCAGGCCGCGCCGCGCTTCCCCAACGGCCCGGCGGCCAACGCCGCCTCGTCCGCGTCCTCGCGGCCGCTGTCGCGGAGCAGGCGCCGGGTGAGCTGCATGGCGTTCTCCATGCTGTGGTCCATGTTGTTGTACCAGAACATGCCCGTTCGGCCCGCGAGCTCGAGGTTGCTCCAGCGCGACAGCGCGTTCCGCGCCACTTCGAGCTGTTGCGGGTAGGTGCGGTGGTAGATGGGGTAGGTCTCGGGCACGCGCTCGACGTAGACGTTCTGCACGTCCTTCCTCGACTTCACCAGGCCCACCTTCACGAGGTCGTCCACCACCCAGTCCGTCAGGCGCTCGGCGTGGCGCCAGCGATCGTCGCCGGGCCGACAGGTGATCTCGACGCAGAGCCCGGTGGTGCCCGGCGGGCACGTGTCATCCGCGAAGCAGCGCGGGATGGAGACGCGCGAGAACACGATGTCGTCGGCGCCGTAGTAGCACCACTGGTAGTCGCGGGGCGGGTCGCCCTTGACGAGCACGTTGAAGAAGAGGGTCGCGAGGTACGGGAGGTTCGGCGACTGCACGCCGAGCTGCTCGCACGCGAGGGTGATCGGCGCGGTCCAGATGACGGTGCTCGGCGTGAACCGCTCGTTGCCGGCCTCCACCGCTTCAATCCGGCCGTTTCCGCCGATGAGGCGGGCGCGCGTGCCGGTGAGGATGCGCCCCCCGAGCCGCTCGATGTCCGCGCCCACCTTGTCCCAGGTGACCTGGAGACCGCCGCCGCGCGGATAGTAGAAGTCGATCTCCGCCTTCTTGTACTGGAGCAAGGTGCTCTTCGCGAGCTGCCCCAGGTTCTGCATCTGGAGCTTGTCGTCGATGATCGCGCGGTTGAGCCCGACCTTCGCCCAGTCCGGGTGGGTCTCCTTGGGGTGGATGCCGAGGAACTTGATCGAGTACCCCTTGAAGAAGTGCTCGTACAAGGTCGGTCCGTACTGACGGAGGACGTAGTCCTCGAAGGTGCCGCTGCCGTACTGCTTGTACCCGTTGACCGCGAGATCGACGCCGGAGCGGAGGGCGAGCGGGATGGGCAGCTGAAGCAGGTTCTTCGGGTGGAGGGGCCAGCGGTAGTACGACCCTCGGAAGTAGACCTCGGACTTGCGCGGGAAGGCGGTGACCTCGCCCTGCAGCACGCGATCCAGGTACGCCTTGATGTTGGGGTTCTCGGTGTGGAACCGGTGCGGCCCCAGATCGAACGCGAAGCCCTCGTAGTGAAAGCTGCGCGCGAGGCCGCCGACGCGCGCTTCGCGCTCGACCACCACGACATCGGCGCCGCTCTCGGCGAGGAGGTGCGCCGTCACGAGGCCGGTCACGCCGCCGCCTACGACGACGACCGGCCCATCGAACACGGAAGTCTTGCTCACGAGGCTCTGCTCCGACGCGCCATTCTGCCCCGTTGCACCGGTCACGGGTAGGGTGGTGTTTCGTTTCCGTGACCTCGACGCCATACGGACGCGGCGGATCGAGTAGGATCGGCCGTTCCCCAACCCCGGATCGGAATGAGCACCGCCGCGCCCGCCACGTCCTCGACCCTGCTCGGTCACCCGACCGGGCTGTTCAACCTGTTCTTCGCGGAGATGTGGGAGCGCTTCTCGTACTACGGCATGCGCGCCCTGCTCGTGTTCTACATGATCAAGGGGTTCCTCGGGTACGGCGACAAGGGCGCCTACGCCGTGTACGGCGCGTACACCGCGCTGGTCTACATGACCCCGTTCTTCGGTGGGATCCTGGCCGACCAGGTGCTCGGCGCGCGCCGCGCGGTCATCCTCGGGGGCGTGCTCATGTCCCTCGGCCACCTCACGATGACCATCGAGCACGAGACCGCCTTCTACGTGGCGCTCGGGATGCTCATCGTCGGAAACGGATTTTTCAAGCCGAACATCTCCACGATGGTTGGCTCTCTCTACCCCGAGGGGAGCGGCGCCCGCGACGCGGGCTTCACCCTGTTCTACATGGGCATCAACCTGGGCGCCGCCCTCGCCCCGCTGCTGTGCGGCTACGTCGGCGAGACCTTCGGCTGGCACTACGGCTTCGGCCTCGCGACGATCGGCATGATGATCGGCCTCGCCGTCTTCGTGGTCCCCAACGTCGTCTCGCAGCTGCTGATCGGGCTCGGCGGGCTCTTGACCGCGGGCGCCATGGTGTTCATCACCGACGACCTCATCCTGCTCGCCGTCAACGGCTTCGTGGGCCTCGCGCTCGTCGTGGCGGCCGGCGTCTCGGTGCTCGCCCTGTCGAAGGGCGGGATGCCGGACGACATCGGCGCGCCCCCCGCCAACGCGCCGCCGAACGCCATCGCCGCCGTCATCGGCGGCTCGATCGTCGTCATCCCGTTGCTCGCATGGCTGGTCGCGGCGTCCCGCGAGTGGCGCCTCATCCCCGACGCGGTCATCGCCCCGCTCACGGGCTCCGGCAACGCAGCGCTCGCCGTGGCGGGCGCGATCCTCGGCGAGATGGCCACGCCCGCGGGCGCCGTGCTCTTCCTCAGCGGCTTCGCGGCCCTCGGGTTCATCGCCTACAACGCGATGAAGGGCACGAAGGTCGAGCGCGAGCGGCTCTCGGTCGTGGTCATCCTGATGTTCTTCTCGATGCTCTTCTGGGCCTTCTTCGAGCAGGCGGGCACCTCGATCAACAATTTCACGGACCGCAACGTGGACCGCGTGCGCGCGGAGCGCGTGGTGACCGCGGCCGACGTCGGTCAGACCCTCGAGATCCCCCCGACCCAGGCCCAGCTCGGCTACAGCTTCGGCGGCACGGTCTACACCCTGGACCAGCTCGACGGCGCGCGCGCCAAGGCACGCGAGTCCGGCACGCCCGCCTCGCTGTCGTTCACGGTCGAGCCCGCCCATGTCGGGATGAAGGTGGACGGCAACGAGATCCCGGCGTCGACCTTCCAGAGCACCAACCCCGTTTTCATCTTGCTGTTCGGCCTCGGGTTCAGCTCGCTGTGGGCCTTCCTGGGCGCCCGCGGCCTCGAGCCGAACACCTCGTTGAAGTTCGCGCTCGGCCTCGCGCAGCTCGGCCTCGGGTTCGGCGCGCTCTGGTACGGCGCCACGATGCACGACGCGCGTGGCATGGTCGGGATGTCCTGGTTGATCCTCGGCTACCTGCTTCACACGACCGGCGAGCTCTGTCTCTCTCCGGTAGGCCTGTCCGCGATGACGCGCCTCGCGCCGACGCGAATCGTGTCGACCGTCATGGGCGCGTGGTTCCTCGCGACGGCGTACTCCAGCCTGTTGAGCGCGATCATCGCGACCTTCACCGGCATCGGCCACGGCGGCGGCGACGAGAAGGGCATCCCGGCGCCGATCGAGACCGTCGAGGTCTACGGCGCGGTGTTCGGCCAGATCGGCATCGCGTGCGCGGTCTCCGTCGTGTTCCTGCTCGGTCTGAGTCCGTTTCTCACGAAGTGGATGCACGAGGACAAGCACGACGAGGGTGCCGGGAAGGTCCGGGCCGCGCACTGACCGTGCTCAGCGCACCTCGAGGCGCACCGTCGGGTACACGAAGTCGCGGCTGGCCGTGCACACGTGGGCCCGAACGCACTCGGTGACCGGAGGCATCCACGCGCGCGTGCCCATCACGTCGACGTCGACCGGGCCGCTCATCCCCTCCGGGACGGTGAACGTGAGGGTGTCCGGGGTCGCCTTCGCCGGCACCCGCACCGGCGCCCCCTCGGCCGGCGTAAGCCGAACGTCCACCCCGGCCTTCGGATCGATCGTGTCGTCCGCCGGTTCGAGCGCGAGGACCACCTCGCCACCGGCCTTCGGAGCCTCGGTGCGGACCGTCGCCCGGCTCTCCGCGAGGAGGTTGCGCGCCGTGAGCGCGAGGGTGGTCTCGCCGTCGGTGACCTGAACCGTGAGGGAGGGCTTCGCCGCGGCCGGGCCGAGCGCGGCCACGTCGATCTCGAACTCGTAGACGAAGCAGTCCCGGTCGTACCGATACACCCCGTCGTCGAACACGCCGTGCAGGCGGGTGAGCGCCACCCCGTCGACCTCGGCGCGCAGGGTGGGCAGCTTGCGGCACTGGCCCTGGCGCTCGGGGTACACCAGCACCTGCAGGCGATCCGGGCGCGACCCGAGCCCCTTCGCGTTGGCGCTGAGCGCCGGCTGGAACACGTACTCGAACGCTTCGAACTTCTTCGGGGCGTCCTCGCCTTCGCACGCGAGGAGGCTCAACAGCAGCATGGGCATGTCGGGCCCTAACCCGCATCCGGTAGCCCCTCCGACAGGTCTCGCCGATCCGCGGGGCGGGCACGGTGCTACGCTAGGGCGTTCTCCCATCCCGAGGTCGTATGTCGTCCACCCGCATCGAACGCCTGGAGCAGAGCTGCTCGGGGCGCGGCCCCCGCGTCGGCATCGTGTCGATGTACGACGTCGAGAACAACGCGGTCCGCATCCTCGCGGCCACACTGCGTCGGGGCGGGCACCACGTCGCCGAGATCTACTTCAAGGACTGGGTGTCCAACCACATCGAGCCGGCGTCGGACGACGAGCTCGCCAACCTCGTGAAGGTGGTCAAGGACGAGCAGCTCGACATCGTGTGCGTGTCGATCCGCGCCAGCGCCTACTGGAACGCCGCGCGCATCCTCACCGAACACCTGCACGAGCAGCTCGACGTCGCCGTGCTGTGGGGCGGCATGCACCCCACCCTCGTGGGCGCCACGTGCGCCGAGTCGGCGGACCTCGTCCTCCAGGGCGAAGGCGAGTTCGCGTTGCTCGACCTCTGCGACCGGCTTCGCGACGGCACCCCCACGGGCGACACGCCGAACCTGACGTACGCGCAGGGCGATCGCGTGGTGAAGAACAAGCTTCGGCCGCTCGTCGAGAACCTCGACACCCTCGCCTACCGGGACTACACGACCCACGCCCACAAGTACTTCTTGTGGGGTCGGAACATCACCAAGGGCGACCCGATGCACGGGGACCCGGTGTTCCAGATGATGGGCAGTCGCGGCTGCATCTACAAGTGCAGCTACTGCTACAACTCGACCTACAAGAAGGACGTGTACCCGGGCCAGAAGTGGTTCCGCGTCCGGTCGCCCGCGAGCATGGTCGACGAGATCCGGAAGGCCCGCGACCACTGGAAGTTCAAGCGCATCCGGTTCGACGACGAGGTGTTCAACTTCCAGACCGACTGGCTCGAGGACTTCGTCACGCGCTACCCACGTGACGTCGGCCTGCCGTTCGAGGTGTTCATCGAGCCGAAGCTCGTGAACGAAGAGCGCATGACCATGCTGCGCGACGCCGGCCTGGTCAACGTCTACATGGGCGTGCAGTCCAGCGAGCGCGTCACCGGCCACCTCTACGACCGCCGCGTGAAGAACAACACCATCGGCGAGATCGCCCAGCTCTTCCACAAGCTCGGCATCAAGGGCCACTTCCAGCTCATCTTCGACGACCCGGTGTCGACCGACGAAGACAAGCAGAAGCTCTTCGAGCTGATCTCGGAGTTCCCGCACCCGTTCGACCTCTACCTGTTCTCGATGACCGTGTTCCCCGGGTCCGAGCTCAACCACAAGCTCATCGAGTCGGGGCTGATCAGCGAGTACGACATCGAGGGCGTGGCGACGAAGACCTTCTATCAGCACCGGATCAACCTCGAGTTTCCGCGGCCGGTCGAGGACACCTTCTGGATCGCGCTCACGCAGCTGCTCAGCAAGCCGTTCGTGCCGCGCCAGCTGCTCAAGCCGCTCTCGAAGTCGAGCTTCCTCAAGAAGCACCCGTGGCCGCTGATCCAGGCCGCGCACGCCGCGAACTACGTGAAGATGGGCACCACGGCGGCGCAGATGGTCGCCGACGGCGAGATGACGAAGACCCTGATGCGCCGCTGGCTGAGCTTCGACCGGGTGATCACGACCTGACCGTGCGCTCGTGCGCGCGTCACCCGCGCGTCGCAGTGACCAGGAAGATCGGGTACTCCCGCTCGTCGCGGCGCACCACGCACGCCGTCTGGAAACGCACGTCGGTCAAGCCAGCCGCTTCGAGCGCCGCGCCCAGCGCCGCCGGGGCTACCGAAGCCACCCCGCGGGCTCGTGGAACGCCTCGGTGATGCCGCGCCACAGCGTCGCGAGCGCATCGCGCGCCGTCGCGGCCGTGGCGCGCACCCGTCGATCCCCAACCCGCGCGAGGCCCGGCGCCGCGAGCAGCATGCGGTCCGCCATCTCCCGACGGTGGGTCTCCAGCTCGGCCACGACCGGCCCCGCGACGCGGAAAGGACGTACACCCCCCGCCTTCACGCGGCGCACCGCGCGGGAGGCCGCCGCGGCGATGCGAGGGGCGGTCGCGCGGGGGCCCCAACACTCCGCCAGGGTGACCCCCAGCGTGCGCTTGGTCACCGGCAGCTCCACGTCCTCGCCGAGGTCGGCGCGCGCCTCCGCGGCGAGGTCGTCGGCGCCGCACACCAGGGCCACGGGAACGCCGAAGTCCCCGCAGATCGCGGCGTTGATCGCCGTCTCCCCGAACACGATGCCGTTCACAGTGAGCTCGTGCACGATCGCGCCGGCCCAGGTGTGCGACAGGAGCCCGCCCGAAGTGCCGGCGCGGGAGTGGAAGCCCAGGAAGAACGCCAGGTCGAAGCGTTCGTCCAAGCCGGCGATCTGGCACAGGGGCTTCTGCGACCACTGCGCCGGCCCGCGCACGAGGCGGGCGACCGCGGGGAGATCTTCGAGGATGACATTGCGCATGTGCGCATGCCCCTCGGAGATCACCACCTCGTCGACCCCCTCCGCCACGGCGCCCTCGATCGCCGCGACGATGTCGCCGGTGAGCAGCCGACAACCCGCGTGGTAGGCGGCGCCGCCCTCGGGGACGAGCTGATCGCGATGGACGATGCCCGTCGCCCCCTCCATGTCGGCGCAGATGAAGAGCTTCATCCTTCGTCCTCCGTGAATCGAACGACGGCGATGCGGCCGTCGCGCACGGTGTAGGTGACCCGGACGCGCCCCTCACGGCGCTCGCCCGGCCGGGCCCGCCACCACCGCTCGTGGTCGATCACCGTGTCGCCGTCGACCACCCGACGATCGACGGCCGCGCCGAACTCGTCCCACGCCGCGAACGCCTCGGCGTAGGACGCGCGAAACGCCGCGGCGCCGTCGAGCGCGAGCGCACCGTCCCGACCGTACACCTGCACGTCGGCGCTGTAACAATCGCAGAAGGCGTCGACGTCGCGAAGGTTGTACGCGTCGAGCTGCGCCTGGGCGAGCGCTTCGGGCGACCGAACGCTCACTTCACCGGCTCGTTCAGCTCGCGCCACAAGAAGGTGTAGGACAACGCCCACATCTTGGCGCGCTGGTCGTTGTTGGCCGCCCCGCCGTGACCGCCCTGCATGTTCTCCCAGTAGAGCACGTCATGGCCCATCGCGGCCATCTTCGCGTACATCTTCCGGGCGTGGCCGGGGTGCACGCGGTCGTCTCGCGTCGACGTGGTGAAGAACACGCGCGGGTAGCGCCCGTCGGCGCGGACGAGGTGGTAGGGCGAGAACGTCTGGATGAACGCCCACTGCGCGGGATCGTCCGGGTCCCCGTACTCGCCCATCCAGGACGCGCCGGCGAGGAGCTTGGAGTAGCGCCGCATGTCGAGCAGCGGCACCTGACACAGGATCGCCTTGTAGAGCTGCGGCCAACCCACCGCCATGTTGCCCATCAACAGGCCGCCGTTGCTCCCGCCCTTGGCGCCGAGGTGCGCGGGGGTCGTGACCTTGCGATCGATCAAATCCTGGGAAACGGCCGCGAAGTCTTCGTAGGCCCGGGGGCGGTTGGCCTTGAGCGCCGCCTGGTGCCACTGCGGCCCGAACTCGCCGCCACCGCGGATGTTCGCCTGCACGTACACGCCTCCCCGCTCGAGCCAGGCGGCGCCGAGCGCGGCGTTGTAGGCAGGCAGGCGGGAGACCTCGAAGCCGCCGTAACCGTCGATCAACGTCGGGTTCTTTCCGTCGAGCGCGATGCCCTTCTTCGACACCTGGAAGTACGGGACCTTCGTACCGTCCTTGCTGGTGGCCTCGAACTGCTGGACCTCGAGGTTCGCGCTGTCGAACAAGGCCGGCAGGGCCTTGAGCGGCGACGGCGCGGGCGCCCCTGGCGCCGCCGACCCGATCGCCAGCGTGGACGGGGTCAGGAAGTCCGTCACGTACACGAAGACCTCGTCGGAGGTGTCGTCGTCGACCGCCCAGACCGACACGTCGCCCATGTCGGGCAACCCCGCGATCGGGGAGCGCGCGAACGTGTTTCCGGCGGGCGTCAGGACCTCGGACCGGCTGCGCACGTTGTCGAGGATCGACAGGACGATGTGGCTCTTGGTCGTCGCGAAGCCCTGGAGGGAGCGACGGGCCGTGGGCGCGAAGAGCACCTGGAACGTGCGGTCGCCCGCGAGGAACGCGTCGAGCCGGATCGCCGCGAGGCCACCGGCGGGGAGGGTCTGGCCGCCGACGGTCCAGTCCGTGCGGAGGTTGACGAGCAGCCACTCGCGCCAGGCGCTCACGTTTGCGTCGAGCGGGACATCCAGCTTGATCGTCCCGTTGTCGCGGACGAGCAACGTCGTCGACGAGTAGAAGGTGTGCGCCTTGGTGATGAACTCCCGGTGGAACCCGGGGGTGTGGTCGACCCACGCCGACACCGAGACGTCCGCCGCCACGCCATCGTCCACGACCGCCGCGTCCGCGAGGGGGGTTCCGCGCTTCCAACGCCGGACCTGTCGCGGATATCCCGAGTCGGTCAGGGTGTTCGCGCCCCAATCGGTGCCGACGTACAGGGTGTCCGCGTCAATCCACGCGACGTCGGACTTGGCGGTCGGGACGACGAAGCCGCCCTCGACGAAGCGCTTGTCGACCGTGTCGAACTCGCGCTTGACGTCGGCGTCCGTGCCGCCGTCGGACAGGGCGACCATGCACCGGCGGTACTCGGGCGGAAGGCACTGGGCGCCGTGCCAGACCCAGGTTTTTCCCTCGGTCTTGGACAGGGCGTCGACGTCGAGCACGACCTCCCACGCCGGGGCCGCCGTCGCGAACGACGCGCGCGTGGTCCGGCGCCAGACGCCCTGGACGTTGTTCTTGTCCTGCCAGAAATTGTACCAGGCGTCGCCCAGCACGCCCGGAGTCGGGATGCGGGCGTCGGAATTCAGGATCGTGAGGACCCGATCCCGCATCGGCGCGTAGGACGGATCCGCCGTGAGCTCACGCTCGGCGACCGCGTCCTGCTTCTTCACCCACGCGAGCGCCTTCCGGCCGTCGACCTCTTCGAGCCAGAGGTAGGGGTCGTCCGCGACGATCGCCGCGTCCGCCGCGGCGGGCTTCGTCGAAGTGGGCTTCGCCGCGGCAGGCGCCACGGCGAAGGCGAAGAGGGCAAGCACGAACCACATGGCGGAGCTCCGAGGGAGCGCAGCGTAGCGGAGCGGCGGTGCTCAGGCGATGCGGACGTCGTACTCGTATTGCAAGGTGGTCGGGGTGTCCGACGTCGGCGTGATGACCCAGGTGATCTCCGCCGCCCCGCCGGTGGCGGCCTTGGGCCACGGAAGCGAGCCCGAGAAGTAGTACTTCTCGCGGAGGACGCCGTTCGTCGCCATGCCGACCTCGACGTACCCCACCCACGTCGTCGAACCCTGCGTGGCGGTGATCTTGTAGACCCGCGGGGCGTGGTAGCGGTTGAGCAGGGGCGCCACCTTCGCGGCGATCCAGCTCGTCGGCAAGATGCCGTTCGCGCTCACGCGCGTGATGACGATCTTCTTGAGGGGGTTCGCCGGCGCGGTGCGGGTGGTGTCGACCGAGACGAACCACTCGCGCCCGCTGTCGGTGAGCCAGGGCCACGCCTGGTCCGGCGTGGAGGTGGGGGACTCGAACAGCTCCTCCCACGTCTTGGTGGTGGCGTCATATGCGCTCGTCCAGCCCCAACCGCCGTCCTGCCAGGCGTTCTGCGTGCCTGCCGCTCGGAACTTCAGAAACCAGACCACGTCGCCATTCAAGTACATAGAACCTACTACGCCCGCATCATAGCGCGAGCGCCTCCACGGGCGACAAGAGCACGAGCCGCCGATGGGGATCCATCCCCACGAGCACGCTCCAGGCGTGATCCCGCGCTGCGGCAGCCTCGACGCCGAGGGGCCCGGCCAGGAGCGCGCCCACCTCGAGCGCGGCGCGCGGCGTGCCGAGGGCCGTCGCGAGCACGCGCCGGAGGTCGATGGCCGGCGCGCCGAGGTGTGCAGCAAGAGCAGCGCCCACCGCCCACGCCGGGCCTTGCCCGAGCGCCTCGGAGGTCCGCGCGGCCCGCTCCGCGAGGTCACGCGCGCGCTCTCGGCGCCCGGTCCGCCACGCGACCGCGGCCTCGTTCAGCAGAATCGGCGCCAGAACGCCCGGCATCCCGAGGAGCTCCACGGCGTCGATGAGCGCGAGGTCGGGCGCGCCGGCCGCGTCGAGCCGCCCGAGGCGGTACTCGATCGTGCGCGCGCCGACCCGGGCGAACGCCTCGAGCACGGAGATCCGGTTCGCCTCCGCGAGCGACGCCGCCTCCTCGAAGTGTGGCAGCGCGCGGTCGTAGGCCAGGGCCTCCCGGGCGGCGAGCCCCGCGTTCACGCGCGACGCGATGCTCCGAAGGAGGGACGGGTCGGACGCGAGCGCGCGCTCGTGCGCGGCCAAGGCCTGCTCGAAGCGCCCCGCGTGGTATGCCACCAAGCCGAGCCAGGTCTGGCGCCGCCGGTCCAGGGCGCTGCCGACGGGCGGGTCGAGGGCGGCGACGGCCGCCTCCGCGGCCGCAGGATCCCGTGCGGCAAGGCCGCGGATCGGCACGAGGATCCGGTATGCCTCGAGCTCCTCGTCGTCCGTGGGCGAGAGGTCGACGTCGGTCGCCCGACGCGCGGCCCCGGACTGCGCGAGCCCCCACGCCTCGACGAGGGCGCCGGCCGCCGGGTCGTGGGGCAGGACCGTGTGGGCCACCCGCCGAAGCGAGCCCGCGTTGCCATCGGAGAGCGCGGCGCGGGCCAGCGCGCGGGCCAGCGCGCGGGCCCGATCGAGCTCCGACGCCGGGAGCGACCCGAGCGCGACCTCGAGGAGGGAAGTCGCGGTGCCCGGCCGCCCTTCGTCGATCAGCCGGGTGCCGACCAGGAGCGCTTCGTCCGCGAGCCCCGTGAGATCGCCCGCCGTCGCGAGGAGCGCGAGCCGCCCGCGGGCCCCTGGTGGCAGGGCCTCGGCGAGGCAGCGATGAACCCGCCTTCGCTCGCGCTCGGTCCAGCGCCGCAGCGCGGTTGGAACGAGCACCGCCTCGACGCTGCCGTCGGCGCCGATCCGCGCGGCGCCGGTCGCGCACAGCTCTTCGAGCTCCGCGCGCAGCTCCCACGCGGTCATCCCGGTGGCGTCGACGAGCAGCGCTTCGCTCGCGCCCGCGCCGGCCGCGTGGATCCACCCGAGGAGATCGTCGAGGGGCTCGTCGAGGTTCGCGGTGGCGGCGACCGTGTGGAAGGGGACGAGGCCCAGCGCCACGCGCTCGAGCGGCGCCCGATTCGCGCGAAGGCGCTCGCCGTCCCAACGCACGACTTCGGCAAAGAGCCACGCTTCCACCTCGGCCTCGACCCGCCCCGGGTGACCCGCGGTGCGCGCGTGGAGCGCGGCGGCGCCGTCCGAAGGGAAGTGGTGGACGACCTCGGGCCCGTGGAACAGCTCCGCGAGCCCGGCCGCGTCGAGCAGCGCGGGGCGCAGATCCCCCGGCGCGTCCACCGCGCGCAGGACGGCCCCCCCGTCCCGAACACGATCGAGCAGGGAACAGGTGATCCGGTCGATCGCGCCGCCGGCGACGTCCGCCACGAACACCTCGCCAGCCGCCAGGCGCCGACGCACCTCCGCCTCGGCGTCGGCGGGGACGAGGCCGCCGACGACGGGCCTCAGGCTCTCCAAGCCTCGTTTGCCGCCCGGCACGACGTGGACGACGCGGCCGTCGGCGACGAGGGCCTCCGCAACCTCGTCGAGCACGCGCGTGCGACCGCTGCCGGCGGCGCCGCCGACGTCCACCGACCTGCCCGCCCGCGCGGCCGTCACCACACGGTCGATGACGTCGCGCGACCCGACCCACGGCAGTCGGCGCGGCCGGGGTACTCCGCCGAGGGCGAGGACCGCGGCGGTCGCCGTCGGGATCCGATGCGCGGGGTCCCTCGCGAGCAGGCGATCGATCACCGACGCCACGTCGGGCGGGACCCCCTTCGCGCGCTCGGCGAGCGGGGGCGCGTCGCGCGTGCGGCTCGCCAGGAGCTCCTCGATCGAGCCGACCGTGAACGGCGTCGCCCCCGAGAGCGCCTCGTAGATCATCGCGCCGACCGCCCAGAGGTCCGCGCGGGCGTCGACGTCGCCGCCGATGACCTGCTCCGGCGCGAGGTAGGCCGGGGTGCCGACGATGGCGTGCGCTCTGGTGATCGTGTTCCCGAGCGGTTGCCCACGCGCCATGCCAAAGTCGAGGACGGTCACGCGGTCGCCGTCGACGAGCACGTTGGCGGGCTTGAGGTCGCGGTGGACGAGGCCGTTGGCGTGCACGCCGCCCAGCGCGCGCAACAGCGCGATGACGGCTGGGGCCAGCGTGGCCCAGTCGCTGGGGGTGGCCCGCCCGGGGAACGGCGTGCCGGGCGCGATCTCCATCGAGATGTACGCGCCGCCGCGGTAGTCGCCCGCGTCGAGCAGCTTGACGATGCCGGGGTGCTGGAGAAGGCGCATCGCCGCGATCTCCCGGCACACCCGCTCATCGGCGAGGCCCGCCCCGCGTCCGAGCAGCTTCAAGGCGACCTCGGCGCCGGTGGCCTCGTCGACGGCCCGCCAGACCTCTCCGAAGCCGCCCGAACCGAGCCGAGCCTCGAGCCGGTACCGACCCGCGACGCGCATCGCGGCCTCCGCCGCGCGAGCGCCCTCGAAGCCGAACGTGGCGGTGTCGAGCTCGTCGACCCGGTAGGTGGACACCCATGGGGCCTAACGTGCGACCAGAGCCGCGCGGTGACGCGCTCAGTCGAGGGTGAGGTACACGAACGCCATGCACATCTCTTCCTCGGTGCCCTCGCCGAACGGCGTCGCCTCGGTACGGGAGCGCGTGTCCCACGTGCAGGTCATGTCGACGGCGTCGCCGGCCTTCAAGGCCACCGGCTCTTCGTAGAAGAAGAACCCCTGCCAATGGAAGTCCCACTCCGGGACGTCCACCAGGCACTCGCGCTCCCCGCCGCGATCCGCTTCCAATCGGAACGTCGCGCCGACCTCGTGCATGTGCGGCAACACGCCCCAGGCGGTGGCGTCGCGGCTGACCTCGGTGGTGAGCGACTCCGTCACCGAAGCCTGCCCGGGAGGCAGGGAGAACCCGGACTTCGAAAGCCACAACATGCGGGCGGGTTTGGGCACTTCGGACGCCACGGACAGGGCGATCCCGCTTCGGTCGTCGCCTGGGCCGTTCACGACGTTGTAGTGCATCTGCGCCACCACGCGGCCTCCACCCCGGAGGGGCAGGCCGGTGCCCTCCGGGAACGCGGTTGCGCCCCCACCGGGCGCCCACGCGAACAGGACCTCGGCCTCGACGCCGGCGCTGCCGTAGCACTCCCACCCCAGGCCGGGGTCCGCGGCGTCGAGCGCGTCGAGCGCCGCGTCCTCGGCGACCGGGTTGTAGAGCACGACGTGAT
Source organism: Klebsiella pneumoniae (assembly GCA_945862325.1). Classification (GTDB taxonomy): domain Bacteria; phylum Myxococcota_A; class UBA796; order UBA796; family SXON01; genus CAMAXZ01. Next base: position 134,563 of record CAMAXZ010000004.1, read on the forward strand.
GAAGGATGGCGGCGTTGTCCACCTGCACCTCGAAGCCGGTGAGGAACGCGTCCGTCGCCGTCGGAGAGTCGAGGATGAAACAGCGGTAGACATCGTCGCTGCCGCTCGCGACGGCGGTGAAGGCGGCGCCCGCGTCCAGCACGACGTCCACGTCGGACAGCGATTCCGGGAGGATCACGTCGGGGAACGGGACCCCCGGGTCGCCCTCGGGGGCGCCGTCGGCCGCCCAACGGTCGAACACCGCGATGTCAACGTCGCTGAGCACCGGTGCTTCGTGGAAGGTCTGGCAGTCGCCGCAGCTCGCCGGGAGCCACGGCGGCATCGACCGGCTCGCGGTCGCGAAGGCCATCGCGGACGCCATCGGCGCCGCGGCCGCGTAGCTGTCGAGCGGGAACGGCCCGATGCCTCCGGCGGTGTGGCACGACGCGCACCGCTCCGCCACGAGGGGCGCGACGTCGTCGCTCCAGGTCGGGGTGGCGCCGAGCTCCACCGAGGCGGGATCGCCGTCGCAGACCGGGGTCGGGGGCTTCGGAGCGTCGGCGCACGCGAGCAGGAGCAAAAGCATGAAGAGAGCCCTCGGACGAACAGACCCGCGTCGGAGCGCCGGCGCGAAAGAATTGTTCAGGGCGTCAGCCCCACGCGCCGACGCGCTTCGACGCAGCTCGCGCCGCCGACGGGAAAGTCCCGGCAGGTGCGCGGCCGATCGGCGTACACCCGACAGGACCACGCACCCGGCTGCCCGTCGAGGCACACACAGCGGCCGCCGGGCCGCGGAATCGTGGCCCGGCCGTCCACGGGGCGCACATACGCCGGGTAGGCTCGCGCGAACGGCTCGCGGGGGCCGAGCTCCACCGCGTGGTAGGCCTCGCGACAGCACGCGCCGCAGGTCGCACAGTCGAGGGCGGGCGTGAACGCCGCGCAGGCCGGGGTGTCCCCCGTGGTGCGCGCGTCCGCGTGCCGGCGACACCGCTCCATCGGGCGGCCGCGCCCGCCCACCCAGCGCCACACACAGCCGGCGCACGTGGCGCCGCCCGGCCCCGGCAGGGCACCGAGGTCGGCAACCGTACGCGCCCGCGACATACGCGACGCATATCGCTCACGAGGTCTCGGCGACCGTCGCCGTCACGGTCGGGGGTCACCGCACGGCCAGGACCCCTCGGTTATCGTCGGCAGGATGCTCGTCTTCACCCTCGCCTGCACGCCGCCGGACGACGGACGGCTCGAACCACGGCATTCGGACACCGTCGCCACCGATTCGGGCCCCGACACCGACGGCCTCGAGCGCGTCGACGTCGTGGTCGTCGGGAGCGGGCCGGCGGGCACGGCCGCGGCCCTCACCCTGCGCGAGCGGGGCATCTCGGTGATCCTCTTCGAACGCGAGCTCGAGCCCGGTCGTGGGTTGGTGATGGGGGGCCGCGGGTGGGCCGCAGATACGCCAGAGCAGGCGGCGGCGGGCATCGTCGACAGCCCGGACGCCGCCATCGCCGAGTGGGAGGCGGTGACCGGCGTACCCGGTACGGATCCCGTGGCGGAGGCGTGGATCCGGGGTTCGGCGTCCACCCTCGCGTGGCTCGGCGGCTACGGGCTCCGGCTCGCGGCCATCGGCGACGACATCGACGGCGGCTCCGTGCCGAGGGTGCACGAGTTCTCCTGGCCCGACGCCGACGGAGCCGGCGGCCGCACGCTGCTTCGAAACCTCGAGGGGGTCGTGCGCGCCGGCGTGGAGGTCACGGCCCCCCTGATGCTGGACGGCTCGCTCGCCGGCGTACGCTGGCGCGACGTGACCGACGGCAGCACCGGCGCCACCCTCGCCGACGCCGTGGTGCTCGCCACGGGTGGCTTCCTGCGCGACCGCGATCGGGTCGACGCTGTGGCCCCGGAGCTCGCCGGCGAGCGCCTCCTCTGGGAGACGAACCCGTCGAGCGACGGCGGCGGCCTCGCCTTCCTCGACACGCTCGGCGCCGACGCGATCCACCCCGAGCACATCGGCCTCTACGTCCATGCCGTTCAGGACCCGTGGCTCCCGACCGGCGAGGCGATGTCGTTTCCGAACACCTGGCAGACGGTGCTCATCGGCGAAGACGGGCGGCGGTTCACGAACGAAGAGACCGTGCGCAGCGTCTACCTGGGGCAGACCGCGCCGGATGGGGAGATCTACGCGCTCGTTCCGGCCGCGCTCGCCGACCGCTCGGACTTCGCGCGCCCCTACTACAAGTGGCCCAACCCTCCGGAGGTCGACGCGTACCCGTTCGCAGAGATCGCCGCGGTCAGCCCCGACGTGTTCGAAGCAGAGACCCCGGAGGAGCTCGCAGCGGTCCTCGGTGTCGATCCCGACGCGCTGGTCGACACGATCCTCGAGTGGAACCTGTTCGTCGCCGGCGCCGGCGCCGACCCCTTCGGGCGCGACCGCGCCACCACCTGGCCGCTGTTCGGGCCGCCCTGGTTCGCGCTGCGCCTGACGACCGGCCTCGCGAAGAACTTCGGCGGCGTGGCCACGGACGCCGACGGGCGGGTGCTCGACGTGCACGGGGCGCCGATCCGGGGCCTTTACGCGGCCGGCGAAGTGACCGGCATGTTGCCCGCCGGCGCCGCCGGCACCGGGTTCGGCGGCAGCGTGAACGCCTGCTACTGGAGCGGGCGCCGCGTCGGGCAGCTCATTCCGGAGTGAGGCTCGGGCCGCCCACGAACGATGTAGATCGGCGCATGACCCTCCGCGTCCTCATCATCGACGACGAACGCAACATCCGCCTCACCCTCGCCGCGCTGGTCGAGTCCTTCGGGCACCATGCCCACGCCGCGCAGTCCGCCGCCGAGGCCGTGGTCGCGGTGGAGACCCTCCCCTTCGATGTCGCGCTGCTGGATCTGAAGCTCGGGAACAGCTCGGGCCTCGACCTCCTGCCCACCCTCCTCGACCGCGCTCCGGGCCTGCAGGTGGTGTTGATGACGGCGTTCGCCTCCATCCCCACCGCGGTCGACGCGATCCGTCGCGGCGCCCGAGACTACCTCCCCAAGCCCTTCGAGCCCGAACAGGTCCGGGTGCTGCTCGACGACTTCGCCCGTGAGCGCGCCCTGAATCAACGGATCGCCGAGCTCGAGTCCCGCCTCGAGGAGGTCCCGGAGGCGGACTTTCACACCGAAAGCCCCCGGATGCTCGCGGTCTACGAGTTGGCGCGCCGGGCCGCACCCACGGAGACGCCGGTGCTCCTCCGCGGCGAGAGCGGGACGGGCAAGTCGCTGTTGGCACGTTTCCTCCACGCCCACTCGCCGCGCGCCCACGGGCCGTTCGTGGTGGTCAACTGCCCGACCCTCTCCGAGGAGCTCCTCACCTCCGAGCTGTTCGGGCACGCGCGTGGCGCGTTCACCGGCGCCATCCGCGACACCCAGGGCCGGGTCGAGGCCGCCAGCGGCGGCACCTTGTTCCTCGACGAGATCGGCGACCTGTCCCCGAGCGTGCAGGCCAAGCTGCTCCGGTTCCTCCAAGACAAACACTTCGAGCGGGTGGGCGAGAACCGAACCCGCACCGCAAACGTGCGCATCGTCTCGGCCACGAACCGCCCGCTCGACACATCCCGCTTCCGCGCCGATCTCCTGTACCGGCTCAACGTCATCGAGCTGACGCTCCCCCCGCTCCGCGAGCGGCGTGAGGACCTCCCGGCGTTGGCCCAGCGCTACCTCGAGACCTTCTCCCGGGCTCAGAAGCGGATGGGGATGCACTTCGCGCCGGACGTCCTCCCTCGGCTGCTCGGCCAACCCTGGCCCGGAAACCTCCGTGAGCTGCGCAATGCGGTCGAGCGGGCGGTGATCCTCTCGCCTGGCCCGGAGATTGGAGTCGTGTCCTTTGTCGGAGGTGCTGCCCCCCAGGGCCCCGCCCTCGGGGACGACATGACCCTCGAGAGCCTCGAACGGGAGCACATCCTGCGGGTGTTGGCTCGCCACGGCAGCCCAGAGGAGGCGGCCCGGATGTTGGGGATCGACCCGGCGACCTTGTGGCGGAAGCGGAAACGGTGGGAGTCCGAGGGCTGAGAGCGTGCAAAACGCAAGGCTCGGCCGGAGCAGCCCATGCGAAACGCAAGGCGCCTGACACGGCCACCAAGCTAGAACGCCGGCTTTTCTTCTGGCTCTCCGCGGCACGGCTCGTGCACTCCGGGGGTGTGTTCCGGAGTTCTCGATGTTCCTCCTCCTCACCACTCTCGCCGCCGCCGCGCCGCTGAACCCCTGGGGTTCGGCCACCCCCGCGGGCACCGCGCTCATCGACCCGTACGTCTACGTCTACCCCCAGGCGGTGAACCCGATCGTGTACGGGGCGGCCGGCCTGAGCGACCGCGTCGACGTCTTCATCGGCGTCGGCCAGGCCCTCCCGGTGGGCGACGCCGGTCCCGGCCTGGGGTCGCTGGAGCTCTTCCCCCGGGTCTTCCTCGACCCGTCGTTGGCCTTGGCGGCTCACCTCTACTGGAGTCCCGGAGTGGACGGGGTCGTCGTCGCCCCCGAGGTCCACGCGAACCACGCCTGGGACGCCTTCGCGGTCACCGCGAACGCGGGGTGGCGGCCGGTGATCGCCTCCTCCGGCTTCTCGGCCGGCTCGGTCCCCGTCCTCGTGGCCCCCGAGGTCCGATTCAACTCCCGGTTCTCCTTCTACGTCGAGGTGGATCCGACCTTCTCGCTCGTCGGGGACCCCGTGGCGATGCTCGTCGTGCCGGGCCTGGGCGCGACCCTCGACCCGGACGGGCACCACACCCTGTCCGCCGGGCTCCAGGTACCGGTCCTCCCCGGGGTGGGTGTGGCTTCGTTCGGGGCCTGGTACTGCTTCACCTTCGCCGTCGCGGAGCTCCCATGACCCTCGACCAACTCCTGGGCGCCGCCACCGCGGCCGCGCTCGCCGTCTACCTCGTCTACGCCCTCCTCTACCCCGAGAGGTTCTGATGTCTGCCAATGGTTGGCTGCAGATCGCCCTGTTCGCCGCGATCATCGCCGCGCTCGCCATCCCCGTGGGCACCTGGTTGCACCGCGTGATGGAAGACCCGAGCCCCCCCGGCGCTCGCCTGGTCGGGCCGTTCGAGCGCCTGTGTTACCGCCTCATCGGGATCGACCCGGGCCGGGAGATGGGCTTTCGCGAGTATGCGGGGTCCGTGGTGACCTTCTCGCTCCTCGGGATGGGATTCAGCTTCGTGGTCCTGCTGTTCCAATCCCACCTGCCGTTCAACCCCCAGGGGTTCGGCGACCTTTCCTGGCATCTGGCCTTGAACACCGCCGTCAGCTTCACCACCAACACCAATTGGCAGAGCTACGGCGGGGAGACCACGATGTCGAACTTCTCCCAGGCGGTGGCCTTGACCACGCACAACTTCACTTCCGCCGGCGTCGGGGTCGCGGTGGCCCTCGCGATGGTGCGCGGCCTCACCCGGTCGGACCGCGCCGGCACGCTGGGCAACTTCTGGCGGGACCTGGTCCGAATCCACGTCTACGTGCTGCTCCCGGCCTGTGTGGTGTACGCGCAGGTGATGGTTGCCGGTGGGATCCCCCAGACCTGGTCGGCCTTCGTCCATGCCACCACCCTGGAGGGGGGTGATCAGACGATCGCGTTGGGTCCGGTCGCTTCCCAGGTCGCCCCCAAGATGTTGGGGACGAACGGTGGCGGCTTCTTCAACGCCAACGCCGCCCACCCCTTCGAGAACCCGACCCCGTGGACCAACCTGATCCAGATGGTGTCGATCTTCATCCTGCCGGCGGGCCTGGTCCACACCTACGGCCGGATGACGGGGAACACGAAGAATGGCGCCGCCATCCTCGGGGCGATGTTCAGCCTGTTCCTGGTGGGGGTGGCGGTCTGTTACGCCTTCGAGGCCACCTGGATGAACGGTCTCGGCAACTGGGAGGGCAAGGAGACCCGCTTCGGCATGGCGGCGTCCGCGCTCTTTGCCACGATCACCACCGACGCCTCGTGTGGCGCGGTCAACGCGATGCACGACTCCTTCACCCCCCTCGGCGGGCTGGTGCCCCTCGCCAACATGCAGCTCGGGGAAGTCGTGTTCGGTGGCGTAGGGGCCGGCCTCTACGGCATGCTCGTGATGGTGGTGCTGGCGGTGTTCCTGGCCGGGCTGATGGTCGGCCGCACCCCCGAGCTCCTCGGCAAGAAGATCGAGGCCCGGGAGATGACCCTCGCGGCGTTGTACATCCTCGTCTTCCCCACGTTCATCCTGATTCCGTCCGCCGTCGCGGCGGTCTCGGAGTGGGGTCTCGCGGGGCTGAACAACGCCGGTCCGCACGGGTGGACCGAGATCTTCTACGCCTTCACCAGCGGCACCGCCAACAACGGGTCGGCCTTCGCCGGGCTGACCGCGAACACCCCCTGGTACAACACGCTCCTCGCGATCTCGATGTTCTTCGGTCGCTTCGCGATGATGTTGCCCGCCCTCGCGATCGGGGCCAGCCTCGCGGCGAAGAAGACCGTCGCGCCCGGTCCGGGCACCTTCCCCACCGATGGTGCGCTGTTCACCGCCCTCCTCGTCGCGGTGATCATCATCGTCGGCGCCTTGACCTTCTTCCCCACCCTCGCGTTGGGCCCCATCGCCGAGCACGTTTCGCTCGGCCAACTCTACTAGGAAACTCCCATGGCCAGCCAATCCACGTCGCTGTTCGCCGCCGAGCTCCTGCTCCCCGCCACCCGCGACGCCTTCGTCAAGCTCGACCCGCGGATCCAATACCGGAACCCGGTCATGTTCGTCACTCTGGTGGGCTCGGTGCTCACCCTGGTGCTCGCGGTCCGACAGGTGGTGTCCGGCGAACCCGCCGGCTTCACCGTCGCGGTGAGCGCCTGGTTGTGGTTCACCGTCCTCTTCGCCAACTTCGCCGAAGCCCTCGCCGAGGGGCGGGGCAAGGCCCAGGCCCAGACCCTCCGCAAGATGCGCTCCGAGGTCGCCGCCCGGCGCCTCGTGGAGGGCCGCGAGGAGCGGGTCTCCGGGGCGGCCCTGCACAAGGGGGACCTGGTCGTGTGTGAAGCCGGGGACGCCATCCCCGCCGACGGCGACATCGTGGAAGGGGTCGCCTCGGTGGACGAGTCCGCCGTCACCGGGGAGTCTGCTCCGGTGATCCGGGAGGCGGGCGGCGACCGATCGGCCGTGACGGGCGGTACCCGGGTGCTCTCCGACCGGATCGTGATCCGGGTGGCCGCGGAGCCGGGAGAGGGCTTCATCGACCGCATGATCGCTCTGGTCGAGGGTGCCGAGCGCCGCAAGACCCCCAATGAGATCGCGCTGCACATCCTCCTCGTGGGGCTCACCCTGGTGTTCCTGCTCGCCGTGGTGACCCTGCTCCCGATCGCCCACTACGCCGGCGCCGAGGTGCCCGTCACCATCGCCGTGGCGTTGTTGGTGTGTCTCATCCCCACCACCATCGGGGGCCTGCTCTCCGCGATCGGCATCGCCGGGATGGATCGCCTCATCCAGAAGAACGTGCTCGCGATGTCGGGGCGCGCGGTGGAAGCCGCCGGTGACGTGGACGTGTTGTTGCTCGACAAGACCGGGACGATCACGCTCGGCAACCGCATGGCGACGGAGTTCCTCCCCGTCCCCGGTGTCAGCACCGAGGACCTCGCGGACGCCGCCCAACTCGCGTCGCTCGCCGACGAGACCCCCGAAGGCCGCTCCATCGTGGTCCTGGCCAAACAACACGGCTACCGGGGACGCGAGGTGGACCCGGCCCACGCGATGTTCGTGCCGTTCACCGCCGCCACCCGCATGTCCGGGTGTGACTGGCACGGGCGCACGATCCGCAAGGGCGCCGCCGACGCGGTGCGCCGCCACGTCCTCTCCCTCGGCGGTGGGGTACCTGCGGCCATCGACGAGATGGTGAACCAAATCGGCGACCTCGGCGCCACCCCCCTCGTCGTGGCCGACGGAGCACGCATCCTCGGCGTGGTGAAGCTCACCGACGTGGTGAAGGGCGGCATCCGCGACCGGTTCGCGCGCTTCCGCGCCATGGGCATCCGGACGGTCATGATCACCGGCGACAACCCGCGCACCGCGGCGGCGATCGCCAAGGAGGCCGGGGTGGACGACTTCATGGCCGAGGCCACGCCCGAGATGAAGCTGGAGCGGATCCGCCAGGAGCAGGCCAAGGGCCACATGGTGGCCATGACCGGCGACGGCACCAACGACGCACCCGCTCTCGCCCAGGCCGACGTGGGCGTGGCGATGGGCACCGGCACCCAGGCGGCCCGCGAGGCGGGGAACATGGTCGATCTGGACAGCAACCCCACCAAGCTCCTCGAGGTGGTGGAGGTGGGCAAACAACTGCTGATGACCCGTGGCACCCTCACCACCTTCTCGGTGGCCAACGACGTCGCCAAGTACTTCGCCATCCTGCCGGCCCTGTTCATCGCCACCTTCCCCGGTTTGGCCGCCCTGAACATCATGGGCCTCGCCACCCCCGAAAGCGCCATCCTCTCGGCGGTGATCTTCAACGCGTTGATCATCGTCGCGTTGATCCCGCTGGCGCTGCGCGGGGTGGCCTACCGTCCGGTCGGGGCCTCGGCCCTCCTCCAGCGGAACGTGCTGGTCTACGGGGTGGGCGGGCTCATCGCTCCCTTCGTGGGCATCAAGCTCATCGATCTCCTCCTCGTCACCCTCCACCTGGTGTAACGATGTTCCTCTCCTCGCTCCGCGCCACCCTCCTGCTGCTCGTGCTCACCGGGGTTGCCTACCCCGCCCTCGTGACCGGCATCGCCCAGCTCACCTCTCCCGACGCCGCCGGCGGGTCCCTGCTCGAGAACGACCAGGGCGTGGTGATTGGCTCGAGCCGGATCGGGCAGTCATTCACCACCGCCGGCTACCTGCATGGCCGCCCTTCGGCGGCGGGCTCCGGCTACGACGCGGCCGCGTCATCGGGATCGAACCTCGGCGTATCGAGCAAGAAGTTGACCGACCGCCGTGTCACCGAGGCCGCCCGCCTCCGGGCGGAGAACCCGGACGCCGTGGGCCCGGTGCCCGAGGTGCTCCTCGCCGCCTCGGGTTCGGGCCTCGACCCCGAGATCCCACCCGCAGCCGCGTTGTGGCAGGTTCCGCGCATCGCCAAGGCGCGCGGCCTGGACCCGGCCCGCGTCGAAGCCCTGGTCGAGGAGCAGACACACGGCCGGGACCTGGGTATCCTGGGAGAGCCCCGTTTGAACGTGCTCAGCTTCAACCTCGCCCTCGACCGCCGGTTCCCCGTGCCCCGATGACCGACGCCGATCCCCAACGCCGCCGCGCCGACGATTTCCTCAGCCTGGTCCGCCGCGCCCAACGAGGCCGGATCAAGGTGTACATCGGCTCGTCCGCCGGGGTGGGTAAGACCTACCGGATGCTCGAGGAGGCGCACCACCTCAAGGAGCGAGGTGTGGACGTGGTGATCGGGTTCGTCGAGACCCACGGGCGGGCCGAGACGGTGGATCTCGTGGCCGGGCTCGAGATCGTGCCGCCCGCCCGGGTCCGCTACCATGACATCGATATCGAAGAGTTGGATCTCGACGCCGTGTTGGCGCGCAAACCGGCGGTGGTCGTCGTCGACGAACTGCCCCACACCAACCCCCCGGGGTTCCGGAACCGCTGGCGCTACCAGGACGTGTCGGTCCTCGCCGACGCCGGGATCCACGTGATCTGCGCGATGAACGTGCAACACCTGGCGTCGCTCGGGGAGACGGTCCAACGGGCGACCGGGGTCCGGGTCCGGGAGACCGTGCCGGATGCGTTCCTACACGACGCCGACCAGGTCGTGAACCTGGACATCAGCGCCGAAGACCTGATCGAGCGGCTGCGCGCCGGCAAGATCTACCCGCCCGAACGGGTCGAGAAGGCCTTGGGGTCCTTCTTCCGGGCGGAGAACCTCGAGACACTTCGCGAGCTCGCGCTGCGTGAGGTGGCCGAGTCGCTGGATCGACGCCAGATCTCGCGGGGGGACCCTCAGGGAGCGGGAAAGGTGATGGCCTGTGTGGCCTCGCGCAGCCCCAACCCGGGGCGTATCGTGGAGCGCGCCTCACGCATCGCCGGCCGCTTGAACACACATTGGTTCGTGGTCCATGTCCGAACGCCGTCCGAAGCCGATCATCGCCTCGACAGCGACGCCGAACGGCGGCTCCACGAGGTCCTCGAGACCGCACAGCGCATGGGCGCCGAGGTGGTCCGCCTCGATGGCACCGACGTCGTCGACGCCCTGCTGGGCTTCGCGCGGGCCCACGGGGTGGAGCACGTGTTGATGGGGCGCAGCCTCCGGAGTCGGTGGCAGGAGCTCTGGCGCGAGGGGCCGCTCGTCCGGCTGATCCGGGCTGCCCACGACATCGACGTGCACGTGGTACCCATGTCCCTTCCCCCGACGGCGTCGACGTGAAGCTCCAGAGTCGTGTGCTCCTCGCCCAATTCCCGGCGCTGATGGTGTTGGTCGCGCTGCTCCTCTGGGGCGGGCGCGCCATCGAGACCCTGGGGCGACAGAGCCACACCATCCTCGACTACAATTACCGGTCCGTGCTCGCCGCCGAGCGGATGAAGGAGTCCATCGAACGACTCGATTCGGCGGCGCTCATCCGCATCGCCGGGCAGGAGGACGCCGCCGACACCCTGGTCGCCGAACACCGCCCGGCCTTCGAGGCCGAGCTCCTCGCCGAGGAGGGAAACCTGACGGAAGAGGGCGAGGCGCAGATCGCGGCGGACCTTCGGGTGGCGTGGGGCACCTACCAGCTCGCCTACGATCGATTCCTCACCGCACCGGTCGACCAACGGACCGCGCTCTATTTCGAGGATCTGTTCCCGCGGTTCCGCGCGGTGAAGTCCGGCGCGGACCGGGTGCTCACCCTCAACCAGGACGCGATGGTCCGCCGGAGCGACGAGGCGGAGGCGGCCGCGGACCGTGCCCAGCGCGCCTACCTGGGGTGGTCGGCGATCGCCGTCCTCGGCGCGATCGCGCTGTCCACCTGGACCTCCCACCGGCTCACCGGCCCCCTCCGGGCCCTGGGGGAGGCCGCCGCGGCCATCGGAGAAGGGCAGCTCGACGTGAGGCTCCCCCGCACCCGCGTCACCGAGCTCGACCAACTGGTGGAGGCCTTCGACAGCATGGCGCACCGGCTCCGGCTCTACCGACGCGCCAACGACAGCGAGCTCGCGCGCGCCCGGGAAGCGGCCCAGGCGGCCATCGAGAGCCTGCTGGACCCGGTGTTGGTGCTCACCGTGAAGGGTGAGCTGCGGGGCACCAACGAGGCGGCGCGCCGCCTGCTGGCCATCGATCGGCGCGCGCGACGACTGGACCAGGCGGACCCGGTGCTGAGCGAGGCCATTCAGCGCGCGCGGCGCGCCGTGACCGAAGAGGGCCGCGCCGTCGTGCCGGTGGACTTCAGCGGGGTGGTGGTGGCCGAAGGCCCCGGGGGCGGGCGGGCCCTCCTACCCCACGCCACCCCCATCAATGACCCCGTCACCGGCGAGCTCGTCGGGGTCACGGTGCTCCTCCAGGACGTGACGCGGCTCCGGCGCCTCGACGAGCTCAAGGGCAACCTGGTCGCCACCGTGGCCCACGAGCTCCGCACCCCCCTCACCTCCCTCGGCATGGCGCTCCACCTGGCGCTGGACGAGCGCGTCAGCGGCAGCCTGTCGCCCAAGCTCGGCGACCTCCTCGGCGCGGCCCGGGAGGACGTGGCCCGGCTGCGGAAGCTGGTGGAGGATCTGCTGGATCTGTCGCGGATCCAGGAGGGGAAGCTGGTGCTCCGCCGCGAAGAGGTCGTGGTGGCGGAGCTGTTCGCCGAGGTCGTGGAGACGACCCGCGCCGCCGCCACGGACCAGGGGGTGGTGGTCCGCGGAGAGCGCACCGGTCCGGTGGGCGTGACCGTCGACCGGAGTCGGATGGTGCTCGCGCTGGCGAACCTCACCAGCAACGCCGTACGCGTTGCCCCCGCCGGGTCCGAGGTGGTGCTCCGCGCCCACACCGTCGAGGGTGGAACCCGGTTCGAGGTCGACGACGGCGGACCGGGCGTCGCCGCGGTGGACCGGGAGCGGATCTTCGAGCGATTCGTCCGCGGGAGCGACGCCCCGGCCGCCGGGCCGGGGCTGGGCCTCTACATCGCGCGGGAGGTGGTGCGCGCCCACGGGGGCACCATCGGCGTGAGCGACCGTCCCGGCGGCGGGGCGCGGTTCTGGATGGAGATCCCGCCGGAGCCGGCCGTCTGAGGGCCACGCGGCGGCTGATGCCCGCGGACGGCTCCAGCGCGTTGACCCCGACGCCCCTGCTTCGACAGCCGCGCCTCGCACGCCTCGGCGATCTTCGTCGGGGGGACCTACCCCCGACCCCGCGCCTGACCCGAGGCGGGAACACGAACACCGGCTCGACAGGAGGCCGACACGGACACCGTTCGTCGGCCGACCGGCACCGTCCGTCGCGCGGGCTCCGCGCCGCGCGCGCGGAGGGGGCACGTTCTGTGGGCGACGCCGCCCCCCCACGCGGGCGGCGACGCCGGAGCCCCTGTGAAGTCCCACGCCCTCCTGGTTCTCCTCCTCGCGGCCTCCCCTTGGGGGACGGGCTGCGCGGTGCCCGGCCTGCTCTCCGAAGCCGGACTCTACGTCGACATCGTCGACAAGACGCTCGCGCCGGGGGCGGTGGCATACACCCCCCGCTTCGTGCTGTGGTCGGACGGCGCGGAGAAGAGCCGCTGGGTGGTGATCCCCGAGGGAGCGGTCATCGACACGTCGTCCATGGACGCCTGGGTCTTTCCGGTGGGAACCCAGTTCTTCAAGGAGTTCCGGCGGGACGGCCGGAGGGTCGAGACGCGGCTTCTCGAGAAGGACCCAGGCGGGTGGCGGGCGGCCTCCTACGTGTGGAACGCCGACGAGAGCGAGGCGGTCCTCGCGCCGTTTTTCGGGCAGGCAAACGTCCGCGGGACCGCGCACGACGTACCGCTGCGCCCGGACTGCGCCTTCTGCCACGGCGACGCCGAGCGGCCCCTGGGCTTCACGGCGATGCAGCTGGATCACGACGGGGACGGCATCACGCTCGCCGACCTCGTCGCGGAGGGCCGGGTGAGTGATGCGCCCGAGGGACGACTGATCCTGCCCGGCAGCGCCGTGGAGCAGACCGCGCTGGGCGTGCTCCACGCCAACTGTGGCGGCTGCCACGCGGAGACGGGCAGCCAGGCCGACCTCCCGCTGCGCTTCCGCCTCACGACGGACGCCCTCGGCACCGTCGAGGACACCCCCGCCCACCGCTCCGCGGTCGGCGAGCGCACGGACGACCCCATCGAGGGGCTGAGCACCTACCTCGCCCCCGGCGCCCCCGACGCCAGCCTCGTCCTCCTGCGCATGTCCCACCGAGGCGACGACGTCCAGATGCCGCCCGTCGGCACCGAGGAGGTGGACGAAGGGGGCCTCGCCGCCGTCCGCGCCTGGGTCGAGGCGATGCCCTGACCGGGCGCCGACCGAATATGGAGCTCCTGGATGCCGACCACCCGCCTTTCCCTGCCCGAACGCGAGGCGCCGCTACTGCCGCGCGAGCTGCTCTGGCTCACCCCGGTGACCCCGCTCGCTGGCCTGCTCGTGCTCGTGGACGACGCCTTCACCCTCGATCCGGCGCGGCTCCTCTGGAAGCTCCTCGCCCTCGCCTTCTCCTTCGGCTCGGCCTCTCTCGCCATCCATGTCGTGTTCGCGCGGGTCGTCCCACCCCTCCTCCGTGGCGTCACGTCGCGTGCCCGTCGGTACGCGATCCAGCTCGCGGCGATCGTCGCGACGTCGGCGGCGGTGAGCGTGGTGATTCGCCACCCGCACAACCTCCTGTGCGGGATCGACTTCTCGGTCGGGCGGTTCGTGGTGGTGGGCCTCGTGATCTCGCTGGTGATGACGGTGCCGGCGCTGTTGCTCCAGGAACAGCGCACGCGGGTCCAGCAGATGGAGCAGCTCGCGCTCGCCGAGCGGCGGGCCGCGCTCCAGGCCCAGCTCGACGCGCTCCAGGCCCGCACCAACCCCCACTTCCTCTTCAACTCGATCAACACCGTCGCCAGCCTCATCCCGGAGGATCCCGTGCTGGCGGAGCGCACGCTGGAGCGCCTCGCCGACCTGTTCCGCTACGCCCTCGACAGCGGGCGCACGCGGTCGGTGCCGTTGCAACGCGAGTTCGAGATGGTCACGGACTACCTCGCGATCCAGACGGTGCGGTTCAGGGATCGCCTCTCCGTGTCGGTCCACCTCGACCCCGACGTGGCGACGTTCGAGGTCCCGCCGCTCCTGCTCCAGCCAATCGTCGAGAACGCGATCCTGCACGGGCTGGCCGACAGGGAGCATGGCACCGTGGACGTGCGGGGGTACCGCAGCGGGGCCCAGGTCGTCGTCGAGGTGCGGGACGACGGCCCCGGGCCCGGGCGGTCGCGGCACAAGGGGACACGCACGAGCGTGCGTGAGCTCGACGAACGCTTGCGCCTCGCGTTCGGAGACGCCGCCCGCTTCGTCCTCGAGCCGCTCCCGGACGGCGGAAGCCTCGCGCGGCTCGCCCTGCCGACGCGGCCGTGATCGCGCCCCCCGACCTGATCCGCGCCGTGGTCGTGGACGACGAAGATCTTGCCCGGGCCCGCCTCGTGCGCCTCCTGCAGCAGGCGGGCGGGGTCGTGGTGACGGGCCAGGCGAACAGCGGCGAGAGCGCGCTTCGCCTGCTCGCCCGGCTCGAAGCGGACGTGGTGTTCCTGGACATCGGCATGCCCGGCGTCGATGGCATGGCCCTCGCCCAGCGCCACGCCGCCGCCCTCCCGCGTGTCGTGTTCTGCACGGCGCACGACGCGTATGCGGTCCGGGCCTTCGAGGTGAACGCCGTCGACTACCTCCTCAAACCGGTGCGCCCCGAGCGGCTGGCGTTGGCCCTCGCCCGCCTGCGGGGCACGCCCGCGCCGACCGGCGCCCAGGTCGAGGCTTCGCTGACCGCCGTGAGCCCGCCGTCGTCCCGGGTGGTCTCCCACCGCGCCGGCGTCGTGTCCTTCTTCGACGCCCGCGTCGTCACGCGGTTCTGGTCATCCGAGAAGTACACCGTGTTCCTGGCGGGCGGCGCCGAGCACCTCTCCGACGAGCCGCTCGCGGCGCTCGAGGCGCGCCTCGAGCCCCACGGCTTCGTGCGCGTGCACCGGGGCGAGCTCGTGCGCCTCGATGCCGTGGTCCGCTTCCTCGCGGACGAGCAAGGCGGCGCGCTGATGCTCTCGGACGGCCAGGCGGTGCGCGTGAGCCGTCGCAACCTCGCGGAGGTTCGGGCGCGCCTGGGGGTGTGAGAACCTTCTGCGCGGCTCCGAGTCCCGGACAGAACCTGACCTATACGGGTGTGAGAATGGGTGCGTCGGGCCGACGAGGCCGACCAACCCAGGAGCAGAGATGTCCATCCAAGCAACCATCCACCTCAACTTCCGTGGCGACGCACGACAGGCACTGGCGTTCTACCAGTCTGTGTTCGGCGGACACACCGTGATCAACACCTACGCCGACTTCGGCATGCCCGCCGAGATGCCCGGCGCCGACAAGGTCGTGTTCGGGCTCGTCGTCGCCGAGAATGGCTTCCGGGTCATGGCCTACGACATCCCGGGCCAGACCAAGGGGTCGGTCGCGGGCGGCGGCTCCACCCGCCGTCGACGCCGTTCGCCGAGACGTTGAACTCAATCGGCGGCGGCGGCTGCGCCGAGCCGTCGGGGACGAAGATGAGCGCGAGCCTGTCGCCGACCCTGATGGCGTCAAGGACGGGGACGCTCCCGCGGCCCGCGGCGCCGGCAGGGTGACAAGAGATCTCAATGTCGCCGGTCCCTGGATCCTCACGCTCTCTCCGCTGTTGGTTGCTGCGCGCCAAAGCGCTTCGTCCGAGTGGCGACGATTGTCAACTCGCTCGCGAGGCGCGGCTTCGAGAGGACAGGAAACACGAACGGCCCCCCGCCTGGCACCCGACCAGCCTACAGCCTGCCCGGCGTCCACAAGCCCGTCCTGGCCGGCGATCCACCCCTTCGGGCCCGCGGCGCGGACTTGACCAGCTTGGTCAGGGACGCTATCCTCTGGACATGAACCCCGTGAACATCTACGACGCCAAGACCCACCTCTCCGAGCTGGTTCAGCGTGCTTCGGCGGGCGAGGAGATCGTGATCGCTCGCAACGGGAAGCCAGTCGCTCGCCTGGTTGCGTTGGCGGCCCCGCCCGCGCGTCGGCCAGGCGGCTGGGAGGGCCGGGTCTGGGTCGCGCCGGACTTCGACGAAGCAGACGCCACGATCGCTGCCCTCATGCTCGGCGGCGACAGCCCCGCGTGAGGCTCTTGCTGGACACCCATGTCTTCCTTTGGTGGAAGGCCGCGGACCCGCGCCTCTCCCCCGCCATGGTTCGCGCGATCGCCGAGGCCGAGGAGGTCTACGTCAGCGCCGCCACTGCGTGGGAACTGGGCCTCAAGGTCAGTCTCGGGAAGCTCCGGCTGCCCGAGTCCGTGGAGGACGGCATCGTGGCCGCGGGGTTCACGGAACTTCCTGTGCACTTCCGACACACGCGGGAAGCCGTCGTCCTGCCACCCCACCATCACGATCCCTTCGACCGGATGCTCGTGGCTCAGGCCCTGTGCGAGAGTCTCACGTTGATGACGCACGACGACAAGATCACCCAGTACGAGGTGGCAGTATTGCGAGTTCCATGACAGGCCGTGTTTGCCCCGCAAACAGTGCTACCAAGCACCCGATCGCCCGCCGTCGGGTGCTTGCCCGCGAAACCGGGGATGGTGTGCGGTGGAGGGTGTGAGGAGGCCGAGGGGGCGGGCGGCCGCGACCTGACGCCCAGGACTCAATTCCCGCTCCCTGCCTCCTCGACGCGATCCAGATCTCCCCAACACACGACGAAGCCGTCATTCCGCACGGCGCAAGCCGACAACTCGGCCACGGAGACATCGACGAAGGCTCCCTCTGGCGTTGGGGCCGTGGCGATCGAGCCGAAGCACGCGAGGCCCCGTCCGAAGACCGGATCCCGCAGGCCGAGTGTGGCCCCACATCCGCGACCACGTACGCCTCCCCGTCCATCACCTCGTCTTCCGCGCCAGCGGGTGTCCAACAGTCCCAGGTGAAATCCCCGTTGCGGGCGCACACTTTGCCGCCGCCGGCCTTGATCAGATCGTACGGTCCGAGTGCTCCCTCAGGGCTCGCAGGACCGTCGGTCTGATCCCAGCAGTTCGCGCTGCCGTCGGAAAGGACCGCGCAGAAGCCGACGGAACGAGCATCGATGGCGACCAGCATGGACCCGAGCGCAGACTACGCCGCGGGCCGCAGCTACTCCGAAGCGCACTCGTCCTCCGAGCCGCAGCACGACTCGGAAGAGGGCTCGCACAGCGTCACCTCCGGATCATCGAACCAACCCGAGCATGAGCCGCCAACGCGGTAGCAGTGCTCCCCCCGCTGGAAGTAGCGCTCGATATCATCCTCTGCGCAACTGGAGGAGGCCTGGTCGCTCCAGTACTCCTCGGGCCAATGCTCGGTGGTGGTCGCCCAGCAGCCCGTGGCCGGGTCGCGCTTGAAAACGGAGACGTCCACAGTGGTGACGGAGGCCGTGTCGCCGCCCGGCTCGGTCGGGCAGCCGGTCAGGAAGAGGAACCACAGGACGGGGGCGAGTAGGGAAGCATGCGTGCGCATGTCAGAACTCCGGGCGGACGGTAGCGGTGAGGTTGGCGTCATCGTCGCGGTCATTGTCTTCTACGATCCACGCCCAGTACACCATGACGGAGTTGGTGCCACAACCCCCATTGTCCTGGGTGACGTCCGTGCCGCTTAGCTGGAGGCGGAGTTCCCAAGCGCCGACATCCGAGTAGTAGACCCGTAGCTGATTGTTGGCGTCGGCGTCGTCGCGGATGGTCACCCAGGTGGACGTGGCGGTGTCGTAGCGCTGCAGGCGGAGCGTGACGCGATCGAACTCTCCGTTCCCATTGCCGGAGTCGTCGTGGCGCTCGTCGTACCACCAGGCAACGGCCTTGGCGTACTCGACGTCCGATGGCACCGGGGCGGAGATCGTGACAGGGACCACGCTCGTCCCGTGGCCGACGCAGACCCGCCCGACGTTGTGCTGTGCCCATGCGTCGAGGCCGGCGGCGTCGTACTTGCGCAGCCTCAGCGCACCGGCGCCCCAAAGGTTGCTGTAGCCCTCGACGAGCTTAGAGCCGGCGTCGTTGTAGCGCCGGTCACCCATCAGCAGCATGTCGGCGTAGAGGATTCCCGGGTCGTCGATCAGCGTGCTGTTCTCAAGGCGGTACCAGTGGCGGTACACGTCCGCGGCGCCGGCGACGACCGGGGTGGCCGCGCTGCTCGCACCGAAGGTGTCCGGGTTCCCGTCGGGCTCCCAGTCGGCGCCGTACTGGAAGGAGGAGGTGGCCGCGTTGTTGTACGGGTACAGGATGTCGTTAGGGGCGGCGATGCCGTAGATCGTACGCACGCCTTGCGAGGAGGTGCCGCCGCGAGAGGTCGAGGTTCGGATCGCGGGGGCGTCCGCCGGGGTGTTGGAAGGGTCCGTGTTGTAAGCCGCCACAGCGAAGACTCCCATGGCGGTCGCTGGTGACGCCACGGTGCAGTCCGTGGTGGAGGTGTGTCCGTTGTTCCCGTTCGCATTGAACAGCGCGACGCCATCCTCGTACATGGCATTCCAGGCGCGCGTGCGCGCGGTCGCGCCGGTGCACCCGGGGTCGTCCGCGTCGTTCGTGGAGGACTCCGTGAGGATGTAGGAGTGGGTGGTGGCGGCCCACTGCACGTGGTCCCAGTCATCCGTGGAGACGCCAAGGCCGTCGGCGAGGCGGGCGACGCCGCTGCGCTGCTCGCAGTCGGTCGTGCCCGTGCATGATATCGTCCCGTCCTGGCCTCGCGTGAGGTCCCCAAGCAGAACGGACGCGCTCGCTGTCGCGTGGGCGCCGCCGGTGGTCGGGCTCGGGTTGGAGGTGCAGGAGGTGCTCGTCCCCGGGCAGTTCTCGAAGCGATCGACACCGAAGGTGTCCTCGAATCCGGGGTGCGCGCGACGGACCGTGTCGCCCGCGCTCTCGGCGAGCGTGACCACCTCAGATGCGTGGCCCTGGTAACCCTCGTCATAGAGCTGCTCGGCCTGGATGAGGTCGGTCAGCTCGTAGCCGTTGATCGTCGCGCCGAAGACGCTCCAGCCCAGACCGGCGTCATCGTCCTCGTCGCGTATGCCGGCCGGCTCGATGCCGGTAATGTCCACCCAGGCGGCGAGCTCCTCCAGGAACGCCGCGTCCACGACGACGCGGACGAGTCCCGCCGTGGGCGCCATGTCGACGACCTCGGCGCCGATCGACCGGAGTTCGCGCACGAAGGGCTCGAGCTCCAGTAGGGCGGCGAGGCGCCGCTCCTCGATGAGATTCTGCCGCATCTCCCACGCATCGGCGTTGGTGAGCACCCTCCCCTCCGCCACGGCGACCGTGAAGCGCGCCATTAACGGCTCGAGCGTGTCGTAGAGCCGGACGGTGAGCCAGACGTCTACGTCAGTCCCTACGTGATCGGGGTCGAGCATCCATCCTTCGACCTCAGGGTGGAGGATTGCATACTCGAGCTCTGGATCCTGCCGAGCCTCATGGGGCTAGAGCGCCCGCTCCGGGAAGCGAACTACGGATCGCTGTTCGAATGATCCGTCCTCCGTTTCGATCGTCTCGTCGTATGTGACGACGTCCCGAAGCACCTCGCCCACGTTCTCTGTGGTCAGGCGCTGGGCTACCTCCGGGTCGATCTCGCCGATCAACATGGGATGAGCATACAAGCCGTCAGGATCGTCGGTTAAAGGGCTCGCCAAGGCAACGGAAGGGATCGTCACGAGAAGAAGCAGTCTAAAGCGCATCGATACTTCTTGAAGCATGAATCGCTCGCCCAACCATCCTACCGCTCGCCCGCAGCCTCCGCAACCCCGGCAGAGGACAGGAAACACGAACGGCCCCCCCGCGTTGCACCCGCTGAGCCTACACCCTCGGGCCCGGCGTCCGCAAGCCCGTCCTGGCCGGCGATCCACCCCTTCCGGCCCGCAAAACCGGGCCTGAGCCGCGCCGCGCGCGCGGCTCCGC
>CAMAXZ010000005.1 GCA_945862325.1 Klebsiella pneumoniae
CTGCCCCGACCACCGGGAAGCGCGTCGTTGGGAGCGCTTCCTCGCCGACGGGCGCGCCGCGCTCGCGTCGGCGCGGGCGACCCGCCGCGTCGGCGACGGTGCCCGACTCCTGCCCACGTCGGCGCAGGGGTGGGTGTCCGACGAGCGGGTGCAGCGCCGGCTGCTCGCGGACGCCGTGGGGGCGGGCGCGCGGCGCGGCAGCGGCCGGGCGCGGCTGCGCGAGGCCGGGGTCGGTGAGCTCGCGTTCGGCGGCGCCGAAGACGTGATCGAGCTCGAGCTCGCGGCGGACGACCTCCGCGCCGCGACCCGAGACGCGGAGGACGGGGCGTGCGGGCACGACGGCGCGCTCGTCGCCGCGGCGACGCGCCTCTGGGGGCTCGCCGACGCGCACGGGGACGCGGAGGTGCTCCTCGACGCGGCCCACCTCATCGCGTCGCTCGCCGCGACCCACCCTCGGCTGGGCGCGCTCGGCCGCGAGGCTGCCGCGCGGGCCCAGGCGCTCGACGCGTCGGACGCGCCGCGGTGGCGCGCGTGGCGGTGCCTGATCGACCTCGGCGTCGCGCCCGACGCGCACGCGCGGCACGAAGCGAGCGCCCTCCTCGCCGATCCGGGCGCCCCGCTCGAGATGCGGGCGTGGCTGCTCGACGCGATGGGCGGCGAGCCGGCGCCTCTGCGATAGGGCGGGTCGCGCGCGGAGCGGCGGCATGGATCGACGGGAGGTGCGGCGCACCCTGCGGGGGCTCGAGGTGGCCACGATCGAGTGGGGGCAGCCGCGCCTCGACGCGCCGCCGACGCTCCTCGTGCACGGCTGGCTCGACCACGCGGGGACCTGGGGCCGCGTGGCGCCCGGGCTGCCCGGCCACGTCGTCGCGGTGGATCTCCGAGGGCACGGGCACACGGGCTGGTGCGGCCCGTCGGACAGCTACCACCTGCCCGAGTACGTCGCCGACCTCGACGCCCTCGTGACCGCCCTCGGCGGCCGGGCGGCGGTGGTCGGCCACAGCCTGGGCGGTGCCATCGTGACCACCTGGGCGGCCGCGCGGCCGGACCGGGCGACGTACTGCGCCACGGTCGACGGGCTCGGCCTCCCCGACGCGCTCCCGACCGTGGTCGCCCGCATGACGGAGTTCCTCGACGCGGCGGCCGCCGCGCCGAAGGCGGGGCGGCCGATGGCGGACGTGGCGGCGGCGGCGGCGCGGCTCCGCGCGACCCACCCCGCGCTCGACGAGGCGTTCGCGCTCGAGCTCGCCGCGCGCGGGACGCGCGCCGTGGACGGGGGCGTCGCGTGGCGCTGGGATCCGCGGCATCGTTGGCGGTCGCCCACGCCGTACCGTGCCGACGCCCACGCGGCGCTCCTGAGCGCCCTGCGGTGCCCGGTGCGCGTCGTCCGGCCGCGTCGCTCGCCCTTCGCCGCGATCGACGTCGAAACGCGGATCGCGGCGTGCCCCGCGGCGCGGACGGCCTGGGTCGAGGACGCCGGCCACATGGTGCCCCTCGAGGCCCCCGAGGCTCTCGTGCGGATCCTCGCCGCGGACCTCGCCGGCGCGCGGGTGGCTTGACACGGGAGGCCACTTCGCGGATAAGAGCCACTGCTCGGGAGCCGCAATGGCGATTCGTCGGCATGTCGTCATCACAGGGGGGGGCCGCGGTATCGGCGCGGAGATCGCGCGCCGGTTCGCCGCCCTCGGGGATCGCATCACCATCCTCGCGCGCACTCGCGACGAGGTCGAACGTGTCGCCGACGAGATCGGCGGCTACGGCATCCGCTGCGACGTGGGCGAGCCGGCGTCGGTCGAGGCCGCGTTCATGGCCGCCGGCCCGGTCGACGTGCTCATCAACAACGCGGGCATCGCCCGGTCGTCGCCGGTGCTGAAGACCGACGTGCGCGTCTGGGACGAGCATCTCAAGGTCAACCTCACCGGGGCGTTCCTCTGCTCGCTGAAGGTCCTGCCCAGCATGGCGAACCGCAGCAAGGGCCGCATCATCAACGTGGCGAGCGTGGCGGGCCTCAAGGGGTACCCGTACCTCGCGGCCTACGTCGCCTCGAAGCACGGCCTCATCGGCCTCACCCGCGCGCTCGCGGCCGAGTACGCCGACAAGGGCGTCACGGTCAACGCGATCTGCCCCGGCTACGTCGACTCGCCGCTGCTCGCCCAGAGCGTGCAGAACATCGTCGAGAAGACGGGGCGGTCCGCGGAAGAGGTGCGCGCGGAGCTCGAGGCGATGAGCCCGCAGCACCGCTTCATCGAGGCCTCCGAGGTGGCGTCGATGTGCGTGTTCCTCGCCTCCGACGACGCCAAGGGCGTCAACGGCCAGGCGATCCCGATCTGCGGCGGCGCGCTCAACAGTTGAGCTCGTCGGTGCGTGGGGACGGTCCGGTGCAGCCGGAGGGGTGGGTCGCGCCCCGCGGCTACGCCAACGGCTACGTCGTAGACGGCGTTCTGTTCGTGGCCGGGCAGATCGCCTGGAGCCCGGAGCAGCAGCTCGTCGGTCGCGGGGACATGGCCGTGCAGTTCGGGCAGGCGCTCGCCAACGTGCGCGCGGTGCTCGACGCCGCGGGGTGCGCGCCCGAACGCGTGGGGCGCGTCACGGTGTACGTCACGGACAAGCACGCCTACCTCGCGGCGACCCGCGCGATCGGGGCGGCGTGGCGGGCCTCCTTCGGGCGGCACTACCCGGCGATGGCGCTCGTGCAAGTGGCCGACCTGCTCGAAGAGGGCGCGATGGTGGAGATCGAGGCGACGGCCGTCTTGCCGAGGGGGGACCAATGAAGATCGAGCAGGACGACGGCGTCACCACGATCACCCTCGACCGTCCCGACCGCCTGAACGCGCTGACGTTCGAGGTCTACCGTGACCTCGCGGGGCTCTTCCGCGCGCCTCCGGCCGACACGCGCGCCGTCATCGTGACCGGCGCCGGGCGTGGGTTCTGCAGCGGCGGCGACGTCGAGGACATCATCGGGCAGCTCTTCGCGCGCGACGCGGCGGGCCTCCTCGCGTTCACCCGCACCACCGGCGAGCTGGTGCGGGCCATGAAGGCCTGCCGGGCGCCGGTCGTCGCCGCGGTCAACGGCATCGCCGCCGGCGCCGGCGCGATCATCGCCATGGCGAGCGACCTGCGCGTGGCGTCCACCGCGGCGCGCGTGAGCTTCCTGTTCAACAAGGTGGGGTTGAGCGGGGCCGACATGGGCGCCTGCCACCTGCTCCCGCGGATCGTGGGGCAGGGGCGCGCCACCGAGCTCCTGCTCCTCGGCGATGTGCTCGGGGCCGACGAGGCCTGGCGGATCGGCTTCTTCAACCGGGTCGTGGCCCCGGAGGCGCTGCTCGACGAGGCGCGCGCCATCGCCCGCCGCATCGCCGACGGGCCGACCTTCGCCAACGGGATGACGAAGGAGATGTTGGAGCGCGAGGCGGACGTCAGCCTGTCGGCGGCGATCGAGATGGAAGCGCAGGCTCAGGCGATCTGCATGCTCCACTCGGACTTCCGCGAGGCGCACGACGCGTGGCGCGAGAAGCGCAAGCCGGCGTTCGCGCGCTGACGGTCGCCGTGCCGGCGGTTCAGCGGCCGGGCAGGACGAAGTCGAAGCGCACGCGCTCGCCGCCGTCGGCCAGGGGCTCGACGGCCATCCGCCGCGCCCGGTCCTGCCACTCTTGCAGCCACGGGTCCCCCTCGAAGTAGAGCTGCGTGGTGAGGCGCTTCTCGTCGGCGAGCAAGACGTTGAAGTGCAGGTGCGCGGGGAGGAAGCCCCCCATGCCGTCGGTGTACGGCGGCGGGCGGAGGGTCTCGAAGCAGAACGTGCCGTCGGCCGCCGTGACCAGGAACCCGTAGAACTCGGGGTCGGCGTCGGCGCTGTAGGCGCCGTCGGGGTTGGCGTGCCAGAGGTACACCTTGGCGTCGGCGACCGGCGCACACGCGGCGTCGAGCAGGCGTCCGCTCACGATCAGCCGCGTGCCCACCTCACCGTGCAGGTTCAAGCGCGCGCGCTCGGCGACGTCCGTGCGGAAGTAGGGGCCCTCGCCGTCGGGCGACGTGGGCGCGCACGTGCCCGGGAGGGGGCGCGCGTCGCCGCACTCGAGCGGAGCCTCGCCCGTGTCGCCGGAGTCGACGCCGGAGTCGACGCCGGAGTCGCCGGAGTCGAGGCCCGAGTCCCCGGAGTCGAGGCCCGAGTCGGCCGTGTCGGTGTCCTCCCCGCCGCCGGTGTCGCCCGTGTCGGCGGGCGCGGCGCCGCCGCGGGGCTTGCCGACGGGTGCGCACGCCGCGACGGCGGCGCTCGCGAGCTGGAGCAACAGAACGCGACGGGTGGGCGTCATGGAGCGTCCTTAGCCGCCCTGGGCGCCCCGACGCGGTAGTCCACCTCGCACCCAGAGCACGCAGCGGCTACGACGGGCCGCCTTGCCCTCTCGCCGTCCGCTCTTCGCCCTGGCCACCGCCGTCCTCGCGCTCGCGTCGCTCGAGCTCGTCGCGCGCCTCGTGCCGGTCCCGACGGCGCCCGCCTTCGGCATCGCGATGGTGGCGGACTACCACCGCATCTGGCGGCTCGACACTCCCGCCGCGCCGCGCCGCGGCCCCCCGCTGTACAGGGTCGACGCCGACGGGCTCCGCGTCGGCCGCTGGCAGGGCCCCGAGTCGGCGCCCCTCGTCCTCACCATCGGAGATTCCTCGATCTTCGGCCAGGACGTGGCGGACGGCGACACGATCCACGATCGGGTCGGCTCGGAGCTTCAGGCGCGCGGCGTCGACGCGCGGACCGGCACGCTCGCCGTGCCCGGCTACTCGTCCACGCAGGCGATCGCCACGCTCGACCGGGTCGGCTGGGCGAAGCAGCCGAAGCTCCTCGTGCTCGCCCAGCTCTGGAGCGACGCCAAGCTCGACGTCATGCGGGACGAGGACCTCGTCGCCGCGTTGCACTCGCCGCTCGGCGAGGCCGAGTGGCTGCTCACCGAGTCGGCCCTGTTCGTTCAGCTCCGCCGGGGAGTGAACGCCGCCCTGCGGCGCTCGGCGACCCGCCGGGTGTCGTGGCCGGTGTCCGGGCAGCTCGGCGTGCGGCGCGTGCCGCTCGCGCAGTACCGCGACAACCTGCGCGCGATCGTCGACGAGGCGCGCCGGCGTGACGTCGGGGTCGTGTTCCTCGCGCTCGCCAACGAGGACGTGCTTCGCCGCGGCCACGTCCCGGAGGCGTCGTGGACCCCGTACTTCGAGGTCTTCTACGCCGCCGCCGCGCACGCCGGCGCTCCCTTGGTGAAGGCGACCGAGGCGTTCGCCGCGGTCGACGTGCGCCGCCCCCTCGGCGACGGCATCCACCCGAACCGCGACGGGGCGTGGGCCATCGGCCGCGCCGTCGCCGGCGCGCTGGTCGACGCCGGCTGGCCCGCGCAGCCGTTGATCCCCGAAGAGATCCCGGCGTTCGACGTTCCGAAGGACGACTTCGACGGGGTGCTTCCGGCGGAGGCGACGACGATCCTCGGGACGATGGCGGACGAGTGAGCGATACACTGCCGCGATGCGTCTGACCGAGCGCCACCCGTACCTCTTCGAGCCCCATCACGCCGACGTCGAGGCGCGCGCGCAGGACTGGGCGGCCGCGCGGATCGAGGTGAACACCGGGCCGACGCCGCCGTCGATCCCCGACCGGGTGCGCGCCCTCGGTGACGCCGGCTTGCTCCGGGTCGGGCTCGCCCGAGAAGATGTACGCGCCGTCGCCCTGGTGCGCTTTCAGCTCGCCTACCACGACGCCCTCGACGACCTCGCGTTCATCATCCAGGAGCTGGCGGGCTGGCCGATGGCCACGGGCGGCGCGGAGGCGGAGGTGGTGGAGGCAGCGCGGGACGGGCGCGCCGTCGTGTGCTTCGCGCTCACGGAGCCGGAGGCCGGCTCCGACGTCCGCGGCATCGCGACGCGCGCCACATGTGTCGGTGATACATGGCGGCTGACGGGGACGAAGTGTTGGGTGAGCAACGCGTGCGACGCGGACCACGCGATCGTGTTCGCGCGCGCGGACGAGGGGATCGGGGCGTTCCTGGTCGCTCACCCGCCGACCCGACCGCAGCGCGTCGCCGGGCACTCGATCGGACGGCTCGAGCTGGACGACACACCGGCGACACGTCTCACCGCGCGTGGGCTCCCCCTGGCGCTCGGGGCGCTCGAGCGCTGCCGACCCACGGTGGGCGCGGCGGCGATGGGCCTCGCCCGCCGCGGGCTGGACGAGACCGTGCGTCATGTGTCGACGCGTCGCCAGTTCGGCGCCCCCCTGGCGGCCCTGCCTGTCGTCCGCGACCGCGTGGCGCGCATGGCGCTCGACCTCGAGCAGGGCCTGCTCGCCACCCTGCACGCCTGCTGGCGGCGGGACACCGCGCCCCGCGAGGTCCGCACGGGGTACGAGAGCGCGGTCGGCAAGTGCGCCGCGACCGAGGCCGCGCAGCGCGTGCTCGACGCGGCGGTGCAGCTGCACGGGGCGCGGGGCGTGGACGAGGACGGCCTCGTGCAGAAGCTCTGGCGGGACGCCCGCCCCCTCACGATCTACGAAGGAGCCACCGACGTGCTCCACACCGTCATCGCCACGCGCTGGCTGGGAGACCCATGACGAACCTCGCCGAGGCCCTGCTGGACCCCAACCTCGCGGCGCGCGCCGACAAGGTCGCCTTGCGCTGGCGCGAAGAAGCGTGGACATACGCGGAGTGTGCGCGATGGAGCCATCGGTGGGGCAACCGCCTCCGCGCCCTGGGGGTGCGTGAAGAGGACCGTGTGCTCGTGGCGTTGCCCGACATCCCCGCCTTCGCGTTCGCCTGGTTCGGCGCGGCGCGCGTGGGCGCCACGATCGCGATGGCCAACCCGCTGATCCCCGCGGAAGACGTGGCGTACTACCTTCGGTACACACGCGCGCGGGCGCTCGTGTGCGACGCGGCCTTCGCCGAGGCGCACGCGGCGATCATCGGCGACCTCCCGACGATCCGCGCCGACGCCGACCTGGCGTTGGTCGAGGCGGCCGGCGACACCTGCGCGTCCGGCGACACCACCCTCGACGACCCCGCGGTCTGGCTGTTCAGCTCCGGCAGCTCGGGCAAGCCGAAGGGGTGCGTGCACTCCGCGGGCGACTTCCTCTACAACATCGAGCACTATGCCAAGGGCGTGCTCGGCATCCGTGAGGACGACGTCACGGTGTCCGTGGCGCGCCTCTTCTTCGGCTACGCGACGGGCACCAACCTGCTCTTTCCGTGGGCCGTGGGCGGAACGACGTGCTTGTTCGACGAGCGCCCCACGCCGGAGTCCGTGCTCGACGCGATCGAGCGGTTCCGTCCGACCATCCTCACGAACGTGCCGACGATGATCCACCGCATGTTGGAGCACCCCCGGTGCGCGGGGGCCGACCTGGGCTCGCTCCGCATGGTGCTCAGCGCAGGCGAGGCCCTGCCCGCCGAGCTCTA
Source organism: Klebsiella pneumoniae (assembly GCA_945862325.1). Taxonomy (GTDB): domain Bacteria; phylum Myxococcota_A; class UBA796; order UBA796; family SXON01; genus CAMAXZ01. Next base: position 7,422 of record CAMAXZ010000005.1, read on the forward strand.
CACGCGCTGGGTCACGCGCACCCGCGTAGAGATCCTCGACGGCATCGGCTCCGCGGAGCTGTTCCACATCTACCTGAGCAATCGCCCCGGCGACGTGAAGGTGGGCACCCTCGGGCGGCCCGTGCCCGGGTACACGATGCGCATCGTCGACGCCGACGAGCGTGAGGTCGCGCCCGGCGAGATCGGCACCCTCCAGGTGAGGGGCCCGTCGAACGCCGTCTGGTACCACGGGGATCGCGCGAAGAGCCGTCACACCTTCCGCGGCGAGTGGACGCACACCGGCGACCAATTCCGCGTCGACGAAGACGGCTTCTACGTGTACTGCGGGCGGGCCGACGACCTCCTGAAGGTGGGTGGGGTGTACGTGTCGCCCACGGAGGTCGAGAACTGCCTCCTGACGCACCCGTCGGTGCGCGAGGTCGCCGTCATCGGCTTCGAACGCGGCGGCCTGATGCTGACGGCCGCGTTCGTCGTCGCCACGGCGGTGGAGGACGGGTTGGAGCGCGCGCTCCAGGAGCACGTGAAGACGCGCCTCGCGCCCCACAAGTACCCACGGGAGGTCCGGTTCGTCGCCGACCTGCCGCGCAACGACCGCGGCAAGGTCGCACGCGCGGCGCTCCGCGCGACGATCGAGGGATGACCCCGCATCTCGGCCCGCGCACGTCCCCGTCGGCCGGGCTCCGCGGCGCCGTGGCGATCCTCCCGTGTGGGGCCTGCGAGGCCCACGGACCGCACCTCCCCCTCGACACGGACGTGCGCATCGCGGTCGCGATGGCGGAGCGCGCGGCCGACCGCCTCGCGGCGCGCGGAGTGCGCGCCGTGGTGTTGCCCCCGGTCGCCTACGGCGTCACACGGTACGCGCGCAACTTCGAAGGCACCTTGGGCTTGAGCGCCCAGACGACCACGGCCGTCGTCGCCGAGCTGCTCGAAGCGGCGATCGGCGCCGGCGCGGTCGGGGTAGGGGTCGCGAACGCCCACCTCGAGCCCGCCAACCTCGACGCGCTCTTCGCGGCGTGCGCCCGCGTGAACGCGCGCACGGGCGTGACGGTGGCGCTCCCGAACCCGGGGTCGCGGCGCGGCTCGGCGCGGCTCGCGGCGCGCGCGGCGGCGGTCGACGGGCACGCGGGCGAGTACGAGACGTCGCTGATGCTCGCCATCGCGCCGACGCTCGTGGTGGGTCACGCCACGCTTCCGGACAACGGCGCGGACCTCGGCGAGGGCATGCTCGGGGGCGCGACCTGCTTCGAAGAGGCGGGGGGGCCCGACGCGTACTTCGGTCGTCCCGCGGCGGCGAGGGCCGAGGTCGGCGCCGCTCTCCTGGACGAGCTCGCGGCGATGCTGGACGAGGCCGTAGTCCGGACGATCCCGTAAGGACGCGGAGATGCTCCCGACGACTTGACCGTCGCGTCGCGGTCCGTCATTGTTCTCGCTGTCGGGGGTCCCATGTTGGAGTTTCGTTCCGCGGCGACACGTTCGGTGAACGCCCAGCGCGCCGTGCTCGAGTGCCTCGAAGCCGCCCTCGGCGACGACATCGGGAGCGCCGACGCGGTGATCATCAACAGCGCCGTCGGTCACGACGTCGCGGTCCTCTCCGCGCACGCCGCGCGCTTGTGTCCGAACGCGCGGGTGCTGGCCGCTTCGTGCGCGGGCACGGTCGGTCGGGAGGGGCCGGGCGAGTCCTTGCGCGACATCGCGCTGATGGTCGTGCGCGGCGAGGGGTTCTCCGTCGTCCACGTGGACGGCCTCTACGGTCACAACTCGTTCGAGAAGGGTCGGGAGCTGGCTCGCGAGCTGCTCGGCGCGCCTCGTCCGGTCCGCATGGTGTACCTGCTCGCGTCGGGCATCGACATCGCGAACGACCGGCTGATCGCGGGCATCGAGTCCGTGCTCGGGCCCGAGGTGGTCCTCTTCGGCGCCACGTCGTCGGACGAGATGCGCGGGGTCGCCACATTCCAGGCGGTGGACGGCGTGCGCTACCAACACTCGGCGTTCGCGCTTGCCATCTGGGACGAGACGCTCGAGGTCGACACGCAGGCCACCCACGGCTTCATGGCGGTCGGCGAGCCGATGGTGGTCACCGCGGCACGCGGAAACCGCATCTTGGCGCTCGACGGCGCGCCGGCGTGGGCCACGTACCTCCGCCGGCTCGGGCTCCCCGCGGACGCGGAGCTGAACCGCACGATCCCCATCGGGGCGCTCGCGGAGGAGCTGTCGCAGGAGCACGCGGCCGAGTACGGAAACCCCCACATCCTCCGCGTGGTCACGCATCACGGCCCGGACGGCGAGATGGTGTACGCGACCAACATCGAGGAAGGCACGAGGCTCTGGCTCACGGTGCGTGACGAAGAGCGCATCTTCGCGGACATGGACCGCATGATGCAGGCGATGGTGGCCCGGTCGGGCGGGCGCGCTCCCGTGGCGGTGTTCCAGGCGGACTGCCTCGCACGGGGCCGGCGCTTCCTCGACACGATCATGAAGCAGGAGCTGGTGAACCGGATGCAGTACCCGCTGGTCGGCGCGGACGGCGTGCCACCCTGGCTCGGGATGTACGGGTTCGGCGAGTACGCCCACCTCGGCGGGCGCAACGCCTACCACAACTACACGACCGCGTTGGCCGCGCTCTACCGTGTCGGGGCGCGCGCGTAGCTCCAGGTGCCACGGACGACCCCCCACGCCACGACAACGGCTCTGGACCCTCGAGATCCCGTCGACCGCGGGTCGGCGGCCGGAGGCGTTGCCGTCGCCGACTTCACGAGGGTGCAACAGCAGCTCGTCGAGGCGCGCGCCCGCATCGACCGCCACGCCGCCCGGCTCCAGCGCATGCAGCGGCTGGTGGTCGGCGCTCTGGCGAGCGCGGAGCACGAGACTGGCATCACCCTCGCCGAAGGCGTCGCCGACGTCTTCGAGACCCAGCTCACGGTCGTGGCCCTTCGCGACGACGGCGGCCCGCCACGGGTGGCGGTGTTCGGCGCCGCCGAGGACGCCGAGGTGGCCGCGACGGTCGGCGCGCGCTTGTTCGAGCTCCCGCCCGTGACGCCGACCCCTCCCGGGCGCGCGGTCCCGCGACGCGACCCGCGCCTCGACGCCGACGCCCTCGCGCGCCTCGGGCCTGCGCTCGACCTCGGGGAGGCGGTCACGTGCGCCGATCGTGCGCTCGATCCCCGGGTGGTGATCCTCACCGGCAACACCCGCGCCGGCGTCGGGGTGTACGACCCCGTCACCAGCGAGCTCGCCGACAACTTCGTCGTGCTCGCGCAGCTCCTCTTCGCGCTGCTCGAGAATCGTCGCGGCAGCGCGCTGATCGCGCGTCAGGTCGAAGAGATCCGCGCGTCGGAGGCTCGGCTGGCGCTGGTGCTCAAGGGCACGAACGAGGGGTGGTGGGACTGGGACCTCGTGACCGGCCGGACGTTCTTCTCCGAACGGTGGTGGTCGATGCTCGCGATTGCGCCGCCCGCCGGCGGCGAGGCCCCGAAGACGTGGCTCGACTTCGTCGCCGAGGACGAGGTCGGCCGCGTCCGCCGCCAGGTGACGGGCGCGCTCGAAGGCGCCGCCGAGGAGCTGATGATCGAGACGCGGCTGCAGTGCTCGCGGGCCGCCGGACCGCTGCCGGTGCTCGTGCGCGCGACGATCCTGCGCGACGCGGCCGGCGTCGCGGTGCGCTGCGCCGGCTCGACGCTGGATCTCAGCGAGCAGAAGCGCCAGGAGGCGCACATCCACCAGCTCGCCTTCTACGACGCGCTGACCGAGCTGCCGAATCGACGGCTGCTGTTCGACCGCCTGCAACGGGTGCTCAGCGGCAGGGCGCGCTCGGAGGAGCGTGCCGCGCTCATCATGCTCGATCTCGACCGGTTCAAGGCGATCAACGACACCCACGGCCATGACGTGGGCGACCTCCTGCTGCGCTCCGTGGCGCGGCGGCTGGAAGCGACGGTCCGCCCGACCGACACCGTCGCGCGGCTGGGCGGCGACGAGTACGTCGTGCTGCTCGAAGCCCTGGGCGGCACCGACGAAGAGGCGATCCACAACGCCGAGGCGGTGGGGCGCAAGATCCTCGCCGCGCTCGGCAAGCCGTATGACCTGCGCGGCGTGACCCATCACCACACCGCGAGCGTCGGCATCGCGATCGCGTCGGACGATGTATCAACCCCCGAAACGATGTTGAAACGTGCGGACCTCGCGCTGTATCAGGCGAAGGACGCAGGCCGCGACACCCTGCGGTTCTTTCATGCGGGCTTGCAGGCGCACGTCGACGCGCGCGCCACGCTCGAGGCGCGCCTGCGCGCCGGGCTCGCGCGGGGAGAGTTCGCCCTGCACTACCAGCCCCAGGTCGACGCGCGCGGGACGATCCTCGGCGCGGAGGCGCTCCTCCGTTGGTTCCCGTCCGAAGGCGCCTCGTCCGGGCCCGCGGAGTTCATCCCGATCGCCGAAGACTCCGGGCTCATCCTCGCCCTCGGGCGGTGGGTGCTCGAGCACGCCTGCCTCCAGCTCGCCGCGTGGCAGGCGGAGGGGCGCGGGGAAGGCTTCGCGGTGTCGGTCAACGTGAGCGCTCGCCAGTTCCTCGAGCCCGACTTCGTCGACCACGTGCGCGTGGCGTTGGAGCGCGCGGGCGCGTCGCCGAGCGGGCTCGTGCTCGAATTGACAGAGTCCGCGGTGTTGACGAAGCTCGACGTCGCGGTCGACCACATGCGCGCGCTCCGGAGCCTGGGCGTCCGTTTCTCGTTGGACGACTTCGGCACGGGGTACAGCTCGCTCTCGTACCTGAAGCTGCTGCCCCTCGACGAAGTGAAGCTCGACCGCTCCTTCGTCCGCGACATCGCGACCGACCGCGACGACGCGGCGATCGTCCGCGCCATCCTCGTGCTCTGCTCCTCGCTCGACATCCCCGTGGTGGCCGAGGGCGTGGAGGCCGAGGAGCAGCTGCGCTTCCTGCACGACGGCGGGTGCCGTAGATTTCAAGGGTATTATTTCGGGCGACCGGTGCCGCCGCGCGTGTTCTGGCCCGCTTGAGCCGCCCGCCGCCGTCGCGCACACGCGACACGGGGTGGTCCGCGGCGCGTGAACCGGTTAGCTCGCGGCCCCGAATCGAGGGGGCCGGATGGGGATCCTGATGCTCGAGGACGGGACGACCTTCCGCGGGCCGTCATTCGGCGCGGTGGGCACCCGCGTGGGCGAGGTGGTGTTCAACACCTCCATGACCGGGTACCAGGAGGTCCTCACGGACCCGAGCTACCGCGAGCAGATCGTCGTGATGACGGCGCCGCACGTGGGGAACTACGGCGTGAACCCGGAGGACGAGGAGTCCGGCCGGGTGCAGCCCGCCGGCTTCGTCGCGCGCTCGTTCTGCGACCGGCCGTCCAACCACCGCTCCACCGGCTCGTTGCACGACTACCTCGCGCGGGCGGGGCTGCCGGCGGTGCACGGCCTCGACACGCGCGCCCTCGTGCGGCGCATCCGCAGCGCCGGCGCCATGCGGGCGGGGCTCAGCACCGACCCCGAGGTGTCCGACGACGAGCTTCGCGCGCGGATCTTCGCCTGGCCCGGCATGGCCGGGCGCAGCCTCGTCCACGAGGTCAGCACGCCGCATCGCGTGACCTTCGCCGAGGCCACGGAGGGCCGCGCCTACTCGGGGCTGCGCGTCCACGCGCTCGACGGCGGCGTGAAGCGCCGCATGCTCCAGCTCTTCGCGGACGTCGGGTGCCATGTCGAGCTGTTTCCGGCAGCCACGTCGGCCGAGGCGCTCTCCGACGGCGCCGACGCGGTGTTCCTCACCAACGGCCCGGGCGATCCGGCGGCGCTCCCCGAGATGGTGGAGGTCGTACGCACGATCCTCGGCAAGAAGCCGATCCTCGGCGTCTGCCTCGGGCATCAGCTCCTCGGGCGCGCCCTCGGCGCGGACACCTTCAAGCTCCGGTTCGGGCACCGCGGCGGAAACCACCCCGTGCGCGACCTCGTCACGGGCCGGGTCGAGATCACCAGCCAGAACCACGGGTTCTGCGTCGACCCCGCGGGTGTCGAGCGGGCCGGGGGCCGCGTCACGCACGTCAACCTGAACGACGGCACCCTGGAGGGCTTCACCCACCCGGATCTCGGCGTCATCTGCGTGCAGTTCCATCCCGAGGCCGCGCCGGGCCCGAACGACAGCACCCACCTCCTCGTGGATCGCTTCCTCCGCTTCGCCCGGGAGCCCCGCTGATGCCACGTCGCCAGGACCTCCGCTCCATCCTCGTCATCGGCAGCGGCCCGATCGTCATCGGCCAGGCGTGCGAGTTCGACTACTCCGGCACGCAGGCCTGCAAGGCGCTTCGGGCCCTCGGGTACCGGGTGGTGCTCATCAACAGCAACCCCGCGACGATCATGACGGACCCCGACGTCGCGGACGCGACGTACATCGAGCCGCTCACGCCCGACTTCGTCCGCCAGGTGATCGTGCGGGAGAAGCCGGACGCCATCCTGCCGACCGTCGGCGGACAGACCGGCTTGAACCTCGCGCTCGCCCTGCACGAGGACGGGACGCTCGCCCGGGAGGGGGTCGAGCTGATCGGCGCGCGCCCCGCGGCGATCGCCGTCGCGGAGGACCGCGAGCTGTTCAAGGCCGCGATGGAAGAGATCGGCCTCGAGTGCGCGAAGGCGGCCGTGGCGCGGTCCGTGGCGGAGGCGGAGGCCATCGCCGCGGAGGTCGGGCTCCCCGCGATCATCCGGCCGAGCTTCACCCTCGGCGGCGCCGGCGGAGGCGTGGCGTACAACCTCGACGAGCTCCGCGACATCGTCGCGCAGGGGCTCGACCTCTCGCCCACGCGCCAGGTGCTCGTCGAGGAGAGCATCCTCGGGTGGAAGGAGTTCGAGCTCGAGGTCGTGCGCGACCTCGCCGACAACGTCATCATCGTCTGCTCGATCGAGAACGTCGACCCGATGGGGGTCCACACCGGCGACAGCGTCACCGTGGCGCCGGCGCTCACCCTGACCGACCGCGACTACCAGCGGCTCCGGGACATGGCGATCGCCATCATCCGGCGCGTGGGCGTCGACACCGGCGGCAGCAACGTGCAGTTCGCGGTAAACCCCGCCAACGGCGACGTGCGCGTCGTGGAGATGAACCCCCGTGTGTCACGCAGCTCGGCGCTCGCGAGCAAGGCCACGGGCTTCCCGATCGCCAAGGTGGCGGCGCAGCTCGCGGTGGGCCTGACGCTCGACGAGATCCAGAACGACATCACGCGCGTCACGCCGGCGTGCTTCGAGCCTTCGGTCGACTACGTCATCGTCAAGATTCCTCGGTGGAACTTCGAGAAGTTCCCGGGCGCCCAGCGTTCGCTCGGCACCCAGATGAAGTCGGTCGGCGAGGTGATGGGCATCGGCCGCACCTTCGACGAGGCCCTCGGGAAGGCGATCGCGTCGCTCGAGGGGGGCTTCCCCGACCTGAGCCGTCTCGACGACGCGAGCCTCCGCGAGCGTGTGTCGCTGCCCACCCCGGACCGACTCGCGGCCCTGCTCGAGTCCCTGCGCCGCGGGGTGCCCACGGCCACGCTGCACCGCCTCACGCAGATCGACCCATGGTTCCTCGATCGGTTCGAGGCGATGGTGCAGGCCGAGTCGGTGTTCGCCGGGCAGTCGCTCGCCGTCGTGGGCCCGGACGCCATGCGCGACGCCAAGCGCGCCGGCCTCTCCGACGGGGCGATCGCCCGGGCGCTCGGTGCCTCCCTCGCGTCGGTCACCGCGCACCGCGAAGGGCAGGGGGTGCGCCCGACCTACAAGCGCGTCGACACCTGCGCCGCCGAGTTCGAGAGCTTCACGCCGTACCTCTACTCGAGCTGGGAGGACGAGGACGAGGCGGGCGAGTCGTCCGCCGAGCGCATCGTCATCCTGGGCAACGGCCCGAACCGCATCGGGCAGGGCCTCGAGTTCGACTACGCCTGCTGCCACGCCGCGCTCGCCGTGCGCGAGGCGGGGCTCGTCGCCGTCATGGTCAACTGCAACCCCGAGACGGTCAGCACCGACTACGACACGAGCGACAAGCTCTACTTCGAGCCGGTCACCGCCGAGCACGTGCGGGCCGTCGTGCACCGCGAGCAGCCGCGCGGGGTCGTGCTCCAGTTCGGGGGTCAAACGCCGCTGAAGCTGAGCCACGAGGTTGGTACGGTGCTGGGCACCTCCCCCGACGCCATCGACGTCTGCGAGGACCGCAAGCGCTTCAACACATTGCTGAGCCGTCTCGGCGTGCGTCAGCCCGAGGGCGAGATGGTGAAGGAGCGCGAGGGCGCCTGGGCTGCGGCGGCGCGGCTCGGCTTCCCGCTGCTCGTGCGCCCGTCGTACGTCCTCGGCGGCCGTGGCATGAAGATCTGCTACGACGAGAGCGACTTCGGCGCCGCCCTGGACGAGGCGATCCGCGTCAGCGAGGATCACCCGCTCCTGATCGACCGTTTCCTCGAGGGCGCGGTCGAGTACGACGTGGACGCCCTCTGCGATGGCACCGACGTCCACGTGGTCGGCATCATGGAGCACATCGAGGAGGCCGGGGTGCACTCCGGCGACTCGACGACGGTGTTCCCCGCGATTGCGCTCTCGGCTGAAAATCGGCGGGAGATCGAAGATGTCGTGACACGTATCGCACGTGCGGTCGGGGTGATCGGGCTCGTGAACGTGCAGTTCGCGGTGCAGCGGGGCGTCGTCTACGTGATCGAGGTCAACCCGCGCGCCTCGCGGACCGTGCCGTACCTCGCGAAGGCCACCGGGCTGCCGGTGGCGCGCCTCGCCACGCGGCTCGTGCTCGGCCAGAAGATCGCCGACCTCGGCGATCTTCGGCCGTGGGGCCGTGGGATGTCGTTCATCAAGGCGCCGGTGTTCCCGTGGCGCCGGTTCGCCGGCGTGGACACGGTGCTCGGCCCGGAGATGCGCAGCACGGGCGAGGTCATGGGCGTGGGGTGGAGCTTCGGAGAGGCCTACGCGAAGGCGATGATCGCGAGCGGCATGTCGCTCCCCACCGCGGGCGGGGTGTTCCTGAGCCTCCGCGACGACGACAAGCCGGAAGGGGTGCCGATCGCCGGCGCGCTGCGGCAGATGGGCTTCACGGTCTACGCGACCCAGGGCACCGCGGATTCCCTCGAGGCGGCGGGCATCCCCGTCGTGCGCACCTGGAAGGTGCGCGAGGGCCGCCCCGACGTGGTCGACGCCATCAAGAACGGGAAGATCAACCTCATCATCAACACGCCGCTCGGCAAGAAGGCGCAGTACGACGAGGCCGCCATGCGCCTCGCCGGGCTGCGGTTCGGCGTCCCGTGCATCACGAACCTCAAGGCGGCACAGGCGCTCCCGGCGGCCATCCGCAGCCTGCGGGCGGGTGAGCTGCGCGTGGTGAAGCTCCAGGAGCTTCGCCGCTGATCGCGCGGGCGCCGGGTGTCCGGCGTCCTGTCAGCCCTGCTTCGCGCCGTCGACGGGCGCCGTGCCCTTCGTGGTCGTGGGCGTCGTCCCGCCAGCGGGCGTGGTGCCGCCGGCCGGCGTCGTGCCGTTGGCCGTGGTGCCGTCGGTGGGCGTCGTGCCGGCTTTCGCCGCCGCGTCGGCCGCGGCGATCGCCGCGTCGATCGCCTTGGCGACGTCCGCGCCGACGACGCCGTCGACGGCGAGGCCGGCCTTCGTCTGGAAGGCCTTCACGGCGTTCTCGACCGTGGGCCCGAACGCGCCGTCGGTGCCGCACGGGAACCCCGCCTTCCCGAGCCGCGCCTGGAGGTCCTTCACGACGTTGCCGCGCTGGCCGCGCTTCACGGTGCGGCCGCCGAGGAGGGACTGCCAACCCGCCGACCCCTGAGACGGCGCGTCCTTCACGTCGTCCGCCATTCCGCCGACCGAGTCGACCATCGCGAGCACCCCGAGCTGCTGATCCTTGGTGTTCGCGCTGTACTTGCCGTCCGCGACGTACTTGCCCTTCGTGTACGCGTCGGTGCCGCTGTAGACGTACGGGCTCGCGCGCTTCTTGTTGTGGTAGCCGAGGCCGTTGTAGAACTCGGCGTACGTGGCGAGGCTGGCGCCGTCGCGCGTGTCCGCGTCGAGGTTGAGGTCGTCGCGCACCGCCGCCTTGTCGCTCATCGTGAGCGCATGGATCGCGGCTTCCTCCCACTTGTGGAACACGGGGATGTTCTTCGGGACGTGCTTCGCCGGTTTTCCGAGCGGGTCGCCCTGGTGCAGGTAGGTCTTGAAGTCGCCGGTGGACTCGCGCCAGTGCAGGGCCGCCACGAGCGCGGCGGGCACGCCCGCGGCCTTGCCCACCGCTTCGTAGCGGGCGCGGTGCGCCTCCCAGTTGGCCTTGAACGCCGCGAGATCGGAGGCCTGCGCCGGGGTCAGCTTGCCGTTGAGGCCGCGGTCGATCTGCGCGCGGTGCTTGTCGTACACCCGCGCCGCCTGGGTGCCTGCCTCCGGAGCGACGCGCTTCGTGGCGACGGGCGCGGCGACGGGCGTGGCGTCGGTCTTGGCGTCGGTTTTGGCGGCGGCGCCGGCGCCGCCGGTCGTCGAGGCCTCCGGGCCGGGCGCCACGACGGTACGCGTGAGGAGCTCCGCGGGCGCCTCCTCGGGGCCCGCGGGGGTCGCCCCGATCGCCGCGCGCAGGGCCGCCTCGGCGCCGCCGCCGACCTCGCCGCCGCCGAGCCCGAGGCGCTCGAGCTGCTCGGCGTTGCCCGTCCCCCCGCCGCGCGCATGCGCGCTCGGGCCGGCGACCGGCGTCTGGCGGAGAGGGCGGGGACGTGGGCGGACGTACTCGGGCATTGGAGGCTCCGTCGCCCGTAGTGTACCCGCCCGGGCGGTCGCTGTGGCGTGCCGATCGCCGCGACCGGCGTGGGTGCGCCGGGTCAGCGCTTGGGAGGCCTCGCGGGGCCGCGACGATCGCGTGGCGTCGGCACCGACGGTTCGTTTGGCGGCGCGGCCTCCATGCGGAAGGCCCCGGCCGCCTTGGCGGCGTCGCGACGCGCCTTGCCGCCACGCACGCCGTGATGGTCGATCGTGTACTCGAGCGCGACGGGCGCACCGCCGCGCGTGACGTGTACGGTGAGGTGCTTCTGGGTGCGCAGGGCGATGTACGCCGCGACGCCCTGCAACACCGTGTAGAACCGGCGCCCGTTGACGTCGTGCACGATGTCGCCGTGCCGCAGCCCCGCCTGCTTGAGCACGCTGCAACGCGGCAGGCCGACGCGCACCCCGTCGAGCTTGCCGTCGGGGCCCTTGTGGGTCCAGACGCGGCCGAGCTCCGCGAAGGCGCGCAGGTTGCCCGCGTAGAAATCGATGAGGGCGCGGTCGACCGTCCAATGGCCGCCCCCCTCGTGCTCGACCACGCTCGGGTGTGTCGGGCACGGCGTGTGGGCCTTCGCCCCGCCGCGGCCGCGTCTGCCTCCGCCGCGGATCACCGGCTCCAGCGACTCTTCCGGAGGGAGGTCGGACGGTTCGATCAGGGTGGGGTCGGCGTCGACCTGCGCGAGGGCCTCGGCCTCGAGGGCCTCGGGCGACGCCGCGGCCGGCGGCTCGGGCGGCACCTCGGGGGGCACCTCGAGCGGCGGCTCGGGCTCGGGGGGCGGCTCGGGCTCCGCGCTGGGCTCGGGGGGCGGCTCGGGCGGCGCGTCCGCCGGCGTGGGTGGGACGAGCGCCACCGGCGACGGGAGCGGTGCGCTCGCCGTCGACGCGGCGCGCACCGGCTCCTCGTAGACGCTGACGTGAAACGCCTCGGCCGGGACGACCTGCTCGGGCGGGGGGCCCTTCGCCGGGCCCGCGCCGTCCTGGTCTGCCTGTGTCGGCGTGGGCTCGAGCTCCAGCTCCGGCGCCGCGCCGAACAGCGCCGGCGCCGCGGGCAACAGGTGGACCAGGAGGCTCACCACGAGCGCGAACAGGAAGCGGCGACGAGGCACGAGGAGGGCTCCGCGAGTGGACTATCCCTCCGACGCGTGATCGCGGCGCCGCTTCGAGCCCGATCAGAAGCTGACGCCGGCGTTGAGGTTGACCAGCGGCGCGATGCTGGTGCGGCCTTGGTTGTAGACGAGCTGACCGCCGCCCTGCGCCTCGAGGCTGAGCACGCCGAGCGTGCCCTTGGCGCCGAGGAACGGGCCGGCCGACACCGTGCCGCCCTTGAACCCCTGCATGTCGGCGTTGCCGTACTTGGCCTCGGCGCCCAGGCTCAGCCCGGTGTCGAAGTCGCCGGCGACGTACTGCTTCACCTGCCCGCCGAACGTGTAGAGCCCGCGGCGCTCCTCCGTGCCGAGGCCCCCGATGAGGGCCACGCTGCGGTCGTTGCCGACCTCGAGCTCACCCATCGCCTCGATCATCGGCACGCCGAGGTGCAATGGGCTCAGGGTCAACGTGACGTTGTTCTCGGGGTCGGTGTCGAAGAGCTTCCAGTCGGGGTCGCCGATGGCCGCGTCCGCGGTCGAGATCATCGCCAGGAACGTCAAGATCATGGTTGTCCTCCCGCTCTCTTGGGTAGGCACGGGGGCGGCGGTCGGGGACGGGAGCCGGAGTTATCCTCCGCGCATGCGCACGCTCTTCGTCGGCGACGTCCACGGCTGCGCCGCCCAGCTCACGGCGCTGGTCGATCGCGCGCGCCCCGATCGTCTCGTGCTGCTCGGCGATCTCTGGTCCAAGGGGCCGGACCCTGCCGGTGTGTGGAAGATAATCGAGGAACGACGTGCCGAAGCGGTGCTCGGGAACCACGACGAGCGCATGCTCCAGGTGTGGGGCACCGACGGCGACACCGGGCACCACCGCGCCTGCCGCGCGCTCCCGTCCGCGGCGCGAGACTGGGCGGCGCGGCTGCCGCTGTTCCTGTACGGAGAGGGCTGGGTCGCGGTGCACGCGGGGGTGCACCCGGAGCTCGGCCCCGCGGGCACCGCGCGGCGCACCGCGTTGACGGTGCGGCGCTGGCCCAACGACGACGACCCGGAGCGCCCGTTCTGGTGGCAGCTCTATCGGGGGGCCCCCCGCGTGTTCTACGGGCACGACGCGATGCGCGGCGTGCAGATCCATCCCCGCACGGTCGGGCTCGACAGCGGGTGCGTGTACGGCAACGTGCTGAGCGGCTGGGTGCTCGAGACCGACGAGCTCGTACAGGCCTGACGGTCAGTAGACGAGGTCCCTCGACGATCGGGGGCAGACGCGCCACACGGAGTACGTGTACCGCACGACGCCGCGCAGCGCGGTGAGGCGGTCGCCCGCGGCGAGCTCGGGGACGAAGAGACAATCGTCGACGATGAGCGACCAGTCGGTCTCGTGTTCGCCGAACTCGTTGGCGTCGGAGGCGATCGCCACGTCCCGCAGCTCGACCGTCACGCCCTCGTAGGGCTCCCAATCGCTCGGCGGGGTGTCGAGCGGCGTCGGCACCACCGACGCGGACCCGGACTGCACCGACACCGACGCCTCGGACACCTCGATCTCGGTCTCGTCGTAGTACTCGGCGACCGTCCCCGTGAGGGTGACGATGTCGCCCACGGCGAAGGAGGAGGTCCAGTCCGGCGTGTAGATCCGGACGCCGGCGTACGGGCCGCCGCCCTCGTCCTCGACGAAGAAGGAGTACCCGTCGATCGTCGCGACGGTGGTCACGACCACGTCCTCGAGGGTCACCGTGCCGGTCGCCGCGCCGGTCTGCACGTCGACGACCGAGGTCCCGGTGTCGGTGTCGGTGTCGGAGTCCGTGTCGGTGTCGGAGTCGGTGTCGGAGTCGGTGTCGGTGTCGGAGTCCGTGTCGGAGTCCGTGTCCGTGTCGGTGTCGGTGTCGGAGTCCGTGTCGGTGTCCGAATCGGTGTCGGTGTCCGTGTCGGAGTCGCCGTCGGACACGCAATTCCCGTCGACGAGGACGAAGCCCTCGCCGCACTCCGGATCGGGGCTTCCGGCGCAGGCCAGCGTGAAGGCGAGGACGAGGCCCGCCGAGGTCGTCAAACGCACGGAATACCCGGATTGCGTGGGTCGCTAACGGCTGGTATGCTCCGCCCCATGAACATCTTCGTGACGATCCTCCTCCTCGTCGGTTGCAAGCCCGAGCCCGAACCGAAGGACTCCGACTCCGACTCCGCGGCCCCGGTCGAGCTCACGTGGGCGACGGTAGCCGAGCACAGCGCGTCGGCGCTCATGGGCGTTGCCGGGCGTTCCGCCACCGACGTGCTCGCGGTCGGGGCGGCCGACGCGAACGGCGGGGCCATCCTCCACTGGGACGGCACGGCGTGGACCCGCCTGACCAACAGCGACACCCACGACCTGTGGTGGGCCCTGGCGCTCGACGACGCGTGGGTGGTCGCGGGCGCGGGCGGGACCGTGCTCGTGGACGACGGTTCCGGCTTCTCGCGCCTCGCGACGCCGGGCCTCGGCGCGCAGACCATCTACGGGGTGTGGGGCACGTCGCTGTCGGACCTATGGGTCGTGGGCGGCTTCGCGGGGCGCGACGGGTTCATCTGGCGCTACGACGGCGCGACGTGGACGGACGTGCCGCTGCCGGACGACGTGTCCCGGCCCGACGGCGAGGCGCCGGCGATGTTCAAGGTGTGGGGGACTGCCGCCGACGACGTGTGGGTGGTGGGGGACGACAACGTCCTGCACTACGACGGGGCGGACTGGTCCGTCGTGGCGACGGGCGCCGGGCCGCTGTTCACGGTGCACGGCGCCGGCGATCGCGTCGTGATGTCGGGGGCCAACGGCGTGTGGATGGGCGACGCGGACGGCCTCGACGACGTGACCCCCGAGGGCATGGGCGCGATGCAGGGGGCCTACATGACGCCCGACGGTGGGGTCACGGTGGCCGGGTCCTCCGGCGCGGTCTGGAGCCGCGATCCTGCCGGCGACTGGATCCCGCACGTCAACGCGCTCACGACGAGCCCCGAGTCGCTTCACGCCGTGTACGTGTCCGGGGCCGATCGCTTCGCCGTCGGCGGCGCGGTGCTCACCGGCGCCCTCGACCTCGGCGTCATCGCGCACCAGGGCCCAGCGACGGTGGGCACGTGGGCCTACGAGCCTCCGGTGTCTCCCGCGGCTTCGTGCCCGGCTGGCGAGGAGGATCCCGTTCCGACGGGCTCCATCGCCCGCCGGTGGAACGCGCAGCTCCTCAACGCGATCCGCCGCGACATCCCGCGGCCGGGCGTACACTCCCGCAACCTGTTCCACTCCAGCGTCGCGATGTGGGACGCGTGGGCGGTCTACGACGACGTCGCGGACCCGGTGATCGTCGACGAGCGCGTCACGGCGGCCGACGTCGAGGAAGCGCGGGCGATCGCCATCTCCTACGCGGCCTACCGCGTCCTGACGTACCGGTACGGAGAGCAGACGGGCGGGGCGACCTCGGTGGAGTGCTTCGACGGGTTCATGGACGTGCTCGGCCTGGATCCGGCGGACACCACCGCCACGGGGGACTCCCCCGTGGCCGTCGGGAACCGCATCGCGGCGGCCGTCCTCGCGCACTACGAGGACGACGGCGCCAACGAGGCGGCGAACTACGCCGACACCACCTCGTGGGACCCGGTGAACGAGCCGCTCGTCGTCGACCAGCCGGGCGCGAACGCGGTGAACCCGGACGAATGGCAGACGCTCAACCTCGCCTCCGCCGAGACCCAGAACGGCATCGTGCTCGACTCCGGCCGGCAGGGCTACATCTGCCCGACGTGGGGCACGGTCGAGCCCTGGGCGCTGACCGATCCGCTCGACTCGGGGTTGTACCTCGATCCGGGCGAGGGCCCGAAGGTGGCCGACCCCGCCACCGCCGACGACGTCCTCGACATCCTGCGCAAGCACAGCAAGCACGACCCGACGCTCTCCGAGACGATCGACATCTCCCCGGGCGCGTACGGCAACAACCCTCTCGGCTCGAACGACGGGACGGGGCACCCCGTCAACCCGGTGACGGGCCTCCCGTACACCGCCAACGTGGTGAAGCTCGGCGACTTCTCCCGCGTCCTCTCCGAGTTCTGGGCCGACGGCCCGAAGAGCGAGACGCCGCCCGGCCACTGGAACGTCCTCGCCAACGACGTGGGCGATGCGCTGGAGGAGGCCGGCGACGGGCTGCGGATCGGCGGCGTGGGCGAGCCGGTCGATCGCCTGGTGTGGGACGTGCACCTGTACCTCGCGCTCAACGGCGCGGTGCACGACGCCGCGATCGTGGCGTGGGGCACCAAGCGGGCCACGCTCGGGCCGCGCCCGATCACCCTCGTCCGGTGGATGGCCGAGCACGGTCAGCGGACCGATCCGACGGCGCCTTCCTACGATCCGGACGGGTTGCCCCTCGAGGACGACGTGGTCGAGCTCATCACCGAGGCGAGCGCGGCCCCGGGGGAGCGTCACCACCACCTTCGGTTCCACATCGGCGAAGTGGCCGTGAGGACCTGGCGGGGCGAGCCGGGGGACCGCACGAACATGACGTCGGGGGTGGGCTGGATCCGCGCGCTCGATTGGTTCCCGTACCAGCGCCGCACGTTCGTCACTCCGGCCTTCCCCGGGTTCGTGTCCGGACACAGCTCCTTCTCGCGCTCGGCCGCGGAGACGCTCACCCTGTTCACGGGGAGCCCGTACTTCCCGGGCGGCCTCGGGACGTACACCGCGAACGCGGGGAGCTACCTCGTCTTCGAGGACGGGCCGTCCACCACCCTGGAGCTGCAGTGGGCGACCTACCAGGACGCGTCGGATCAGGCCGGACAGTCGCGCGTGTACGGCGGCATCCACATCTGGCCGGACGATTCGGTCGGTCGCCAGCTCGGGTACGAGGTGGGCCACCTCGCCTACGCGGAGGCGGAGGCCTATTGGAGCGGGGCGGCGCGCTGACCCGGCGCGACGCCGCGGCCGCCGCGCCTTAGCAGGCTGCGATGTCCGTTGAGCTGCTGCGCGCCGTCGGCGTCGAGAAGGCCTTCGCCGACCGCCACGTCCTGCGCGGCTGCGAGCTGTCGCTGCACGCGGGCGAGCGTGTGGGTCTGGTGGGGGCCAACGGCTCCGGAAAGTCCACCCTCGTGCGCATCCTCGCGGGGGTCTACGCCCCGGACCACGGGTCGGTGCAGGTGCGCGGGAGGCTCGCGCACCTCGACCAGGACCCGGAGCTCCCGGGAGGGACGGTCGGGGAGTCGGTCGACGAGGCGCTCGCGTGGCACCGCGCGCTGGTCGACGAGTGGGAGGCGTCCATCGCCGCCGACGACCTCGCGCGCGCCGGGCGCCTCCAGGCGCGGCTCGACGAGGTCGGCTGGGAGGTCGGCCATCGGGCCGACGCCATGTTGTCCCGTGTGGGCGCGCCTCCGCGCGGGGCGGTCGTGGCCAACCTCTCCGGCGGCGAGCGGCGTCGCGTGGCCCTCGCCCGCGCGCTCCTCGGCGACCCCGAGGTGCTCGTGCTCGACGAGCCGACCAACCACCTCGACGCCGACGCCGTCGAGTGGCTGGAGGGCTGGCTGGCCGCGTACCGGGGCGCCGTGCTGCTCGTCACCCACGATCGCTACATGCTCGAGTCGGTGGCCACCCGCATCGTCGAGGTCGAGGACGGGCTGACCGTCAGCTACGACGGCTCGTACGCCGACTACCTGCTCACCCGGGCCGAGCTGCGCGCCGCGCAGGAGAAGGCCGAGGACTCACGCCTCTCGATGATCACGCGCGAAGCGGAGTGGGCGAGCCGCTCGCCTGCCGCGCGCAGCACCAAGCAGAAGGCACGGCTCGACCGCCTCGCCGCCCTGCAGGCGCAGCGGCCGCTGCTCAAGCAGACGGGGTTCGACCTCGATCTGCGGACGGGGCTGAAGCACGGCGCCACGGTCGTGGAGCTGCACGGGGTGCGGCGGGCCGTGCCCGTGCCCGACGGCGTGAGGGTGCTGTTCAAGGACGTCGAGATCGCCCTGCGCGGCGGCGACCGGGTGGGCGTGCTCGGTCCGAACGGCGCCGGAAAATCTACCTTGCTTCGGGTCCTCACGGGAGAAGACCCTCCGGACGGCGGGACGGTGACGCGCGGGCCGCGCGTGCGCGCGGCGGTGCTCGATCAGCACCGCACCGGGCTCGACGACGGCCAGACCGTCTTCGAGGCGGCGGGGGGCGGGAACGACCAGGTCCGCGTGGGCGACCGGTGGGTGCACGTGGCGAGCTTCCTGGGCCGGTTCTTGTTCGGCCGCGAGCACCATCACCGGAGCGTCGCGACCTTGTCCGGCGGTGAGCGCGCGCGGCTCCTGCTCGCCAAGCTGCTCCTGCAGGGGGCCAACCTGCTGCTCCTCGACGAACCGACCAACGACCTCGATCTCCTCACCCTGCGCGTGCTCGAGGAAGCGCTCGTGTCCTACGACGGGGTGGCGGTGGTGGTCACCCACGACCGCGCGTTCCTCGACCGCGTGTGCACCGCGGTGCTGTCGCTCGAGGAGGGGACGGTGGTGCGGTACGCGAGCCGTGAGCAGCGCGAGAACGCGCGGCGCGCGCGCGACGCGGCCCGCTCGGACGCCGCGCGCCAGGACTCGGCGCGCGCGGCGGCGCGCGTGGAGGCGACGCGGGCGGCCGAGGCGACACGGCGCCCCGAGCCGAAGGGGCGGCTGAGCTTCAAGGAGCAGAAGGAGCTCGCCGAGCTCCCGGCGCGCATCGAGGGCATGGAGGCCGAGATGGCGCGGGTGCAGGAGACCCTGGCGGACCCGGCCTCGTACCGGACGGCGGGGGTCGACGTCGCGGCCCTCGGGCGCCGCCTCGAGGAGCTCGGCGCCGCGGTGGAGGCCGGTTGGGCGCGGTGGAACGAGCTGGACGCGCGGTCGAGTTGACCGGATCCACCCGCGGTCCTACACCTTTGTCACGCCACGCGTGGCTGCTCCGGCGGGCGGGTCGGGGGCTCATGGGTGAGGATCTGCCCGTCGAAGCCGCGCTCCACCGGGACTCCGGTGGAGCGCACCTCCGCCAGCGCCCCTTCGGGGTCCACCGTGGGGTACAGGTGCGTGATCACGCAGCGCTTCGGACGGGCCTCGCGCACGAGCCGCGCCACCGCCGCGGGCCACAGGTGGCTGTCCCACTCGTCGGGCTCCGGCACGGCGCACTCCGTGACCAGCGCGTCCACCCCCGCGGCGAGCTCGACGAGCGCGTCGCTCCAGCCGGTGTCGCCGGAGAACACCACCGTGAAGCCGTCGGGCCCGGTGAACCGCAGGTGCAGGGCGCCCTCGGAGTGGCGGGCCGGACGGGTGTCGAGCCGCACGCCGCCCGGGAGCATCGCGGCGCCGGGCCCGTCGAGCGGGAGCTCGTGGATCGGCACCCGGTACCGGTTCGACTCGAGCCAGCGCGGATAGGCCACGCGCAACCCGTCGTAGTGCGCGGCGAACCCTTCGCCGGCCCAGATCGGGTAGTCGCGGAGGCGTGGCTTGTCGAGGCCCACCTTCATCGTGAAGAGGATGGGCACGAGGTCGCCGCAGTGGTCGACGTGGCGGTGCGAGTACACCCCGCCGTCGAGGGTGCGGACGTCCACGCCGAGGCGCACCAGGCGCTGGGTGGTGCCGGTGCCGCCGTCGACGAGCACGTTCGCGCCTTCGCTCTGGACGAGGAAGGCGGCCGGGCCGCGCTCGGCGTCCGGGATCGTGGTGCCGGTGCCGACGAGGACGAACCTCATGCCACGTCCTCCTCCGCGAGCTGGTCCCGGGCTTCTTCTTCGAGCGCGGTCGTGATGCGGGCGACGAGCTCGTCGAGGGACGCCGCGCCGCGCGCGAGGTTGCGGCGGTAGAGCACGATCGTCGGCGGCTCGCCGCCTTCGCGGTCCTGCGGCAGGGCGTCCACCGTCGGCGTCGGCGGCGGGTGGTGGGCCCGCAGGCGCTCGAGGGACGGGAGGTCCTCGTAGACGATCTGCACGCCCCGCAGCGCGCCGCGGAGCTCGGGCGAGAGCGACGACAACGCGGCTTGGAGCAGCGCGTCCCACGAGGACGGCGGCACGACGAGCGGCCGCGGGTAGGCGTCCGGACGGATCGACTGCGCGCGCTCGTACGCCGCCGCGGAGCCCGTGAAGTCGCCGAGGAGCTCGAGGCACTGGGCGCGGACGGCGTGCGCGCGAGCGTGCGCCCCGGCGCGGGTGGGGTCGGCGATGAGCGCGTCGGCGGCGGCGAGCGCCGGCTCGACCTGGCACGCGGCCAGGAGCGCGGCGGCCTCCAAAGCGCCGATGTCCGCGCCGCGGGCGCGGGCGTGCCGCGCCGCGAGGATGCCCACCTCGGCGTGGCCATAGCGGGGCGCCGCGTCCGCCACGAGCTTCAGGGCGTCGACGTCGTCGGCGTCGTCGTCGAGGAGCTCCTCGGCCAGCGCGACGCACTCGCCGTAGTCGCCGCGCGTCAGGGCTTCGCGCGCCGCCTGGAGGAGGATCGCGCCGCGCGCGGCCGGGTCGAGCTGCCAGCTCCCGGAGCCGAGCGTGTCACTTCGCAAGGAAGACCATCGCGGCGACGAGGCCCGCCGCGAGGACCGCCACGACGAGGCCCACGCCGAGGATCATCACGGGGCCGAGCGCGCTCGCGGCGGACCGCGGCCGCTGCGGGGCCGCCGGGGAGCGCGTGGACGGGGCGATCGTCGGCGCCGTGGCCCCGCGCGCGGGGGCCGCGGCGCGAAGGGCGCCCGTGCGCATCGAAAGCGCGAACGCCGCGAACTCCGCGACGTCCTTGCAGAGGGAGAGGTCGCTCAGCAGCCACTTCTCGAAGTTCGCCTCTTCGGTCGGGTTCGTCATCCGGCCCGATTCGTACACCGGCAGCGGCGCGCAATCGAGGTTCGGCCGCTCCGCCACCTCGGACAGCTTCACGCCGTTGGCGCGCAGGGCCTGCTTGAGCGCGTGGCGCGCCTCGAGCACCGCGACGGGCATGCCGCCCAGGGCGTCCGCGGCGCGCGTGACCTCGGACATCGGCACCGCGGCGTCGTAGGTCAGGGCGAGCAGCTCGAGCTGCGCGGGGGCGAGCTGGCCGCGCGCCTCGGCCAGCAGCTCGGAAGGCGGCCGACGATCGGTGAGGGCGTTCGGGAAGTCTCCGCCGCCGATGCGGCCGCCGGCTTCCCGGATCTCGTCGGCGATGATCGCGTGCGCCCAATCCGCGAGCTCGCCGGGCTCCGAGATGTTCACGATGCCCTGCTGGAAGCGCAGGCACGCGCGCTGCATCGGGGCGCGCCCGTGGGCGTCGCCGAGGCGCGCGGTCGACACGGCGTAGTACCAGTCGGTGAATCGTTGGGCCATCTGTTGGCCGGCGGCCGCGTCGCCCGAGAAGCGCCACTGCTTGAAGAGCTGTTGCGGGGTCGTACGGACGTCGGCCATGTCGGGATCGGCTCCAGCGCGAGGCGCGCGGCAGGGATGATAGGGAGGTAGGGCGGTCGACGCAAGGTGCCGCGTCGCGTCAGCGGTCACGGAGGTGTCACACGAGTGGCCCAGCGCACGCGAAGAGGACGACGGCTTCGCGCAGCTCGACGCCAGCGCCGAGAACGTCCCCGTTGCTACCGCCAATGCGGCTGCGCCACGCCCCACACCAGATTGGTCCGACGAGGGCCGCGACGAACGCTCCGGTGGCGACGGCGAGCGGCGCGTCCCACGCCGCGGGGGCGGCGAGCAGGGCGCCGACGGCGGCGGACGCGACGGCGTCGGCCGGACGCACCTCCGCCTTCATCCAAGAGAAGAGCCCTGCGCCGGGGGTGGCCGCCGGCTCGCGCGACACATCCCAGGCGAGCAGTCCACGACTCACGACGCACGCCGCCCACACCGCGGGCACCGCCGTGCCCCGCTCGCCGCACGCCGCCAGCAGGGCGACCTTGACGACGAGGAGGAGGGTGGTCGCGGCGGCGCCGAGGGCGCCCACACGCGGGTCTTTCAAGATCGCCCGCCGGCGCTCGGCGTCGCCGTTGGCCCACCAGGCGTCCATGCAGTCCGCCCACCCGTCGAGGTGCAGCCCGCCGGTGACGGCCGCCCACGCCGCCACGCCGAGCGCCGCTCCCACCAGCGGGCTCGCCAGCCACGACCCGACGGTGAGGCCCCCGAGGACGGCGCACGCGACCACCCCGCCGGCGGCGGGCCACCACCAGGTCGCGCGCCCCAGGTCCCCCGGGGCCGGCGGCTCGGCGTCGACCGGGATCCGCGTGAGGAAGCCGAGCGCGAGGCGAGCGGGGTTCACGGCGCGCCGCCCTTGACGTGCAACGGGAGGCCGGCCACGAGCAGGGTGACGCGGTCGGCCGCCGCGGCGACGGCCTGGTTGCAGCGGCCGAGGTGATCGCGGTAGCGCCGGGTGAGGGGGTCGGCGGGGACGATGCCGAGGCCGACCTCGTTGGTGACGAACACGACCGGCGCCGCGAGGCCCGGCAGCGCGTCGGCGAGCGCGCGGATCGCCGCGGCCACGTCGTCGTCACGGGCGTCCACGGCGAGGAGGCGGTTGGCGACCCACAGGGTGAGGCAGTCGACGACCACGGCCGCGTGCGTCGCCGCCAGCGCGGGGAGGCGGTCGGGGAGCGCCCACGGCTCTTCGACCGTGACGAACCGCGAGGCCCGCTCGGCGCGGTGCGCCGCGATCCGCGCCGCCATCTCGTCGTCGCCCGCGGTCGCGGTGGCGACGAAGGCGATCGGTCCGGACGGCGCGAGGGCCTCGACGCGCGCGAGCGCCCACGTGCTCTTGCCCGCGCGCGCGCCGCCGAGGACGAGCTCGATCATGTACCCTCCACGCGGACGCGCACCGTCGCGAGGACGCGGTGGCCGATCCAATAGTGTCGGGCCTCGAACCGGAAGCGCGAGCCGTCGACGAGCAGGCTCGCGTCGACCCGGTCGACCCCGTCCGGCGTCGGCCACACCGCGACCTCGCCGAAGCCGATGTAGCGCCGCAGGTACGGGTGGAGCGCTTTGTAGACCGCCTCTTTCACCGCGAACCGCACGATGGTGTCGACCCACTGGCGGTCGCGCGGGAGGGCGCGCACCACGGCGAGCTCCTCGGGCCGGAGCACGCGCTCGGCGACCCCGGGGCGCTCGTGGTCGGTCTCTTCCAGGTCGATCCCGATGCCGAGCTGGCCGCGCGCGACGATGGCCACCGCCAGGTCGTGTTTGTGCGTGACCGAGCCGACGAGGCCGGGCGGCAGCTCCGGCGCGCCGTGAGCGTTCGGCAGGACGGGCGCCGGCGCGGCCCCGAGCTCCGGCAGGGCCGCCGCGAGGGCGAGCCGGCCGCCGGTGAACTCCTGGCGACGAAAGCCCCGGAGGTCCGACGCGAACGCCCGTTCGGCGGGGTGCAGGCGCTCGTGGACGTCGGGCGGAATATCGAGGATCGCCGGGGATCCTGCCGGCGCGAGATGCACTCCGGCGACGATTCCGTGTGGCAGCGCCAACACGAACGCGTTGGCGAACGGGGTGTACGGGGTCAGGTGGAGCACGGCCCGGCCTCGTATGCCGGCCGCGCACGTGGTGCAGGCGGGCGGTCCGCGCCGTGGCACGGTAGACTTCGCGTGCCCCGGCGGCAGTCGTGCGTCGCCTCGGAGGGTTGGTTGATCGCGCTCCTGCTCTTCGCGTTGTCTCTCGCTCCCGCCCACGGGTCTTCGGTCCTCGAAGCCGAGCATGTGCGTTTGTCCGACGATCTCGAGCAGCTGGCCAACCGTCAGCTCTGGCCCGCGGTCGAAAAGAAGTTCGCCGAGCTGCAGAAGCTCGGCGTCGAGATGACCTACGACGACCTCGTGCACGGCGCCTACGCGGCGCGGGCCATCGGCAACATGCAGCAGGTGTACGACCGGCTCCGCGTCGCCGCGCGCATCAAGGGCACGCGCGAGGTGGTCGATTGGCTCGCGGCGATCGACGCGAACTACGGCCTCGTCGAGCTGGTCACCCACAACGCCCGTGGCGGCGAGCTGGTGTTCGTCGGCGAGCTCCCGTTCGACCCGGATCAGCGAGGGGCGGTCGCCAACGCCATCGAGCGCGTGAAGCGCGACGGCGTGTTCGCCGGCCTCCTCCCGCGCGGCGAGTACCGCTACGCCGGCCAGCCCTTTCGGGTCGAGCCCGGCATCGGTGTCCGCATCGAAGTGAGCCCGCGCTTGAAGAAGACCACGGGTGAGCTCGTCAACGTGTCGGCCGGTCCGATCCAGCCGCCGAGCCCCGAACCCACGACGGATCCTTGACCTACCGCGTCACCATCGACCTCACGCGCTGCATCGGCAGCTCGAACTGCGCGGAGGACGCGCCGGACGCCTTCGTGGTCGACGATCGGGGGCTCGCCAGGCTCCTGCCGGGCGCGACCGACGCGGCGGCCCTCCGCGGGGCGCGCGCGTGTCCGGTCGAGGCGATCGTCGTCCAAACCGCCAACGGAGAGTCGATTCACCCATGATGCTCCCGCTGCTCCTCGCGCTCACCGCCCCCGCGGCGGCGCTCGACGTCACCTATTGGGGCGTCGGCGCGTCCGTCGGCACGATGGCCATCCCGACGAACTACCCGGTCGCCCTGCCCGCGAACGCCAAGGACGCCGACGGCGACGCGATGGTCGCGAAGACCAAGGGCGACGTGGAGCTCTCGCTCCGGGGAGCGCTGTACCCGACGCAGAGCGGGCGAATCAACGCCCGCGTGGACTTCGGCTTCGCGAAGGACTGGGGGCGGCAGGAGTTCACCTTCGGATACGACCATCAGCTCCTGCGCGAGGGTGACTTCCACCTGCTCGCTGGCGGCGGCGTCGGCGCGGGCTCCGAGCGGTTCGGCGAGCTCGGCGACGGCGACGGTTCGCTCCGCGTCGCGTATTTCCCGCTTCGCGCGCAGCTCTCCGGCCTGCTGCGCTTCCCGCCGAAGTTCGCGGCGGAGGTCAGCTTGTACGGCACCTTCCACATCGTCGGCGAGCAGGCCTGGTACGACTCGCCGGACGACACGGACCCACAGACGGGCTCCGAGGCGGCGAATCCGATCTTCGGCGGGGCGGGCGTCGCGGGGGCCACCTACGCCGCGGTGGGGGCCGAGGCGACGTTCTGGTTCGGCGACTGGAAGGCCCGCGAGCCGAAGCCCCGCGGCAAGAAGGGCGGGAAGAAGGGCGGCAAGGGCGGCGGACGGGCCTGACGCCCTCCCGTTCTACACCGGGCGGATCGCGTGGACGAGCGCCACGCGGTCGTACGGCATCACCAGGGCGGTGTCGAACCCGTAGCGCGCCGCGTCGGCGACGATCGGGTGGCTGCGTCGCGTGCTCGTCGCGATGACGCGCAGCCAGGCGTCGCGGGTGCGCAGGCGTCGGACCAACGGCAGCATCGGATGGTCGTCCGCCGCGTCCACCCCTCCGACCGACACGACGCAGGCCACGAAGGGCCGGCCGGCGGCCCACGCGGCGGCGTGCGCGTGGAGCGCGCTCGCCGCGTCGTCCACCCACGAGGGCGTGAGGTCGGACGGTGGCAGCCCGGGCGAGAGCGCGGCGCGCAGGTCGGCCCGCACGCCGACGAAGAGCACCCGGCTCGGGCCGGAGCGCGGCGGCTCCGCCGGCGCGGCGGTCTGGCGGCCCGGACGCGCCTCCGGTGGGGCCGGCGCGGGCGGGACGAGGCGAAGAGTTGCGTTCAAGCTCGGCTCCTTCCCGGGGACTCAGCCGCGCGGGGGCTGACAGCTTGGACACCAGTACGTGCTTCGACCAGCCTGAATCATACGTTCGATGTCGGCTTTACACGTGGGGCAGGGCGTCCCTAGGCGGCGATACACCCGAAATGGGTTCGCGGCGAGGGACTCCTCCACGTAGGTGATCGTGTCGCCGTCGCCCTGCTCGGCCAAGGTCGTGCGCAGGGTGGTCTGCAGCGCCGCGTCGAGGCGCGCGTGGGCGGCGTCGTCGAGGGCGTCGCACGGGGTGCGCGGGTCGATCCCCGCCCGCCACAGCGCCTCCATCGCCTGCACGTTGCCGACGCCTGCGACCACGGCCTGGTCCATGAGGGCGACCTTGACGGGCCGCGCCCCGCGAAGCAGGGGGAGGGGGCTCCCGAGCGCGTCCGGGCCGAGCCCCTCGACGAGCGCGCGCTCGCCCTCGTCGAGGGAGCACGGGACCACCCCGCCGAGCAGCCGGGCGTCGACGAAGTACAGCGTCGCACCGTCGGCGAGCGACAGGCCGACGCGCGCGAAGCGCGGCGACGGCGAGGGTTCGCCCCGCACCCACTTGCCGGTCATGCCGAGGTGCAGGAGCAGGGCGCGCCGGCCGAACGGCCACAGGATGCGCTTGCCGTGGCGGCGCGGCGCCGCTGGCGCCGCGCCGCGCACCACCGCGTCGAGCGCGTCAGCGGCGTCGGGACGCCCGGCGGACGGACGGGCCGTGCGGCTGAGGCGAACGGAGCGCGGATCGATCACCTGAGCGCCGACGATCGGCGCCGTGCGCGTCCAACGCTCCAGCGCGCGGCGGCAGAACTCCACCTCGGGGAGCTCCGGCATGGTCACCTCCCGTGGGGACGTGTTATGACGGCGATCCTCGCGGAGCCGCGCATGCACTCTGGGTCCATGATGTACAACTTCCTCCTGGTTCCGCTGGGCATCTTCGGCACCCTGAGCGTGTGCCTCGCGTTCGCGTTCCTGCTCCCTGGCGTCGGTCAGGGGCTCGCCGCCATCTGGACCTTCGTCGTCGCCGACCTCTACTACCAGAAGTGGCAGGACGCGCGGAGCGGCGCAGACTCGAAGAAGCCGCACTAGCGGGCCTGGCGCGCGTCAGAGGCCGAGCGCGCGCCGTTGCTGAATGGCGAGGCGCTCGCACGCCTCGTGGCGAGCCGGGTCGCCGTGGCGTGCCCACGCCTCCGCGGCGGTGCCGCAGAGCATCGCGAAGTCGATGTCGACGACACCGCCCGCGAGCACGGGCTCCAGGGCCGCGCGCGCACGGTCGGCCTCGCGCGGATCTCCGAGCTGGGACGCCGCGCACAGGAGACCCGCCCACGCCGCGCCGAGCAGGTCGACACGATCCGCGCGCGACCACTCCTCGATCAACGCGCGCATGAGCGCTGCGGCCGTCGCGGAGCTTTCACGGGCGATAAGGCAAAGGCCAAGGTTGAATCTCGCGACTTCGGCGTCGCGTCCGAGCGCGTCGAGCAGGGTGATGCAGTGACGGTAGCCGGCCTCCGCGGCGTCGAGCCGGCCGGAGAGGCGGTCCGCCTCGGCCAGACCGTGGAGCTGCGTGGACTCGGCCACGAGGTCGCCCATGGCGCGGTGCATGGCGGCGGCCGCCGCGAAGTGTTGCGCCGCGCGATCCTGGTCGCCGCGCTGCCGCCAGACGTCGCCGAGGCGGCCGAGGGCCTCGGCGGCGACGTGCGGCGCGCCCGCGAGGGACGCGGCGTCGCGAGCCGCGGCGAGGTCCACTTCGGCCTCGTCGAGGCGCCCGCGGATCACCGCGGTCCGCCCGCGTTCGAGCAGGCCGCGCGCGCGCGTGACGGCGTCGCCTTCGTCGAGCGCGACGTCGACCGCGCCGGCCGCTTCGTCGAGCCGGCCGAGGGCGCGGAGGGTCGCGGCGAGCACGAGCGCCGCGTCGGTCCGGGCGGGGACGTCGCCGGAGCGGCCGGCGACCTCGACGGCCCGCTGCGCGGCGTCGTTGGCCCCGCGCAGATCGCCACGGTGAAAGAGCGCCATCGCCCGGGCGGCCTGCCATCCGGCGCGCCGCGGATCGTCGTCCGGCAGTCCGAGACGTCCGAGCAGCCCTTCGGCGCGCTCGAGCGCGTCGAAGGCCTCGGCGGTGGCGCCGGCGTCGGCGAGGCGCGTCGCCGCGGCGATCGTGAGGTCGAGCGCCTCGGCGTCGCGCCCGGCGGCCGCGAGGTGCGCCGCCACCCGTGTGGGCTCCGCGGCGCGGTCGCGCAAGACGTCCGCGACGGCGCTGTGCAGCGCCGGAGCGCCCTGCGCGCCGGCCAGCACCGCGTCCCGTAGGAGGCCGTGCGTGAACGACCAGCCGCCCGGCTCGGGGATCGCGAGCCGTTGCGCATACAACGCGTCTCGGACCTCCCGCGCGCCTTCGAGGCCGAGCGCGGCCGCGACCGCGTCCCACTCGTCGGTCCGCACGCGATCGCCGAGGGTCGCGGCGAGCTCGAGCAGGCGGCGTAGCGGGGGTGGGAACCCCGCGGTGGCCAGGCGCAGGCGAGCTTCGAGGGTGTCGGAGAGCGAGGTCGGCACCAGCGCGGCCGGCACCTCCAGTCCGTCCCCGCCCGACACCAGCGCGCCCGCCGCGACCCAGGAACCGAGGAGCTGGAGCAGATGGAGAGGGTTCCCGGCGGTGGCGGACGCGGCGCGCCGGGCGAGGCCGTCGCTCACGCCGAGCATCCGGCGCGCCAGGGCCTCGGCGTGGGCATCCTCCAGCGGGCCGACCGGCAGCCGCGTCGTGCGGGGGCCCTCCGCCAGCGCGGCGAGGGCGGCCCGCGCGTCGGGGTCCTCGACCCGCGCGTGGCGCGTCACGAGCGCGAGCAACGGGAATGCCGCCCCGTCCGCGCCGCTCCGGAGCCAGTCGACGAACGACACCGCGTCGGCACCCCACTGTCCGTCGTCGATCCACAGGACCACCGGCCGCTCCACCGCGATCGCGCGAAGCACGCGTCGCGCCGAGGCGCGCCGGGCGGTCTCGGTGGCGGTACCGCGGATGACCGCGGCGATCGTCGGCGCGTCCGCGTCGGTGAGCCCGGGGAGCCGCGCCACTTCGAGCGTGAGGTGGGCGGCGAGCGCGTCGGCGTCGAGCCCCGCCACCGAGAACCGGCGGGCGAGCATGCCGGGGATCCCGTCGGCCGCGCCGGGGGTCGGGCCGTGGGTCGCCTTCAGGACGATCGCGGCGCCCGACTCCGCGGCGCGCTCCGCGATCTCCCGTGCGATCCGTGACTTTCCCGACCCCGGCTCCCCTTCGAGGACGACGACGCGCACGTCGTGGCTTCGGTGGACCTCGAGCAGGGCGCTCCACACGCGGTCGAGCTCGACGTCGCGCCCCACGAGGGGCGCCGAGCGGAGCCCCCAGAGAGACAGGCCGGCCCCCCGCAGCTCCGGCACCCGGAAGCTCGTCGCCGGGCCGCGCCACGACGGGGGCGCGGGCGGTGGCGCGCTCGTGAGCGGCGTCGTTGCATCCGAACTGGAGAGCGCGACCCCGATCAGGGCCTCGTCTGCGTCGAGCCGGTCGAGGGTCTCGAGCATCAGCGTGTCGCTGGGGCTCGCCGCCCGGCGCGGCGGCGGGGCCACGCCCGCCGACCCGGCCGTCGACTCGCCCAGGGCGCGGAGCGCATGCGCGGCGTCCGCCGCCCATTGAAAGCGGGCTTGGGGGTCCTTCGCGAGGGCCCGCGCCAGCCAGGCCTCGAAGTCGGCGGGCACCGCGCCCCGCGGAGCGAAGGGCGGAAGGGGGGCGTGGCAGTGTTGGCTGGCCACGCGCGACACGGTGGCGCCCTCGTACAACGGCGCCCCGGTGGCGAGCGTCCACGCGACGCACCCCACCGCGTAGAGGTCGGTCGCCGGGCCGAACGCGCGCCAGCGCCCGTCGAATTGTTCGGGCGCCATGTAGGCGGGGGAGCCGCACACGCGCGCGGCGTCCGACTCTCGGCCCAGGGCCCACGCGAGGCCGAAGTCCGCGAGACGAACCGCCGGCCGCAGGTCCGACACGTGACCGAGCAGGACGTTGGCCGGCTTCACGTCCCGGTGGAGGACGCCGCGCGCGTGGGCGTGGGCGAGCGCGGCGAGCAGGGCGAGCAGGATGCCCCGCAGGTCCTTCCAGGCGAGCACCTCGTCCAGGCGCTCGAGCGTGCCGCGCGCCGCGTGCTCCATCGCCAGCCACGGCGCGCCCGCCTCCAACGCGCCGTCGCTCGCCTCCGCGTCGCGCGGGCTCACGATGCCCTGCTCGAACACCAGCACCACGCCGGGGTGGTCGAGGCGCGCGACCGCGCGAACTTCGTCACGGAACGCGGACAGGACGCGCGCGTTCGCGGCGTCCGAGTGGATCACCTTCACCGCCACCGGCGTGCCCGTGAGCGCGTGCTCGCCGTACCAGACCGTCGCGCTCGCGCCACGCCCGATCTGGCGGTGCAAGCGGAAGGGGCCGAGCTCGAACGCGGGCTGCATGCGCCTCTCCGATTAGCACGCGGCGGGCGCGTTCAAGGGGTCAGGGTGATCGTGACTCCGGACGCGCCGGGGCTCAGGACGTCGCTGCGCCCCTCCAGGTCGTCGGGCCCCTTCGAGCGAGGATCGCCGTCGCGATCCACGCGCGCGGTGATGACCAGGCGCTCGGGCGTCGCGCCGCCGATCATCGAGTTTGCAGGACCGAGGCGGAACTCCAGCGGGACGCTCGCGATCGGGAGCCGCGCCACCCACGTCGGCGGGCCCGTCGTCTGGCCCTCGGGGCGCGCCGACAGGAAGAGGATGTCGTTCGGCCGAAGGAGGCTCGGGTCGCCGGCGATCGTCCCGGTGACGTCCGCCGGGTCGGGTGTGGTGGGCGCCCCGCCCGCCGCGGAGCCCGCCGCCGGAGCGTCGGGCGCGCCCGTGGGAGCCCGCGTGAGCGCGGCGTAGCGCGCCGGGTCGCGCGCGGTGTCGATCATCGGCGCGAGGGTGGCCTTCAAGCTCGGGTCGGCGGCGAGCGCAGCCTCCCACACGCGCGCCGCCGCCTCGGGCTCGCCCATCTGGAAGTGTAGGGCGCCGCGCCACCCGAGGGCCTCCGTGAACGTCGGCGCGCGCGCGAGCACGCGATCGAGCAGGCGCGCGGCGAGCGGGGCGTCGCCCATGTTCAGGAGGACGACCGCCTGGTGGGTGCGCGCCTCGGGGTCGTCCGGCGCGGCGGCGACCACGCGCTCCGCGGCCTGGAACGCGCCTTTGAGGTCGCTCGCGGCCAGCAGGGCGTGCCCGTAGGCGTTCTGTGCCGCGAGGTCCGCGGGGTTCGCGTCGGCCGCCGCGCGGAGGGCGGCGAGCTCGGCGTCCGCGCCCCCTCCGCCCATGGCGTCGACCTTCGGCTTCAAGGCGCCTTGGAGCCCCGTGGCGGCGGCGGCGACGAGCACCACGATCGCCGCGACCTGCCACGCCACGGCGGCGGCGCGCGTGGGTGGGGGCCGCACGAGGGGCGTCTGCCCGGCCTCGCGGCGCGCCGCGTCCAGCCGCCGGAGCACCTGCGCGGCGGCGGCCTCGAGCCGATCGAGGTCGGACGCCCACATCGCCGGGTCCTGTCCGGCCCGTCCAGCGTGGTGGTCGTGCAGCACGGCGTACATCGACGCCCGCTCGCGCTCCAGCTCGCCGATGCGGAGCCGCGCGGCGTCAGGGAGGGTGCGGCCGCTGCTCGCGACGTACGCGAGCACCGCGCCCACGCCGGTCGCGACGCCCAGCACGACGAGGGGCGTGGTCCAGTCGACCCCGGCGCTCATGGTCCGCCCGAGGGGCGCGTCTCGGCGCGCACCTGCGCCAGGTACGGGTCTTCCGACGCGACCTCGGTCCGCCGGCGGCGTCGCGCGATCGCGACCTGCGCCGCGACCACACCGGCGCCCACCAGGAGCAGGGCGACCGGTCCGCCCCAAACGATCGCGCCGACCCCGTCGGACTTGGGCTCCAGCAGGACGAACTCGCCGTACGACGCCTCGAACCACGTGAGGACCTGGTCGGTGTCGTACCCGGCCGCCACGAGCCGTTCGACCTGGAGCCGCATGGCCTTCGCCGTCTCCGACGGCGAGTCCGCCACCGACAGTCCTTGGCAGACGACGCAGCGGAGCAGGCTCGCCGCCTCCTTCGTGCGGCGCGCGGCCTCTTCGGGGCCGGGGGCCGGGCTCGCCGGCGGCCCGACGACCTCGGCGGGATCGGGCCCGGCGACCACCCCCGGGGGGGCTTCGCCGCCTTCGGGCGGCGCGGCGCCCAACGCGAGGCCGACGACGAGGAGCAGCGCGGTCATGGGGCGGGGACCTAACGCGGGTGCGAGGTCAGCGCGCCGCGAGCGTCGCGACCTCGGCGCTCAGGGTCATGGCGTCCACCGGCCCCTCGAACTTCCGGCGGATCGTGCCGCCGGCGTCGATCACGTAGGTCTCGGGGACACCGTACACCCCGTAGGCGAGCGCGGCCGCGGACTGCACGTCGACGAGGGTGGGGTAGATCGTGCCGCCGCGCGCGGAGAGCCACGCGCGGATCGTCTCCGGTTGGTCCTGGTAGACGACGCCGAAGAACCGCGCCCGCCCCTCCAGACTCGCCGCCGCGCGCTGCAGGTCGGCGTGCTCGGCCTCGCACGGCTTGCACCAGGTGGCCCAGAAGTTGAGCACCACCGGCGCGCCGCGCAGGCTCGAGAGGCGGATCACCTCGCCGTCGAGCGTCGCGAGAGCGAAGTCGGGCGCGACGCGCCCGACGAGCGGCGACGCGATGCGCCGAGGGTCCTTGCCGAAGCCCGAGGCGAGCACCGCCACGAGCAGGCCCACGACCGTGAGCCCGATCGCCAGGACGACGGCGCCGCGCCACTTCACGCGGAGGCTTCGTCGGGGGCCGACTCCGCCGCCTGGGCCCGCCGCGCCACGTGCGCGCGGCCGGGCACGAGCGACAGCGCGGTGCCGATCGCGGCGATGCCCGCGCCGATCCACAGCCAAACCTGCACGGGGTTGCGGAACACGTGCAGGCCTGCCCGCTCGCCGCGCGCGTCGAGGTTCATCAGGGTGGTGTAGAGGTCGTGCGTCGCGAGGGTGTGCACGTCGGGCGACCCGATGGGCTCGCCCATGCGCTTGTAGGTCACGAGGGCGGGCTCGAGGACGGTGTCGCCGTCGAGCCGCAGGGTCGCGATGCGGCGGACCCGGTGCGGCTCGACGTCGGTGCGCTCGGACACGTAGCAGAGCTCGTGCCCTTCGAAGCGCGCGCACTCGCCCTTGGAGAGCACGAGCTCGGCGTCGGTGCGGTACGCGCTGCTCAGGGCGATCGACACGATGATGACGATGATCCCGACGTGCACGACGTAGCCGCCGACCCGCCGCACGGACCCGCCGATCCGGAGCTGATCGAGCGTGACCCACGTGGTGAACCCGGCGCAGGCCATCGTCAGCAGCGGCTTCGGGTCGGTGATGCCGAAGGCCCAGGCGACCCCGCCGGCCACGGCCCCCGCCACGAGGGGCGGGCCGAGGCCCGCGGCCACGCGCGCGCTCGAAGGGGCACCCCACGGGAGCGCGGGCCCCACGCCCATCAACCACAGGATCGCGACGCCGATGGGCACCGCCATCTTGTTGAAGTACGGCTCGCCCACGCTGACGCGGACGCCTTGGACGGCCTCGGCGATGAGCGGGAACACCGTGCCGAGCAGCACCGTGAAGGTGAGGACCACGAACAGCAGGTTGTTCAGGAGGAACGCGCTCTCGCGGCTCATGGGCTGCGAGACCGCGCCCTCGCTCTCGAGGTGGTCGACGCGCACGGCGAGGAGCACCACGCACACGAGCATCCAGACGGCGAGGAAACCCAGGAAGACCGGGCCGATGTCGCTCTGCGCGAACGCGTGTACGGAGTTGAAGACCCCCGAGCGCGTCATGAAGGTGCCGAGGAGCGTGAGCAGGAACGTCGAGAGGACGAGGGTGATCGTCCACCCCTTCATCGCTTCGCGCCGGTGGGGCAGCATCGCCGCGTGCAGGGCGGCGGTGCCGGTCAACCACGGGAGCAGCGACGCGTTCTCGACCGGGTCCCAGGCCCAGTACCCGCCCCAGCCCAGCACCTCGTAGGCCCACCACCCGCCGAGCACGATGCCGGAGGTGAGGAAGCCCCACGGCACCAGCAGCCACGTGCGGATCGGGGCGAGCTGCGCCGCGCCGAGCCGCCCCGCGACGAGGGCGCCCACGGCGATGCCGAACGGGATCGTCATGCCGACGTACCCCAGGTACAACATCGGTGGATGCACGATCATCAGCAGGTGGTTCTGCAAGAGGGGGTTCGGCCCGCGGCCGTCGGCGGGCGGCGGGTCGAGCGCGGGCAGGAAGGGGTGCGCCGGGCCCGCGAGGAGCAGGGCGAAGAACGCGCCCACGACGAGCCACGTCGCCGTGGCCCACGTCATGACGTCCGGGTCCTTCTCCCCGTTCTGCGCGGTCGCGGCGGCGACGTAGGCCCCGAGGATCGCGCCCCAGAAGAGGATGCTCCCCTCGAGCGAGCTCCAGAGGCTCACGACCCGGATGTAGGTCGGCGACGCCTTCTCGCCGACCTGGGCGACGTAGGGGACGGTGAGGTCGAGGTTCACGAGCGCCACGACCATCACGACGTTGGCGAGGATCATCGAGGCGGCGAACGCGTAGGCGAGGCCGCGCGCGAGGGACCACGCGGAAGCGGAGCGCGACAGCCCGGCCGCGACCGCGCACACCGCGCCCGCGGTGGCGGAGGCCATCGCGAGCAGGATCAGGAGCCCGCCCAGAGAAGCGAGCATCAACCCGCGTCCTGGAGGGTGTCGAGCGAGGGCTTCTCCCCTGACGCGGTCGGCGCGCGGTACTCGTTGTCGTGCTTGACCATCATCCGCGTGCAACGGAACGTGCCGTCGGGGTCGAGGGTGCCCTCGAGCACGACGCCGATCCCCTCGCGGAACATCTGCGGGGGCACGCCGGTGGAGGCGACGGCGACCGAGGTCGTGCCGTCGGTCACCTTGAAGCTCAGCCGCGTGCCGTCGGGCTGGATGGTGCCGGACTCGACGAGGCCGCCGAGGCGGATCGTGGCGCCCGCGGCCTTCTCGCGCTGGGCCATCATCTCCGTGGGCGACCAGTAATAGACGAGGTTCTCACCCAGATCTCCGAGCGAGATGAACGCCAGCGCCGCCGCCGCGACGGTCACGGCCACGACAGACAGGACGCGGGTGCGGGTGCGTGGGTTCATGGGGCGCTCCGAGACTGGTACAGGGCGAAGGCGGCGTAGCTCACGAACACGAACACGGTGAGGCCGTACGCGGCGCGGACGAAGGGCCAGCCGTCTTGGATCATCCCGGTCATGCTTCGGTCTCCCGGAGCTCGGCCGCGATGGCGCGGCGGTTGGCCGC
Organism: Klebsiella pneumoniae; assembly: GCA_945862325.1. Lineage (GTDB taxonomy): Bacteria > Myxococcota_A > UBA796 > UBA796 > SXON01 > CAMAXZ01. The sequence continues at coordinate 42,209 of CAMAXZ010000005.1, forward strand.
TGCGCGCAAGGCGACGAGCCAGATGGCGATGAACAGCACCGCGAAGGCGTTGATGCGGAGCGGCAGCACCATCGCCGCGTCGACCGTCTGCGGGGAGCTCTGGACCTGGTGCAGCGTGCGCCACCACTTGACGCTCATGTACACGATCGGCACGTCGACGTACGCCACGATCGCGGCCACGGCGGCGAGGGTGGCGCGCCGCGCCGGATCGTCGACGAAGCCGCGCAGGGCCAGGACGCCGGCGAACAGCAGCACCATCACCGCGGAGGTGGTGAGGCGCGGGTCCCAGTCCCACCACACCCCCCAGGTCGGCTTCGCCCAGATCGAGCCCTGGCACAGCAGGAGCGCACCGAGGACGCAGCCGACCTCGGCGGTGGCGGCGAGGAGGGCATCCCAGCGGTAGTCCCCGCGCCAGAGCCACAGCAGCGCGAAGACGAAGCAGGCGGTGAAGCACAGCAAGGCGCTCCACGCCGTCGGCACGTGCACGTACAGGATGCGCATGACGTCGCCCATGAACCGATCGGGCGGCGCGACGAAGAGGCCCATCCACGAGCCGATCGCGAACAGCACGACCCCGAGGGCGCCCGCCGCGTGGTGCCACTGCTTCGTCACGTCAATCCTCCACCACGCGGCCGAACAGCAGCCCGCACACGGGCCAGTACACGAGGTTGAATGCGATCAGCAGCCCCGTCCATCCCCCGAGCTGCTCGAGCGGATCGCCGGTGAGGGTGAGCTCGGTCGCCTTCACGGCGGAGACCAGCGCCGGGACGACCAGGGGGAACAACAGCAGCGGGAGCATCACGTCGCGCCCGCGGGCCCGCGCCGACAGCGCGGCGTACAAGGTGCCGGGCGCCGAGATGCCCGCCGTCCCCGCCACGATCACGCCGAGCAGCGTCGGCAGTCCCATCGTGACGGACGCGTCGTAGAGCACGACGATGAAGGGGACGCAGACGAGCCCCAACGCCGCGAGGACGATCCAGTTCGAGAGCGCCTTCCCGAGGTACACGGCGCGCGGATCGACCCCGAGGAGGAGCAGCCCCTCGAGCGCCCCGTTCTGGGCCTCGACCCGGAAGCTCTCGCCGAGGGCGAGCGTGCTCATCATCATGAGCGCCAGCCAGAGGTAGCCCGCCGCGTGCGCCCGCATCACCGCGGTGTCCGGCCCGGCGGCGAAGCTGAACAGGAGCAACGTCGTGACCCCGAAGCCCGCCACGGCGGCGAACCGCGCGCGGGTCCGCCACTCCTGCAGCAGATCCTTTCGGAGCACGAGCCAGCATTGGAGGCCGAACCCTCTCACGTGGGCACCGCGCGCGCGGGGGCGTCGACGGCATGGCCCCTCCAGCTAATGCGGCCCCCCTCCAGCAGCACCGCTTCGTGACAGAACGCGGCAACCCGCGCCACCTGATGGGTGGAGACGAGGACGGTGGTGCCATCCGCGCGCCACTCGCGGAGGAGCCCGTCGACGAAGGCGTGCCCCGCGGGGTCGAGCCCGGCGAACGGCTCGTCGAGCAGGACGAGGGGAGGGCGCTTCCAGAGCAGGCGCGCGAAGGCGAGCCGCTTGCGCATGCCGGCGCTGAAGCCCCGGACGGGCTCGTCGGACCGCCCTGCGAGCCCGACCCGCGCGAGCACCTCGTCGAGGTTGGCCCCGGGCCGCGGGAGCACGGAAGCCGCGAGCCCGAGGTTCTCGCGGGCGCTGAGGTCGTCGTAGTGGTGGTCGGCGTGGCCGACGAGCCCGACGAGCCCACGGGCGTACGCGTCGCCCGGCTGGCCGAACAGGCGCACGGCGCCCGCGGTGGGCGCGATGGCCGTGGCGAGAAGTCGGAGCAACGTGGATTTTCCAGCGCCGTTCGGCCCGCACACCATCCACGACTGCCCAGCGGGCACCGTGAGGTCCACGTTGCGCAACGCCCAGCGGCCCCCGTGGCGACGCGCGAGACCCTGCGCCTCGACCGCCGGGGGGGGGAGCGTCATGGGCTGCGCTCCTTAACGCGCGGTTAAGGTTTCGGCCGCCGTGTCCGAACCGCACTTCCACATCGCGTTCATCCACCCCGAGATCCCGCAGAACACCGGGAACGCCGGGCGCCTGTGCCTGAACGTGGGCGCCCGGCTCCACCTCGTGCACCCCCTCGGCTTCGACACCGACGAGCGCGCGGTGCGGCGCGCCGGGCTCGACTACTGGCGCCACGTCGACGTGGTCGAGCACCCCGATCTCGACGCGTTCCTCGGCTGGGCCGCGGGCCGCCGCCTGTGGATGTTCACCGCGCGGGGCGACCGGGTGTACACGCAGGTGCCCTACGCGCGCGGCGACGTGCTGGTGTTCGGCCGCGAGTCCGTCGGCTTGCCGGACGGGCTCGTGGCCGCGCACGGCGGCGGAGTACGCATCCCGATGGTGGGGCCGACCCGTTCGATCAACCTCAGCAACGCGGCCGCCGTGGTCGCCTACGCCGCGCTCGCGCGCGTGCGGCCGGAGCTGTTCACGTGAGCGCATCCCCTCCCGACGACGTCTGGGTCCTCGTGCTCGCCGGAGGGCGGGGGACCCGCTTCTGGCCGTTGTCCCGGCGCGCGCGGCCGAAGCAGGTGCTCTCGATCGACGGGGGCCCCACCCTCGTGGAGCGGGCGGTGCGTCGGGCGGGCGTCCCGGTCGATCGCGTGCTCGTGGTGACCGGGCCGGACATGGAGGAGGCGGTGCGGGAGGCGCTGCCCGCGGGGGTCGGCGTCCTGGTCGAGCCGTCGGGCCGCAACACCGCGCCGGCGATCGCCTGGGGCGTGCGCGAGGTGGCCGCGCGCGGCGGGCGCCGCGTCATCGTGTTGCCGAGCGACCACATGGTGAAGGACGAAGACGGTTTTCGAGCTGTGCTGCGCGAGGCGCTCGAGGTGGCCGACGCCGGCGCGCTCGTCACGCTCGGGGTGCGTCCGACGCGCCCAGAGACGGCCTTCGGCTGGATCCTCCCGGGCGACGACGCCCCGACGGCGCGGGCGGATCGCGCGGTGGCGCGGTTCGTGGAGAAGCCCCCCCTCGCGGCCGCGCGCGCGATGTTGGACGAGGGCCGGGCGCTTTGGAACGCGGGCATGTTCGTGTGGAAGACCGACGTGTTCATGGACGCGGTGGCGCGGTACCTGCCGCGCACCGCGGCGGCGCTCGGGCGCCTGTCGCACGGCGCGGACGTACGGGAGGTGTGGACGGACACCGAGGCCACGAGCGTCGACTACGGGGTGCTCGAGCGCGCGACGAACGTGCGCGTGCTGCCGCTCGACGTGGGCTGGAGCGACGTCGGGAGCTGGACGGCGCTCGACGAGGTGCTGCCGGTGGGCGAGGGTGGGGTCAGCGTCGCGGCGGCCCTGGTCGCGCAGGACGCCGCGGGCAACGTCGTGCATGCCCCCGGCAAGCTGGTGGCCCTGCTCGGCGTTCACGATCTCCTGGTGATCGACGCGCCGGACGCGCTGCTCGTCGCGCGCCGCGAGGACGCCCAGGCCGTGCGTCAGCTCCTCGAAGAAGTGGAGCGGCGAGGCCTGACACGCTACACATGAGCGCATGCTCGTCGCGCTTCTGATCGCCTGTTCGGGCGAAGTCACGATCAACAACACCCAGACCGGGTGCACCGACTACGACTACGACAACCCGGCGCCGTCGACGGTCGTCGTCGACGTCGCGGACGACGTGGCCACGGTGCGCCGCACCAACATCGCGCTCGACTCCGGCTCGTTGGCGTTCGTGCCCGACGTCGTCGCCGAGGGCGACCGCATCGACGTGTTCGAGGCCTGGCAGGGCGAGGGCGACGGCCTCCCGTTCTGCTACGACGCGGTGATCACCATCGAGCCCGCGCCTCGGGCAGAGGTGCGCTGGTACCAGTCCGCTGACGAGGCCGTGCCCTTCGCCACGGTCGAGATCGAACCGGGGTAGCCCCGTGCGCGCGCTCGTCACCGGCGCGAACGGCCACGTCGGGAGGCACCTCGTGGCGCTCCTGCGGGATCGCGGCCACACCGTGACCGCGGCGGGGCACGCGGCGGAGGTCGAGGTCGACCTGCGCTTCGGCGACGACGTGCGCGCCCTGGTCGAGCGCGAGTCGCCCGACCTCGTCGTGCACCTCGGCGGCGTGACCGACCCCGTCGAGCTCATCCGAGACCCCGTCACCGGCAACCAGGGCGTGGTGCAGCCCGCGGTCAGCGTCCTCGAGGCGGTCGCGCAGGCGGCTCCGGCCGCGCCCGTGCTCCTCGGCTCGTGTGTGGCGGTCGTCGGACGCCCCACGGTGCTGCCGGTGGTCGAGTCGTCTGCGCTCGCCCCGACGAGCCTCTACGGCGCCGCGCGCGCCGCGGTCGAGTACATGGCGCAGACCTACCGTCAGCGCGGGGTCCGCGTCGTCGTGGCACGAATCTTCGACGTGGTCGGTCCGGGCGCGAGCCCGCGCACGCTCGTGGGCGAGTGGCTCGCGCGGGCGCCGTCGGGCGTGTTGCGCGTCGGCGATCTCGAGCTTCGTCGCGACTTCGTCGACGTGCGGGACGTGGCGGCCGGCCTCGCCGTGCTCGGCGACGCCGCCACGCGCGGGACGATCGAGCCCACCTACAACCTCTGCTCCGGCCGTGCGGTTCGGCTCGCCGACCTGCTCGCCCTCGTCGCGCCCGGGGCCCGGATCGAGCTCGACCCGGCCCGCGTGCGCCGCTCGGACCCGCCGGCCCTGCTCGGCTCACCCGCCCTCGCGGAGTCCCTCGGGTGGTCGCGCCGCTACACCCTCGAGCAGAGCGTACGCGACATGCGCTGAGCGCCCGGCCGGCCGTCAGCAGGGTCGTGTGGTCCACTCCGTCCGGAACCGGAGCTCGCCGCTGAACGGCCCCTTGGAGAAGGCCGCGTCCGCGACCTCACGCACGGGAACGCCCGCGGCGTCGGCGTCGAGGCGCACCGAGAGGCGGCGCACGGTCACCGAGCGGGCGCCGTCGCGGAGGACCACCGGCGACGTCACCGACATGGTCCAGGCCCGCGGGCGGGAGGTGGCGGCGTCGAAGATCGTGGTCATGTGGTTGTCGGACCGCGGACCGCCGCGCAGGGAAGCCACGAGCTCGGTCGTGTCGCCCTTGGTCGTGGCGTACATGGCGGACACCGCCCCGGGGAGGGCGTGGAGCAGGAACTGGAAGCCGCCGCGGTCCGCCGCCACATCCGGCACGGTGCCGAACGCCGGGATCGCGCGATCTTCCGCGGGGGCCCAGTCGGGGAGCGCGGGGGTGGCGATCTCACGGGCCTCCCACACGCCGTCGCGCAGCGTGCCGCGGGTCGTCCAGGTGATCGCGTGCGTCCCGAACACCCCGAGATCGGCGCTGCCGTCGCCGGAGCCGTACATGCGGTGGCAGCCGGGCGGGCGGAGGCGACCCTCGCGCGCGAGGGCGTCGAGGCGGGCCACCTCGACGTCGTCGAGGGGGGTCGCCGCGATCGCGGGCAGCACGAGCGCGAGCCAACGCACGAGCGGGCCTACTGGTCGCGCTCGTCCATCGTGCCGTCGCCGTCGACGTCGCGGCCGGTCTTGATGACCTTGCCGCTCTCGTCGAGGTACTCCCACGCGTCCACGCGTCCGTCCGCGTTGGAGTCCCGCTCGCGGCGGCGCACGATGCCGTTCTCGTAGTACTTCTTGAGGTCGAAGGTGCCGTTGAAGTCGGTGTCGACCTCGCTCATCGAGCGCTTGCCGCCGACGTAGTAGTCCTTCCAGTCGACGCGACCGTCGAAGTCGCCGTCCATCTCTTCCCGCTCGCGCTGGCCGGAGTCGTCGTACCAGGTCCACACGTCGGGCCCGCCCTTGAGGTCGAGGTCGGTCTCCTTGCGGCGCAGGAGGCGCGGCGCGTCCGAGCGCTCGCGGTAGTAGTTCGTGATCTCGTGGCGCCCGTCGCGGTTGAGATCGACGCGCACCTCGACGAGGCCCTCGTTCGTCTGCGTGGTGGTCACGGCGGAAGGACCTGCCGGATCCGCGCCGGCGGCGACCGTCGAGGTGGTGTTGGTGGTGGCCTGCTTGGGGCATCCGGCGAGGAACACCACCGCGATCAGGGCGAGCAAGGGGGGCGGCGGGCGCATGCGATTCTCCTCCGACGGCCCGTGATATCCTCCCACGTCCGCGGAGGCAGGGTTGAATCCGAAGGCGCGCAAGCACCTGCTCATCGTCGACGATGAGCCGGTCATCCTGCAGATCCTCAAGGCGGTGTTCGACGACGAGCCCTACCGGGTCAGCCTCACCGGCTCCGGGCAGGAGGCCCTCGCGGTCCTGCAGCGCGATCACGTCGACCTGCTGCTCACCGACAAGAACCTCCCGGACGTGGGCGGGCTCGAGCTTTTGCGGGCGGCGAAGCAGCAGGATCCGCTGACCGAGGTGGTCATCATCACCGGCTACGGCAGCCTGGACACGGCGCTCTCCGCGATCGAGCTCGACGCGTTCGACTACATCCTCAAGCCCCTCAACAATGTCTTCGACATCCGCAAGAAGGTGCGGCAGGCGTTCGCGAAGCAAGCCGTGGCGCTCGAGAACCGCCGGCTGATCGACGAGCTGCAACGACGGAACGTCGAGCTCGCGCGTGCCCTCGAGGAGACGCGCGCGCTGCAGGACGAGCTGGTGCAGAGCGAGAAGCTCGCCGGCATCGGCACGCTCGCGGCCGGCATCGCCCACGAGATCAGCTCGCCGTTGTTCGGGGTGCTCGGCCTCGCCGAGGCGATCACCGACGAGACCGACCTCCAGGCCGCGCGTGGCTACGCCACCGAGATCGTCGAGTATTGCCGGAACATCCGTGATATCGTGACGGAGCTGTCGAGCTACAGCCGCGGGCCCGCGGCGGAGTACAGCACGACGGTCGAGCTCCACCGCGTCGTGCTCGACGCCTTGAAGCTCGTGGAGCGCTCGGCGCCGGTGGACGGCGTGCGCTTCGAGACGGAGCTCGCGGAGGGCATCGCGCTGCTCGCGCGCACGAACGAGCTCCAGCAGGTGTTCGTGAACCTCATCCGCAACGCCGCGGAGGCGGTCACCGAGCACTGCCCGGGCGCAGGGGTGGTGCGCATCGTCGCCGGGCGCGACGACGCGACGGTGTGGGCGAAGGTCATCGACAACGGCCCCGGCATCCCGGAAGACCGTCGTCGCCTCGTCTTCGACCCGTTCTACACGACCAAGGCGCCCGGCAAGGGCACGGGGCTCGGCCTCAACATCGTGTACCGGATCGTCACGAAGTACCACGGGACCATCGCCGTCTCCTCGGGACCCGAGGGCGGGACGACGTTCGAGCTCCGCTTCGCCGCCGCGGGCGACGAGGTGCCGCGCTGAACCTCACCGCGCGGATCGTCCTCTTCGTCCTCTTCGCCGCGGTGGTGCCGCTCGTGCTCACCGCCTCGGCGATCGGCCGCGTCGCCGAGCGTCGTGTTGCGGAGGCGCTGGTCCGCGCCGAGCTGGCCGCCGCCGAGGCGCTCGCGGGGACCCTCGCCCGGCAGCTGGAGGACGTCGAGCGCCTGCTACGGTTGCAGTCTTCGAACTTCCGCCTCGATGTCGCGCCGGACGAGGTGCGCAGCGCGTTCGTGCTCGCGACCTGGCGGCTGGTGCCGGAGTTCGGCGTCGCGGTGCTGCTCGACGGCGCGGGGGCGACGATCGCGGGCCCGGTTTACCAGACGGAGCCCGGGCCTCCGAACCACGACGTGGTCAGCGAGGAGCGCCTCCGGCGCTTCGTCGAGGAGCTCCCGGACCCCTTGGGGCCCGGCGAGGTCGTCGTGGGCCGGCCGTACGTGCCGGAGCCTTCGGGCGGCGCCGTAGTGCCGATCGTGGTGTCCGGGGTGGACGGGACGGCCCTCGGCGTCGAGCTCGGGCTCGCCAGCCTCGCGGCCCGGGCGTCCGCCCGCCCGGAGGACCGCGAGCTGCTGCTGCTCGCCGCGGACGGGACGGTGCTCGTGCGCGCAGGCCGGACCGGCCTGCTCGAGGTCGACACGGTGCGGGCGCTCCTCGGCTCCCCGTCGGCGGACCTGCGGGTCCGCGCGCCCGACGGGCGCGAGGTGCTCGGGGCGCTCGCGCGGGTGCCCGGGCGCGGGTGGACGGTGGCGCTCGCCAAGCCCGCCGACGATCTGAACGCGGCGAACGCTGATTTTCGTGCCCGTGCCTTCTACATCGGCGGCGTGGCGGTGGTGTTCGCCGCGCTCTCGGCGCGGCTCTTCTCGGGCAGCATCACGGAGCCTGTCCTGCGCATCCGGGACGCGGCGGTGCGCGTCGGCGCGGGCGACTTCGCGCCGCGCGTGGACCGGAGCGAGGCCGGGGAGCTCGGCGAGCTCGCGGCGGCCTTCGACCGGATGACCGTGAGCCTCGCTCGCTCCCGCGACGAGATCGCCGAGAAGAACGCGGCGCTGGACGCCTTCGCGCAGGATCTCCAGCGTCGGGTGGACGAGCGCACCGCGCAGCTGCGCGCGACGCAGGCCCGGCTCGTGCAGAGCGGGCAGCTCGCGGCGGTGGCGGAGATGAGCGCTGGGCTGGCGCACGAGCTGAACAACCCGATCGCCGGGGTGCTCGGGCTCCTGCAGGTCGTGCGGCACCGACTCGGCGACCGCCCCGAGGCCGCGTTGCTCGACACCGCGGAGAAGGAGGCGCTGCGGTGCCGCGACATCGTGAGCTCGCTGCTGCGCTTCAACGAGGCGGCCACGCACCGCGTGGACACGCCCGGGGTCCGGGCGCCGGCGAGCGAGCTCGGGGATCTGCTCGACGGCGCGTTCGAGATCGCGGCGGCGGGGTTCGCGCAGAAGGCGGTGCAGGTGCGGTGGACGCGCGCAGACGGCATCCACGTGCGGGCGGACGCGGTGGTGTTGCCACGCGCGTTGGCGCAGCTCCTCGCGTCCCTGCGCGCGGTCGCCGCGCCGGGTGCCGAGCTCGCGGTGAGCGTGGAGGCGGGCTCGGGGCCCGAGGCGAAGATCCGGTTCGCCCTCGATCGCACGGCCACCGACGAGGACGACTGGCGCGCCGCGGGCCTCGGGTTCTGGGTCGCGCGCCAGACCTTCGCGAGCCACGGCGCGACCCTCGAGCCGCCCGAGGGCGTGCGCGGTGGGGCGCGCGCGTGGCGCCTGGTGATCCCGGTGGCCCGTGTCGCGTGAGCTCGCGGCGCTCGTCGCGCTCGTGGCGCTCCTGGTGGCGGCCTGGGTGGGCTACGGCATCGTGTTCGCCGAGGGCGGGGAGTCCGTCGTCGTGGCGACCCTCAGCGGCGACGTCCGCGTCTCGGGGGCTCCCGCGGCGGCCGGCGCGCCGGTGCGGGCGTCCGACCGGGTGGTGAGCGGCGCGGGCGGTCGGGCGGTGCTCGAGGTGCGCGACGGGCGAGGCGAGGGCACCGCACGGATCTCCGTCGATCCGTCGACCTCGATCCGCCTGTTGCAGGTGGACGCGTCGGGCGCCCGGCTCGAGCTCGAAGGGGGACGCGTGCGCGCGACCGTGCGGCCCGGAGGGGATCGGGTCGGGGTCGTGGCGGCCGGGCGGGAGGTCTCCGTGGCGGACGCCGACGCCGTGGTCGCCCGAGACGGGGACGTCGTCGGGGTCGAGGCGCTGAAGGGGGCGGTCGAGCTCCTCGGCGTGGCGGGCGTGGAGCGGCTGGCCGAAGGGGAGCGCGTCACCGTGTCGGGCGAGGGCCTGCTGCGGGCGCCGGTGACCGACGCCCTGCTGCTCTACGTCGCGCCGACGCGTGAGCGAACCCGGGAAGATCATGCCGAAGTACAGGGCCGCTGCGCCCCCGGCGCCGTGGTGAGGGTCCGGCGGGCCGGGGCCGCGGTCGACGCCGGCGCGGGGGGGTGGGTCGAGACCCGCGCCGACACCACGGGCGCGTTCGTGGCCGTCGTGCCCCTGATCGAGGGCGACAACACCCTCGTGATCGAGGCGCGCGACGTGTTCGGCGCGGTCGCGGTGTCGGAGGCGCGGGTGGTCCGTGACACGACGGCGCCGAGCGGCGGCGTGATCATCCGTTACTGAGCCTCGTGCGTTCGCTCGCCGCGATCTTCTGCGCGCTGTGGCTCGGCGTCGTCGGGCGTGCCCACGCCGCCGACGAGGCGAGCGTGGCGGTGCTCTACCCAGCGGCCGCGCCGAGCGGGGAGTGGGAGCTGGTGGTGGGGGACGCGGCGGGGCACCCGTGGGCGGGGGTGCCGACGATGAGCGTCGGCGCCCGCGAGGCCCTGCTCGAACCGGCGGGCCCCGGCCGGTGGCGGGTCGACCTCGCGGGGCCGGACCGGACGGGGGTGCTCGCGAGCGATCCAACGATCGAGGTTCGCGCCGGGCGTCGCGTCGAGGTGACCCGCCTGCTCGTGTCGCCGCGGGCCCCGGGCGCGCTGGCGGGCGCGCCCGACGTGGAGGTGTCGCCAGGGGCGGCCGTGGCGATCCTGCGCTTCCCCGTCGATCCGACGGCCGGGGAGGGGCTTCGGTCGGACGACCTGACGGTGGCGACCTCCGAGGGGCGGGTACGCGAGGTGCGCGTCGAGGACGGCGCAGTGGTGGTCGAAGTGGCGCTCGAGGCGGCGCGCGCCGCGCGCGTGGTGGCGGTCGGCGTGCTCGACGGGCGACGCCCGGGGGAGCGCCCCGTGTTCGGCGTCGTGCGGGTCCGGGGGCGGCCCCAGCTCACGCTCGTGGCGGAGCCGGGGACCGTGGCCACGCTGCGGGTGGGTCGGCGCTCGTTCGGTCCCTTCAAGGCCGATCGTTCAGGAACGGTCACGGTCACGTTCGAGACCACGCCCGGCGACGCGGCGTACGAGCTCACGTTGAGCGACGACCTCGGGAACACCCAGCGGTCGACCGGCCCGCTCGGCGTGGGCGGTGGTCCGCTGCTCGTGGCGATCCCCGCGCCGGGCGGCCCCGCCGGGGCCGACGCCGCGTGGCTCGCGGCCTGGACGCCCGTCGGCGCGCCGTGGTCCACGACCGCGCCGCAGTGCCGCGGCACGCCGAGCCGGCCGATCGCGTCGGTCGGCCCCGGTCTCTGGCGGATCGAGCGCCTCGCGGCCAGCCGTGGATCGAGCTTCGACACGCAGTTCGACTGCGCGCTCGACGGGGCGACGGCCCAGGCGCGCGTCGCGGCGCACGCGGTGTGGCCGGACCGGCTCGATCTCGACGTGTACCCGGAGGTCCTCGACGCGGACTTCCCACTCGCCCAGGCGCGCGCCAGCCTCTACAGCTCCGACGGCGCGCGACTCCCTCCCGACGGCGTCGTGGTCCGCGCCCGGCTCGGCGAGGTGGCGGCCACCGTGCGTGACGACGTGGTGCACGTCGAGTATCGAGGTACCGCCGCGGTCGCCGCCGGGGCGGACACCCTCGAAGCGGTGTGGACGGCGCCGCCGGGGGAAGGCGAGCCATGGGCGATCACCCTCCTCGCGGAGCCGAGCGCGGCGGCCACACAGGCGCGGGTGCGCGTGCTCGACGACCGGGGCCGGCCGCTCCCGGAGGTCGACGTGCGGGTGGAGGCGCTCGACGCGCGGGGGGGCGTCCTCGGCGACGAGGTCGCGCGGACCGACGGGAACGGGTGGGCGGGCGTGCGGCTGGACGGCACGGCGCCGCTGGTGATGGTGCGCGCCACGGCCGGCGTTGCGTCGCGCACGGTGCCGGCCTTCCGCGACCATCCGCCGTCGTCGTGGAGCGCCGGCGACACCGACCTCTCGGCGGTGGTGGTCGTCCCGATCCACGCGGGGCGCGTGCGAACGGCCTACATCGACGCGAGCCCGCGGCCGCTCCTGACGGGCACCGGCGCGACGGCCACGGTGCTGGTTCGCCTGCTCGACGCGAACGGGGCGCTGGTGCGCGACGAGCCGCCGCGGATCAGCGCCGACGCCGGCTCCGTGGGCCCGCCGTCGGCGCGCGAGGACGGCGCGTGGGTCGCGACGTACACCCCGCCGCCGGGCGTCGGCGCGCGCGCGGTGCGGCTCAGCGCCACCGCGGGCGCGAGCACGGTCGCGACGGATCTGCTCCTCGAGCCGCGCCCGGTGCGCGGGAGCGCGGGGCTCACCGGCGGCTGGATCACGAACTTCGAAGGGATCTCCTCCCCCACGTTCGGCGTGACGGTCACGCAGTCGGTTCCGGGCTTGCCCGAGGCGGTCGCGGCGCGCGTGTCGGTCGCCGGGCACGTCGCGCGCGCCACGGTCACCGACGAGACCGGCGTCGCCGACGTGACCGCGACCCTCGTCCCGGTCGAGCTCGGCGCGGTGATCGCGCAGCGCTTCGGGCGCCGCGCCGTGTCCGCCGGCGTCGGCGCGGTGCTGACCCCGTACCACCTGCGCGCGCGCTTCGACGGGGTCACCGCGGTGGACAGCCTGGCGCTCGCCCCCGTCGGCGTGGCGGTCCACGCCAGCGCCGGCTGGCGCGTCGGCGGCGCCGAGGTCTACGCCGAGGCCGGGTGGCTCGTGCTACCCTCGGACGACGCCCCCGTCCGGTTCGACGCGTCTCTTGGGGGCGGCTCGCTCGTCGCCGGTTATCGCCTGCTCTGGTGAGGCATGCACGTCCTCTGGGCCGCACTGTTCGCCTGCGCACCTTCCCCGCCGATCCCCACGGTCGACGCGGTCGTGCCGGCGTGGGGCTGGTCGGGTGACGTCACCGACGTCGAGATCGTGGGCGAAGGGTTCTTCCCGGCGGTCGTGATCGACGCCGACGCGGAGGGCGGCGGGCGCGTCGAAGGCGCGTTCACCGCGTGGCTCGCGACCGATCCGCCGACGCCGCTCGTGGGCGTGGAGCGCGTGGACGACGACCGACTGCGGGCGCAGGTCCCGGAGGGCACGGACACGGGCACGCACGCCCTCCACGTGACGACGCCATTCGGGGTCGAGGTGGCGTACGAGGCTGGTTTCCGGGTCACCGACACCCGTGCGGACCACCTGGATCTCGAGGCGAGCACCGCCGCCTACGTGGTCGGTGAGACGGCCCGCGTCGAGGTGCGCCTGTTCGATCCGGCGGGGGAGCAGGTCCCCGAGGGCCTGCTCGTGGAGGTGCTCGCGGCGTCGGCGACCGGCGCCGACGGGGTGTCGTTCCTCGACGACGGGCTCGAGGGCCAGGTCGTCAGCGGGTCCGGGAAGGGCGTGCGCGGGCGTCTCGGGCCCGACGGCGCGGCGACGGTGTTCCTCTCGTCGATCGCCGCCGACAACGTGACCCTCACGGCGCGCCCGCTCGAGCAGCTCGATCTCGTGCGGACGGACTCGCTGCTGCTCACCTGGGACCCCGGTCCCATCGACCGGATCGATCTCGCGCTCCCGAGCGCGGGCTTCGTCGCCACCGCGGGCCGACCGTTCTCCCTGTCGGTCACCCTGCTCGACGCGCTCGGCAACATCCAGGACGACGAAGCGGCGGACCTGCTGCTCTACGACACCTGCGGGTCTTGGCGCGAGTCGCACACGGTGACCGGCAGCGCGACGATCGAGGTCACCCCGACCGTGGCGTGCGCCGGGGACACGATCCACGCGTTCACCCGGGGTGCGACCTGGGCGAGCGCCGAGTTCCCGGTGGTCCCTGGCGCGCACGCGGCGTTCGCCGTCGAGGCCGCGCCTTCGTCGGTGATCGCCGGCGTCGGGTCGCTCGCGGTGCTGGTGTCCGCGGTGGACGGGTGGGGCAACGTCGTCGAGGACGTCGAGGCGCTGGTGGAGCTCCGCGACGACCTGGGGGGCCTGGATCCGACGCGTGGGGTGGGCGCGGCCGTGTGCCCGGGCTTCACCGCCGGCCCCGCGTCGCAGCTCTGCACCGCGTCGTTGTGGCGCTCCGGGATGGCGACGGTCACGGCCTACGACGTCAACGGACACCGGGGCAGCTCGGGGCTGGTCTCGGTGCTCCCGGGCCCCGCCGTCGCGGTCACCGCGACGCCGTCGGAGACCGCGGTCGAGGCCGGTGAGGCGTTCGAGGTGCTCGTCACGCTCGCCGACGCCTACGGCAACGTCGTCGCGTTCGACCCGCTCGGCGCCGATCCGGTCACGTTCGACGACGACACGGGCACCATCCGATGCTTCGCGTCCGGCGCGGCGGGGGACGCCCAGCGCTTCGTATGCACCCTGACCGCCGCCGCCGACGACGTCGCGGTGTCCGTCTCCGTGCGCGGGCTCGAGGCCGAGCTCACCGAGCTCCTCCGCGTCGTGAACGGCGTGCTGGCGGACGTGGAGCTCGCGCCGGTCACGACGGACGTAGAAGCCGGGGTGTCCTTCGAGGTCGACGTCACGGGGTGGGACGCGTGGGGCAACCCGTACCTCGTGCAGTCGGACCCGGTCGTCGCGCTCACCGACACGAGCGGCACGGCGTCCCCGGGCTCGATCACCCTCGGCGCCGACGCGACGGCCCGCGCGTCGGTCACGGTCACCCGTGCCGGCGCCACGCTCCTCTACGCGTGGCAGCGCGGCGTCGAGCTCGGGCGGAGCGGCGCGATCTCGGTGTCCGCGGGGGCCGTCGACCACCTCGAGCTCGACGTGCCCACGTGGGTTGAGGCGGGCGTGGCGGACACCGTCACGGTCATCGCCCGCGACGCCTGGGAGAACGCCGTCGCGGACTACACGGGCACCGTCGCGGTGGCCGCCTCGGGCGCGGCCTGCGAGTCCGCGGACATCACGACGTTCGACGCCGGTCGAGGGGAAGCCGAGCTCCGCTGCGACGTGCCGATGGTCGGCGAGACGCTGCTCGGCGACGACGGCACCCGCACGGCGACGAGCGCCGCCTTCGACGTGGTGTCCTTCGAGTGTGCGGCGGGGCCGGTGGCCGACCTCGACCTCGACGGTGGCGACGAGGCCAGCGTCTGCCTGGTGCTCGGCGAGGCGGAGCTCGACCTCGACGCCTCCGGCTCGGGCGCCGGGGGCTCTCCGCTCACCGCGTGGCACTTCGACGACGGCGTGGACGGCGGGGGGCGCTCGACGTCCGACCGTTGGACCGCCACATGGTCCGCGGCGGGACCCCACGCGGTGTCGGTGCTGGTCGTCGACGGCGAAGGCTGCGCCGACGTCGCTGCCGGCACCGTGTGGGTCGGCGTCGACGACGGTTCGGTGACCGGGCGCATCGGGGTCACGCCGAGCGCCTCGACGGTCGCCACTGGGGCGGCGCTGAGCGTCGACCTCGTCGCGCGCGACTGCTCGGGGGACCTCGCCGCCGGCGCGGACGTCCTGGTGCGCGCGGATCTCGGGTCGGTCAGCGGCACGGCCACCGGCTCGGGCGTCACGATTCCCCTCGACCCGTCGGGCGAAGGCCTCGTGACGTGGGCGTTCCCATCGAGCTTCGCGAGCCCGGCCACGATCGTCGTGGGCGACCCGTCGGGCTCCGGCGCGGGCTCGGCCACGGTGAGCGTGAGCGGCGACGCGGCGCTGCCCCGGGTGGCGTACGTGTCGCCCACCGGGGCGACGCCCGGCCCCGTGTCCACGATCGAGGTGCGCTTCACCGAGGCGATGCGGTCGTCGAGCCTGACCACGGCGAGCGTGCAGCTGACGGGGCCCGCCGGGCTGGTGGAGGTCACGCTCGGGCTGTCCGTCGACGGACGCACGCTCGTGGTCACCCCGTCGAGCCCGCTGGTGGTCGGCGTCGGCGACGCTTGGGAGCTGGCGCTCGACACGAACGTCCGCGACGTGGCAGGCAACCGCCTGGACGGCGCGTGGACCGGCGCCGCGGCGCCGTTCGAGGTCGTGTTCGGCGACGTCACCGACACCACGCCGACCCTCTCGGCGTGCACGGCGTCGACGAAGCGCTTCACGCCGGACGGGGACCCTGGGGCGGGCGTCGAGGCCGACGAGGTCGTGCTCGCGTTGACGTCCTCCGGCGCGCCGGAGTCCTGGGCGCTCTGGGTCGAGGACGACGACGGCGAGCGTGTATGGTCGACGCGGTTGCCCGGCGCGGAGACGTCGGTGGCGTGGTCGGGCCGCGGCGACGACGGGCGCGTCGTGGCCTCCGGGGAGTACACCGCGTTCGTCGCGCCGATCGACGCGGAGGACACGGCGGGGGACGCGTGCTCCGACGCCGTTCGGGTCACGCAACACGTGGAGGCGCCGTGAACGACGGCCTCGAAGCCCGTCGCCTCGCCGAGCTCGGAATGCTGAGCGCGCAGCTCGTGCACGAGCTTCGACAGCCGGTGTTCGCGATCAAGGCGCTCGCCCAGCTCGCGGAGGCCGACGCCTCGCGCGCCGGCGCGTCGCTCACGCAGATCCTCACGCAGGTCGCGGTGCTCGAGCAGCTCCTGCACGGCTACGGCGACCTCGGACGGCGGCCGGCGCGGAGCGACGAGGTGTTCGACCTGCGTACCCCCGTGGACAGCGCGATGATCGTCTTGGAACGCCGTGCTCAGGCGGCGAGGGTCCGGCTCGACGTCGACGTGGCGTCCCACGCCGTTCGTGGGGCGCCGCTCGGGGTGCAACAGGCCCTCGTCAACCTGGTCCAGAACGCGCTCGAGGCCCTCGCGGGGCGCGCCGACGGGCGGGTCCGCGTGACCGCGTCGCGCGAGGGCCCCCACGTCTACGTGCGGGTGTCGGACAACGGGCCGGGGCTCGCGCCCGACATCCGCGCCAACCTGTTTCAGCCCTTCCACACGACGAAGCCGGGCGGCACGGGGCTGGGCCTGTCGCTGTCCCGCGACGTCGTCCGGCTGGCGGGGGGCGACCTTCGGCTCGAGGACACGGACGGGACGACCTGGCTCATGGTGCTCGTGGCCGCCGGCGCCGAAGGTTAGACCCGCGGGATGTCCGAACTCCCCGACGAGCTTCACCTCCGCGACCTCGGCCCCCGCTTCCTCGACGCGCTCGGCCGGCGCAGCCGCGGCGACGTCGACGGCGCGTTGGAGGGCTTCCGCGAGATCCTCCGCGCGGAGCCGCGCCTCGCGGAGCCCCGCCTCGAGATCGCCCGGATCGAGCTGGAGCTCGGGCGCCTCGAGGACGCCGAGGCCAACACGCGCGAAGCGCTCCGCATCCTCGAGTCCGGCGGCCAATGGACCGACGATCTCCCGGAGAACGTCGTGCTCGCGGTCGGCTACGCGCTCCTCGGCGAGATCCTCAAGGAGCGGGCCTCCTCGGACGACGTGGTGTTCGGCGGGGAGGACGCCTTCCGCGCGCTGATCGAGCAGAGCCGAGCCGCCTACCAGCGCGCCTACGCGCTCGACCCGTCCGACCCGACGGCCTGGCTGAACACCCTCGAGCTCGGCTCGCGCCCCGACGACGAGGCCGAGGACGACGACGCGCTGCCCGCGGAGCGACGCGCGCGCACGGAGATGACCGGCGACATCGCGGACGAGGACGCCGACGAAGGCTGACCGCGTCAGACGGTAGGGTGGTCGAAGGTGCGTTTTTCTGCGGTGGCGCGCGCCCGCGCCGCGGGCCCTGGGGCCGCGTCACCGACGTGGACCCCGCGCGCGGTCAACCACCGCCCGGCGAACGCGCGCACTCGCGGCGCGAGCCATCGGCGGAGCGGCGCGATGAACAGCAGGACACCGACGGCGTCGCTGAGGATCCCCGGGGTCACGAGCAACACGCCGCCGACGAGCACGAGGGCCCCTTCCACGAGGCGGTCGGCGGGGGGCAGGCCCTTGCGCAGGTCCGCGAACAGCTCGCCGAGCAGCGCGCCGCCGGCGCGCCGCCCCAGCCACGCGCCGAGGACGCCGGCCCCGATGAGGTACAGCACGGTGTTCAAGGCGCCGATCCGGCTGCCCACGGTGATCAGCAGCCAGGTCTCGAAGGCCGGCACCACCGTGAACATCAGGAACAGGAGGACGCCGATCCTCACGCGCCCTCCGTCCGCTTCGCCTCGCGCCACCACGCATCGAGCCGCTCGGCGCCCGCGTGTTCGAGCGCGATCTGGTCCGCCGCCGCCTGGCGTTCGACGCTCCTGAAGCGTGATTCGAACCTTGCGTTGGCCTCGCGCAACGCGTCCTCGCCGCTGACCCCGAGCCACCGCCCGAGGCTCGCGCACGCGAGCAGCAGGTCTCCGTACTCGTGGCGGATCGCTTCGGGATCGCCCGAGGCCAGCGCCTCATCGAGCTCCGCTCGTTCTTCCTCGATCTTGGCGAGAACGCCCGCGCGGTCCGGCCAGTCGAAGCCGACATGGGCGACCTTCTCGCCGACGCGGTGCGCGCGGAGCAGGGCAGGGAGGGACGTCGGCACGCCGTCGAGCCGCGACCCGGCGCGCCGCGCCGCCTTTCTCGCCTCCCACGCGCCGACGGTGCCGGAGCGCGCGTCCGCCACCTCGTCGCCGAACACGTGCGGGTGCCGTTCGATCATCTTCGCGATCACGCGCTCGGCCACCGTATTGAGGTCGAACGCGCCACGATCCTCTGCGATCCTCGCGATCAGCTGGATCTGGAACAGCAGGTCCCCGAGCTCCTCTTCGAGCCGGCGCGGCCCGTCGGGCTGCTCGGCGCCGTCCAGCGCCTCCAGCACCTCGTGACACTCTTCGAGGAGGTACGGTCGCATCGACGCGAACGTCTGCTCGCGGTCCCAGGGGCACTCGCGGCGGAGGCGGGCCACCAGCGCGCGCAGCCGGGCTTCTGGCATCTCGGCGACTCCTTGCGTTATCCATCCGGACCTATCGCGGAGTCGGGTTGAACGCGCCGGAGCAGTTCGGGTCCTACCAGCTCCTCGAGAAGATCGCGACGGGCGGCATGGCGGAGGTGTTCCGGGCCCGCGCGCTCGGGGCCATGGGCTTCGAAAAGATCCTCGTGATCAAGCGCATCCTCGACACCCTCGCGCGCGACGAGGAATTCCAGGAGCTCTTCAAGGGCGAGGCGCGCATCGCGGCCATGCTCGCGCACGTCAACATCGTGCAGGTGTTCGAGCTGGGGCAGGAGGGCGACCACCTCTACATCGCGATGGAGTACGTGCACGGCATCGATCTGGCGCGGCTGGTGACCCGGGCGCGGGCGGTCGGCGAGTTCCCGATCCCGCTCGCGCTGTTCGTCACCGCGGAGGTCCTCAAGGCGCTTCAGTTCGCGCATGCCTCGGCGGACGGCGAAGGCCGGGCCCTCGACATCGTCCACTGCGACATCTCTCCGCAGAACGTCCTGATCAGCTTCTCCGGCGAGGTGAAGATCACCGACTTCGGGATCTCGCGCGCCGCGATCCAGAAGGGCGGGCAGGACGTGATCCGCGGGAAGTACGCGTACATGAGCCCCGAGCAGGTCGACGGCCGTTCGCTCGACGGGCGAAGCGACCTCTTCTCTCTCGGCATCGTCCTCTTCGAGCTGCTCACGGGGCGTCGCTTGTTCAAGGCGAAGAGCCGCGACGAGACCCTCGCCCGCGTGCGCCGCGCCGAGGTCCCGAGCCCACGCGCTTACCGTCCCGAGATCAGCGAGGATCTCGAAGCGTTCCTCCTGCGCACGCTGTCGCGCTACCGTGACGACCGCTGGGCCGACGCCACCGAGATGATGGAGGCGCTGAGCACGCTCATCGTGCGGGAGGGCCACCGGGCGACGAACAACGACGTGGCCGTGTACCTGCGCGACGTCATCGACGCGAGCAACGCGGCGCAGGGCACCGCCCCCGTCCCGGCGCGTCCGGCGCGCGCCACGCGGGCCGCCACTCCCACCCAGGTCGTCGTCGTCGCCCTCGAGGCGACGCCCCCGCCGCGCAGCATCGCCGCGCCGCGGGTGGCCCTCGCCGTGCTGGAGCAGGAGTGGGCCGGCATCCTGGACGCCAGCCACGCCGAGGTCTGGGAGAGGGGGGAGGGGACCCTGCTCGTCGTGTGGCCGGCGACGCGAGGCTTCAAAGAGGCGCTCGAGCGCGGTGTCCGTACGACGATCGAGCTCCAGAGGGCGACCTCCCGCGCCGGCTGGCGCCTCAGCGTGGGGGTCGCGCCCGGCGTCGTGCGCCTGCACGGGGACACGAACCGCCCCGCCGATGGCTGGGAGCTGGCGGGTCCGTTCTACCTCGCGCGGTGGATGATGAACCTCTCGGCACATCGTGGCCGCACGCTGCTGACCGAGGTCGCGGCACGTCAAGTCGAGGACGGCACGACGCTGCTCGGCCGCATCCCCATTCAGGGGCGCAAGTTCATCAACGTCTACGAGCTGGGCGGCTGAGCGACAGTCGTCACCGGCGCGCGGCCACCGTCACCGGCACTGACACGCGTCGCGTGCCCGCCTGGCCCCAGATCTCCCCGTCTCCGGGCTCGACGAAGGTCGCGAAGTTTTCGTCAAAGCTCGCGAGCGTGGCTGGTACGGAGAAGAACCGAAGGGTGCCCGTCAGCACGGCGCCGTCGCAACGAAGGATCAAGCCCCAGGTGTCGCCCACGATGGGCGTTTCGGGGCCATCCACGCGGAGCTCGAGATCCGAGCACGCGTGCCCCTCTTCGGCGTCCGTATCGGAGTCGTCCTCCGCCCCGGTGTCCGAGTCGGACGCCGGGGCGGAAGGGGGCATACACGCGAGCGCGGCGATGAGGAGCATGCGCCGCTACGCTAACTCAGGCGGTCGGGGTCGCCGACGGCGCGCCACGGCGGGTGCGCCGCCGCCGCCGCGCCACGCGCTTCGGGGCCTGCACCCCTTCGACGTTGCGACGCCACCACTGGGCCGCGCCCTCGGGGGTCTTGATGCCGAAGATTTCGGCGATCGTCGCCCAGTCTTTGCCTTCCGCGAGGGCCTTCCGACCCTGTTCGACCCGCTCCTCGCGCCAGGAGCGTCGGGTGACGCGGCGCTCCTCACGCTCCTTCTCGCGGGACTGCGACGCGGGCTTGCGCATCAGCGGGTAGCTGATGCCGAGCTTCTTCGCGTGGCGGCGCGCCTTCGCCCGCAGCGCGTCGCTCGACAGGCCCACCTTGTCCGCGAGCTTGCGGAGCTGGCGCTCCCGCTTGCGCGGCGAGTCGCCGCGGCCCGCCATCTTGTTCAGGAGATTGAACATTTCTTCACCGGTCATCTGCGCGTTCTCCAATCTTTGGACTACTTTGCGGCCTCCCCGTCAGGCCGCTCGGGTCGGACGGTTGGCTTCCTGCCAGGCGACAGGCCAGCGAGGATGACCGCTGTCGGTCGCGTCGCATCCCCTGCGGGCGCAAACATAGCTTGCACCGTTCAGAAACGCCAGAGCATCCGCACACCGCGAAGCACTTTTCACTCCCAAGTCAAACGGTTGCCCGCGATCTTGAACGACGTCGCTCCCGCGACGATCGAGTGACGACCGGGGGCCACACGCCGACCGTTGATCTCGACGTCCGAACGGCGGACCTCGGCGTCCACCCGTGTGGCGGTGAGCGTGCGTCCCGCGCGGATCACGATGTCGCCCTGCGGGGCGGGCACGACCACGACCTCGCCGTCCGCTCCGACGGAAAAGCCGACTTCCCTCCTGGAGCCGACCTCGAGGATGCGCCGCGCTTGACCCGCGCCGCGCCACACGAAGGTGCCGGTGAGCGTCAACGGCGCCACGCGCTCACGCGTCAGGACCGCCAGACCGCAAACGGCAATCAGGGCGACCAACACCCCAACAGTGAACACCGGCACCGACGGGCCCCACCGTTGCGCGACCGAAGTCGTCACGGTGCTCGTCAAGCCGCGCCGCGCCCCGTCGAGGTTCGCCTCGGCGAGCGGCCCGCCGGGAACCAGGGTCGCGTCCGCGGTCACGGTCACCGTCACCGGCACCTGCCCGGAGCGCGGCACGAGGGAGAAGGGGGCGGGCGGCAGCGCGAGCGTCGCGTCGAGCTCCGCGGACGGCGAGAGGAGGATCGGCACGGTGGCGGCGGACGTGGCGCCTGTGAGCTCGATGCGATCCAGGCGGAGGCCGAGGGTGCGCGTGGTCGTGGTGAGGCGCAGGCGTGCGCGCGCCGGGTCTTCGTCGCCCGGCGTCACTTGGACGGAGAACGACCCGGTCCGCGCCTCGTAGCGAAGCGCGGGCAGCGACCGTGCCACATCCAACTGTTCAGACTGTGTGGCAAGCCAGCTGTCCAGCGCCGGCGGCGCCTCGGGACCGCCGGCGGCGAGCACACGTCCGACGGCGAGCTTGCCCTCCTCGATCGGGGCACGCCCGTCGGGCGGTGGCATGGGCAGCAGCCAGGCCGCGAACGGCACACGGGCCTTGTTCACCTCGGCTTGCAGCGCCACCTCGTCGCGGATCGTCCGGCACCCTCGACCGCCCACGTCCCATGGCGACGCCACGGACGGATCGTGACAGTAGAAGCTGAGCACGTACACGAGCCGCGCGTCGACGTCGTCGCCAGCGAGGACCTTCGACAACGAGTACATCGCGGCGCCCAGGTCCGCGACGGGCGCTGAAGGGAGCTCCAACGTTCGGATTTGCTGCGCGAGCCCGGCGGGGTCCGTCGGCACCTCGGTGCTCGGCAACGCGTCGCCCGCCCGCGTGTGAAACGCCAGGATCGCGACGCGGTCGCCCGCGGGAACGAGTTCGACGTACCGCGCGATGGGCTCACGCGCGGCGTTCGCCGACGCGAGCATCGGCCCGCCGGTGTCGATGACGAAGACGTGCTCGACGCGTACCCGCGCCAGAGGCTCAGCGACATCCGCGCCGGACGCGAGGGGGATGAGGGCGAACATCGGCAGCGCGGACGCCAGAACGGACTCCGGGCGGGCAGACTACTTGTAGTTGCCCACCGGCGCAACCATAACGCCTGACATTGCGCGACCTGGTCTGTCCCACCTGGTGCACGCGTGCCCCACTGCCACGGGGCGTCCACGCCCCGCATGCGTCCAAGGGGGCCCGCCAGGACGCGTCAGGAGATGGCACGGTGCGTGCATAAGGACGCCGTATGCTCCTTCTTCTCGCCTGCGCGTCTCCCGACCCGGTCCCGCACGCACTCACCGACGCGTTCACGTCCGCGTCCGACGAGCACGGAGTCCCGCGCGACCTCCTCGTCGCGACCGCGTGGGCGATCTCGCGCTTCGACCAACGCGAGGGCGCGGTGAACCGGGAGGGCGGCATCGGCCTGTTCAATCTGCGAGAGGGCGCCGCGTTCCCCTCGCTCGACACCGCGGCGGTCGCGATCGGCGCGGAGCCCGACGCGCTCGTCGACGATCCGTCGGCGAACATCCATGGCGCCGCGGCGCTGCTCGCCGCCGAGGCGCGCGTTTGGCAGGATCGGACGGGCGAGCCCGTGGACACCCTTCGTGAGTGGTACCCGATCGTCGCCGCGTGGGCCGGCACGGAAGAGCCCGTCGTCGCCGAAGGGTTCGCCGCACAGGTGTACGACCTGGTCCAATTCGGTTTCGTCGGCGAGGCGCCGTCCGGCGAGGTGCTCGAGGTCGAGCCGACCCGCATGGAGTGGCGTCGCCTCGCGATCGGCGGCAGCTCGCTGGTCGAGCACTTCGTGCCGGCCTGCGCCGACAACTACTCGAACTACTCGCGAACGCGCGTGGACAAGGTCGTGATCCACACGATGGAAGGGAGCTACAGCGGCTCGATCTCCTGGTTCCAGAACTGCTCGTCGTCCGTGAGCGCCCACTACAGCGTGCGCTCCAGCGACGGCGAGATCACGCAGTCGGTCGACGAAGCGGACGTCGCGTGGCATGCGGGGCATTGGAGCACGAACGAGGCGTCCATCGGCATCGAGCACGAGGGGTACGTGAGCGACCCGGGGCGTTGGTACACCGACGCGATGTACCGTTCCTCCGCGGCGCTCGTCTCCGACATCTGCGACCGGTATGGAATCCCGAAGGACCGCGCGCACGTGATCGGACACAACGAGGTGCCGGGTTGCTCCAGCCCCGGCGGCGGCGGCTCGGGTTGTCACACCGACCCGGGCTCGGGTTGGAACTGGGACTACTTCATGAGCCTCGTCACGGGCTCGGGCAGCGGCTCAGAGAGCATGGGAAGCGACGCCGTGGCGCCCGGACCGCTGGTCGGCAGGTTCGACGGTACGATCGAGTCGGTTCGCTACGCCGAGTCCGACACGTGCAGCGGGGCGCTCACCGGCGCCGTGACAGGGAGTCAGGTGTACCTCACGGGCACCTGCACGCTGGATCACCACCCGGACAAGTCCGAGCGCGTCACGTGGTCTGGGACAATCGTCAGTGGCGTCGTCGACGGTCGCATGACGGTCGAAGGATACAGCGTCCCGTTCCGCGGCTCGGTGAACGCGGACGGGGGCGTCAGCGCCTCGTTCCACGCGGAGACGGAGATCGGCGGCGACGTCGGCTTCGTGAAGGTGGACGTCAACCTGGCGGTTGCGCCGGGCTGATCGGGACGCCGTCGAGCACGGCCAGCGCGAGCCCGTGGGTCGAGACGGCGAGGGCCCTCGCGAGCTCGGGGCGCCCACGGGGCGTGCCGAAGCGCCGTGTGGCGCGTACGAGCTCGTCCTCGAGCGCGCGCCGCGGCGAGGCCACGCCGCGGTACAGCCCGTTCGGGCGGGCGAGCTGTGGACGCCAGCCCTCGCCGCTCACGAATCGGTACGTGTGGCCGTTGGACGCCGCGAACGCCAACCAGGCGTCCGCGAGGCGGCGCGGGTCTCGCTTCGCGACGTCGCGGGCCCACGCGCACGCCTCGTTCAAGATTTCGTCCGCGACCGCAGCGCGCAGCTCACGGCGGCTCCCGAAGTGGTGCACCAGCGCGGGCGCCGTGACGCCGAGCTCACGCGCAAGCCCCCGCAGCGTCAGGGCGTCCACGCCGCGCTCCGCCACCAGCTCTCGCCCGCGACGGATCGCGTACGCGCGCAGATCCCCATGGTGGTAGGTGCCTTTCATCAGTGTTGGCTGCCAGCGGCGTCGCGGACGACGCGACGGGGAGTCGTGTGACGAAAGTGTGACGGAGACGAAGTCGGTGTCCATGGGGCCTATGTTTACGACGTAAAGATATACCCCCCGGCGCCAATTCTCCTGCGTGGCACAGGTTCGTCACAAGCGCTGGCGCGGGGCGGGGGCCCTCACAACGCCGAGCGCAGCGCCTCGATGATCTTCGGGGTGAGGGCGTCCCACGCCGCGTCGTCGTCCTTCGTCACGGTCACGAAGTCGTTCACCGCGAAGATGCCGCGCACGCCGCCAACCGCCCAGATCGCGGCCCCGAGAGGGTGGCGTGCCGCGTCCTCGCTCGAGTTGAACGACAAGGAGCCGGTCGGGACCACGCGCTTCCCCAGCACGAACTTACGCGCGTTCGGATTCGGGGTCTGTTCGTGTTCGATCGAGGTCGAGGTCGAGGTCGACGCGGGCTCGCGGCCGTGGTCGTGCCCGTGCCCGTGGTCGTGCCCGTGGTCGTGCCCGTGGTCGTGCCCGTGGTCGTGGCCATGGTCGTGCGCGCGTGGCGCCGCTTCCGGACGCGGGGTCGGCCGCGGCGGGGGCTGGCGCGCGGGGGCGGGCGCGGGAACAGGGGCGGTGGCGCGGCCGGTGACGCGCGCGGCGAGACGCTTGAGGAGCGAGCGAATCAAGGTCGAACTCCGACGATGCGTGCCGCTAACACCGCGCGAGGACCGTCGATCACGCGCGCTCGAGCACCGCCAGGGTCTCTACGTGTTCGGTACCCGGGAACATGTCGTACGGCACCACGCGCGTGAGTCGGTAGCCCGCGGCGAGGGCAGGCCGGAGGTCGCGGGCGAGCGTGGAAGGCTCGCAGGACAGATACAGGATGGCCCTCGGCCGGGTGACGAGGAGCTTCGGCAGCACCCCGAGGGCCCCCGCGCGTGGCGGGTCGAGCACCGCGACGTCGAAGAAGTGCTCGCCGGTGCGCAGGCGCCCGACGTCGGCGGTGACGATCGTGGCCGAACGCGCGTTCACACGAGCGTCAGCGACGGAGCTGCGATCGGACTCGAGGAGGGTCGCAGGCACGCCACGCGCCACCGCGCGCGCGCTCAGGTTGCCGACCCCCGCGTAGAGATCGAGCAGCCGGGTGGGTGCGAGCCGGAGGAGGTGCGCGTCGACCTCGTCGACGATGGCGGCGTTGATCTCCAGGTTGACCTGGTAGAACGACAGTGGTGAGACGCGGAGGCCGGCGACGTCGAGCACGGGCTCCCCGGAGAGCGCTCGGTTGCCGACGGCCACGTGCCCGTCGAGATCACCCGGCTGCTCGAGGACCACCGCGACGCGCGCGCCGTCGCTTCGAAGCTCGATCTCGCCGCGGGCGCCGCCCCAGGCGCCAACCCGCTCGGCCTCGCGGACCACCTCGGGGCGAGCCAGGTCGGTGAGATCGACCTCCACCCAGTCGTGCGTGCCGGGGCGGCGGAAGCCGAGCCGCCCGTGCCGGTCCGCGCGAAGCTTCACGCGCGCCCTCGCGCCTTCGGAGCGCGGGGACGCGACGATCGGCGAGACGTCCGCGTCGATGCGTCCATTGCGCATCGCGTCGACCACCCGGGCCCGTCGTCGCTCCAGCTGCTCGTCGACAGGCAGGTGGGCCCAGGGCAAGAGCCCCGCTTCGGCCGCGCTGATCATCGGAAGTCCGAGAGATCGACGCCCTGGGAGAGGCGGACGCGCGACCACTGGTGGGCGTCTACCCAGGTTGGCATGACGCCTGCCACCAGGAGCACCGCCGCCGCGTTCAGCGCGACGAGCTCTGCCAACGGGCCGGGCTCGCCGGCGAGGGTCCGCGTCAGCGCCGCCGACACCCCCTCGGCGAGGCGCGCGTCGATGGCCGACGACGACACGCCGACGCCCGAGACGAGGAAAGGGCGCACCCGACCGCCGTCGAGGAGCGCGCCCACGGTGTCGTCGCCGATGCCGATCCAGCCCTCGTCGCCGCAGGTGACTACGAGGGCCCGCTCGACCCCGAGCGCGGCGAGCGCGCGGGCCGCGGGCTGCACGAGGGAGGGGTCGCGCACGCCGAGGACCTGGCGTTCCGGCTCGTACGGGTTCGACATGCGCACCGCGAGGTCGAGCCCCGACGCGCGAGGGTGCCACCACGCGATAGGCAGCACCGCCAGCCCCGCGTGATCGATCGCGCGCGCGACGGCGTCCGGACTCCGGTGCGCCCGCAGCCCGAGCGGCTCGTGTTCGACCTGGACGAACACGCAGGCGTCCGCGGCCGCGGCGAGCACGCCCACCGCGGAGGTCAGCGGCGTCGCGACCCGCCCATCGAGGCTGAGGTCGACGATGACGCGAGGGTCGTCGAACACCAGGGGCCGCGCCTGCGCGCCAGCGGCGCGCGCGGCGCCCTCGAGGAGGGTCGTGGCTGTGGGCACGTCGGCAACCGTAACGCGAGGGTGCCGAAAAGGCTGGTTCAGTCCTCGAATTCTGGGGTTCCGCTCAGCGCGCTCGACAAGAACTCCCGGTACAGGCGCGTCGCGTCGCGGTTGTCGTAGATCGCGAAGTGACCGTCCGCGGCGTACTGCGCGAGCCCCGCGGTGATTGGCGCGCCGTTCCAGTCCGTTGCGTTTCCGGCGGTGGGGAGGACGTCGACGGCGAGGCCCCGCAGATCGAAGGACTCCGGTCGGAACGCCGGCTCCCCGAGGACCGGCAGCCGGGCCGCGGCCGCGAGCGCCTCCGACGTGACGGACGGGGTGTAGTCGTCGAGCATGCCCTCCGTGAGGAGCGTGGGCACCGGCCGCGACTGGGCGGCGCCGGCCCAGTCACGTTGCTCCGCGAACCAGTGCGCGCCGTAGTTGATCGGGTCCGTCGCTTCGGAGAGGGTCTGGATGAGCCCGACCACCGGGTGACGGTCGGTCACCAGCTCCCCTTCTGCGAACTCGAGCACGCCGGCGAGCAGGAGCGCAAGATCGACCGGGTCTTTGCGGAGGACGATCGTGTTGGCCAGCCCGCCGCCGGCGCCCGAGTGGACGGCGGCTCGGATGTAGGGCGCCATGAAGGGCTGCGCGATCGCGCCGACGAGCCCGCCCTGGCTGTGCCCCATGTACGCCACGCGCTCGGGATCGAGCGAGATCGCACCGTTTGGCGTGTCGAACGTGGCGCCGGCCGCGAGCAGGCGGGCGAGGTACACCTGGTCCAACGCGCCCTGACGGAAGTTCGTGCGCCCGGCGTCCGGGTTCACGAAGTTGAAGCTGTCGAGCTCCTCGTTGGTGCCCGGTGTCGCGCGATCGCCGTGGAGCGGCTGGGCGATGGCGAACACCGCCACCCCTTCGCGCGCGAGGACGCGCGCCTCGTCGGTGTCGGAGGTGCCGCAGCAGGAGCGGTCGCTCCCGCCGGTGCCGTGGCTGTAGAGCACGACCGGCCACCCCGACGCGGGCGCGTCCTCTTGCGGCACCGCGAGGGAGAAGCGGATCGTCTCCCAGGCCTGCACGACGGGGGCGCCCGCCTCGTCGAACACGAACGCGCCACCGGTGTCTCGGTAGGGCCGCGCGCCCTCCTGCCAGATTGGTACGGTGACCTTCCCTTCCCACAGATCGAACGGGGTGCGGTCGTCGACGTAGGTGAGCGTGCCCCCGAGCGGGGCGCTCCCCACCTCGCCGCGCACGATGGCCCGCGCCACGCGCGCCGTCTCGCGCACCGGATCCTGCGTCGTGAACGGCACCGCGAGCCCGAGCGCTTCGGGCCGAAGGCCGATCGCGCGGAGGGTCTCGGCCGTGTCCGCCAGCGCCGGGTCGGACCAATCTCCGGACCAGTCGCCGACGCCGACGAGCGGCGGCCGCAGCACGAGCGCGTACGTCGTGTTCGGACGGAGCGGGAACCCCCACACCGGCGCCACGGCGAGGAGGTTGCCCGGCAGGTAGCGCCCCACGTCGGGGTGCCACGTCGCGTCGACCGGCACCACCGACCCGCGCCGCGGGCTGTCGGGATCGACGTTCAGCAGGAGCAACGGGCTCTGCGCGAGGTCGATCGACGCCGTGGCCGTCGGGAGGTCGTCCGGGTTGAAATCGTCTTCGAACCTCACGTAGATCGGCGCGTTCGTGCCGAAACCGTCCAGGGACTCCGCCGTGGCCGCGTACGCCGCGAGCATCGGCTGCCGGTCGATCTCGGGGAAGCCGCTGTAGTCCGGGTGTCCGTCGACCATGCGCGCGTCCGAAGGGAAGGGGCGGTCGAAGAAGCCCGGTCCGCTCACGATCGGGGTGGCGCCACCGGGGTCGGACGGGGCCGAGCAGGCGGCGAGCAGCGCGGCGAGGTCGAGCAGGTGCGCGTGGGACATGCAGGACCGCTAATGGTATGTCCGACGGGATGCCCGTCTCCTCGCGCCTCGCGCCTCGGTACCTGCGCATTCGTCCGCCGGTGTTCGACGAGCTCCGACGAAGCGCCCGCGAGCGGATCGCGGCGGGCGAGCCGGTGCTCGACATGATCACCGGCCGCCTCCCGGGAGAGGTGCCGCGCCACCTGCGCCAGATGGCCATGGACTCGTGGCGGGACGGGCACCACACGTACCTGGAGGGCGCGGGGCTCCCCGCGCTGCGCGAGCACGTCGTCGATTGGCTCGACGTGCGCGGTCAGCGCACCGCGGAGGACGTGCTCGTGTCGCCGGGGTCCCGCGCCGCCCTGCTCGCCGTCCTGCAGGTCGTCGCGGGCCCGGGCGACGTGGTGCTGGTGGACGGGGTTTCGATGCCGATCCTCCAGCCGATCGTCGCCGCCGCCGGCGCCACGCCCGTCCCCGCGCACGCGAGCGGGTCCCGGCTCCTGTTGTGTCCGGAGGACGTCCGACATCACCTCGACTCCCTCCCCGGGGTGCGCGCGCTCGTCCTCTCGAACCCGGTCGACCCGACCGGGCAGCTCTACGACGCGGACACCCTCTGCGGCATCGTGGAGGTTTGCGCGACCCACCGAGTCGTGTGCGTGGTCGATCGCGCGTTCGGGCGCGTCGTGTTCGACGGCCGGACCTTTCCGTACCTGTCCGCTTCGCCCGGCCTTCGCGACTGGTGTGTGCTGGTCGACGGGGTGGCGCGGGCGGTGCGTGGCCTCGACGGCCTCCGGGTCGGTTGGGCGTGCGGGCCCCGCGACGTCATCGAGGCGGCGACGCTCGCCCAGGAGCACGGCGCCGGTCCGCCCGGACGTGTGGCGCAGCGCGTCGCCCTCGAGGCGCTCCAGTCGCCGTGGGACATCGGGGTGCGCGACGAGCTGGAGGCGGCGCGGGACTGGGCGGAAGAAGCGTTCGCGGGGATCCCCGGCGTCGAAGTCTGGCCGGTCCAGGGCACCTTCTACGGCATCCTCGACCTCGCGGCGCACCTCGGGCGCGCCAACGCCGTGGGCTGGGTGTGCGAGACCGGCGCCGATCTCGCCGATCACCTCCTCGCGCAAGCGGGCCTGCTCGTGCTCCCCGTCGACGCGCTCACGCGCCGGGGCCTCGTCCGGTTCACCTTCGGCGTGCCGCACGACCACATCGGTGAGGCCGCCCAGCGGCTCGCGTTCGGCCTCGAAGCGCTCCGGGCCTGACGGCGCCGCCGCGTGATAGGCGCCGGCTCGACGGAGGGCCCATGGACCCGGTACGCGGCGCGCATCTCTACGAAGGCAAGGCAAAGCAAGTTTTTGCGGTCGAGGGCGACCCGCTGCGAGTGCTCGTGCACTTCAAGGACGACGCGACGGCGTTCAACGGGGTCAAGAAAGCCTCGATCGCCGACAAGGGGCGTGTCAACTGCCAGATCAGCGCGCACCTGTTCGAGCTGGTGCGGGCGGCGGGCGTGCCGCTCGCGTTCGAACGTCGGGTCGGCGAGCGTGATCACCTCTGCAAGAAGGTGGAGATCATCCCGGTGGAGGTGGTGGTGCGCAACGTCGTCGCCGGCAGCCTCGCGCGCCGCCTCGGTCTGCCGGAAGGGCAGACGCTCGATCGGCCCGTGGTCGAGCACTTCTACAAGTCGGACGCCCTGAACGACCCGCAGATCAACGAGGACGTCGCGGTCGCGCTGGCCTACGCCCGCGGTTGGGAGCTCGCCGCGATGCGCGAGCACGCGCTCACGGTCAACGACGCGCTGCGCGCGTTCTGGTCGTCCCTCGGGGTCACCCTCGTGGACTTCAAGCTCGAGTTCGGCCGGTTCGAAGGCGCTGTCCTGCTCGCGGACGAGATCACGCCGGACGGCTCGCGCCTCTGGGACGCCACGACGGGCGCCCGGCTGGACAAGGACGTGTTCCGTCGCGATCTCGGCGACCTCTCGGAGACGTACCGCGCCCTGCACGCCCGGGTGTTCGGCGAGGGCTAGACGACCGCGAGCATCCCCTCGACGGTCCAGATCCACGTGCCGCCGTGGCCCTCGGCCGCGCCGTCCGCCGCGAGCGGCACGCGCCTTCCGTCTACCGTCACGACGCTCTCGCCGTCGACGATGCTCAACCCCACGCCGGCCGGCGACGGGCGCGGCGGCGCGCGTCGCTTGCCGTTGGGCGCGCGGCGCTCCAGCAGGGCGCCGTCGTCGAGCCCGAACACCGCCTGCTCGTCGTCCAGGGTGGTCACGACCAGCGCGCCGCCCTCGATGCGCGCGTCGTCGACGGTGTCGTCGTCGTCGCCGACCAGCCCGTGCGGCCACGTGGGGCCGCCGACGAGGTGGATCTCCCGATCATCCACGTGGATCACCCGCTCCCCGTCGGTGGCGCAGGCGCCGCCGCCGAGCCCTTCGGCCACGCGGGCCCCGTCCGAGAGCCGCCACGCGGCGCCGCCGGGCCCCGCGAGGCGGTCGCGCGCCATCGACGGCGCGCTGCCGGCGAAGCCGTCGCAGATCGTCCCACCGTCGCCGTCCACCACCGCGCCGGAGTCTTCGTCCCATAGAATCGGACGATCGCCGAGGAACCCGACCGGCACGTAGGCCCCGTCCCACTCGCGGACGATCCGGGCCCCGTGGAGATCGACGAGCGCCACGCCGGACGGTGAGAGCGCCAGGGCGTGTCCCCCGTCGCCGTCGAAGCGCGCGCCGTCGACGTCGAGGCGCTTGCCCAAGCGCGCCGTCAGGCCACGCGGCGCGGCCACCACCGTGTCCGCCGCGATCGTCGTCATCACGGCGCCGCCAGGGCCGCACGCGATCGCCGCGGTCCCCGGCGACTTGCCGAGCGCGGAGATTCGGTCGCCCATGCGGTAGAGCGTGTCGAAGTCCACCCAGCACGCGCCGAGGCCCGTGGCCCAGGGGCGGATCCAGCGCGCGCGCAGGGCCGCGTCCGGGAGCGGCAGCGGCAGGCCGTCCGCGAGGCGGAGCAGGCGATGCTCCGGCACCTCCACGAACAGCGCGGCGTCGACCCCGGGCCGCGTCGCCACCGGGTCGGCCTCGTCGTCCACCAGCGCCGCCGCCAACTGGCAGCTTCGGGGGTCGACGCGCACGAAGCCGTTGTGCAGAGACACGATCCAGCCCATCGGCGTCGCGACGCAGTCTTCGGCGTACTCCGGGAGCTCCACGACCTCGACACCGTCCCCGTCGAGCAGGAACAGGCGATCGCGCAAGATCCAACCGAGCCGCTCGCCGTCGGAGCCGATCCAATCGGGGAGGCCCGGGGCGAGCAGGCGCGGGGCCGGAGCGTCGGCGGAGCGATGAAGACGCATGTTCAAGTTCCTTCTGCGAGTGCGAGCACGTTGCCTTCGACGGTCCCCAGCACGGCGAGCCCCGCCACGAGCGCGGGATCGCCCGAGATCGACGCGCCCACGGGCACGTCCCAGGCCTGGCCGCCGTCCTCGTAGAGGCGCACGAAGCGGCCGTCCGCCGTCGTCAGGTAGATCTGTTCGTCGCGGGTCAGCGCCGGCCGGTTGGTGACGGGCGTGCCGAGGTCGGTCGCCCACACCTCGCGGCCGCTGCGGGGGTCCAACGCGAGGATCGCCCCGCGACGATCGGCGACGTACACCGCCGATCCGACCGCGAGGCCCCGTGTGGGCTGGCCGGGCATCGGCGTGGACCACCGCGGCGCCCCTTCGCGCTCGAAGGCCACGACCGCGCCCGGGTCGCCGCCGCGCCCGGCGACCGGCACGTACACGCCGGTGCGGTCGAGGCTGGGGCCCGCCGCCGGGACGCCGCCGAGCCCGCGTCGCCAGAGCACCTCGGCGCCGCGCCCGCAGATCAGCTCGCCCTCGAGCGACGCGAGGAACCAGCGGTCGCCGTCGGTCGCGAGGGGCCCGGCGGAGGACGTCGCGAATTCGGCGGCCCAGCCGGCCGTCGAGCCGACCACCCCGTCGATCGTCACCCAGGCGAGGTGCGCGTCGAGCATGACCGGACCGCCGATCATCGTGCCTCCGGCCGTGTGCGACCGCACCGTCACGCCGTTGGTCGGATCGAGCAGCAACATCCCGCCGGTCGTCGTGCCCATCGCGAGGCCGAACGGACCGACCTCGACGGGGGTGGCCGCGCCCGCGCCGATCGTCCAGGCGCGCTGCCCCGAGCGGTCGAGGCAGTCGAGCCGACCGCCGGAGATCACGTAGAACCGAGCGCCGTCGGTGCGGATCGGCAGGGTGACCGGCCCGCCGACCTTCGTCGTCCACGCCAGGGTCGGCCGCCGGAGGATCCCCGGCGCGTCGACCCGGCCGTCCTGCCACCCCGACGGCGTGGACACCAGGGCGAACCCGGGATCCGGCCGCGGCGCGGGCGATGGGAGCACCTCGCGCACCACGCGGCGCCGCTCGTTCGTGGCGCACGCCGTGAACGCGAGGGAGCCGAGCACGAAGGCGCGCCGTGTCGTCACCTCTGCTCGCTCCGGAACCGGTAGCCGACCCCGCGCACCGTGAGGAAGTGCGCCGGCTCGTCCGCGTCGTCGAGCTTCTGGCGCAGGCGGGTGATGAAGTTGTCCACGGTGCGTTCGGTGCCGAAGTACTCCTGGCCCCACACCGCGTCCAGGATCGACTGCCGCGTGAGCACGCGTCCCTCTCGCTGCCACAGGAAGCGCAGCAGCGCGAGCTCACGGGCCGTCATCTCCACGACCTTGCCGTCGCGCGTGACCTCCCCGGCGGTGAAGTCGGCCTGAACCGCCGCGAAGCGCGCGATCTCCGCCTGCGGTGGCTCCGGGACCCGCGCCCGGCGCAGCAGCGCGTTGACCCGCGCGAGCAGCTCCTGGAGGCCGAACGGCTTCGTGAGGTAGTCGTCGGCGCCGGTGTTGAGCCCCTGCACGCGGTCCATCTCCGTGGCCTTGGCGGACACGACGAGGATCGGGGTCTGAACCCCGCGCGCGCGCAGGTCCCGACACACGTCGAGCCCCGTCGTGCGGCCTGGGAGCATGATGTCGAGCAGGATGACGTCGGGCTTCCACTCGAGCGCGGCGGCGAGGCCGCTCGCCGCGTCGGTGGCGGCGCGCACGACGTAGCCCTCCAGCCCGAGGTTGAGCTGCAGCCCCCGAAGGATGTTCGGGTCGTCCTCGATCAGCAGGATTCGGTCGGCCACGCCCCCTCGTATCCGCTCGAACCGCGTTACCGCGCCCCCATGCCGGTCTTCCACGACGACGACGGTCGGGTCGACATCAAGAGCCTGACCCTGCCCGAGCTCCAGGACATGCTCGCGGGCCTCGGGTCCGAAGCGTTCCGCGCGCGCCAGGTCTACAAGTGGCTTTGGCAGAAGCACGCGCTCACCTTCGACGAGATGACGAACATCGCGCGGTCGGTGCGCGCGCACCTCGACGAGCGCTTCGTCATCCGGTTCCTCGAGCCGGTGGGGGTGCTGCGGAGCCACGACGGCACGGTCAAGTTCCTCTGGCGCACGCACGACGGGACGCAGATCGAGTCCGTGCTCATCCCCGACGAAGACCGGCTCACGCTCTGCGTGAGCTCGCAGGTCGGCTGCGCGATGGCCTGCACCTTCTGCCTCACCGGCGACCTCGGCCTCAAGCGCCAGCTCCGTCCCAGCGAGATCGCGAACCAACCGCTCCAGATCCGCCGGGTGCTCCAGCGGGTCGGGCTCCCGGAGGACGCCCGCATCACCAACATCGTGATGATGGGCATGGGCGAGCCGCTGCACAACTTCAACAACCTCGTGCCGGCCCTGCAGACCTACCTGGACGAGGACGCGCTCGGCTTCTCCCACCGCAAGATCACGGTGTCCACCGTCGGCCTGGTCCCGGCCATGAAGCGGCTCGCCGAGGTGCTGCCGGTCAACCTCGCGGTCAGCCTGAACGCCACGACGGAGGAGCAGCGCCGCCAGGTGATGCCGATCACCCGCAAGTACAGCATGCACGAGCTCCTCGCGGCCTGCCGCGACCTGCCCGTGCCGCATCACAAGCGCATCACGTTCGAGTACGTGATGATGGCCGGCTTCAACGACTCCGCCGAGGACGCGGCGCGGCTCGTGCGCCTGATGCACGGCATCCGCTCGAAGATCAACCTCATCCCGTACAACGAGAACCCCGGCCGCCCGTCGATCAAGCGGCCGAGCGACGCCGTCGTCCGGGCGTTCCAGCACCACCTCGTCACCCGCGGCGTGCAGTGCTCCGTCCGGTCCACGCGCGGCGCGGACATCTCGGCGGCGTGCGGCCAGCTCGGCAAGGCCGACCCCGAGGGCGCCGCCGCGGTTTTCGCTTGACGAAGCCCTGACCGTACCGACCCGTCACCGTCGCGCGCCCCGGGTAGAGTGCGCGCGAACGCGGAGGGTTCCGATGGTGTTCGCGCTCCTGCTCGCCTGCACGGGCAAGGTCGATCTGAAGGACTCGGGGGTCATCCCCGATCTCGGCGATCCGTACGTCGCCATCGTCGCGTCGATCAACCCGGGGCAGCTCCAGAGCACCTGCGCGGTCACGCTGACCCTGCTCGAGCAGGCCACCGGTGCGGTCGCGGCCGAGGTCTCGCTCGGGGTTCAGGGGCGTGAGTGGGTCGGCACCCTCCTCGAAGGGGAGGTGCTCTACAGCGCCGTCGGCGCGTGGTCGGAGTGCACGCGCACGCCGGAGGGGCGCGAGGGCAGCTTCTCGTCGGGCACGTTCTCGGGGCAGGCGGGCGATTTGTTCGTCTTCCGATTCGACGGGGACAACGCCGGCTTCGACACCCTCGTGCAGCGCGACGACTACGCCGGCGGGGTCGTCGACGTGACCTTCGTGGCCGGCACCCCCCAGGCGACGGTCGACGCGCTCGTCGGCGGCACCTCGGTGACCGCCGCCTCGAGCGGCAACGACGCCGACGGCAACCCGGTGTACCGCCTGTCATGGACCGACGAGACCCCGGTGGGCGAGGTGCTCACCCGGATGAGCGCCGCGGAGGCGTACTACAGCGGCACGCCGGTGTGGATCGCTGAGCGCCCGGAGTGGTGGTAGGCCGGCGCTGTGATATGAGAGCGCGTTCTGGAGCAGCGGCATGCGCATCGGCGTCATCGGCGGCAGCGGGGTCTACCAGATGGACGCCCTCACGGATGTGCACGAAGAACGGGTGTCCACGCCGTTCGGCGAGCCGTCGGACGCGCTG
The DNA here is from genome assembly GCA_945862325.1 of Klebsiella pneumoniae. GTDB lineage: Bacteria > Myxococcota_A > UBA796 > UBA796 > SXON01 > CAMAXZ01. Next base: position 78,214 of record CAMAXZ010000005.1, read on the forward strand.
ATTCACGGGCGGCTCCCGCTGGCCGACGGGGGCTCCGCGGAGCTCGTGTTCCTGCCGCGCCACGGCCGCGGCCATCGGTACACGCCCACCGAGGTGCCGTACCGCGCCAACATCTACGCCCTCAAGGCGGCCGGCGTCGATTGGGTGCTGTCCGTCAGCGCGGTCGGCTCCCTCCGCGAGGACATCGCGCCCGGCGACGTGGTGGTCATCGACCAGTTCATCGACCGCACGCGCCAGCGCGCCAACACCTTCTTCGGGGACGGCGTCGTGGCGCACGTCGCGTTCGGCGATCCGGTGTGCCCGGTGCTCCGAGGGTACCTGCTCGAGGCCGCGCGCTCGTGCACCGACCGCGTACACGACGGCGGCACCTACGTGTGCATGGAAGGCCCGGCCTTCTCCACGCGCGCCGAGTCCAACCTGTACCGGTCTTGGGGAGCCCACGTCATCGGCATGACGAACCTCCCGGAGGCCAAGCTCGCCCGGGAGGCGGAGCTGTCCTACGCCACCCTGGCGATGGCCACGGACTACGACTGCTGGCATCCTCACCACGACGCGGTCACCGTCGACCAGGTGGTGGCGGTGCTCCATGCCAATTCCGCCCTCGCCAAGAACGTCGTGGCCGCCGCGATCCCGCGCATCCTCGCGCACGAGGGCCCGCTGCCGCAGGGCCGCGCGCTCGCCAACAGCATCATGACGGCGCCCGGGCTCGTCTCGCAAGAGACGCGGCGCGCGCTCGCCCCCATCATCGGGAAGTACCTGCCGGTGGGCTAGGAGGCGACGTGACCCGCATCGCCCTGATCATCAGCGTGGTCCTCGTTGCCTGCGTGGGGCCCCAGCGCGCGTTGCGCTCGTCGGCCCGCACGGACCTCGGGGTCGCGTACTTTCGCGAAGGGGCTCCGGAGGACGCCGTGAGCGCCCTCGAAGAGGCGGTGCGCCTCGACCCGCGAAACTGGCGGGCGCACAACGCCCTCGCCGTCGTCTACGTCGCGAAGGGCCGGCCCGAGCTGGCGGAGGCGAGCTTCCGCCGCGCGCTCGGCGTAGCGCCGGAAGAGGCCGAGGTGCTCGTCTCGTTCGGCACGTACCTCGTCCGCAACGGGCGCCTCGACGAGGGGCTCGAGGCGTACGGCGCGGCCCTGCGGGACCTCGACTACCGGAACCCGGCGGTGGTCCACAGCAACCTCGCGTACGCGCTCACGCTCGCCCGCAGCCCCGACGACGCCGTTTCCCACGCGCGCGAGGCGATCCGGCGAGCCCCCGACCTCTGCGAGGCCCACTACAACCTCGGGCTCGCCCTCGAGGCGCGCGGCGACCCCCTCGGCGCGATGGAGGCCTACCGGCGCCAGGTCGAGGTCTGCCCGAACGAGTCGATCGGCGCGCGCCTGCGGCTGGGCTGCGTGCAGTTCAGCGTCGGCATGCGCGAAGAGGGCGCCGCCGTGCTCGACACGGTCGCCGCGGCCGCCCCCCAGTCGGTGTTCGCGGAACGCGCGCACGCCTGTGTTCAGGGGCGCACGGTCGCGTCAGAGCTGGAGTGAGATGGCGCTCCACGACCACACGCTCGCCGGCGGCGCAAAGCTGAGGCGGGCCCGGGAAGCGCGCGGCCTCAGCGTCGGCGACGCCAGCCGCGCCCTGAAGATCCCCGAGCGCTACCTGGACGCTCTGGAGCGCGACGACGCGTCCGTGTTTCCGCGCGGCCCGTTCTTGTCGGCCTACCGCGGGCAATATCAACGATGGCTCGACATGGAGGCCCCGCGCCCCGCGGTGCGCCCCCACACCCCCGAGCCGACGATCACGAGCACGGCCCCGTCGGTCCGCCGCGGTCGCGACGCGCGGCGCTTGGTCGTCGCGGCGCTCGCGGTCACCGCCGTGGCGCTGCTCGTCGTCGTCGCGCGCGGGCTGCGTCGCGACGTCGAGGAGACCACGCTCGACGTTCCACCGGATCTCACGCTCAGCGTCGGCGTCGTCGAGCAGGTGCGCGCGCGTGTGGTGGCCGACGGCCGCGAGGTGTTCCGCGGGGCGCTCAGCCCGGGCACCCAGCACCCGTTCGCCGCGCACGATCGCCTCGAGCTCGACATCGGCACGCTCGACCAGGTGACCATCTTCTACCGCGGGCAACGTCTCGAGCCGCTCGGCACCCTCGGGCGCCCGCGCACGCTCGTCTTCATCGACGACGCGGGGAGGTAGCGATGGCGGAGACCATGCTCGGAAAGCGGGTCGATGCGATCCGCCGCCTCGCGCGGCGCGGCGCCGCCGCGCCGCTCGCGAAGGTCGCCGCGACCTCGCGCGCCGAAGACCTCGCCGCGGCGATGACGCACCTCGCGCGGCACGAGCAGCGCCTGCTCTTCGGCCAGATCCAGTCCGACGCCGTCGCCGCCGACATGCTCGTGCGCCTCTCGTCGGAGGACTTCGCGACGGTCACCGGCGACCTCCCCATCGAGCGCCTCGTGCGCCTGTTCCGGGAGACCGAGGCCGACGATCACGCGGACCTCCTCGCGCGGCTGCCAGAGGAGCGCCGCAACGCGGTGCTCCAGAAGCTCCAGGGCGAGGAGCGCGAAGAGATCGAGGAGCTCCTCGGCTACGCCCCCGACACCGCCGGCGGCATCATGTCGCCGCTCGCGTTCCGGCTGCGCTCCGACGTGACCTGCCGCGACGCGATCGCCGCCGTGCAGGAGGCGAGCGACCACGAGCTCGTGTACTACGCGTACATCGAGGACCCCGAAGGGCAGCTCGTGGGCGTCACGTCGCTGCGCAATCTTCTAACCCACCCGCCGAGCACCCGACTCGCCGACATCATGATCACCGACGTGATCGCCGTCGGCGCCATGGTCGACCAGGAAGAAGTGGCGCGGGTGGCCGGGCGCTACGACCTCCTCGCGGTGCCCGTGGTGGACGAGCAGCGCCGCCTGCTCGGCATCGTCACCGTCGACGACGTCATCGACGTCATCCGCGAAGAAGCTGCGGAAGACATGTTGTTGATGGCGGGCGTCTCCGAAGAGCCGGAGGAGTCCCGCGGCGGGCGCTTCGCGGCGGCCGTTCGGCGCCTGCCGTGGCTGTTCGTCACGCTCGCGGCGAGCGTCGTGACCGCCGAGGTGATGACGCGCTTCGGCTGGGTCTTGAAGGCGGACATCGCGCTCGCGGGCTTCATCCCGATGTTGACCGGCATGGCGGGCAACGTCGGCATCCAGTCGGCCACGCTCACCGTTCGTAACATCGCCACGGGCAAGCTCGACATCGGGTCGTTCGCCTCGGCGCTGGGCGAGACGGTCACCGGCCTCATCCTCGGCGTGATCTTCGCGCTGTTCGCCGGGGTCTACTGCTTCGTGCGCTATCAGAACGTCGCCGTGGGCCTGTCGGTCTCGCTCGCGCTGATCTGCAACTGCACGTCCGCGGCGCTCATGGGCACCGCCGTGCCGTTGACCCTTCGTCGGCTCGGCGTCGACCCCGCGATCGCCACCGGACCCTTCGTCACCACCGCGATGGACGCCGTCGGCGTCACCATCTACCTGGCGTTGGCCGGGGCGCTGCTCGTCGCGCTGGACACGTGAGCGTGCGCGCGCCGCCGCGCGAAGGGGAGGGGACGGTCGTCGGCCGCCTCGACCTCGGCGAGTCCGACCGGATCCTCCGGCTCCTCACGCCCGACCGGGGGCGCGTGTCCCTGCTGGCGCGCGGCGCGCGCGCCCCGCGGAGCCGCTGGGCCTCCCTGGACCTCGCGGCCCGGGTCCGGTACGCGGCGCGGCGGAGCGGCTCCCTCGACGTGCTCGCGGTCGCCGACGTGGCGGAGGCCCGCGGGCACCTGCGCGATCGCCTCGAGGCCTTGCTCCCGGCGTTGTACGCGTGTGAGCTGTGCGGCGCCCTGGCGCGGGAAGACCATGCCGAACCTCGGCTCTTCGGGCTTCTCGAGACCGCGCTCGCGCTGCTCGAGGCCAGCAGCGGCACGCCGGGCTCGGCGTTCGTCGCCGGCCTCGAGGCCAAGGCGCTCGCGTTCGCCGGGGTCGGCCCGGTGCTCGACCGCTGCGGCGCGTGCGACGGTCCGATCGAGGCCACCATGGCGTACGCCGCGAGCGGGCTGCGTCACCCGCGGTGCGTGACGGAGGCCGACGGCGCCACGGTGCCGATGACCGGCGGGTTCGCCGCGGCCCTCCGCGCCGCCCGGGACACGCCCCTACGCGCCTTGCTCGACACGGCGTTGCCGCCCGGGCCGCTGGGCGCGCTCGCCGACACCGTCGAGGCGCACACGGGGCGCGCGCTCGCGGCGCGCGCCGCGCTCGACGTGCTACGGTGAGGCGCGAGATGCACGCGTCGATCCTCGCCGTGATCGTCCTCGGCGCGTGCGCGTCGGAGCGCGGGTACCGAGGCGCCGACGACGTCGCGACCTGGAGCGGCTGGGTGTACGCGGCCCCGCCGACCGCGGAGGAGCCGCCGACGCTCGACGTCGGCGACGTCGTGTTCCTCCCCGACGAGGGCGCGGCCGTGGCCGCGTGGTCGCCGTACACCGACCTTCCCGCTTACCGTTCGGTCGACCTCACCCCCGGCGTCGCGGTGAGCATCGTCGTGACGGGCCCCGACGCCTACCCGGCCGTCTGGCGCGCGCAGGCCCCGGTGGCCGACGGGGCCTGGTCCAACGGCGCGCTCTTCGGGGCCCAAGCGGAGTACCTCGCCGCGACCTACGCCGACTTCGTCGACTGGGGCGTGACGCCGCCCGCGCTCGGGGAGGGGGTTCATCTCTGGGGCCGCCCGCTCGTGCCGGAAGACTGGACCTGCGACGAGGTCCGCGTCGGGGCGCGACCGGCCGATCTGTGCCTGACGATCCGCGAAGATGGCCGGCTCTGGCCGACCGTCTCCGGCCCCGTCGACCGATTCTACGTCTTCGGCCTCGACGCGGGCGAGGTCGTCCTCACCGCCGACGGCTTCGAGGAGCGATGGGTCGCGCCGGCCGGCTCCGTGGTGTTCGCGTACTGGTTGTGGAAGGAGCCCGTATGATCCTGATCTTGCTGATGGCTTGCGAGCCTCTCCCCACGACCGTGGCGCTCTCGGGCACGGTGCTGGACGCGCCGGACGGTGAGGGGAGCCCCGTCGCGGGCGCGTCCGTCGTCACCTTCGACGACGCCCTCGAGACCGTCGGCGAGGCCGTCACCGACGCAGCCGGCGCGTTCGAGGTGGACGTCCCCGCGGGCTACGCCTTCTTCCTACACGTCGACGCCGACGCCCGCGTCCCGACGGCGTTCTCGGGCACCGCGGGGCTGACCGACTTCGGCGCGGGCGACGGGTACCCGTGGTCGGCCGACCAGGCGTGGGTCGACGCGCAGCGCGCCGACTTCGCCGGGTGCGGGACCGCCGGCGACGCGGGCGCGATCGTCGCGGGAGAGGCGCGCGTCCCGTTGGCGGGCGGCGCCTCCACGCCGCTCGTCCCCGACGTCACGGTCGAGGCGATCGGCGCGGACGGCGTCACGCGCGTCGCGTGCTACCTGCCGGTCGACGACGCGGGCACCGCGGGCGTCGAGACCGGGGAGAGCGGCCGATTTGCCGTGTTCGGGCTCCCCGCGGGGCCGGCCCTCGTCTCCCTCAACTGGACCCTCGACTCCGGGGCCTACACCATCACCGACTACCGGTTCGTGTTGCCCGAGGGGGGGGTGGTTCCCCTGTTCCCCGCCTACGTGTACGACGGCACACGGTGAGCGTTCTCTGCCGGTCGGGTTGCCAAGCACCCGGTTTCGCACTAACGTCGCGCCGTTCCAAACCCAAGCACCGGAGTTTTCCATGGGCCAGATGATCACCAAGCCGGACGTGAACCCCATCATCATCGCGGTCGCCCAGTGGTTCGGCTTCGGCGCCCTCGGGTACTACCTGATGGGCCAGCAGAAGAAGGCGATGTACGCCGCGGGCATCGTGTTCGCGCTCTTCGTCCTCTCTGTCTGCACCCTCGGCATCGGCAGCATCGCGCTCCCCATCGCCGCCGTCATCTTCATCTACGACGGCTACCTCGTCGCCCAGAAGCTCGCGTCCGGCCAGGCGGTCGGTGAGAACGAGAACGGCCTCGAGTTCCTGAACGCCGTCTTCAAGGACTGATCGTCCTTTTGGGCCCTGCCGCCTTCGGCCTCCACGCCCCTCACGCCTGGCTCGTGCGGGGCCTCGTCGAGGCCGGCGTGCCCGAGGGCTCCGACGTCGCCACCGGCGCCTTCACCGTCGCGCGTGACGGCGCCGTGGTGGTGGTCTTTCCGGGGGCTCCCGGCGATCCTCCGTCGGAGGTGTCCCTTCACCGGCTCGTCGGCCCCGACGGCGCCGCCGAGTGGATCGCGCGCTGCCCGGAGACCCTCCTCCGGCAGGCGTTCCCCGAGGCGCCGCTCCAGACCCTCGGGGCGCGTGTGGCGGAGCACCTCCGCGCTCACGACGCCGCCTTCGCGCAGTGGCGCGCCGGCGGCGGCGCGCCGTCCTGGGCCGAGCGCGCCGGAATCACCGAGGTTCGTGGCGACCATCCGCCTGACCCTGCCTGGGCCCGCGCGCTCGTCGACCTGCGCCGGCAAGGGCGCAGCATCGCGGACGGGCCGCGGTTCGGGTGGTGGAACGCCGGCGCCGCCGCCGGGGCGCCGACGATCGCCGCCGGCCGAGGCGCCGACCGGGTCTGGAACATCGGGCCGCCCGAGCGCGCGAACCCCGAGATCGTCGCCCATCTCGCCTCGCTGCGCACCGCGGGGATCGGCGCGTTGTTCATCGGGGGCCTGCAGGTGGCGGCGGGCCTCGCCGCGACCGCGCTGCTCGTCGGCGTCGGCGTCACCTACGGCCTGCCCTCCGTCTGGGCTCAGCCGAGCGCCCTGCTCGCCGTCGTGTTCGGGGTCCCCGCCGGCTTCGCCCAGATCGCCCTGGCCGGGCTCCTGCGCAGCGCGAAGCTCCGTGGCGCGTGCTGGGCCCTCGCGGCCATCGGCCTCCTGCCGTGCACCGGCCCGTGCTGCTTCGTCTCGTTCCCCATGTCCGCGTGGGTCATGTGGCTCCTCGCGGACGAGCGCTCCGCCGTGGCATTCGACTGAGCGCCCCCGGCGGGGTAGAAGCGGGGTTCGGGGGAGACCGCCGGTGACGTTCCAGGACCTCATCCTGAGGCTGCAGGCTTACTGGGGCGCCCAGGGCTGCGCCATCCTGCAGCCGTACGACATGGAGATGGGCGCCGGCACGTTTCATTGGGCGACGTTCCTCCGTCCGCTCGGTCCGAAGCCGTGGCGGTGCTGCTACGTCCAGCCCTGTCGTCGCCCGGCCGACGCCCGCTACGGCGAAAACCCGAATCGCCTCGGGCATTATTATCAGTTCCAAGTGCTCATGAAGCCGAGCCCGGCGGACGTCCAGCGGCTCTACCTCGGCTCCCTCGAGGCCATCGGGCTCGATCTGCGCAAGCACGACGTCCGCTTCGTCGAGGACGACTGGGAGTCTCCCACCCTGGGCGCCTGGGGCCTCGGCTGGGAGGTCTGGCTCGACGGCATGGAGGTCACCCAGTTCACCTACTTCCAGCAGGTCGGTGGCATCGAGGTGGCGCCGGTCAGCGTCGAGCTCACCTACGGGCTCGAGCGCCTGGCGATGTACCTCCAGAACGTCGACAATTGTTACGACCTCGTCTGGGTGCCCGGGGTGACCTACCGCGACGTGTACCACCGCAACGAGGTCGAGCAGTCGCGCTACAACTTCGAGCTCGCGGACACGGACATGTTGTTCCGCGGCTTCGAGGCGGCGCGCGTCGAGTGCGAGCGCCTGTGCGGGGCCGGGGCGCCGTTGCCGGCGTACGACCACGTCATCCGCTGCTCGCACGCCTTCAACCTCCTCCAGGCGCGCGGCGCGATCAGCGTCGCCGAGCGCGCGCAGTACCTCAAGCGGGTGCGCGACCTCGCGTGCCTCGTCGCGCGGACCTGGACCGACGGCGAAGGGGCGGCGTCGTGAGCGGCCTCTTCCTCGAGATCGGCACGGAGGAGCTCCCCGCGCGGTTCGCCGCGCCCGCCGCCGAGGCGCTCGCCGCGGCCACCGACAAGCTGCTCGGCGCGATCCCCCACGGCGCGCTGCGCGTGTACGGCACCCCGCGTCGGCTCGCCGTCGCCGTGCCCGACGTCGCCCCGGCGCGGCCCAGCGTCACGCGCCTCGTCACCGGCCCGCCCGCCGCTGCCGATCCCGCGCCGTTCGCGCGGGGCCGCGGGGTCGACGTCTCCGCGCTCCGTCAGGTCGACGGGCCGAAAGGCAAGGTCTGGGCGTTCGATCAGGCGCAGGGCGGCGAGCCCACGCGCGACGTGGTCGCCGCGGGCCTCGAGGAGCTCGTGCTCGGCCTCCCGTTCAAGCGCACGATGCGGTGGGGCTCCGGGGCCGCGCGCTTCGGTCGGCCGATCCGGCACGTGTGCGCCGTGCTCGACGGCGAGCGGGTGCCCGCGCGGGTCGCGGGCCTCGACACGGTGTCGACCTCCGACGGTCACTGGCTCCTCGCTCCGGAGCGCTTCGAGGTGCGCGACGCGGCCCAGTGGCTCGACGCGCTGCGGGCCCGGTACGTCCTCGCCGATCGCGCCGAGCGCCGCGACGTCATCCTCGCCGCGCTCGAGGCCGCGGCCGCCGCGCACGGCGCCCTCGCGCGCTTCGACGAAGCCCTGCTCGACGAGGTGACCGACCTCGTCGAGGCCCCGTCGGTCGTCCCCGGCCGGTTCGCCGAGGCGCTGCTCGCCCTCCCGCCCCGCCTGCTCGTCGAGTCCATGAAGGTGAACCAGCGGTACTTCCCGCTCTACGACGCCGCCGACGGCGCGTTGACCGCGCGCTTCCTCGTGGTCACCAACAACCCCGCGGGGGACCCCGAGCTCATCGGCCAGGGCAACGCCCGGGTGCTCGCGGCGCGCTTCCACGACGCGCGCTTCTTCTACGCGGAAGACCGGAAGCAGCCGCTCGCCTCGCACCGCGCGCGGCTCGAGGGCATGACGTGGATCCGCGGCCTGGGCACGATGGCCGAGCGGCAGGACGAGGTGTGCGCCGCGGCGGTGCGCCTCGCGGTCAAGCTCGAGGCCGACCCCGCCCAGGTCGAAGCTGCCGGCAAGCTCTGCAAGTGCGATCTGACGACGCAGATGGTGGGCGAGTTCCCCGAGCTGCAGGGCCACGTCGGCCGCCTGCTCGCCGAGGCCGACGGCGTCGCGCCGCTCACCGCGCTCGCCATCGAAGAGCACTACCTTCCGCGCTTCGCGGGCGACGCCACGCCGAGCACCCGCGCCGGCTGCGCCCTCGCCCTCGCCGAGCGCCTCACCCTGCTCGCGCGGGCCTTCGCCGCCGGCCTCGCGCCGAAGGGCAGCGCGGACCCCCAGGGCCTCCGGCGCGCCGCCAACGGGGTGGTCGCGATCCTGCTCGACGCCGGCGTGCGCATCGACCTCCGCACCCTGTTCCGGGTCGCCGGCGCCACCGCGTCCGACGAGCTCGTGGACTTCGTCGTGGCACGCCTCCGCGCGACCCTGCTCGCCGACGGCATCGCCACCGACCTCGTCGAGGCCGTCCTCGCGGCGGACAGCACCGACCTCTCCTGGGCCGCGGCGCGCGCGCGCGCTTTGCACGCGCTCGTCCGCGCCGACGCGTTCGGTCCGGTGCGCCGTACCTTCCGACGCGTCGCCGGGCTCGCCGCCGAGCACGGCCGCGACTCGTGCGACCCGCGGCGCTTCGTCGAGCCGGTCGAGCACGCCCTGTACGACGCGCTGGCCAGCCTGCCGCCCGTCGGGGCCGACCTCGACGCGGAGCTCGCCGCGCTGGCCGAGCTGCGCCCGCGCGTGGACGCCTTCTTCGACACGGTGCTCGTGATGTGCGAGGACACCGACGTCCGTGACAACCGGCTCGGACTGCTCCGCGCGATCATGGCGCGCTTCGGCGCGCTCGCGGACTTCTCGCGCCTCTCTACCGAGTGAACCAGGAGTTTCCATGACGACCCGATGGGTGTACGCGTTCGGGGACGGCCGCGCCGACGGCGACGGCACGATGAAGGACCTGCTCGGCGGAAAGGGCGCGGGGCTCGCCGAGATGACCCGCCTCGGGCTCCCGGTCCCTCCCGGCTTCACGATCACCACCGCCGCGTGCAACCACTGGTTCCGCAACGCGGAGCGGTACCCCGACGGCCTCTGGGAAGAGGTGGCGACCGCCCTGGCCGGCGTCGAGGCGATCAGCGGTCGCCGCTTCGGGGACGCGGGGAACCCCCTGCTCTTCTCGGTGCGGTCCGGCGCTCCGGCGTCGATGCCCGGCATGATGGACACCGTGCTCAACCTCGGGCTCAACGACCGCACGGTCGTGGGGCTCGCGGAGCGCACCGGCCGTCCCCACTTCGCCTGGGACAGCTACCGACGCTTCGTGACCATGTTCGGCGACGTCGTCCTCGGCATCCACTACACCCGGTTCGCCCGCGTGACCGACGACGTCTGCCAGGGCAAGGAGCCCACCGAGCTGCCGATCGAGGCGCTCAAGGCGCTCGTGGGCCGGCTTCAGGGCGTCGTCACCGAGCACAACGGCACGTTCCCGCAGGAGCCGGACGAGCAGCTGCGCCTCGCGGTCGAAGCCGTGTTCCGCAGCTTCAACAGCCAGCGGGCCCGCTACTACCGCAAGAGCCACAACATCGCGGACGACTGCGGCACCGCGGTGAACGTCCAGGCGATGGTGTTCGGCAACATGGGCGACAAGAGCGCCACCGGCGTCGCGTTCACCCGCAACCCCAAGACGGGCGCGCGGATGTTCTTCGGCGAGTGGCTCCCGAACGCGCAGGGCGAGGACGTCGTGGCCGGCACGCACACGCCGAACCCGATCAACCGGCTCGGCGGTGTCGCCACCGGCGTGACGCTCGACGTCGCCATGCCCGAGGTGTACGCCGAGCTCGAAGCCCTCCAGCAGCGCCTCGAACGCCACCTGCGCGACATGCAGGACATCGAGTTCACCATCGAGGAAGGTCGGCTCTGGCTCCTCCAGACCCGAAACGGCAAGCGCACGCCCGCCGCCGCGGTGCAGATCGTCGTCGACCTCGTCGAAGAGGGCCTGATCACCGAAGACGAGGCCCTCCGCCGCGTGAAGGCCGGCGAGCTCGAGCTCGTCCTCCGGCCGGTCCTCGATCCCGACGCGAAGCGCAAGACGATCGCGCGCGGGCTCGACGCCAGCCCGGGCGCCGCGTCCGGCAAGGTGGTGTTCCACAGCGAAGAGGCCCAGGAGCTCGCCGACAAGGGCGAGTCCGCCATCCTCGTGCGCCTCGAGACGAGCCCCGAGGACATCCAGGGCATGACCGTGGCGAAGGGCATCTTGACCGCGCGCGGCGGCCAGACCAGCCACGCGGCGGTCGTGGCGCGCGGCATGGGCAAGCCGTGTGTGGTCGGCTGCACCGACATCCTGGTCGACTACGGCCGCCAGCTCTTCTACGCCGGCGACACCGTCGTGCGCCGCGGCGACTGGATCACCATCGACGGGGGCACCGGCGAGGTGTTCGAGGGGCAGATCCCCACGCTCGCGCCGCCGACGGACAGCGGCGCCATGGGCCGGCTCCTCGGCTGGGCGGACGCGCGCGCCCGCCTGAAGGTCCGCGCCAACGCGGACACCGGCGCCGACGCGGCCAACGCCCGCAGCCTCGGCGCGGTCGGCATCGGCCTGTGTCGCACCGAGCACATGTTCTTCGAGCCCACCGCGCTCCGCGCGATGCGCCAGATGATCCTCGCGGAAGACGAGAAGTCGCGCCAGCGCGCGCTCAACCTCGTGTTGCCGATCCAGCGCGCGGACTTCGTCGAGATCTTCCGTTCGATGAACGGGCTCCCGGTCACGGTCCGCCTGCTCGACCCGCCGCTCCACGAGTTCCTCCCCACCCGCCCGGAAGAGATCAGCACCGTCGCCAAGGACCTCGGCGTCCGCGTCGACGTGCTGACCGAGCGCCTCAAGCAGCTCCACGAGGCCAACCCGATGATGGGCCATCGCGGCTGCCGCGTCGGCATCACCACGCCCGAGGTCTACAACACGCAGGTGCGCGCGATCTTCGAGGCCGCGTGCCAGGTCATGCGCGAGGGCGTGGTGGTCATGCCCGAGGTGATGATCCCGCTCGTGTCCATGCCGTCCGAGCTGGAGCGTTGTCGTCGTCAGGTGGAGGAGACCGCGGAGCAGGTGCTCCACGAGAACCGCGTCACCCTGGAGTACGCCATCGGCACGATGATCGAGCTCCCCCGCGCCGCCGTACTCGCCGACAAGATCGCGAAGTACGCTGACTTCTTCAGCTTCGGCACCAACGACCTCACCCAGATGACCTACGGGTTCTCGCGCGACGACATGGGCACGTTCTTCAGCGAGTACCTCGCGAAGGGCGTGCTGCACGAGTCGCCTCTCTCGGTGTTCGACACCGAGGGAGTGGGCGAGCTCGTCAAGATGGCGGCCGAGAAGGGGCGCGCCGCCAAGCCCCGCCTCAAGCTCGGCGTCTGTGGCGAACACGGCGGCGATCCCACCGGGGTCGCGTTCTTCCATCGCATTGGCCTCGACTACGTCAGCTGCTCGCCGTTCCGCGTGCCGGTGGCGCGGCTCGCGGCGGCCCACGCGGCGCTCGGAGTCCTGTGAAGCGTACTGGCATCCTCGCGTTCTCCCTGCTCGCCGCCTGCGCGCGGCAGCAGCCGCTGCCCGACCCGGGCCCGTGCGCGCGGCTGCCGGACGGCGTCTACGAGTGGGGCCAGATCGGCATCGGCACGTGCCTCGCGGCGCCGACCGACCTCGAGCTGCTCGACGGCGGGTCGGTGCTGGCCGTCAGTAACGCCAATGCCTACGCCGATTTTTCGGGCGGCAGCGTGCTGCTGCTCGACGTCGCGGCGCTCGACGTGTCGCTCGGGCGCAACCCGGTGGACACGCTGGCGATCACCGCGGTGGATCGTCCTTCGTACGCGGGCGACATGGCTCTGGCCTCCGACCGCGGGCTGCTCCTGGTGGCCGACCGGTTCAGCGCGGAGGCGCGCACCCGCGAGTCGGCGGACCACGTGGGCCTCCTCGACGTGACGGACCCGCGCGCCCCGGTGGCCGCGAAGCGCGCGCCCGACGGGGGCTCCGAGGTCACCGTCGGCTCGGACCCCGCCGCGGTGCACTACGCACGCACGGCCGGGGTGGCCTTCGTGCTCAACCGCACCGGCCACTCGGTCAGCCTCGTCGACCTCAGCGTCGATCCGGTCGAGGTCGTGGGCCCCGGCGGCGACGGGCGGCTCGTCGCCTCCGCCTTCGAGGACGTCGACGCCAGCGGCTCCCGCGCGGGGTTCGCGCAGCTCCAGGCGGAGGACGCCGAAGAGCCCGTGAGCGTCGCCTGGTCGATGCGCTGGTCGATCGGCGCCCTGCGGGCGTGGGTCCCGACCCTCGGCGGCCTGCGGCGGATCAACGGCAACGGCGAGGCCCTGTGGGAGCGGAGCGCGCTCGACCTCGACCTCGACGTCGAGGCGGACGGTGAGGGTATCGTCACCGAAGTGACGGATCCGAGCTTCTTCCTCGAAGAAGACACCACCTCCGTCGCGGCGCGCCTCGTGTTCGTCAACGACGGCGGCGCCGAGCTCCGCGCCGCGGTGGCGGGCGCCGGCCTCGTGGACTGGGCGTTCGAGGCCGCGCCGCTCCTCTCGGCGCGCGAAGGCGCGTGGGACGCCACGCTGTCGGGGCCCCAGCTCCTCCGTAACGGCGGGTTGACCTGGCTCATCTACGCGGGGGCCGACGCCTCCGGGGGCGGCATCGGCGCCGCGACCAGCGGCGACGGCGTGAGCTTCGCGCGGGCGTCCACCGGCCCGGTGCTGACGATCGACGGCGAGACCCCGCGGGACCCGGTCGTCGTGCGCGACACCGACATCGATCGCTGGCGCATGTTCTTCGTCACCGAGGTCGGCGTGCGCCAGGCCGAGAGCGACGACCTGACGAGCTGGACCGTCCGCCCCGAGATCATCGCGAGCGCCGACGCGCACGGCCCGGAGATCGGCCTCTGGAACGGCTTGTGGCACCTCGTGTACACCGAGGCCGAGGCGGGGGCGTGGGTCGTGCGGCACCTCGAGAGCGTCGACGGGTACGCGTGGACGGATCGCGGCGCGCCCTTCGCCCTCGACGCCGACGAGGCCACCGCCGCGGTTGCGCCCACCCTCGCGCTGCAGGCGTGGCCCGACGAGTCCTTCACCCTGACCGACAGCGGCGGCGACGTGTTTCCCCTGTCGCTCGCGCCGGGCGAGGCGGTGGAGAGCCCCCAAGGGGGCTGGACGGCGCTGGTCACCGTCGGGCACACCCTCGATCCGTCCGAGCTCGACGCGGAGAGCGTGAGCTGGGGCGGGGAGCTCGACGGCGACGGCGTGGTGAGCGTGACGGACAAGGACGGGTCGACCTGGATCGGGTCCGACACCGGGCGCGTCTGGGTCACCGCCGCTTCCGCCGAGGCCGACAGCGTCGGTCGCGCCACCGCCTGGGCGACGGGGGCCGGCGGCAACGTCCTGCTCTTCGCGCGCACGGTGGGGGACGTGACGACGATCGCCCGCGCCACCTCCCCCGACGGGGTGGTGTGGACCGTCGGGGGCGACGTGCTCGGCCTCGGCGACTCCTGGGAGAGCGTCTCGGTCGAGCCGGGCAGCGTCGAGCAGCTCGACGACGGCACCCTCCGGCTCTGGTACGCGGCCTCCGACGGGTCCCGCTGGCGCGTCGGCCTCGCCGAGAGCGTCGACGGCGGCTCGACCTTCACGCGGGTGACCGGCGCCGTCGAGGCGTGGCAGTTCAACGGGGGCGAGCCGGGCGACTGGGACGACTCCGGCGCGCGCGACCCGTGGGCGCTCACGGACGACGCGGGGGTCACGCACCTCTGGTACTCCGGCTTCGACGGCGATCGTTGGCGCGTGGGCCACGCGTCGCGCTCGAGCGACACGGCGGCCTTCGCCTCGGCCGCGGGCGTCGACGACGTGCCGCGCGCGATCCTGTCCGGCGGCGGCGGCTTCGGGTACGCCGGCGTGGAGCGCCCGGTCGTGTCGCCGGCGGACGACGGGGGCTACCGCATCGTGTACACGGGCATCGACGCGGGCACCCGTCGCGTCGGCGCCGCCGTGTCCCGCGCCGGCGAACCGACGTTGGTCCACCTCGAACGCAACTTCCCGACGCTCGCCGACACCTGGGGCTTCGTGTCGGTGCCCGCCTCCGACGAAGACGCGATCTCGCTCGATCTGCAGGTCGACGGCAACGAGCTGAGCGGTCTCGGCTGCGGCGCGCTGGCCGCCGACGAGGTCGCGGGGATGCTCTACGTCGGGTGCAAGCTCGCGCCGTGGATCTACGTCCTCGACGTGCGCGACGACAGCGTCGTCGGCGACCCCGACCTCAACTACCTCGACGTCGAGACGGTGCTCGTGGTCGAGACGAGCACGATCTTCGGCGGATCGAGCGCCTCGGGCCCGCGCGACCTGATGGTCGACGCAGCGCGCGGCTGGCTCTGGGCCACGATCGACGAGCCCGAGGCGCTCGTCGCGGTGGACGTGTCCGGTGTGGTCGACGACGACGACGCCGACGTGCAGCGCGACGTGGTCGCGACGATGCTGCCGCTCGCTCGCTCGGGATCCCGCGACCGTGGCGCGGACACGCGGAGCTTCGTCGGCCCGGGCCGCATCGCGCTGCACCCGGACGGCCGCCACCTGTTCGTCACCAACTTCAACGCCAACTCGGTGAGCGTGCTCGACCTCGCCACCGGCGTGCCGGCCACGCAGATCGCCGAGATCGACGCGGTCGGCGAGAACCCCTACGCCGTGGCGATCAGCCCCGACGGCACGCGCGCCTTCGTCGCCAACTACACGGGAGAGCTGGTGGACGGCGCGGCTTCGGGCACGATCGTCGTCCTCGACGCCGATCCCGCGAGCCCGAACTTCCTTCGCCCTCTCACCTGGATCGTGAACCGGTGACCGCCCTCCTCGCGCTGCTCGCGTGCAGCGACACCGCCACCATTCCGCTCCACTTCGACGGCCCGGTCGCCGCCGCCGTGCTCACGTCGGCGGACGGTCCTTTCGTCGAGCCCGTGGGCTACGTCGCCAACCGGCTCTCGGGCGTCATCACCCCGCTCGACCTCAAGCACGGGCGCCTGCTGACGGACGACCCGACGGCGAGCTTCCTGCGCGCGGCGGCGATCCCCACCGGCTCGGGTCGCCTGCTCTCCGACGTCGCGGTGGTCGGAGGGGGCGACGTGGTCATGGTGTGGGCGATCGACCAGCAGAACGCGCAGATCCTGCACGTGCCGCACGTGACCGGGCTCGGCGCGGACGGCGCGCCCGCCGAGCCCGAAGCCGCGGTCGGCGAGGTGCGCTTCGTGGACGTGGACGGCAGCGGCGATGCCCCGACGCTGTCCGACGTCGAGGTGCGAACCGGGTTCACGACCACCGAAGACTGGTCGATCGAGCACGACGGCGCGCGCTGGTGGGCGAAGGGCGCGCGCTCCGGCGTGCAGAGCGCCGCGCCCGTCTCGGGGGAGGCGTGGGCCTCCGACGCGCGAGAGCTCAGCTTCGTCCTCGAGGGGACCGCCACGAAGGGGGATCGCTTCGAGCTGCGCACGGAGTCCGGGCTGCGCGAGATCACGCTCGAGGGGGCGCGCCCGCTCGGGCTGCTCGCGCTCGACGGCCGCGTGTACGTCACGGGCGATCACGGCGTCGTCACGGTGTTCGACGGCATCACCGGCGCGGCGATCGGCGCCGTCGGCTTGCCCGAGGGCGCGCAGCCGGGCCGGCTCACCGGCGCGCCGGACGGGCGGGTGTTCGCCACCGACGGCGCGTCCGCGGTCGTGTGGATCCTTAGCTTCGACCTCGATCCTGACCCGACGACGGTCGCGGTGGAGGCCCTCCCTGTGGCCGCGCCGCTCGTCGATCTCGCGTGGGTCGGCGGCGAGGACGCGGCGGGGGTGCCGTTCGACCACCTCTTCGTCGCGCCGATCGGCGCGGGTCGCGTCGACGTGTGGGATCTCGCCGGGGCCGCCTGGGTCGACCCGAACCCGCTCTCTCCGGAGGTCGAAGGGGTCGCCCTCGGTTCGCCGATCACGGGCCTCGCCGCGTCGCGCGGACCGGTCACCTTGCCGCACGCCGACGCGTACGGGGCCTACCCGCGCGTGCCCACGGTCGCGGTGGCCACGGGCGACGGCTACCTGTTCCAGCTCGAGGGGCCGACCGGCTGCGCGGTGCGCGACGCGCGCGGCCCGCACGCTCCGAACCCGCTCTACGACGGGCAGGTCGAGTACGCCGGCCTCGTCGACCTCGGCGCGGAGAGCGACGAGAGCCTGCTTCCGGATGAGGTCACCGGCGAGCAGGTGGTGACGTCCCCGTGCGGCGGCGTCGCGCTCGGCGAGAGCTGGACGCTCACCTACCAGGGCGCCACCCTCGACTGGTCAGTCGAAGGCACCTTGAGCGGACTCCAGGCGGCGCGTGCCCGGTCCGACGAGCGCTACCTGAGCGACGACGGCGCGATCAGCTTCGTCATCGCGTCCGGCGCCCGCCCGGCGACCGACGGCGACTCGTTCACCTTCACGATCGACCGCGGACTGTCGGTGGTCCGGTGTTCGGACGTCGACGGCGACTCTGCGTGCGGCACCAACGACACGGCGTGGGACTTCCCCGGGCGCCCCGCCACCTTCGAGACCCTCAACGGCCCGGTCGGCGGCGGCTGGGACGCGGTGGACCGCCGCCAATACGGCCTCCTCCCCGTCACCCTCTCGGACCTCGTGGCGCGCGTGCGGCTCGAGGCCGGCGACGCCGACGTGCGCTGGCAGTAGGCCGGCGCCCGAAGCTCAGATCGCGAGGCGGATCGCCAGATCCGACGTGAACACGCCCTTCGGATCGACCCGCGCCTTCAGGGCCCGGAACTCGTCGAGCCGGGGGTACATCGCGGCGAAGGTCTCGGGGCGGAGCAGGGCGTCCTTACCGAGGTACACGCGCCCGCCGGCCTCGAGCACCATGGCGTCGAGCCGGTGCACCAGCGCGGCGGTGCCCGGGCGGATCGGGAAGTCGATCGCGAGCGTGTAGCCTTCGAACGGGAACGAGAGCGGGCCGTTCCCGGGCGGGCCCATGCGCTTGAGGACGTTCAGGAGCGGGAGATCGCCCGAGACGGCGATGGCCTCGAGGATGCGGCGCAGGTGGAGCGGACCGTCGCGCAAGGGCACGACGAACTGGTACTGGGTGAAGCCGCGGCGGCCATAGCCGCGGTTCCAATGGGCGATCGCGTCGAGGGGGTAGAAGAACTTCTCGTAGTGGGCGAACGGGGCGCCCCGCGCGAGCACCTGCCGGATGACGAGCTGAACGAGGCGGGCGGTCAAGGAGTTGAGCAGGAAGCTCGGGAGCTCGAAGGGCACGGACACCCGCGGGGGGCCGCTGACCTTCAACGGGGGCCGGTCCGCCGGGAGCTCGTCCGCGCGCGCGTGGTCGCCGACCGTCAGCACCCCGCGCCCGAGCCGCGCGCCGGTGTCGAACGGGTCGATGTTGGCCACGGAGTAGGGGAACGAGGCGTCGGCCCGCGCCATCTCGTCGAGGAGCTCGTCGAGGTCGCG
The DNA here is from genome assembly GCA_945862325.1 of Klebsiella pneumoniae. Taxonomy (GTDB): domain Bacteria; phylum Myxococcota_A; class UBA796; order UBA796; family SXON01; genus CAMAXZ01. The sequence goes on from CAMAXZ010000005.1 coordinate 96,707, forward strand.
CGCCACGATCGCGCGCTGCCTGAACCAGGTCGTCTCGACGCGGCGCAGGCGGACGCGCGCCGAGAGCACCACGCCCAAGAGGCCCATCCCGCCGAAGCACCCGTAGAACAGCTCGGGCTCGTCGTGGCGGCTGCACTCGACCACACGTCCGTCGGCGAGGAGGAGACGAAAGGACTCCACGCAGCGCTCGAAGGTGCCTTGGACGTGGTGCGCCTTGCCGTGCACGTCGTTGGCGATGCACCCGCCGACCGTGACGTGCTTCGTGCCGGGCGTGATCATCGGGAACCACCCGCGCGGCGCGAAGTCGCGGACGATGTCGCCGAGGCTCACGCCCGCGCCGCAGTCGAGCACGCCAGTCTGCTCGTCGAAGCTGCGATATCCGCCGATGTCGGTGAGGGTGAGCACGCGACCGCCGCGCAGGGTGGCGGCGTCGCCGTAGCTCCGACCGAGGCCGCGCGGCACGGTGCCCCCCGACCACACGGCATCGAACACGTCGGCTTCGGACGCGGGGATCCGCTCCTCGCAGTACACGCGGGGGTAGCCGCCCCAGCCGGACATCTCGCGGCGCCGCGGATCGAGAGGCTTCATGGGGGCGACTTCACGCGCGCACCGCCCGGATCAGCTCGCGCAGCGTGCGGAGGGTGACGGGCTTCGCGATGCCGGACGAGAAGCCCGCCGCGGTGAGGGTGGCCGCGTCGCTCGCGTCGAGCGCGCCGGACATCGCGACGACGGTGCGGGGCGGCGTCGCCGACGCGTGGAGCGCGCGCGCGACGGCCATGCCGTCCATCACCGGCATGTGGAGGTCGACCAGGGCGAGGTCGTACGCGCTGTCTTTCGCGAAGCCGAGCGCTTCGGCGCCGCTCCCGGCGGCGCGCACCTCCGCGCCCGCCGCCGCGAGGAGGTCGACGAGGACCTCGCGCACGCGTTCGTCGTCTTCGACGAGCAGGACGAGCGGCCGGCCGTCCTTCGCGGGCGGCGGCGGCTCCTCGACGGCCGCCATCGGCAGCGCGACGTCGAAGATCGCCCCCTGACCCGGCGTGGATCGCGCGTCGATGCGGCCCGACATCGCGCGCACGATGCGCTCGACGAGGGTGAGGCCGAGCCCCGAGCCGCCATGGGTGCGGTTTGCGCCCGACTCGGCCTGGAAGAACGGCTCGAAGAGCCGCGGCAGCAGGTCGGCGGTGACGCCCGGGCCGGTGTCCCGCACGCTCAGCAACAGGCGCCCGTCGTCGTAGCCCACGCTGACGGTCACGCCCCCGGTCGGGGTGAACTTCACGGCGTTGGAGACGAGGTTGACGAGCACCTGGCGGACGCGGGCGCGATCGCCGAGGAGTGTGTTCGGGAGCTTCGGGGACACCTCGAGCGCGAGATCCAGGCCGCGCGCCCGGCGGGCGCCGTCGACGATGTCGGCGACCTCCTGCACCAGGGCGCGTGGCGCGAAGGGCTCGTGACGGATCTCCAGGGTGCCGGAGTCGATCCGCGAGAGATCGAGCACGTCGCCGATCGACGCGAGCAGGGCGTTCGCGGCGGTGGCGATCACGCGCACGAGCCGCCGATTCGGCGCGGAGAGCGGCTGAAGCTCGAAGAGCTCCGCCGCGCCGAGGATGCTCGTGAGCGGGGTGCGCATCTCGTGGGACATCGTGGCGAGGAACTGCGCGCGGGCCGCGGACGCGGCCTCGACCTGGCGCATCGCCGCGAGCAACCGCACGTTCTCGGCCTCCGCACGACGAGCGAGGGCGCGGGCCTGACGCGCGTCGAACTGCTCCTGCATCGCCGACACGCGCGCGGCGACGTGCGCGGACAGGACCTCGTGGCGCGCTCGGGCCTCCTCGCGCGTCGCGTCGAGCGCTTCGACCAACCGCCCTTCGGCCTCGCGCAAGCGCGCGAGCACGCCGAGCGCGTCGGCCTCGTGCTTGCGGAGCTGCATCTCGCGCGCGACGTCGAGGGCGCAAAACACGTGGCGCTCGCTCGCGGCGGTGTCGTTCTGCGCCAGGGCGACGCGCGCCAGCGCCACGTTCGACCCGACGACGCCGCGGCGGTGCTCGATCGCCTCGCGGAAGGCGAGCGCCTCGGCGTGGAGGGCGAGCGCGCCCTCCCAGTCGGCGCGCGCCTCGTGCAGGTCGCCGAGGTTGGCGAGCGCGTTCGCGAGCACGTTCCGGTCGCCGGCGCCGCGCGCGATGGTGGCCGCGCTGCGCCACGCGGCTTCGGCGGCCTCGGTGTCGCCGCGGTCCTCGTACACGAGCCCGAGGTTGCTCAACAGGTTGGCGCGGACGGACGCCGCGGCGCCCGCGCCGAAGGCGTCCAGCGCGCGGACGAAGTGCTCCTCCGCACGGCGGAGGTCGCCCGTGCGCCAGGCGACGAGGCCGAGGTTGTTGTACACGCGCCCGATGCGGTCGTCGTCTCCGGCGCCTTCGTGGCGGTCCGCGGCTTCGGTGTAGTGGCTGGCGGCGTCGCGGTAGTCGCCGCGCTCGAGCGAGACGTTCCCGAGGACGAGGTGCGCGTCCCCCGCGAGCGCCGGCTCGCCGGCGGCGTCGAGGGCGGCGCGCGCCGACTCGGCGCCGGCCTCCGCGCCGACGTACCGACCGCACAAGAAGTCGGCCGTCGCCTCGAGCAACGCGGTGAGGGGCGCCGTCAGCGGGTCGCCGGCGTGGGCCGCGGCGAACGCCGCGAGCTCGACCTCTGCCGTTCCTGGCGAGAGCCGCAGGCGGTCCGTCGCCTCGCGGAAATGGGTGACGGTGGGGCGGTGATCCACGGGCGTGGTCGACCTAATGCATCGAAACACGCGCGGCACGCGCGGCGGGGCTCACTCCCGCGCGCTCGCGACGCGCGCCTCGTCCGCGAAGGCGCGCCGGTCGCGCGCGTCCTGCGTTCGTCCGCACGCTTCGTCGACGTGCGCCGCGTGAGAGAGGGTGCGCGCGAGCCCGGCGAGGTCCCGGGTGGCGGCGTGCAGGCCGACGGCGCGCTCGTAGCAGGCCATGGCCGCGCCGAGGCGCCCGGCCGCGGCGTGAGCGTCCCCTTCGAGGCGCACGGCGCCCGCCGCCGCCGCGCGCTCCGCGAGGCGCGCGTAGGTCCGCGCGGCGGCGACGGCGTGCTCGGCCGCGGCGTCCGGGCGCCCCCGCCGCAGCGCGAGGTCCGCCGCCCGGCGCAGCGCGTTGGCGCGGAGCAGCAGGTCGTCGGCCTCGAGGTGCGCCCGCAACAGCGCCTCGGCGCGGCCGTACTCCCCACGGGCGATGGCGAGCCCCGCCTGCTCGATCTGCAGGTTGGCGCGCTCGGTCGGCGAGCCGTCCATCGCGGCGGCCTGCTCGAGCAGCGCCGCGGCGCCGACCTCTTCCCCGGCGGCCACGGCGACCGCCGACGCGCCCCGGAGCGTCGCCGCGACCCCCGTGCTGGCGCCGTCGACGCGGTAGTGGGCGCGGGCCTCGCCGTAGCGCCGCTCGGCGACGCCGCTCACGGAGCGCGCGGCGAGCCGGTCCGCGCTGCGCCGCAGCATCGCCGCGCGCGTGCGGTGCTCGCGCACCCGGTTGAACGCTTGTTCGGCGTCTCCCCAGCGCGCCAGGGCCTCGTCGATCTCGCCCGCCGCGAGGAGCGCGTCGGCGTCTGCCCAGGTCAGTATTCCACGATCGACCGGACGAACGGCGCGACCGAGCCCGCCGCGGACGATCTGCCGCGCGTCCTCGAGCTGCCCGCACGCGAGGGCGAGGCGGGCGGCCGCCGCGAGGGCCAGCGCCGCCTCGGGCCGCTGCGGCGCGAGCCCCGCGAGGTCCCGCAGGGCGGAGATGTCGCGCGGATCCGGGATCGCGCGGACGTGCCCTCCGTCGGCGAGGTGAAACAAGCCGGAGAGCACCGGCAGCGCGGCGGCCCACGCCACGTCCGGCGGCGGCGCCGGGATGCGCGCCGTGACGCTGCGTCGCAGCGCGGTCCGGCTCGGATCGTCCAGGAGCGCGGCGCGCGGCACCCCCTCCGGCGCGGCGCACCGCAGGCCAGCCGGCAGGGCCACGAGGCCGGGCACGGCGCGCGCGATGCGGGCGAGGAGCTCCGCAGGGGGCAGCCCCGTCATCGCGGCGAGCCGCGCGACCGCGACGGAACCGCGACAGTCCTCCAGGTCCAGCCCTGGGAACAGGCCGGCGAGGACGTCGTCCGACAGCGGGGGCACGACGCGCGCGTCCTCGTCGATGCTCGACGCGAACACCACGACCACCGGGCCCGACGGGGCTCCCTCGACGAGGCGCCGCACGGCGTCCCACGCGTCGAGGCTCCGCACGCCGTCGAGCAGCAGGGGTTCGCCGAGCGTCGCGAGCGCGTTCGCGACCCCGGCGGCGTCCCCGCACGGATCGACCTCCAACGCCCGCCCGAGGAGCCGCACCACACCGGCCTCGTCGTCCGCGGCGCCGAGGTCCACCTCCAGGCGGTCGGGCGCGTCGATCACGGCCCGCGCCACCGCGGTCGCCCCCACCCCGGGCTCGGCCCGCAGCCACACGCGCCCGCACGCGGCGAGCTCGGCCCGAAGGGCGTCCACGAGGGAGTCACGGCCGATCAGGCGGGGCGCGTCGTCGAGCACGGCGGCAACGTAGCGCGGCGATGCTGCGTCGCGATACGGTCGGCGCCCCTCGGAGGTTCGACATGAGCATCGTTCGCATCGGCGTCATCGGCGCCGGCCAGATGGGCAACGGCATCGCGCAGGTGGCCGCCGCCGCCGGTTTCGACGTGACCTGCACCGACGTGACCGACGCCGCGCTCGAGCGCGGTCGTCGCACGATCGCCGACAGCCTCGGCCGCCTCGTCAAGAAGGAGAAGCTCTCCGCCGCCGACGCCGAGTCCATCCTCGCCCGGGTCACCTGGGGCACCGACCTCGGCGTGCACGGCGACGCCGACCTCATCGTCGAGGCCGCCACGGAGAACGTCGCGCTCAAGTACAAGATCTTCGCGGATGTCTCGAAGGCCGCCCGGCCCGGCGCCATCCTCGCCAGCAACACGTCGAGCATCTCGATCACCGCCATCGCCGCGCACACCGACCGCCCCGACCGCGTCATCGGCATGCACTTCATGAACCCCGTGCCGCTGATGCAACTCGTGGAGATCATCCGCGGCCTCGCCACGACCGACGACACGTACGACGCCGTGAAGGCGGCCGCCGAGAAGATGGGCAAGGTCACGGTGCTCGGTCGCGACATGCCGGGGTTCATCGTCAACCGCGTGCTGATGCCCTACATCAACGAGGCGGTCTACGCGCTCTACGAGGGCATCGGCAGCGTCGAGGACATCGACACCGCGATGAAGCTGGGGACGAACGTGCCGATGGGCCCGCTGACCCTCGCCGACTTCATCGGTCTCGACACCTGCCTCGCGATCATGGAGGTGCTCCAGGGGGGCCTCGGCGACAGCAAGTACCGCCCGTGCCCGCTCCTGCGGAAGTACGTCGAGGCGGGCTGGCTCGGGCGCAAGTCGGGCCGCGGCTTCTACACGTACGCGGGGAAGTGACGATGTCCTGGGAGAACGTGCGGGTCGACCTGCGCGACGGCCTCGTCGCGCTCGTCACGATCGATCGTCCGAAGGCGCTCAACGCGCTCGATCCGCGCACCGTGCGCGAGCTCGGCGAGGCCTTCGCCTCCCTCCCGTCACACGGGCCGGACGCCGTGCGCGCCGTGGTGCTCACCGGCGGCGGCGAGAAGGCGTTCGTCGCGGGCGCCGACATCGCCGCGATGCGGGAGCTCGGCGCCGTCGGCGCGGCGCGGTTCGCCGGCGAAGGGCAGGCCACCCTCGACGCGATCGAGGCCTTCCCCGCGCCGGTCATCGCCGCGGTGAACGGCTTCGCGCTCGGCGGCGGCTGCGAGCTCGCGATGGCGTGCGATCTCGTGCTCGCCGCCCCGAACGCCGTGTTCGGGCAGCCCGAGGTGGCCCTCGGGGTCATCCCGGGCTTCGGCGGCACGCAGCGCCTCGTGCGGCGCGTCGGCGCGATGCGGGCGCGCGAGCTCGTCTACACGGGCCGCCGCGTGAAGGCGGAAGAGGCCGTGGCCCTCGGGCTCGCGCTCCGGGTGGTGGGGGAGGGCTCCGTCGTCGACGCCGCGCTCGCGCTGGGCGCGACGATCGCGGCGCAGGGGCCGGTGGCGGTGCGTCTCGCGAAGCGGGCGTTGCTCGACGCGGACCCGGACCTGCGCGCCGGGCTCGCCGCCGAGCGCTCCCTGTTCGGGCTCTGCTTCGCCACCGCCGACCAGAAGGAAGGCATGAGCGCCTTCGTCGAGAAACGCGCGGCCCGCTTCACCGGCGAGTGATCCCCGCGGCGTGTCATTCGCGGGATCGATCGGCGCGGCTCGTCGCACGGAGGGTTCGTAAGGGCTCATCACTGCGAGGTGTCGAATGTGGACTTTCCTTCTGTTTGCGTGTGCGGGGTCGGTGCAGATCGACGGGCTGGACGGCTTCGGCGCCGTCCAGTCCGCGTGGTGGACGGAGTTGGGGACGGTCGACCCATTGATCTTCCTCGACGACGGCGTGTCGGACGTCGGCACGGCCTACGCCTCGGCCTCGGTGAGCCTGTCGACCCGCGTCGGCGGGTGCGCGGCGGAGCGGGCGTACGTCGCCGAGTGGGGCGAGAACTCGCGCGTGCTCGCCGCCGCCCTCGAGGACGGGCAGACGGCCGCCTGCGCCGCGGTCCCGGACTTCCTCCGTGCGCAGGCCGAGGCCGTCGCGCGCCGAGACCCCGAGGCCGCCCGCACCGTCAACCTCCTGTCGTGCGGCGACATCGACGAGGCGTGCGCGCTGGAAGAAGGCGCGATGGCGTTCGGCCCCGACTTCGACATGGCCTCCGGGACGATTCGCTTCGGCCGCGCCGGCTCCGACCCCGAGGCCGCGGCGGCGCGGTGGTCGGTCGAGGACTGCGCCTGGTCCGCCCCGGCGCCGACGTACGAGGACGACTTCGCGATGGTCGACGGCGCCGTCACCTACAGCGACCGGGTCGACGAAGCGCGCGTGAACGTGTCCTTCGAGGCGGATCTCGTCGACGTCGACGCCCTCGCCGACGAGGACGCTGCGGTGCGCGGATCCGTCCGTGGGGAGGCCGTCGCCGAGTGGTGCCCCATCGACGTGCCGGACGTGCTGGCGCTCTAGCCGGCCGCGGTCAGTGTACGACGGTGACGGGGCGCCCGGCGTCCCGCACCACGGCCTCGCTCACGGATCCGAGGAACAGGCGCTCGGCGGTCGTCCGATCGCGGGCGCCGACCACGATCAGGTCGACCCCGAGACGCAGCGCCTCGCTGCAGATCGTCGCCGCGGGGTCGGCGCAGATCTGCACGTCGCTGCTGCATGACCCGGGGAGATCGGCCTCCACGCGCGCGACGAGCTGCTGCACCGCGGCGAGGTGGTCCGCGTCGGGGGAGGGGCCGGAAAGCGCGAGGGCGTCGAACGGGGGGATCGAGACCGCGGTCGGCGGACGGATGACGACGAGCAAGGTGAGGTGCGCGCCGGTCTGCACGGCGAGGTCCCGCGCGAAGCCGGCGGCGCGCGTGGAAGCTTCCGAGCCGTCGACCGCCGCGAGGATGGACTGGATCATTCGACGTCCTATCGCGGGTCCCCGCGGCGCGGGCCGCCGCGCTCACCGCCGCCGCGGGGCGCTTCGGGCTTCGGCGCGCCGCGGAGGATGCGGAACGCGACGCGTCGGTTCGTCTCGCGGGCCTCGGCGGTCGCGTTCGGCTGGAGCGGGCGCGTCTCGCCGTAGCCCTTGGCGACGAGGCGCTGCGGCTCGACGCCCGCCTCGACCAGGTACCGCATGACGGCGTCCGCCCGGCGCTGGCTCAAGGTCAGGTTGTAGTCCTCCGCGCCCTGATCGTCGGTGTGGCCCTGGATCTCGATGAGCTCGATCTGCGGGTGGCCCTGCAAGGTGGCCACGACGTCGTCGAGGATGCGGAAGCTCTCCGCCTTGATCGTGGCGGAGTCGAGCTCGAAGAACACCTTGTCGCGGATCTCGACACGGTCGGCGTACACATCGACGCGGCTCGGCTGCAGCGTGACGTCGAGCCGCGCCGTCTTGCCGCCCTCCACGGTGACGCGAACCCGCTCGGGGGCGTAGCCCTCGGCCCATACGCGCAGCTCGCGGGTGCCCTCCGGCATCCGCTCGGTCCCCACGCCGTCTTCGCCGGTGCTGAAGCGGCGCCCGGACGGTTCGAGCACCGTCACCAGCGCGGCGAGCGGCTGGCCGGACGGGGCGCGCACCTTGAGCTCGACGACGCCGCCGCCCTGCTCGGGGCGCACCGTCACGCTCTCCGCGTGGCGCGCGGCGTCCGGGATGCGCAGGTTCTCCGCGGAGGCGACGTACCCGTCGGCCCAGGCACGGGCGCGGTACTCGCCCGGGGGCAGCGAGCGCGTCATCGTTCCGCTTCCCAAGGCGTACTTCCCGGTCTCGGGCCCCGACGCGAGCTCGAGGGTGGCGCCCGCCACGCGCGCGCCGGACGGGTCCTTGATCTCGAAGGTCGTCGGGGTGAGCCCCGCGTCCGGGCACCCGTCGTCGTCGTCGCGCCCGTTCTTGTCCTCGGGCTGGTCCGGACAGAGATCCTTCGCGTCGGGGATGCCGTCCTGGTCCCGGTCCGCGCCGGCCGCGCGCCGCGGCGCCTTCGGGGCCGGCACCCAGCCGATCGCGGCGATCCCGCGCCAGTCGGGGCTCCCGATCCCGTCGCCGATCCCGGTGCCGCCGGCGACGGTGACCGTCAGCGCGTCGCCCGGCAGCCAGCGCGCGCCGACCCGCCACTCCACCGGCGCGTTGCCGACCGTGCCCCCGTCGAGCCCGACCTGGCCGTCGAGCTCGGCGATCGCGCGAAAGGGGCGACCGAGCGGTACGCTCGCGCCGGCGCCCCAGGTGAAGCGCGTGCCCCACGTGAGGTCGGGGCCGACCGCCGCCGCCTCGGTGCCATAGAGCCCGAGGTGGGCGCCGAGCACCGTCTTTCGGCCCCAGGTGGCCGCCACGCGGCCGCCGAAGCCGACGCCCGGCTCCGCGAGCCAGTCCCCGCTGCCCGTGGGGAGGGCGGTGCCGAGCGACACCGCCACGCCCACCGGGTCGCGCTGCCGGTCGAGCACGGCCCATTTCACGTCGAGCCGCACGTCGCCGAGGGCGCCGCCGCCGGTGTTGAAGTCCGTGGCGCCGCTCCAGTGCACGGGGAGCGCCGCGGCGAGGCGGACCGGCCCGATCCGGTAGAACCCGAGGATCTCGGTCGAGAGGACGTCGGCGACGATGGGGGTCTCGCCGGTGCCGTCGTCCAGCCGGTACACGAGGGGATTTCGCGCGTACGAGGTCGTGATCGTGCCGCCCGGGCCCTCCGCGGGCAGCGACGCGTCCTCGACGCCGAGCAGCGCGCGCGAGTCGCCCACGGGGCGGAGCCGCTGCACGTCGAAGCCGTCGAGCACGCCGTCCTGCGCGCGCGCCGGGGCCGCCGCGCCGGCGAGCGTGGCGAGGCCGCCGACCCCGAGCAGGCCGCCGACGCCGAGGGCGCCCCGACGGCGGCGCAGGACACCGGCGGCGGCGAGCAGGAGCGGGAGGAGGGACGCGGCGCCCCCGGCGGTCGAGCAGCTCCCGCCGGTGAAGTGGCCGCAGTCCAGGAACCCGTCGTCCGGATCGCACCCGCCGAGCCCCGCGGTGTCGGCGGTGTCCACCGTGTCGCAGAGGTCGTCGTCGCTCGGGTCCAGCCGGTCGGGGAGCTGGTCGCAGTCGGTGTCCTCGTCGCAGGACTCGTCGCCGTCGGCGACGCCGTCGCGGTCGGTGTCCGCCGCGTCGGGGTCGGACCCGCACGCTTCTTCGTCGGCGTTGGTCAGGCCGTCGGCGTCCGCGTCGGCGCACGCGCCGTCGCTCGAGTCCGCGTCCCGGTGGTCGGGCAAGCCGTCACAGTCGACGTCCCCGGTGCCCTCTTCGCCGTCCGGCGTCCCGTCGTCGTCGGCGTCGGGGTCGAGGTGGTCGGGCGTGCCGTCGGTGTCGGTGTCGACCTCGGTCTCTTCGTCGCTCGTCGGCAGGCCGTCGTCGTCGTCGTCGGGGTCGCAGAAGTCCGGGAAGCCGTCTTCGTCGCTGTCCCCGCGTCCTTCACGGGCGTCCGGCACGCCGTCGCCGTCCGCGTCGGTCGCGGTGCCGTCCTCCGGGCACGCGTCTTCGAGCACGTCGGGGACGCCGTCCGCGTCGTTGTCGACGTCGTCGCTCCCGTCGTTCGGGTTGGTCTCCCACAGGTCGATCTCCCCGTCGCCGTCGAGGTCCTCCGCGCCGTCGTCGACGCCGCCGAGGTCGGTGTCGGGCACGACCGGCACGGTGCCGGAGTCCGGATCGGCGTCGGCGACGAAGCAGCCGGCAGCGAGGTCGGTGTCGTCGAGCGGCTCCGTGACCGACAGCTCGAGCCCGTCGGGGAGCCCGTCGCCGTCGCTGTCGCAGAGGCGGGGGTCGGTCAGCTCCTCCTCGCCGTCGGACAGGCCGTCGTCGTCGCTGTCCGCGTCGGCGGGGTCGGTGCCGTCGAGGGCTTCTTCCGGGTCGGGGACCCCGTCGCCGTCCTGGTCGATGCCGATCGGGTCACTCCAGATGTCGGGCGTGTTGGGCACGCCGGCGTCGTCGTCCCAGCCGCCGAAGTCGTTGTCGAGCGAGCCGAGGCCGGAGCCGTCGTCGGTGGCGAGCGCGACGCGGAAGGTCGCGTCCATCGAGACGCCGACCGCGCTGCGGAGGTCGTCCAGGTCGATCTGCAAGTCGATGAACCAGTCCTGCTCGCCGGCCAGGGTGGTGTCGGCCTCGCTCACGCGGAGCTCGCCGGTGGTCAACGGCGTCGGAGCGACCCACATCGGGTCCTCCGCCTCGGCCGTCGCGCCGGCTTCGAGGTCGGTGTTCCGGTAGATCGCCACGGTCGCGCCGAGCCCCGTGACGCCGATCTGGTACTCGAACGTGTCGTCCCCGCCGTCGGCCTCGATCAGGAAGGCCCACGCGCTCGCGCGCAGCGCGCTCCCCTCGGTGAACCAGGGGCTCTCGTCGACGCGCATCCGGAGGTACACTGCGTCCCGATCGGCGTACCAGAGCCCCGCCGCGGCGAGGAAGGTCGCGTCGCCGACGAGGTCCACGCTGCCGTCCACCCCGGACGCGCCGCGGGTGTGGTCCACCGCGGGGTCGACGATGTCGACGCCGCCGCGCTGGAGGGCGATCCACTCCGTGTCGGTGGGCCAGGCGTAGGCAGCGGCGGGCGCGAGCGAGGCGGCGAGGGTCAGAATACCGATCAACCTTGACATTTGTTGCCTCCTCGGCAGCTCGTCATTGACGCGTAAAGACTACCCCATGCGGGGCCGCCACGTCCACCGCGCCGAGCGTTAGGACGGCGTGTGTCCGACACCATCGCCCCCCTCCGCCCCGCCGCCACGATCCTCCTCCTGCGCGACGCCCCAGACGGCCTGGAGGTGTGGTTGATGGAGCGCGCGCGCAGCGTCGGGTTCATGGCCTCGGCCTGGGTGTTCCCCGGCGGCCGCGTCGACCCCGGCGACGCCGACGCCCCGGCCGTCGGCGGCGAACATCCGGACATTCCCCGCGCGTTCTGGGTCGCCGCCGCGCGGGAGCTGTGGGAGGAGGCGGGGGTGCGCCTCGGCGACGACGGCGCGTGGGACGTGCGCGCCATGACCCCCTGGGCGCACTGGATCACCCCCGAGGTGGAGCCGCGCCGGTACGACACCTGGTTCTTCGCCGCGGCGCTGCCCGCCGGCGCCGAGGCGACCCCGGACGGGCGGGAGGCCTCTCGCGGCGGTTGGTACGCTCCCGCGGCCGCCCGCGCCCTGGCGATGGCCGGCGCGCTGCCCGTCGCGCCCCCGACCCTGCGCACCCTGGACGAGCTCTGCGCCTTCGACGACGTGGCGTCGGCGCTCGGCGCCGTCCGCGCGACGCCCCCGATCTGCCCGCGCTTTCAGCAGGAAGGCGAGGACCTCTGGGTGCTCCTGCCGGGGGACCCAGCGCACCCGAGCCCCGACGCGGTCGCGCCGCCCCACCGCTATCGCTTCGCGGCGGGCCGTTGGTGGGCAAAGGGCGGATGATCCCCTTCGGGCCGTACGATCTCGACCCGGCGCGGGCGCGCGTCGACTGGTCGCCCGGTCGCGAGGTCGACGTGCTGATGGTGTCGCGCCCCGCCGGGCCGCCCGTCGTCCCGCCAGGCGCGTCGGTGTCGGCCTTGCACGCGGATCTTCCGGGGTGGTGGGTCGTCCGGTCGGAGGAGGCCGAGGCGCTGGGCGGGGCGCTCCTGCGCGACCGCCAGGTGCGCACCGCGTACCTCGCGTTCGCGCCGCCGCCGCCGCCCGTGGATCGCGCCCCGGAGACGCCGGACTTCACCCCGCTGCAAGCGTGGGTCGACGGCCCGGGGAGCGTGCGCCTCGGCGCCGCGTCGGCCTGGCCGGGCGGCGACGCCGGCGAGGTGCGCCTGGCGGACGTGGAGTACGGCTGGGACGCCGGGCACGAGGATCTCGAGCGGATCCCCGTCGAACCCGCGTGGGGGCAACGAACGGACACGTACCTGTTCCACGGCAACAGCGTGTTCGGCATGCTGGCGGCCACGCCGAACGCGTACGGGGTGTCGGGGGTCACCGTGGGCGCCGAGCTGCTCGGGGTCTCGCCGTTCACGGACGACGGGGTGTACAGCGTGGCGGCGGCGGTGGCCGCGGCCGCGGCGCTGCTCGCGCCGGGCGACGTGCTCCTGATCGAGCAGCAAGCCTACGCCAACGCGACGTACTGTCCGGTGTCGGTCGATCCCGCGACGTGGGACGCGATCCGCGCGGCGGTGGACGCGGGGATCGTCGTCGTCGAGCCCGGCGGCAACGGCGGGGCGGACCTGGACGGGCCGGAGTGGAGCGGGTGGTTCGATCGCGCGCACGACTCGGGGTCGATCCTCGTCGGCGGCGGCGCGTCGCCGAGCGGCGGCTACGAGCCCCTGGCCTGGTACCCGAACGGCTCCTCCTACGGGGCGCGCGTCGACGTGCAGGGGTGGTTCGACGGCATCGTGACGACGAGCGGCGGTGACTATCCGGCGTTCTCCGAGCTGTTCCTGCCCGACGGCGACCTGCTCCAGGGCTACACCGCGAGCTTCGGGGGCACCTCCGGCGCGTCGCCGATGGTGGCCGCAGCGGCGGCGCTCCTCCAGTCGATCGCGATCCGGACCGGCGCGGGCCCTTACGCGCCCGAAGAGCTGCGCGCCCTGCTCCGGTCGACCGGCACCCCGCAGCGCGGCGGCGCGCGGATCGGCCCGCAGCCCGACCTGCGGCGCCTGCTCCGGACGGTCGCGCTCCCCTAGCTCAGCGCGCCCAGTCGGCGATGACCGCGTGGTGCGCCGCGTCGAGCGTGATCCGATACACCCCGTTCTCAATCGCATTTCCGTCGCACTCGAGCACATGCGCGTCATGCCGCAGGAGGAGATGCACGGCCCCGCCGGGCAGCGCCCGCGCGTCGGGCGCCACGCGCACGCAGCTGGTCGCGAGCAGCTCGCCGATCGCAGACCAGAAGCGCGTCCGTGTCTCCCAGCGGAGCTCCATCCAGGTGACCGGGCCGACGGGAAACGTGCTCCAGGCGGGCTCGGCGGTCGGGCGGGTCGGCGCGGCGGCCGGCGGCGCGGCGCGCGGCGCGGGGGCGTGGGACACCGGCGCAGGCGGCGCGCCGAGAGACGGCCGGGCGGGCGGCGGCGCGGCGGCGCGCTCGTTCGGAGAGCTGACCGCGCGGCGCAGGGCGTCTCGCATGGCGTTTCGTTTGGACGCGCCGGCGTCGGACGTGAGGTCCGAACGGAGGCCGAAGCTGTCCGGCGCGGCCTCGGGCTTGCCGACGCGGCTCGCCATGCGCGCGAGGGCGTTGCGCACATCGCTCGGCGACGCTTGCGACATCCCAGTGACGCTGCCACCAGCCTCGAACCAGCTCGCGGTGCCGCCGTGGAGCTGCTGGGAGAGCCAGGCGTCCAGCCGAGGACGATCCTCCCGATCCACCTCGTCGACGTGAATGGTCCAGCGACGCGTCTCGCCGGGGGCGACGACGAGGCCGCGGAGGACCCGGCCGCGCATCAGGGCCGTGCCCGGGTTCGGCGCCAACGTGAGGCGGAGCTCGACGAGGTCCCCGGGCGTCAGGTGTGTGTCGATCTCCGCGAGCAGGCGCGAGAGGTGCAAGCTGCGACCGGCGCCGAAGAAGAATCCGTCGTCTGTGCGCACGGCGAGGCTGGCGTTGAAATCCACATGTTCTGGCGCGATCATCACGGACCCCTCCTTCGAGGCAGACGGGCGTGTATGTCGAGCGTGTCACGGTGTCGACAGCGGGGCGTGTCAGATGGGTGGCGGGTCTTCGTGCCCCGGGAGGAAGTTCGGCAGAGGCCGGATGTGTGATTTGTAAGGAGCAAGCAGGACACCCATCGGGGCGTCGTCGACGCCGAGGAGGGCGGCCAGTCGCGCGGACACCCCGACGCGTAGGAACGGGAGCATCGTGACGCCAGGGTCGGCCAGGTACGCGCGAACCACGTTGGCGTCGCTGCTCCGCCCCTCGAAGTAGTCGAGGAAGGAGCCGAGGTCAGGCAGAAAGTGAACCCCCTCCGCCGCGTCGTAGATGGCGCCGTGCCGGCCCGGCCCCGTCAGGGTTGGTCCGAGCCGCAACATGACCACCTTCGGCTCCTCGCCCTTGGAGGCCGTGTACGCCTCGGCGCGCGTGCGACCGTCGAGCGACGGGAACCGCGCCTCGTTCAGCAGGACGTTCGCGAACGCGGCGAGGCGGCGCTCCAGGTCGGACGCGTCGTCGAAGACCACGAGATCCGCGCCGAAGTGCGCGATCCACACCGCGCGCTCCTCGCGCTGCCGCACGAACCCCGCGCGGAGCTCCCGGAGGTTGGCGAGCAGCGCGGGCTCGCCGCTGGCCTGCCACTGGGCGAGGAGCTCCATCCGGGCGATCACCCCCATCGGCTCCCACACGTCGGGAGCGCCCGAGAGCACGCGTCGATCGCCGACGGGCAAGACGCGGGCACGCAGGACGGCGCGGCGCGGCAGGTCCGCCGCTTGTCCCGGCGCGTGCACCTCGACCACGGCCTCCGTCGCCACGTCGCGGAGCTGCACGGTGTCGCCGCACCACCCGTCGACCACCCAGAGGCTCGTGGCCACCTCGCGCGACCACCGGGCGCACGCGGGCGGCAGCTCGCCGTCGGCGACCGCGCGGTCCACCGCGGTCCAGCCCTCGGCGTCCACCCACTCGATCGCCGCGAAGTCAAGGAGATCCGCCATTTGTTCGGGGGAGGGGGGCCCGCCGTGCAGGGCGTGGGACGCCTCGGCGAGCACGTCCGGACGCTCGCCCACCCGCGCGTAGACGCGCCGCTTCGCCTCGATCCACTCGGTGTCGGTCACGCGGCCCGGGATATCACGGCCGGGCATGCTCCCGGCGCTCCTCCTCTTCGCCTGTTCGGACGACCCGAAGCTGAACGTCGGCGTGCCGATCGTGCAGATCTCGCCGTCGGCCGTCGACTTCGGCGAGGTGGTGGTGGGCACCGCGTCGGAGATCGGGCTGCGCGTGGTGAACAGCGGCTACGGCACCCTCCGCTTCTCCGAGGCCGCCCTCGCCCCAGGTTCATCGGGCGACTTCTCGGTCGCGTCGCTCCCCGAGGGGCTCGGACACGATCAAGAAGGCGCGATCGTGGTTCGTTACACCCCGGACGCCGAAGGAGGCGACGCCGGCGTGCTGCGCCTCCAGGCCGACGCGCCCGACGTCCCGCCGGCCGAGGTCACCCTGACCGCCATCGGCGTGATCCCCGCGATCGACCTCGATCCCGAGGTGGTGTACTTCGGGGTCGTGGCGCCCGGCGAGTCCACGACGCGGACGGTTCGCGTCGGGGCGTCGGGCAGCGGCGATCTCCGCATCCGTCGCGCCACCCTCGGCGGGGAGGGGGCCTCCGGCTTCACGCTGGCCTTCCCCGAGGGCTACGTGGAGCCCTACACCGTTCCGCGTGGGTTCTCGTTCGATCTGGCGATCACCTTCGCGCCCGACGTGGCGACGCCCTACGAGGCGTCCATCGTGTTCGACTCGAACGATCCGGAGGACCCCCTCGCCACCGTCCGTCTGCTGGGAAACACCGAGGACGATCCGACAGAGAACGAAGCGCCCGTGGTGCAGATCCTCGATCCGAACGACGGCCGTTACCTGCTCGACGACGTGCCCGTGGCGCTCTCGGGCACCGTTGCCGACGCAGAGGAGCGGGCGTCCGACCTGCTCTGCGCGTGGTACGCCGACGGCGCGCGCCTCGCCGCGGCGACCCCGGGCGCCGACGGCGGCGTCACGGCCACCGTGTCGTTGCCGATCGGAGAGGTGTCCGTGGCGCTGCGCTGCTACGACGGCGAAGGCGCCGTGGGCGAAGACGTGGCGGAGGTGGTCGTGTGGGACCACACCGCGCCGCTCGTGTACACCGTGAGCGGCGGCGACTCGATGTTCGACTTCGTCACGGTCGACGACGATCTCTCCCTGACGCTCGACGGGGTGGCCGTGTGGACCGACGACAACGGGACCCGCGACACCCACGCGCCGATCGCGCTGACGGCGGCGCGCGGCCAGTCCCTCCGCGTTCGCGCCACCGACCAGAACTACTGCGACGCGTCGCTCGGCGCGCTGACCCTGCATTGGGGCTCCGACGACCGGGTCCTCTTGCTCGACGACGTGTGCCGCTCGGCGTGCCCGGATCACGCCTGCTACGATCCCACCTACGTCGGCCCGTGGCCGAGCGTGTTCGTCGACACGACGGTGGCGATCACGATCCCGTAGCGACCACGCCGCCCCGGAGCAGCGCGTCGATGGCGTCGGCGGAGAAGCCCACCTCGTCGAGCACCTCGCGCGTGTGGGCGCCGAGCGCGGGCGGCGGTCCGACGCGAAGCGGCGGGATCGGCGGGACCGGGAACGCCCAGCCGTCGAGCTCGATTCGACGCGCCGCGGGGTGCGCGAGCGAGCCCGCGACGTCGAGCGCCGCGCCGCAGGGCACCCCCGAGGCCGCGAGCCGGGCCTCCCAGGCGGCGACGGAGTCGGTACGGAGGACCTCGGTGATCGTCGCGTCGAGGCGCTCGACGTCGGCCACGCGCGACACGATGTCGCCCCACGCCGGGTCGTCGGGCAGGGCCAGGGCGTCGCGCAAGCGCCGCCACAGCCCCTCGTTCGCGCACGCTACGGCCAGCCATCCGTCCGCGCAACGATAGAGGTTGTACGGGGCGATCGACGGATGTCGATTGGAGGCTGGCGGCGTGCCGGCCCCGGCGTTCAGCGCGGCGCTCGCGTAGTACCCGAGCAGGTGGTGCGCGACGTCGAGCATCCGCACCTCGGTGCGCCGGCCGCGCCCGGTGCGCGCCCGCTCGAGCAGGCCGAACAGCGCGGCTTGCACCGCCACCTGCCCCGCGTAGAGATCCGCCGCGCTCGGCCCCGTCTTGCGGGGTGGATCGGCGTTCAACGCCGCGAGACCGCCGACCGCCTGCATCACGAGGTCGTAGCCTGCGCGCCCCGCCCACGCGCCTTCGTCGCCGAACGCGGTGATCGCGACGTGGACGAGGCGCGGGTTGATCGCCGCGATGCGCGCAGCGGGAAATCCCAGCCGATCGAGGGCGCCCGGTCGGAAGTTCTCGACGAGCACGTCGGCGGAGCGAAGGAGCGCGACGAGGACGGGCGACGCCTCCGGTCGCTTGAGGTCGAGCACGATGCTGCGTTTCGTTCGGTTGCACGCGGCGAAGTAGACGCTGGTGCCATCACGGAACGGCCCGAACCGGCGCGTCTCGTCGCCGTCGGGGCCCTCGACCTTGATCACATCGAAGCCCTGCTCTGCGAGCGTCTGGGTCGCCCACGGGCCCGCGAGGACCCTGGAGAGGTCGACCACGCGGTGAGGCGCGTCGCTCAACTCACCGCCCCGAGCTCGTCGGGGGCGTCGTCCACGCTCGCGACCCAGTCCTCGTCGGGGGTGGGCGGACCGAGGACGACCGGGCGGCCGTCGTACGTGAGTCGGCCGCCGGGGAGGAGGAACGTCCGGACGAACCAGACGGTGAAGTTCGGCACCTCGAGCGCCGGATGGATGTGCGGCGCCACCTCGCGTCGGTGTGCCTCGGGCGCGAGCGACCAGTGCAGGCCGGGATGCCGATGGTGGATCGTGTGGTATCCGTTGTTGAAGCAGAAAAAGTTGATGACGGGGCCCACGAAGTTGCGCGAGTGGTTCCACTCGCTGCGCTCGTCGCAGCCGTCGTGCTGGAACATGTTCATCGCCATGATTCCCCACGCCGCGTACTGGTGCGGGATGACGATGGTGAGCAGCCAGTTCAGCGGATCGAGCAGGAGGAACGTCAGGAGCCACACGACGTACACCGTCGCTTCGACGAGGAACTGGCGGAACCAGCGCGGGCTCCGCGACGCCATACGCTTGAAATAGTGGGCGTTGCCCGTGAAGATCGCGCCGCCGACCAGCAGCGGCAGGAGCAGCGCGTTCAGGGCGTGCCACTCGAAGCGGAGCTTCGTGGTCCGCATCGCGTCCTTCGGCGACTGGAGGTACCGGTGGTGGCTCAAGTTGTGTCCCGGCACGAACGAGCTCACGGGATGCCCGTAGCCGAGCGTCAGGACGACCTGGAAGACACGATTCATCCATCGCTTCCGAAACACCGGCGCGTGCACCGCGTTGTGTGTCGCGACGGCGATGAGGAAGGAGTTCGCGCACGTCAGCACGACCAGCCCGGCGCGGACCCACGGGTCTTGCGGAGTCCACACCCATTGGAGGGCGAGCAGGGCGAAGTACGTGCAGACAGTGATCAACGTCTGAATGTCGGCGCGGTGACGCAACACGGGAGACCCCTGACGGTCGCGCCCGTGCTATCAAACTTCAGCGCGGGCTGCTCGCCCAGGCCCGGAAGGGCAGCGCGATCGCCGCGGCGATGCCGATCGTGCCGATCGCCCAGGCCATCACGCGCGGCGCGACGCGCAACACGAGCGGCGCCACGCGTATCGCCACGACGCGACCGACGTTCGGCGTGAGCATCGCGGCCCCGCCGAGGACGAGCGCCCCGGCGCCGAGGGCGGCGGGCACGGCGTACCGCTTGCGCCCCGCGACGAAGCAGGCCGCGCGCGCGGCGGTGCGCCGGATCCCCTTGAGGGGCGGCGGCTCGATGTGGTCGTCGGCGGGTGGATCGGCCACGTCGTCGAGGGGCCACGGATCGGGTTCGATGCGTTGGTGTGTGTCGTTCATGGGGAACGATGTGCGCCCCGACGCGGCCGCGGCAAGGCGCGGCGGGGTAGGGCACGGGCGCGGAGGCGGTGCATGGCGTGGGTTCCGGCGCATCAGGTGGTGGGGGATCCGGCGGCGCGGCGGTGGGCGTTCGTCCTGCACGGCATCCTCGGCTCGGGCCAGAACCTCCGGGTGCTCGCGCGCCGCCTCGCGCAGGAGCTCCCCGAGTGGGCGTTCGTCCTCGTTGATCTGCGCAATCACGGTGAGAGCCGCGGCGCCGCGGCCCCGCACACCCTCGCCGCCTGCGCGGCCGACCTCGAGGCCGTCGCCGACGTGCTGCCGCGCCGACCCACCGTCGCCATCGGCCACTCCTTCGGCGGGAAGGTCGCGCTCGTGTGGGGGGCCGCCGCGGAGGCGGCCGGCCGACGGGTCGACGCGGTGTGGGCGCTCGACGTCCCGCCCGGCACGCCGGACGGCCCGATCGAAGGCACGAGCGAGGTCGTGCGGGTCGTCCGTGCCTTGCGGGCGGTCCAGACGCCGCTCCCCCGCCGGGACAGCATCGTCGCGATCCTCGTCGATAAGGGCTTCTCACCGGCGCTCGCGCAATGGATGACGACGAACCTCCGCGCGACCGATGCTGGCTTCGTGTGGCGCTTCGACCTCGACGCCGTGGAGGCGATGTTGAGGGACTACGCGGCGACGAGCGCCTGGCCGTGGCTCGAGGACCCGGCGCGGCGCGCGCGGGTGGACGTCCTCCGCGGCGGGCGCTCCGACCGGTGGTCCGACGCCGAGCTCGCGCGCTTCGTCGGGCCGCCGCGCCTCGCGCTCCACCTGCTGCCCGACGCCGGGCACTGGGTGCACGTCGACGACCCGGACGGTCTGCTGCGGGTGCTCGTCGCCGGGCTTCGGCCCCTTGCCGGCGGCGACGCTCCCACGTAGCCTGCGCCATCATCAGGGGTCCTCATGCGTCGCCTTCCGCTCCTCTTCGTCGTCGCGCTCACGGCGTGCGTGCCCTCCGCGTCCGAGGACGGCGGGCAGGTCGACCTCGGCGACGCCGACACCGACACCGACACCGACGCCGACACGGACACCGACAGCGCGTTCCCGCTGAGCTCGGACGACGAGATCCGCGCGGCGTGGACGGTCGTCGGCACGAGCGCGTACGCGCCGCTCGGCGCGTTCTTCCTCGCGGCCTTCGGCGCCGAATCCGGCTGTCCGGTCGTCGAGGAAGAGACGGACACCCAGGTCGTGTTCCGCGGGGGCTGTACGACCGACGACGGCGTCGCGATCGAAGGCGGTCTGACCGTCTTCAGCGCCGGCGACGCGGGTGCCACGCTCACGTTCGCGGCGTTCTCCTACGACATCGAAGGCACCCTCGTCCTGCTCGACGGGGACGCCTCGATCGCCGCCGACGGTGGCCTCGTGACCGCCGAGCAGCTCGACGTGACGGTCACCGGGGTGCCGGACTCCGTCGCCATGATCGACGGCGCGCGCGTGCGGTACACGAACCTCGAGCAGGCGATCGACGCGCAGGGCGCGGGCCTCGAGGACGTCCCGATGCGGGGCGCCGCCGCCGTGTCCGGGCTCGGCGCGCTCGCGTGGAGCGGCACGGTGTCCTACGGCACGGACGAGTGCAGCGGCGACGTCGTGAGCGGCACGGTGACCCTCTCCGGCACGCGCGAGGTCGCGCTGGGCTTCGAGGAGGTGTGCGCGCGCGCGTGCCTGACGTGGTCGAGTGGCGGCGACACCGGAGAGATCTGCGACGCGGAGTGAGCCGGTCGCGCTTCGGCGCCTACAGGGCCTCGCACCATGTCGGGAGGCCGTCCAGGCTGTTCGCGAAGGGCGACGGCGCGCCGAAGCGGTGCGCCGGCAGCCACGCCGCGAGCATGTCGGTCGCCTCCGGGGGGATCGTGTGGCCGAGCCCGTGGTCGCAGAGGACCACCGTGTTGCCGTCCGCCGCGAGGGCGTCGGCGAAGTCGAGGGTGGCCGCGGCGAAGTCGACCTCGAGTCCCTCGTCGCCCCAGACGTCGGCGGCGCCGCCGTACATCAGGAGCACGGGCAGGGGCACCGCGGGCGTGTCGTACTCGAACAGCGGATCCGCCCCGCCGGACATCGGCACCGCGGTGGCGAGGGTGTCGGCGCGGTGCACCGCGAGCCAGCTCGTCCAGAGGCCGCCGGCGCTCATGCCCGTGGTGGCGATGCGCGTGGGGTCCGCCCCGGCCTCGCGGACGAGGCAGGTCCGCAGGTCGTCGTAGAGGGTGGCGTCGTAGTCGTTGACCGTCCAGAAGTCCCATTCGAAGAGGTTCTCGTCGCGGGAGTCCGGCACCACGATCGTGGTTTCCCAGGCGTCGGCGAGCGCCTCGGCGTCCATGTACTGGGCGATCGTGCGCGCGCTCATGCCGAGCGGGTGCCAGACGAACAGCGCCGGTCGGCCCTCCGACCCGCCGTCGGGCACGTACAGGCGCGCGACCCGCGGGACGCCGGCGGAGGTGAGGGTGACCTTGCCCGAGGCGCCGAGGTCGGGGCAATCGCCGCCGCTGACGTCCGCGAGGGGGGCGGTGCCCCCGAGGGGGTCGAGGGGAGCGCCCGCCGGCAGCGTGGCGACGTCCCCGGGCTCGGCGCAGGCGAGCAGGAGAGAGATCATGCAGAGACCATAGCGCGCGTTCGCAGGGTCGGCGTCACACGCGCGACGAACTCGCGTTGCAGCACCGTCATGCGCGCGCGGGGCCGAAGGGCGAGCACGGCGCGGTGCGCGTCGGTCCAGTCCTCCGCGAGGCCCTCCGCCACCATGACGCCGATCGCCACCGCCACGCTGCGTCCGTGCCCATACGCGCAGTGGACGAGCACCGGCAGGCCGGCGCGTCGCCACGCGAGCGCCTGATCGACGGCGGCGCGGTAGGCCGGCTCGGGCGGCACGTCGCCGTCGAGCATCGGGAAACAGGCGTAGGCGCGCGCGGGGCCGCGGCGGGGGAGCTCCGCGGTCAGGTCGAGCTGCGCCCACTCCGTCGCCGTGCCCTCCGGCCATCCGCCGACGAACAGCCCTGGGGCGACCTCGATCGGAGCGGTGCCGACGCGGGTTCGCGCGGCGCGGGCGCTCGCCTTCGCGAGCGCGAGGAACGGGTACAGCGCGACGGCGGCCGCGACGCGCGCGCGATGCTTCCCGAGCCACTCCGGTCGACGCAGCAGGTAGGCGATGGCGACCCACCCGGTGCCGAGGGCGAACCAGCCGAGCACCGCCGCGACGGGCCAAGGGGCCCACGCCGCCACCCCCGCCTCGAGCGCGGCCACCACGGCGAACGCCGGCCACGGGCGCGCGCGGAGGTCGTGCCAGCTCACCGGCGCGAACTAACCGGTCGCCGACGAACCTCCGGTCTGGCGCACGCCGCACCGGCGGGCCGCGCGCGCTTACCACTGTGACGGATGCACCTCACGGATCCCACGTCGAAGCCGACCTCTCGCGCACCGGACCCGCTCGATCACGGGCTCATCGGCAACGGGCGCGTCCTCGCGCTCGTGTCGCCGACGAGCGCGATCGATTGGATGTGCCTGCCGCGCTTCGACGCCCCCTCGATCTTCGCGCGGCTGTTGGACACGGACCGGGGCGGCACCTTTCGGTTCCTCGTCGGCGACGCGTCGCCGCGCGGGACGCTCGCGTACCTCCCGAACACCAACGTCCTGCGCTGCGTGTTCACGCACCACGACGCGAGCTGGGAGCTGATCGACTTCTGTCCACGGGTTCCGGAGGGGCTCGACGTACGGGTGCCGCTCCGGTTCGTGCGCCTGCTGCGGCCCCTGCGCGGCAACCCGCGGCTGCGCGTCGACTTCGATCCCCGCCCGGACTACGGCCGCGCCCCGCGGCAGCTCGTGGCGGGTACGCGCGGGATCGTCGCCAACGGCGGGGAGGCGCCGCTCTACCTCGAGACGAACGTGCCGACGCCCTACGTGCTGGACCGGCGGGAGTTCCTGCTCGATCGCCCGACCTGGTTCGTGGGCGCGTGGGGCTTCCCGGACACGCCGCCGCCGACGACCGCGAGCGTGGAGCACGAGCTCGACCTGACGGTGCGCGGCTGGCGTCGGTGGGCACAGACCTGCGCATTGCCGACCTTCGCCGCGAACGAGGTCCTCCGCAGCGCGCTCTGCCTCAAGCTCTGCGCGTACCACGACACTGGCGCGATCATCGCGGCCGCGACGACGTCCATCCCCGAGGCGATGGGGACCGAGCGCACCTGGGATTACCGGTATTGTTGGCTTCGCGACGCGGCCTTCGTGGTGGAGGCGCTCCGCAGGCTCGGCCACCTCGAAGAAGGGGCGCACTTCATCCGGTACTTGAGGGAGGTCGCGGAGGCCGGGCCGCTTCAGCCGCTCTACGGCGTCGGCGGCGAGCGGGACCTCCCCGAGGTGTTCCTGCCCCACCTGAGGGGCTTCTCCGGAAACGGTCATGTTCGCATCGGAAACGCGGCTTCCCTCCAGCGCCAGAACGACCTGATGGGCGAGCTCGTGCTGTGCCTCGAGACGCTCCTCAGCGATCCGCGAACGGTGCACGACGACCCCGAGCGCCTCGTGCCCCTCCTGGAGCGCCTGGTCGAGCAGGCGATCGCGGCGGCGCCGACGGCCGACACGAGCATCTGGGAGTTTCGAAGCTTCTTGAGGCACTACACCTTCTCGCGCGCGATGTGCTGGGCCGCGATCGCCCGAGGCGCCCGGCTCGCCGCGCGCCTCGGGCGCCCGGACCTCGCGGCGCGCTGGGAGACGATCGCCGCCTCGGAGCGGCAGATCGTGCTGGAGCGCGGCTACAACGCCGAGCGCGGCTACTTCACGCAGGCCCTCGACGGCGTGTGGCCCGACGCGTCCAACCTGCTCCTCCACGCGATCGGCCTCGTGGACGCGCGTGACCCACGGTTCGTGTCGACCGTGGCCGCCTATGAGCGCCTGCTCGTGGATCGCGGGTTCCTGCTCCGCTACCGAAACGACGACGACTTCGGCGCGACGACGAGCGCGTTCACGATCTGCTCGTTCTGGTGGGCCGAGGCCCTGGCGGTGATGGGGCGGCTCGACGACGCCGTCGCCACGTTTCGCCGGCTCGCCGCGCACGCGAACCCGCTCGGCCTGTTCAGCGAGGACATCGACCCGGAGACGGGCGCGCTCCTGGGGAACTTCCCGCAGGCCTACACCCACGTCGGCCTGATCCACGCGGCGATGACCATCGGCCAGCTCCTCGAGGCGCGCGACGGGGCGGTGCGGGCGTGGCGCTGAAGGGCCGCCTCCTGATCGTCGCGAACCGGCTGCCGTTCACGCGGGTCGACGGGGGTCTCGTCCCGAGCACCGGTGGGCTCGCGACGGGCTTGCGTGGGGTGCACGCGCGCCACGGTGGGCAGTGGTTCGGGTGGCTCGGCGACCGCGCTCGGTCCGGCGCGGAGGCGCGCGACGTCGGCGACGGCGTCGTGGAGATCCCGCTCACCGCGCTCGAGATCGCACGGTACTACGAAGGGTTCAGCAACGGCGTGCTCTGGCCGCTCTTCCACTACCTCGTCGATCAGCTCCCCCTCGACGCGCGGCACTTCGACACCTGGGTGCGGGTGAACGAGCGATTCGCGGACGCGGTCGCGACCCGCTGGCGGCCGGGCGACCGGGTCTGGGTGCACGACTACCAGCTGTGCCTCGTGCCGGCGATGCTGCGGCGGCGCCTCGGCGAGCGCGCGCGCGTGGGGTTCTTCCTGCACATTCCGTTTCCCGCCGCCGAGGTCGTGCGGACGCTGCCCTGGCGGCGGGAGATCCTCGAGGGGATGCTCGGCGCGGACCTCGTCGGCTTTCACACGGCCACGTACGCCAGTCACTTCCTCGATTCCTGCCGCCTGCTCCTCGCGGCGCGGGTGTCCGACGACCAGGTGCGGCACGGCGGGCGCGCGAGCCGGGTCGGCGCGTGGCCGATGGGCGTGGACGCCCGCCGGATCGCCGCGGCCGCCGACGCGGTCGCGGACGCGGCGGCGCGGCTCCGTCCCGCTGACGAGCAGGTGATCCTCGGCATCGACCGCCTGGATTACACCAAGGGGATCCCCCGGCGCCTCCTGGCCTTCGAGCGCCTGCTCGCGCGGCACCCCGCGCTGCACGGGCGCGTGCGGCTCGTGCAGGTCGCGGTCCCGTCGCGGGAGCGCGTGCCGGCATACCGCGACCTCCGGCGGCTCGTCGAGCAGCTCGTCGGTCGGATCAACGGCGCGTTCGGCACCGCGACGTGGACGCCGGTGCACTACGTGTTTCGGGCCCTCCCCCACGAAGAGGTGCTCGCACACTACCGCGCGGCGGACGTCCTCCTGGTCACCCCCCTGCGCGACGGCATGAACCTCGTGGCGAAGGAGTTCGTGGCCGCGCGCACCGACGAAGACGGGGTGCTCGTGCTCTCGGAGCTCGCGGGCGCCGCGGAGGAGCTCGACGCCGCGCTGCAGGTGAACCCCTACGACGTCGACGGCACCGCCGCGACGATCTACCGCGCGCTGACGATGGCGCCGCGCGAGCGCCGCGTCCGGATGCGCGCGCTCCGGTCGCGGGTCGGCGCGGCCGACATCCACGCCTGGGCGGACGGCTTCGTGGCGGCGTTGGACGCGCCCGCGGCGCCGTCGCCGACCGCCCCGCAAGAGATCGCGGCGGCCACGGGTCGCGCCCGCGCCCTGCTGCTCCTCGACTACGACGGCACGTTGGTCGCGTTCCGCGCGCGCCCGGAAGACGCCGTGCCCGACGACGCGCTGATCGATCTCCTGACCCGCCTCGCGGCCCGCCACGAGGTGGCGCTCGTGTCCGGGCGCAGGAAAGAGGACCTCGACGACTGGTTCGGGGCCTTGCCCCTGGCGTTGTTCGCCGAGCACGGACTCTGGCACCGCATGGGGCCCGGCGTCCCGTGGGTACGTCGGGAGGTCGGCGACCTCGGGTGGCTCGAGCTCGTGGCGGGCGCGATGGACGCCGCCGCGACGCGCTGCCCCGGCACGAGGGTCGAGCGGAAGACCGCCGGCGTCACGTTCCACTGGCGCGGGGTGTCCGGCATCGACCACGAGATCCGCGAGCTGCGCCACGCGCTCCACGAGCTCGCGCGTTGGCTGCCGTTCGAGCCGGTGGACGGCGCGTGTGTGATCGAGGTTCGTCCGCGCGGCGTGCACAAGGGCGGCGCGATCGACGTGCTTCGTGCGGCCGGGCGTCTCCTGCCTTCGACGCCGGTCGTCGCAATCGGCGACGATCACACCGACGAGGACCTGTTCGCGGCCCTGCCGCCGGGCGCGGTCAGCGTGCTCGTCGGCAACCGTCCGAGCCTCGCCCACTGGCGCGTGGGGAGCCCCGACGAGGTGCGCGCCGTGCTGGCGGCGCTCCTGGACGATCCGCTCAGCGCACGTCGGGCGGGGTGATCCGCGTCGCGGGGCTGGCCTGGGTGGCCACCCACTCGGCTACTTCGCCGTCGTTGTCGAGGTCGATGATGCCGTGCGCCGCGAAGCCGCCCGGCGTCGTGACGATCCAGTAGGCGCTCCGCAGGCTGCAGCAGGTCGGCTCGAAGCTCAGGCGGACGAAGCCGGAGTCCGACGCGAAGTGGCGCGGCGCCGAGGTGAGCTGTTTTCGCGCGATGGGCTCGCTGCCCGCCTCGAGGAAGGTGCCGAGGCGGTCGACGTGGTCGAGCTCGGCCTCGCGCATCCGGTCGAGGTTGAGCGGGACCTCCGCGAGCAGCGTCTCGAGCTCCGACGCGTGCGCCCGGTGGAGCGTCCAGGTGCCGTTCGTCGCCGACTGGAAGGTGAGGGCGTTCGGCTCTTCCTTCACGATGGCGGCGCAGCCGCGCGTGGCGTCGATCGGCGCGTCCGCCGGCACGAGCAGCCCGTGCTCCTCGCACACGCCGTCGCTCGTGAACGACGACTTGGTGAGGAGGCCGTAGGAGCGACGTTGGCCGCCCACTTGCGTGAGGTAGTGCATCGACGTGCGGTAGGCGTCGGGCCCGTCGGGCGCGGCGTGCACGAACACCTCGGCGCGCCCGCGCTGGGTCATGGCCTCGCCGCGCCACCACCCGCTGAAGTCCGGCGGCACGTCGACCGACACGCTCCAGGTCGACGCCAGGTCCTGCACGTCGGCGGTGACCGTGGCCACCCCGTCGCCCAGGGGGAGGATCGAGTCGCCGCTCAACACCGCCACGGTGGCCGGAGAAACGGACCACACGACCGGTACGTCCATCGTGCGCCCGAATTGATCGAGCACGACCGCGGAGCGCATCGGGATGGCACGGCGGCTCTTGACGGGGGGCGGTTCTGCGCCGCGGAACTCGATCGACGTCGGGACCTGGCGGAAGTAGAACACCCCGGCGAGGATCGCCGCGGCGATCGAGAAGGCCGCGCCGATGACGACGCACCCGACGCCGACGCCCGCCGCGGCGAACCCTCCTGCCTGCCTACCGTCCATCCGGAGTTGGTAATACAGGCGCGCCTCCGTGGTCAACCCGGTACATTGGCGGCCTTGACCGACGGACCCTCCAATCCACGCCGCTCTGCCGCGCTCCAGGCCGCGGTCGGCGCGCTCGCGGTCGTCTTCGCGCTCCCGACGTTGCTCTATCCGTTCGGGCGTGACCAGGGCTTGTTCGAGTACGTCGGCCGGGGGTGGCTCGACGGGTGGCTGCCGTACGTGCACGCGTGGGATCAGAAACCCCCTGGAATTCACGTCGTGTACGCCCTCGGCGCGGCGCTGTTCGGCGCGCAGATGTGGTCGGTGCGCCTGTTCGAGATCCTCGTCGTCCTGGGCCAGGCGGTCGTCGCGTCGCGCCTGGTCGCGGGGCCGGGCGCGCCGCCGTTGCGGCACGTCGGGGCGGCCGCCGCGCTGATCGCGGCGTTCCACTACGCGGCGTTCGACTTCTGGCACACCGCGCAGGCCGAGCCGTGGGAAGCCCTGTTGATCCTCGCGGCGGCGGTCGCGGCGGACGGGCCCTACCGCCCGTCGCGGGCGGCCGCGTGTGGGGCGCTCGGCGCGGCCGCGGCGTGGTTCAAGCCGCCGGTGTTGCCGGTCGCCCTGGTGGTCGGGGCGTGGCTGCTCGTGTCGGCGTGGCGTCGGGGCGGCGCGCGGGACGTCGTCGGCGCGACGGCGGTCGCCGTGGCGAGCGGCGTCGGCCTCATCGGGATCGGGCTCCTGCCGTGGCTCGTGACCGGCACGGTGGACGTGTTCATCGACGTCGTGATCCGCTACAACGCGGCGTACGCGGCAAACAAGTCCGCTTCGGTGCTCACCCTCCCCGAGTTCCTCGTGTTCGGCGGGC
The DNA here is from genome assembly GCA_945862325.1 of Klebsiella pneumoniae. Taxonomy (GTDB): domain Bacteria; phylum Myxococcota_A; class UBA796; order UBA796; family SXON01; genus CAMAXZ01. Next base: position 125,135 of record CAMAXZ010000005.1, read on the forward strand.
GGTGGCTCGTGCCGTACACGGCGCTCACGCTCGCCGGGCTCTGGGTTGCGCGCGCGGATCGCGCCGCGCTCGAGCGTGGCGCGTGGCTCGCCGCGCTGGCGGGGGCGGCGGGCGCGTCGGTCGCGCTCCAAGGGAAGTTCTACGGGTACCACTGGCTCGTGGTCGTGGCGCCGACCGCCACGGCGGCGGTGTGGGCGCTCACGGCCCTGGCGCCTCGGTCCTCCCCGCGGGTCGCCGCCGGGCTCGGCGTGCTCGCCCTGGCCGCGGCCTTCGTCGCGCCGCCGCCGTGGCACCAGAACAAATCTTGGAACTACGCCAAGCATTGGGGGAACACCGTCGCGTACCTGCGCGGGCGGGTCGACCGGGCCGCCTTCCTCGACCCGTACCGGGCGCGCCACATGTGGCGCTTTCACTATGGGGAGGTGGAGGCGCTGTCCGCGCGCATCGCCGCCGTCGCGCAGCCCGGCGACACGATGTGCTCGGTCAACTACGAGCCGGTGTTCTACACCCTCACCGAGCTCCGCTGCCCCACGCGGTTCTGCACGCGCCACGCCATCGGCGACTCCGTCGTCGACTACCGCGTCGCCGAGTGGACCGCCGAGTACGAGAGGGACCTCGCCGCCAACCCGCCCACGTTCGTCGTGTTGCGAACCCGATTCCCGAACGACCGGCGCACCTGGGCCGCCAAGGGCTACCGCGTCCTCGGCGAGTCGGAGCTTTATGTGGTGATGCATCGGCGATAGGGCGTCGGGTCATGGCGTTCGCGCACCTCCACACCCACTCGCAGTTCTCGCTCCTCAACGGGGTGCCGGACCCGAAGGCCCTCGCGAAGGCGGCCGCCGGCGCGGGCATGGGCGCGCTCGCGCTGACCGACACGTGCAACCTCTACGGCGCGGTCACCTTCTGGAAGGCATGTAAAGACGCCAAGATCCACGCGGTGTACGGGGCGGAGATCTGGGTCGATCCAGACGGCATCGCCGCCCGGGATCGTCGTCTGGAGCGGGCCTTCCAGGTCGTCCTGCTCATCGAGGATCGCGTCGGGTACGCCAACCTCTGCGAGCTCGTCACCCGGGCGATCTTCGACGGCATCCATTATCGGCCGAGGATCGACCTCGATCTTCTCCGAGCTCACCATCGCGGCCTCACGTGCCTCACCTCCGGCGAGCGCGGGCCGATCCGCCGCGCGCCGGAGGGCAACCGCGAGCGGCTGGCGGACCTCGCCGACATCTTCGGCGCCGAACGGCTGTTCTGCGAGCTTCAAGACCACGGGTTCCCGTGGCAGCCCGAGTGGTGCGGGCAGGTGAGGGGCCTCGCGTCGGAGCTCGGGCTCCACACCGTGGTCACCAACGACGTGCGCTACCTGAAGCCCACCGACGCGGTCACCCTCGACCTCCTCAACTGCATCGCGATGGGCGCGTCGGTGAACGACACGACCCGCCCGCGCGTGTCGACCGACCAGCAGTATCTGAAGTCCGAAGCCGAGATGCGCGAGATGTTCCCGGACGACGGGGACGCCGTGGAGCGCACCGCCGAGATCGCCGCGCGCTGCGCCTTCACGTACGCGTCCGCGCCGCCGTACTTCTTCCCGGCGTCCACGCCGCCGGACCCGGCGCCCGACGCCGACACCGACGCGAACTGGCGGTTCTTCTACGCCGCCTTCCCGCCGCCGATCGACTTCGGCTTGGATCTCGACGCGCCGCCACCGCGCCCCGAGGGCGCCGGGCGGCTCGACGGCTACTTCGGCTGGTACTCGCGTCGGGGGCTCGAGCTTCGGCTCCGCGACGTCCCTCCCGAGAAGCACCCGCCGTACTGGGAGCGCCTCGAGGGCGAGCTCAAGATGATCGTGAAGATGGGCTTCCCGGCCTACCTGCTGATCGTTGCGGAGTTCATCAACTGGGCGAAGGATCGGTCGATTCCCGTGGGTCCAGGCCGTGGATCCGCGGCGGGTTCGCTCGTGGCGTACGCGATGCGGATCACCGACATCGACCCGGTGCGCTTCGAGCTCTTGTTCGAGCGGTTCCTCAACCCCGAGCGCGTGTCGATGCCGGACATCGACGTCGATTTCGCCCAGGATCGCCGCGAGGAGGTCATCGCGCACGTCCGCGACAAGTACGGCGCTCCGCTCGTGTCGCAGATCATCACCTACGGAAAACTGCAGGCCAAAGCGGCGCTCAAGGACGCGGCCCGCGCCTGCGACATGACCTTCAACGAGTCGGACCGGATCACGAAGCTGGTGCCGAACCAGCTCAACATCACGCTGACCGACGCCATGACCCAGGAGCCCCGCTTCGCGAGCTTCAGCGACGTGGATCCTCGCATCCGCCGCGTGCTCGAGCTCGCGCGTCGCGCCGAGGGCCTCGTGCGACAGACCGGCGTCCACGCCGCCGGCGTCGTCATCGCGGACCGTCCACTCGTGCAGATCTCTCCGTTGTACCGGGATGGTCCGGACGGCGGTCCGGTCGTCCAGTACGACATGAAGTCGGCGGAGACCATCGGCCTCATCAAGTTCGACTTCCTCGGCCTGAAGACCCTCGACCAGATCCGCGACGCCGTGGCGATGGTGGAGCGGAACACGGGGCATCACATCGACATGGCCCGGGTCGACGTCGACGACCCGCTGACCTGGACGCTCCTCCAACGCGGCGACGGCCTCGGCGTGTTCCAGGTCGAGTCGAGCGGGATGCGCGAGCTGCTGACCCAGCTCCGCCCGAATTGCCTCGACGACCTCATCGCGCTCGTCGCGCTGTTCCGCCCCGGTCCGCTCTCGTCGGGCATGGTCGCCGACTTCATCGAACGCAAGCACGGTCGCAAGGAGGTCAGCTTCCCGTTCGACGAGCTGCGGGCGATCCTCGGCTACACCTACGGCACGATCGTGTACCAGGAGCAGGTCATGCAGTGCGCCCAGGTGCTGGCCGGGTACAGCCTGGGCGAAGCCGACCTTCTCCGCCGCGCGATGGGCAAGAAGGACATGGTCGAGATGGGGAAGCAGCGCGCCCGCTTCGTGGGTGGCGCGGTCGCGCTCGGGCACCCGGAGCAGAAGGTCAGCGACCTGTTCGATCTCCTCGCGAAGTTCGCCGAGTACGGCTTCAACAAGAGCCACTCCGCCGCGTATGGCTACATCGCCTACCAGACGGCGTGGCTCAAGGCGCACCACCGGGCCGAGTACATGGCCGCGTTGATGACGATCGACCGGGGGGACTCCGACAAGATCCTCGTGTACATCGGGGATTGCCGCCGCGCGGGGCTCCGCGTGCTCCCGCCCGACGTCAACCTCAGCGTGGGCGCCTTCGACGTCTCTGCGTCGGATCGTGGCGCGATCCGCTACGGCCTCGGCGCGGTGAAGGGCATCGGCGACGGCGCGGTCGACGCGGTGGTCGAGGCGCGTCGCGAGGCCGGGGGGCGCTTCCGCGACTTCATGGATCTCCTCGGGCGGCTCGATTATCGACGGGTGAACCGGCGGGTGCTCGAGTCCCTCGTCAAGTGCGGCGCGACCGACGGGTTCGGCGAGCCGCGCGCGCGCCTGATGGCGGCGCTCGACGACGCGATGCGCGCGGCGCAGGACGAGCAGGCGCGAAAGGCCTCGGGGCAGCTTGGGCTGTTCGGCGGCGGCATGACGGCGGGGCCGAGCTTTCAACTCCCGAAGGTGGGGGAGTGGGCGGTGGGCGAGCGCATGCGCAACGAGAAGGAGGCGCTCGGGCTTTTTCTCACCGGTCACCCCGTCGAGGACTTCCACGACGAGATCGAGCGGTGGGCGAGCGCGACGATCGCGACCGTCGGCCGCCTCGAGGCCGACACCGAAGCGAGCCTCGTCGGGCTCCCGACGCAGATGAAGACGATCAAGACGAAAAAAGGCGACAAGATGGCGTTCGTCCAGCTCGAGGACCTCCACGGGTCGATCGAGACGGTCTTCTTCCCGAAGGCCCTGGTGAAGAGCGCGGCGGCGCTGGCGGCCGCCAAGCCGCTGCTCGTGCGCGGCAAGCTCGAGCGGAAGGAGCAGGACTGGAAGCTGCTGGCGGACTCCGTCGAGATCATGGAGGAGGTCCGCGAGAAGCGCGCGCGCGCGGTGGAAGTGTGCCTCCGCACTGAGGAGCTCCTCGAAGAGACGCTGGTGCAGCTCCGCGAGCTGGTCGAGAAGAACCCGGGGACGGCGACCCTGCGCGTCGTCGTCGAAGACGCCCTGACGGGGTGGCGCGCCTGGGTGCGGTTCCCGACGGCCTCGGTCGCCGCGAGCGCGCGGATGATCGACGGGGTCCGGGCTCTCGTCGGGCGCGCCGACGCGCTACGGCTCAGCTGATGGCGTGGCGCGCGGCGATCTTCGCGTTGGGGGTGGTCTCGGGGGTGGCGTGGGCAGCCGCGCCGGCAGAGGAGGGGATCCCGCACGTGCGACGGAGCGTGGGCGCGGCCGTGCTCGACTGGACCGCCGCGCGGCTGATCGGCAGCGCCGACGGGGTGAACACCTCCGGCGCGATGACGAACGTGCAGACGGTCGAGCTGAACGCGCGCCAGAAGCTCGGCCCGTTGTTCCTCGATCTCACGCGTCGCGTCCCGTTCACCACCAGCCAGAGCACCGGCGATCTGCGCGCTTCCGGCGACGCGCTCGCCGAGCGCCTCGACGTCGGCGTGTCGGCATGGGAGGTGCGCGAGGCGCGGTACTACACCGGCGGCGCGGTCGAGCTCGACGGCGCGCTCGATCTCCATCCGTGGCTCCGTCCCGCCCTCGTGGCCGGCGCGCGCGCGAAGCACCGTGGGGGGCCCGCCTCCGGCGAGGTGACCGGCCTCGTCGTCGACGCCCGCGGGCTCGGCGTCGACCCCGTGGTCGCGCCGCGTATCGTCGACCCCGACGGCGGGGTGGTCTACAGCCTCGCGTCGATGACCGCCGCCGCCGCCGGGGTTCGAACGCCGTGCGCCTGGGTCGCCGACCCGGCCGATCCGCTCGCGGCGCAGCGCGGGGGGGCCGCGCCGCTCGTGGTGCGGGCCGTGGCCGCGGTCGACCGTGGCGACGTGCGTCTGTCCGGCGCCGACGCGGCCCTGGTGAAGTCGGCCGCGGAGCTCGATCCATTCTTGATGTCCGGCCTCGTGGCCATCGTGGTCGACCCATGACCGGCGCGCGCGGTCGATCCACCCGGGGCGCGGCTCCACCGAGGCGCCGGCCGGCGGCCCCCGCGCCGCCGCCGCCCGACCCGCCGCCGCCGGTCGCCGTTCCCGACGTCGGTCCGAGCGTGTGGAGCCTGATCCGGTGGGGCGCGGTGTTCGTCGCCGTGCTCGTCGCGCTGATCTACGTCGCGCGGCCGATCCTGTCCGTGTTCGCCGCGAGCGCGGCGACGGCGTACCTGCTCGACCCGCTCGTGCGGCGCGTGCAGCGGGGGCGGTCGCGCGACGCCGCCATCGTCGTGCTCGGCGTGCTCGGCGGCCTCGGCGTATTGGTGCTCCTCGCGCTCGTCGTGCCGGGGCTGGTCGCGCAGGTCGCGTCGATCGCGGGCAGGGCAAGGGGCTGGGCCGAGACGATCAGCGCCAACCTCGGTCCGTGGCTGGCCGAGCTGGAGCGCCTCACGGGGGTGCACGCCCCCTTGGACGCGCGCGAAGCGGCCGCGCTCCTGCCCCAGCTCGCCGAGCGCATCGGCCCGGACGTGCAGGAGGCGCTCACCCGCGGCCTGAGCGGGCTGGCGGGGGGCTCCCTGCAGCTCCTCGGGGCCGCGGTCAGCCTGTCGCTCGTGCCCCTCCTGACGTTCTACCTGCTCTCCGAGTGGCCGCGGATCACCGAGGGCGCCTTCGGCCTGCTCCCGGAGCGCTGGCGCCCCACGGTCGGGCGCATCGTCGGCGCGATCGACCTTCGAATCGGCGCCTTCGTGCGGGGGCAGCTGCTGGTCGCCGCGATCATGGGGGGCATCTACACGCTGGGCCTGCTCGTCGCGGGGGTGGACCTCGCGCTGACCCTCGGCCTGCTCAGCGGCGGCCTGTTCCTGCTGCCCTTCGTGGGCCCGACGGTCGCAGCCATCCTCGCGGTCGGGCTCACCCTGCTCGAGTACGGCATCGACTGGCACGTGGCGTTGGTGCTCGGGACCTACCTCGGGGCCCAGGCGGTGGAGGGGATGTTCCTCACGCCCTACCTGGTCGGCGACAGCGTGGGCCTGCACCCGCTCGTGGTCATCCTCGCCATCGTCATCTTCGGCGATTGGCTCGGCATCTGGGGCCTCGTCATCGCGCTCCCCGCCACGGCGGCGCTCGCCGTCCTCGCCGCGGAGCTCGTCGCGCTCTGGCGCGCCAGCCGGACGTACAACGCGTGACGGTGGAGTGGCTCGGCCGGGTGCCCTACCGCGACGCGCACGCGCGCCAGCTCGCGCGGCGCGAGGCGGTGATCGCCGGGGCCGAAGGGGCCATCTGGGGCCTCGAGCACCCGCCGGTGATCACGGTCGGCCGACGACCGGTCACGGATCTCGATCCGGACCGCGTCCACGCGGCGGGGTTCGAGCTGGTGGCGACGGAGCGTGGGGGGCTCGCGACGTGTCATGAGCCGGGGCAGCTCGTGGTCTACCTCATCGTCGACGTGCGCGAGCGCGGGGTGCGCGCCCTCGTCGAGGCGGTCGAAGACGTGGTGATCGTCTGGTTGAACGCGCGCGACGTGCGCGCGGGCCGCCGCGACGGAGCGCCCGGCGTGTGGGTGGGGCGCGACAAGATCTGCGCGGTCGGGCTGCACGTGTCGCGCGGCGTGACCCTGCACGGTCTGGCGTTGAACCTCCACAACGACAAGCGCGGCTTCGGGCTCGTCACGCCCTGCGGCATCACCGACGGCGGCGTCGTCGCGCTGCGCGAGCTCGATGCGGCCGCGCCTTCGCCCGAGCGCGCCTTCCGCTCGCTCGGCCCCGCGCTCGCGAGGGCCTTGACGCTCACGGGGCCCCTCGATATATGCGTTGGGCTCGCAGGCACGTAGCTCAGCGGAAGAGCACCGCTCTGACACGGCGGGGGTCGGCGGTTCAAGCCCGCCCGTGCCTACCATCTCGGCGCTTCGGCGCTTTCTCGCACGAGAGCGCGGGTACGTCCCTTGACGTACCCGCGCTCGTTCGTTAGACGCCCGGCCGTCTGGCGTCTGCCACATCGATCCAGGAGCGTACTTGCGGCCACCATCCCGTCGCGACCTCAACGTTGTTCCCGAACGCAACGAGCCTCGCGTCAACGAGCGGATCCGTGTCCCACGGGTGCTGGTCGTCGACGAAGAGGGGAACAAGCTTGGGGAGTTCATGACGGAGGACGCTCTCCAGATGGCGCGCGAGCGCGCCCTGGATCTCGTCGAGGTCGCGCCGATGGCGCGTCCGCCCGTGTGTCGCATCACCGACTTCGGAAAGCTGAAGTACGAGAAGAAGAAGCGCGAGGCCGAGGCCCGCCGCAACCAGACCGTCGTGGAGATCAAGGAGATCAAGGTCCGCCCGAAGACGGACGACCACGACATGGACGTCAAGGAACGTGCGATTCGCTCGTTCTTGGAAGAGGGAGACAAGGTCAAGATCACCGTGCGCTTCCGCGGCCGCGAGATGGCCCACCGCGAGATCGGTGAGGATCAGTGCAAGGTGTTCGCCGAGCGTCTCCAGGACGTCGCCATGATCGAGCAGGCCCCCCGCATGGACGGTCGGCAGATGGTCATGATGCTGGCGCCCAAGAAGAAGTAACCAGCGCCTCGCCCAAACCAGCTTCAGGAGCTTCCATGCCCAAGATCAAGACCAACCGCGCCGCCGCCAAGCGCTTCTCCGTGACCGGCACCGGCAAGATTCGCCACAAGAAGCGCGGCCTTCGCCACTGCCTCGAGCACCGCAGCAAGGACGCGAAGCGCGGGCTCGGGCAGGCCGGGTACGTCGCTGACGTCGACCACAAGAACGTCCGCCGCCTCATTCCCTACAAGTAGGCGTTCGCGGCGCCGTACGGCGCTGCTCGCCCTCTCGTCCACCCGCCGCCACCGTCCGCCGTTCTGGCCGACCGGGAAGCGGCTCTTCAAGCAGGAGCTCAACCATGGCACGCATCAAGCGCGCACAAATCTCGCGCGTCCGAAAGAACCGCCTTTACCAGCGGGTCAAGGGCTTCTTCGTCGGGCGTCAGCGCCTCCGCCAGGCGATGGAGCACGTCGACCGCGCCAAGCGGTTCGCCTTCCGCGGCCGCAAGGAAAAGAAGCGCCACTTCCGCGGCCTGTGGATCGTGCGCATCAACGCCGCGCTCGCGCCGCTGAACCTGAGCTACAGCCGCTTCATCCACGGCCTCAAGCGCGCCGAGATCGCGCTCGACCGGAAGATCCTCGCCGACCTGGCCTTGCACGACGCGAAGGCCTTCGAGGCGGTGGTCGTCAAGGCCAAGGCCGCGCTCTGACATGACCCTCGTCTTGCTCTTCGGGTTCCTCTTCGCCTGCGACACCGAGGCGGAGCAAACCTGGGAGCAATTCAACGGCGACGCCGACTCCGTCGAGATCGACGTCGGCGCGCCGGACGTGCTGCCGGACGTGTCCGTGGTGCTCACGAGCACGACGGGCGCGGTGGAGGTCGGCCTGGGCACCGTCTCTCCCGGCGGCGGCCCGATCGGCACCGAGCACCAGTGTGTGGTGCAGGTCGATGAAGCCTACGCAGGCGACGTCGACCGAGTCTCCGTGCGCACCTCGAGCGGCGATCGTGGCGAAGACGAGTACGATCTCGAGCGCGACAGCGCCGGGGAAGGATATTGGAGCCTCGACCTGCAATCTGCGGGTGAGGAAGGGGAGCGTCGCACCGACGTCGTCACCTTCCGGTTGTGGACCTCGGTCGAGGAGGAGTAGTCGGGATGGCGGAGCGTGAGGACCACGGTCACACCGTGACGAAGGCCGAGATCGTCGAGCGCGTGCGCGACGCCACCGGGCTCGGCTGGGCAGAGAGCGGGACCATCCTCGAGGCCGTGTTCGACACCATGAAAGAGACGCTCGCTGGCGGAGAGAACATCAAGATCTCCGGCTTCGGCACGTTCGAGGTGCGCACGAAGGCCGCGCGACGCGGCCGCAATCCGCAGACCGCCGCCGCCATCGTCATCCCGCGGCGCCGCGTGCTCACCTTCAAGGCCTCGCAGGTGCTCCGTCAGGAGCTCGTGTCGCTGGTGCGCGAAGAGGGCTGATCGCCGTGGCGGACATCCCGGACAAGCTCTACTTCCGCATCGGCGAGGTCGCCGAGCTGGTGGGGGTCGAGGCGCACGTGCTGCGGTACTGGGAGACGGAGTTCCGTCTTCGTCCGGCGCGTTCGAGCTCGGGGCAGCGCCTGTATCGAAAGAGCGACCTCTCCCGGTTCCTCCGCGTTCGTCAGCTCCTCCACGAGGAGGGCTACACCATCGCGGGGGCGCGCAAGGTGCTGTTGGAGAGCGACAAGGGCACGGCGGACCGTGGCGACGCCATCGGCGTCGAGCGCGAGGCGCTCCGCGACGCGCTGCGCCGTACGCGGGCCCTTCGCAACGCCCTCTCCGCCCTCTCCGCCGAGGTCTCCGAGCGTTGACACCGCGCCCGCATCGGATAGAAGCGGACGTCCCCGGGGTATAGCTCAGCCTGGTAGAGCGCTTGAATGGGGTTCAAGAGGCCGCACGTTCGAATCGTGTTACCCCGACCACCGATGTGAAGGCCCGTCAGAATCGTGAGATTCGGCGGGCCTTCCTGGTTTTTGGGGGGGTTCGATGGGGCGGTGGGGCACGCGCCCCGGGCAGCCCGAGCAAGGTTGAACCTTGGTTTGGTGGTTCGAATTCGATCTCCGTCTACGGCAGGCGGGAGAGCGCTTCCGCACCGACCCATGCGGCAGCGGCGTCGACGTCGTAGTCCAGTCCCGGCGCAAGAAGCGGCAGGATGTCCGTTCGGAAATCGCGGTCCACCAGCTTCGCCAGGAGGTTGGCCTCGAAGTCTGCGCGGGTGACCCGGACGCCTTGCCCCTCGGTGTACGCCCGGAAGGCCTCGACGACGCCGTCAAGATCGACGCCGCCACCCGCTCCGACACGGTGGAGATCGAAGAGGTCCCGCCCCTTCCGTCGCTGGTACAGCGCGCGGAGCTTGGTCCCGAGCAGCTCCTCGAGGTGGAAGGTCGGCACCGCGGCCTCGCCGCTGAACCAGCGGCCCTCCACCCGGAGTGGCGTCCGGACCAACCCGCGCACGGTGAAGTGCTCCCGGGTGTTCGCCTCGACCTTCAGCCGCATCCGGCGGCTGGGCGCAACCTCGGTGGAGAACCGCCATGTGGCGCGGACACTGTTCTCCCGGTGCTCGTAGGCGTGCGGGCCGAGCCACGGGTCGAGGCGCGCCCGGAGCGCGTCGAAGAACGCTCGGGTCGGTCCAGCGACGACCTGCACGAGATCGATGTCCTCGGAGTAGCGGAGCGGCTCGGCGAGGGAGCGCTTGTTGAGCGCGGTGCCCCCGCGCATCGCGAAGTGGCCGGCGATGTGGTCGTCGGAGAACAGCTCCACGATCGCGCGGGAGAGCACGAGGTCCTGCTCCACCTGCCCGTCGTCCGGCCACGGGGCGACGGCTCGCCATGCGGTGATGTGCGCGCGGGGGATCACTCGTCCTCCTCGATCGTGGCGTTGGCGACCACGCCCCAACGAGGGTCCGCCCCAAGGCCGCGGTCGGGGAGGTCTGGCCGCAGCGCGGTCGGGAACAGCCGGCCCGCGACCAGCGCCCGCGCGAGAGGCTCGGCGCGATCCTGCGCGCCCAGGTGATCGAGGAGCCATCCCAGCCGCTGCGCGACCGTTCGCTCGACTCCCCGCGCAGCGTCGACGAGGCGCTCACCGTCGAGGCGCTCCGCGAGCTCGCGCAGGACCCCCGCCACGTTTTGAAGACCTCCGCAGGCGCCGGCATGGCGCACGAGATCAATCGCGGTGGCCTCGGGTGTCGAGACCCGCATCGTCCCCGTCGCAGTGTTCATCGTCTCGGTCGGGGAGTGCGCCGCTCGCCCCTGGACGAAGACCACGCGAATCCGCCCGACCGTGAGCGGCCGAGTGGGCACGTCCGTCACGACCTGGAAGACCTGCGGGGCGTGGTGCGCGGCGCCGTACAGGGCCGCCGCCGAGAGCAGGCCGACGTAGTACGGCTTCCCGAGGTGCCGCATCAGGTCGTCGATGAACCACTCCGCGGGCGGAGCCCCCGTCGCGCGGTACTCCAGGGGGACAATCACGTGGTAGCCCCGCCGAGGGGACACGATGCGCCCGGCCTTCCGCAAGCGGCGGAGACTCGCGGCGACAGCGATCTCGGTGTTGCCGGTCGCGGCGAGGGCGTCTTCGCTCGTGAAGGAGTAGCGGCCTCGCGCCTGGAGGTCATCGACCCAGGCGGGGAGGTCAGGTGGGGTCCGGGAGGAGCGAGTCATCGCTTGCAGAAGATAACGCACGACGTTCGTTTCCGAGAGCGATAACTCCGGTCAGCGGTCGGTCGTGAAGACGAGAAGCTGCCCCGCCCCGGCCGTGGCGAAGACCCCGTCGCTTTCGTCCAGCCACCAGGCACCTTCCCCGAGGTGGTCGCCTGGCTCTCGAGCCCATGCGACGGATGCGGAGGCGTAGTCGAGCTGGCCCGCCAACGGACCGCGGAAGAGCATGAGCGCCCCCGCACCGTCGTTGCCGCGACTCCCCTCCGCGTAGAGCACGTCGTCGTGGCCGTCGCCCTCGTCGTCGCCCACTCGGATGTCGAGCAGCGGCGGATAGGCGTCCCAGGCCTCGCCCAGGAGCGCAACGGTCGACGCCTCAACCGTCGTGTCCAAGAAGGGCCCGGAGAGGACCCGCACGGTGCCGTCGAAGCGCCGGGCGACCACGTCCCGGTGGCCGTCCCCGTCGAAGTCTCCGCCGGTGGCATAGCCGCCGCTCGCCTCGCTCGAGTCGGCCCCGTTGGTCGCAAGGAGCGTCGCGAGAGTCGTGTCGTCCGCCGAGAGGAGTTCGATTCCCGCCTCGGAGAGGAGCGCTCGGTCGTCCACACCGTCGCCATCGACATCGCCGACGCCGAAGAGGTCACACGAGGCGCAGGTGCGGGTCATCCGACGCTCAGTTGCCCCAGACCGCGGAGACGGTGAGAGACACCGGGGTGACCAGCGGCGCCAGGCAGACGTACCCGGTCCAACTCTCGCGCGGGGCGAGCACACCGTCGCCGCCGGGGTAGAGGAGGAGCGCGTTGGTGCCCGCGTCGACGGCGACGAGGTTCCAGGCGTCCCGCACGGTGGTGTCCGCGTCGAACGTGATCGTCGGCGAGAACGACAGCGTGCCGCGCGTGGCGACGTTCAGCAGGGTGAGCTCGAGGCAGGTGCCGCCGTTGGACGTGCCGTTGGCCCGATATTGGAGGACGAAATCTTCGTTCGGCTCGGAGAGCGAGCCGAACAGCGCCTCGTCGTCGTCGTTGCCGGTGTCGACCGGCACGGCGGTCGCGAACATGAGGAGGTCGGTCGGTCGGCTCTCTGGCTCGGAGCACCACCAGAGGTCGGACGTCCCGTCGGTGCGCCACGTCGCCTGGGAGCCGGGCTCCACCACGAACTGGCCCTCGCCGACGGTGAGCACCCCGGACGCACCCCAATCGATCCAGCCCGCGCCGGAGATGGCCGGGCTCACGTCCACCGTGGCGCGCCAGTCGGACACGTCCGGGCCGCGATTGGTGAGGGTGCCCTCGACACACGCGCCACCGTCCCATTCGGACGAGAACGCCCAGTCGAGGGTGAAGTCGCCGTCGACCACCTGGCCGCGGCGGGAGCCCGGGTACCCGTCGTCGGTGTCGTCGGTGTCGCCGGTGTCGTCCGCCCCGGTGTCGTCCACCGTGTCGCTCCCGTCGTCTTCGGCGGAGCGGGGAAGGATGCAGGCGGACAGGGTGAGCGAGGCGAACAGCGCGACGAAGGGGCGGAGCAGCAAGGGGCACCTCCGCGCCATCATAGCCGATGGCTGGTCACTCCGTGACCGTGAACGCCACCCGTGTGTAGACCGGCGGAACGAGCGCCGCGCCGTCGCGGTCCGTGAGGGCGATCGTCCAGGTGTGGTGTCCGAGCGGGGCCCCGGAGAGTGGAAAACGGGGCTCGACGCTGCTCCCGAGGACGGTGCCGCCCGCGGACACGCGGAGCGCGCCCCCGGTCTCGCCGCCGAGGAGGAAGTTCTATGTGCGTACCTCGATGACGTCGGCGCGGGTGAGGGACCCGAGCGGAGGAGGAGACACGACGACGACGTCGGGCCTGTCGGCCGTGATCCAGACGCGGACGCGGCCGGTGGCCCCCGTCTCGCGGCCGCCGATCGTCAGCCGCGCGTGGAGGAGGTGCTCGCCCGGCGGGAGGTTGGTGACGGCGGCCTCCGCGCTGGACGACGTGCCCACGAGCTCCCCGTCGACCCAGAGCGTGTACCCGACGTCGGGGCCGTCCGGGACGTCGCCGATCGTCAACGGGACCGTCGCCGAGCCCCACGGCGCGCTCGTGGCGTCCGACCGTACCCGCACACACGACGCGCCCGTCGCGACCACCACGGTCACGCGGTCGCTCACCTCCGGCGCCAGCGGAACCCCGTCGCCATCCACCAGTCGAACGCGGATGACCCGCGTCCCCGCTTCCATCTCGGTCGCGTCGGCGGTGGCCTCCCAACCGACGTCCTGGGGCACGCCGTCCACGCTCACCTCCCAACGCCCGACGCCGAACGTGTCGGGGGTCGCGTCCGATGCGGTGGTGAAGTCGCTCGTCGCGAAGCGCACCTGCGCGCTGCACGTGGCGAGGTACGCCGACTCCGCGGGGCTGTACACCGTGACGGAAGGGTGGAGGACCGGGATGGAGAGCGTCGCGGCTGCGCCGCGCTCGACATGTTCGGCGTCCGCGGGGGCGAGGTGGAACACGTGCGTTCCGGAGGTGAGATCGTCGACGTCGAAGCTCGTTTCATGCGTGTCCGCGACAAGGACGTCGTCGAGTCGGAGGTGCGCGTGTGGCGCGTCGGACTCCGGGTCACCGCCCGCGCCGAGCTCCCACGTGACGGTTCCGTCGCCACCGTACCACCCCCGAGCACGTGTCACGAACCGGGCGGTGGGTGGGTCCGCGGCGGTCGGCGCCGTGTCGGCGGACGGCCGCTCGGGCGGGTCGAGGGGGTCGGTGCTGTCGCATGCGAGCAAGAGTAGGAACATCGGTCGCTCTCGCGGGTGCTCTCCGATCTAGGCGCCGATCGGGGGGCCGCCTTGGCGCCGCGCCGATGCCACACGGCGCACGGAACGGCTCAGGTGCGGGTACACTGCGCACGGAGAGACGCACATGTGGAGCCTCATCGCGCTGATTCCGCAGGCACTTCCGTGCGCGGGCCTCGTCACGATCGACGCCACGTCGCAGATCGCGGCGAGCGACGCGCAACAGGCGATCCTCACCGTCGGGGACGGCGAGGTCTCCGCCGAGTACCGCGTGCGCTACACGGGCAACGCCGACGACTTCGCTTGGATCATCCCCGTTCCGGGGAAGGTCGAGACGGTCGAGGAAGGCAGCGACGACCGGTTCGAGGAGCTCGAGGCGCTGACCGCGCCCGGGGTCGGCACGATCCCCGCCGAGGACGACGCGCCGGGCTGTGGCTGTGGCGCGGCCGGCAAGAACGACCTCGCGGAGCGCGGGGGCGCCTTCGACACCGGTACGTTCTCCGACTCGACCGGGGTGTCCGTCGTGGGGACGGGGTATGCGGGCGCCTTCCAGTGGACGATCCTCGAGGCGACCGAGGCCGACGGGCTGGTCCAGTGGCTCACCGACCGCGGCTACGACACCTCGGTGAGCGCGCCGTCGATCGCCGACTATGTCGAGGATCCCGCGGGCTTCTCGTGGGTCGCGGTGCAGCTCGTGCCGGAAGAGGCGGCGACGCCCAACGGCGGCGTCCTGCTCTCGCCGCTCCGCATCACCTGGAGCGCGCGCGACGACGGCTCGCTCGCGATCGCGTACCCGGCGCGCATGGCGCGCACGTCGATGCTCAGCGAGGTCCGCCTGGAGCTCTGGGTCGTGGCGGGGAGCCGCGTGGAGCCCGGCGCGCCCTGGACCAGCGACCGGGCGTGGGACGCCGCGTGGGAGATCTGGGCGGAAGCGGGCGAAACCGCGGAGGACGCCTACACCGGCGCTCTCCGCGAGGTGGGCGGCATGCGTCCCGCGGTGGCCGGCGTCTGGGGCGGCGTCGACGACGCCGGCCGCTACGTCACGCGCTACGACACGATCGTGGCGCCGGCGGTCAACGCCCAGGATCTCGTGTTCGCCGAGACCGGCGACCGCGTCGAAGCCCGGACGCTCATCGGGGTGCCCGCCGAGGACACGTCCGCCGCGTCGGTGTTGCTGCTGCCCCTGGCGCTGACGGGCTGGGCGCTGCGCCGCGCTCGCCGTCCGCGCCGCTGAGCATCGGTCACGCGCCTTCGAGGCGTACGGTGCTGCCCTCGGGGCCCGACGCGAGGCGGAGGCGCACGTCGAAGCGCTCCAGGAGATCCGGCACGTGGGAGACGAGCCCGAAGATTCTTCCTGAACCTCGAAGATCCGCGAGGGTCTTCACGGCGTGGTCGAGCGACTCGGGATCGAGCGTGCCGAACCCCTCGTCGACGAACACGGCGTCGAGGCGCGC
>CAMAXZ010000006.1 GCA_945862325.1 Klebsiella pneumoniae
GCGGACGGTGGTGGAGGGCAGCCCCTCCGCGGGCACGATCGCGCGGAGCCTGCTGCGTTCGACGGGCCCGCCGTCGCCGCCGCGCGAGGGCGAGGACCGGGGGGTCTGCGCGTCGGCGTAGACGGGGCCGGGGGCGGAGCCGCGCGCGCGGCGCGGCTCAGGCCCGGTTTTGCGGGCCGGAAGGGGTGGATCGCCGGCCAGGACGGGCTTGCGGACGGCGGGCCCGAGGGTGTAGGCTGAGCGGGTGCAATGCGGGGGGGGGCCGTTCGTGTTTCCTGTCCTCGGAACGGCACCCGCACCGGCCCTCACGAATTCGGTCACCTGCTCGGCGGCCAGCACGACGAGTCCCAGGACTCAAGCTGCGGCGACGTCAACTTCGAGTTCAACTGCGGCTTCGCGGACGACGCCACGGACGTGTCGACGATCATGGCCTATGTGGCGTCCTGTGACGACACATGCCAGCGGGAGCTCATGTTTTCGAACCCCCATCGCGAGCACCCAGACCACCCCGGGCTCATCATGGGCGCCACGGGCCAGTACAACGCCTGCACGGTCTACCAGATGTGGGAGTACACCTCGCTGACCTCCGACGTGTACAATGGCTACATCACGCAGGCGACTTCTGCCGTCGATTCCTCGGTCTACCTGGAGGCCAACTGCCCAACCCTCTAGGCACCGTGATTCAACGCGCGCCCCGGTGGCTCCTCCTCCCGGCGCTCGTCACCCTGGCCTGCACCTGCGACGGGGCTCCCGTGGAGGAGCCTTGCAACGACACTTGCGAGGCCAGGCCACGCACGGAGGTGTCGACCTCTGTGCCCTACCTCTGGTGTAACAGCGTGGCGTCCGAAGCCGCGTTGATCTACGGCAGCTACACCTGCACCTCCGAGGAGGTGGACCTCGGCCCCGAGGGCGTCACAATGACGGTCGAGGGGTTCGGGGAGCTCGACGACAGCCTGACGATCTTCGGCATGAACTGGCTGGACGAATGCCTGGAGGTCGTGAACTGGCACGTCGACATCACGTTTTCGTCCGAGGCCTTCGCCGCGAACATCCCCTCGCAGGTCGAGGTCTACGCGCAGCGCGACGGCGTCCGGACCGAGCTGATGCAGGGGCTCTTCGCGCGCGAGGACATCGAGGGCTGGCTCCTCGATGGGGTGGAGGGGGACCAGACCATCAACATCATGTCGCGCACCGAGCTCGGCGTCGCGGAGAAGGAGTGGACGGTCGACGTCGGCGATGGCGACGAGAAGATCGAGATGACCTGCGAATAGGCACCCGCGCGCCTGGCATGGCTTGGCGAGGGGGCCACGGAAAATCTGGGGAAGGGAACAGGTTATCCCGGCCCGTCCTGCCGCTCACCGCTCCGCGGGCACGATCGCGCGTAGCCTGCTGCGTTCGACGGGCCCGCCGTCGCCGTCGCGCGAGGGCGAGGACCGGGGGGTCTGCGCGTCGGCGTAGACGGGGCCGGGGGCGGAGCCGCGCGCGCGGCGCGGCTCCGGCCCGGTCTTGCGGGCCGGAAGGGGTGGATCGACGGCCAGGACAGGCTTGCGGACGCCGGGCCCGAGGGTGTAGGCTGAGCGAGTGCAACGCGGTGGGGCCGTTCGTGTTTCCTGTCCTCCCCGCGCTTCACGGCCCCCGCGCGAACTGGTAGACGTTCCGCTCGGACAGGTTGCCCGAGATGCGGAGCACAACGTCATCCGCGGCGACCACCGCGTCCGCGTGGGACGTGTTTCCCCCCGACCCGCCGGGGAGCGTGGACCACGTCACGCCGCCGTCATCGGAGTAGAGCGCGCGGTTGAGCTCTTCCGTGCCGGTGAAGCCGTTGAAGAGCCACAGGCGGCCCTGCGAGGCCGCCAGCGCGTTGTAGTAGCTGGGCGCCCACTGGGCGTGGCCGTCGGGCAGCACGGTGGTCCAGGTGTCGCCGTCGAAGGCGTACACGCCGTTGTAGGCGACGGTGGCGGTGTCGTCGTAGCGGCCGCCGCCCACGATGTAGAGCTTGCCGGCGTGCTCGACGGGCCGGTACACCATGCCGCGCCCCTCCCAGGGCGGCGCGTCCAGCTCTGTCCAGGTGACACCGCCATCCGTGGAGCGCCACACGTCGGCGAGGGCCGTCTCTTCGAGGTAGATGTTGACCTGGCCGCCCATCACGTAGAGGTCGTCGCCCAGGGTGCCCGCCATGAAGAGGCAGCGGCCGGCGGTGGGGGCTTCTTCGGACACGAGCGTCCACGTGGCGCCGTCGTCGCTCTCGTGCCACACGTCGCCGGTGTAGGGAGGTTGGTTCGGATCGGTGCCGATGACAACGGCGTGGCCCTGCCACGTGGTCACCCCTACGGTGTGCCCCGGCGCAAACCGCGCGCCCGCGCCGCTCCGGGGGGCGTTCGGATCGTGCGGGAGCAGGAGCGACCAGGTGACGCCGAGGTCGTCGCTCGCCCACACTTCGTTGGTCGTGCGGCTCCCCCACGGGTCGTACGGGCTCCAGCCGCCGATGGCGAGAACGCGCCCCGAGGCGAGCTGTACCATCTGCGCGCCGTCGCGGGCGTGCCATGCGTCCGGCATGGCCCCGAGCGTCGTGCGCGACCACGCGTCGAGCGGCGCCGAGACGGGCGTGCCCCAGCGCTGCTGGGCCCAGACGTCCAGCTTCGTGCGGTCCTCCACGGAGATGACCCCCGCTACGATCACGACGGCGCCAACGTCACCGTCCCAGCCGTCCGCGCCGGGGTAGCCCGCGCCGATCGTGTCGTACGTGTTGAGCCCGATGAGCGCGGCCGAGGTGTGGTCCACCCCCTGCTCGGCGTTGCCAACGTAGATCTTCGTCGTGACGGTGCTATCGTACGTTGCGCCGATGAGCCGCACCACGCCGTCGTTGAGAGCCTCGCCGCCGGTCACCAGGATGGCGCTGCCGGTGTAGTGGTTCGAGGCGACCGCCCCGCCCTGGGCGCCGAAGGAGCCGTACGCGCTGGTGCCGTCGCCCACCAGGGTGAGGGGCACGTTGCCGGCGTTGCCGGGCGCCGGGAACGCGTTGGTGGTGGCGGTCCAACGCGCGACCGCGAAGATGGAGCTTCCCGCTTCCAGAGGCACCGGCGCGCCCAACTTCACGAACTGGCTCGGCGTGAAGCGGACGGAGGGCAGGTATCCGAACGCGTTCGCCGTCCGAACGGGCTGCCGGCCGGGATCGGCCTGGCCGAACACGCGGGCGTTGGGGCCCTGGTCGCCCCACGTCGCGACCGGGCCGTCGCCGGCGATGCCCTTGTCGGCGTCGAGGTAGGCGTCGATGCCGGTGATCTGGGCCGGGGTCCAGTACTCGAAGGCGCTCGGGCACGCCGCGACGCCGTCGAGCGTGACATCCACGACGCCGGCCGCGTGCGGGCCGGGAACGCCCGAGACCCGCGTGCCGTCGATCACGACGAGGTCGGTGAGCGGCGCGCCGCCGAGCGTGACCGTCGCAACCCCCGCCGTGTCCGGGACGGTCACCACGACGCGCCCGCCGCCGCCCGCGGTGTCGCCGAGGGCAGGCGCAACGCCGCACGGGCCGCCCGGTCCGCCGGTGTCCGGGGGGTCGGTGTCTCCGGTGTGGGTGTCCCCGGTGTGCGTGTCGCGCGGGGCGGTGTCGTCGGTGTCGCCCGCGTCGGTGTCCCCGACGGCCGCGCCCCCCCCGTTCGTGTCGGAGGGCGGATGCGCGGTGCAACCGGCGAGGGCGAGGGCGAGCAGGACAGAGAGCATACGTTCGGTACTATCCAGCGAGAGGCCCGATGGGCACGCTCCGCCGCGGGTATGGACCCGCCCCCCAGACACCCCTACCCCGCACAAATCCGCATCGTGTACAATCCCTCGCCCAGCTCGAACCGCTCCACTTCCGCAAAGCCGGCGTCGCGGTGTACCCACGCCGACGTTGTGGCGCCCGTGGAGCTGTCCTGTTCCAACGTCCAGAAGGTGCCGTCGTCCTCGGCGGTGAGCTGGCGCACGGTGCCGGCCGTCACGTCGAACACGGTGGTGAACGTGCCGGCGTCGAGGTCGGCGAAGGTGACGGTCTGGAGGTCTGTCGCCGTGTCGGTGACGACGAGCCAGCCGGTGCCCGTGCCGTCGATGGCCTGAAAGCTGTCGAAGGTGACGCCGTGGTCGGCCTCCGTGAGCACGAAGCCAGAGGTGGTGCCGGTCGCGAGGTCGACGATCTCGAAGCCGCCGTCCAGGTTGGGTGTCACGGTGACGGCGCCGCCCGTGGAGTCGAAGGTGAGCGTGCCCTGGTTCTGCACGTAGAGGGCGTCGCCCACGCGGTGCCCGATGCCCGCCGCCATGGAGCCCGAGAGCGAAAGCGCCCAGTTCACGGTGCGCGTGAGGGTGTCGAGCTGGAGGAGCCGGAAGGGGTGGATCGACGGCCAGGACAGGCTTGCGGACGCCGGGCCCGAGGGTGTAGGCTGAGCGAGTGCAACGCGGTGGGGCCGTTCGTGTTTCCTGTCCTCCGTCGACGGCGCGTCTGTCGACGGCTCGGAGGCCGCCGAGGCCGCGGGCGCCGAGGCCGCGGACCTGGGCAACGAGGTTGTCGAGGCCGACGGCGGCGAACGCGCGGACGACAACGGTTTCGCGCGTGACGGTGGCGACGACGCGTCGGCCCCGATCGACGACGCGCAGCTCTCCGAGGCGGCAGGGCGGCGGTGCGGCGGCGGCGCACCAGCGGCGCGGCCCGCTTGACCAGCGGTCTGGTCAAGACTAAGATCAGCGCATGGGACCCGTCTCCGTCTACGACGCCAAGACCCACCTCTCCCGCCTTCTCGACGCCGTCGAGGCTGGCGAGGAGGTCGTGATCACGCGGAACGGCCATCCGGTCGCGCGGCTCGTCCGGGCCCTGCCGACGCCAAGGCGACGCTTCGGGACAATGCCCAACGTCGCCCGGGTTCGAGATGACTTCGACGAGCCGCTGTCGATCGACGATCTCGACTTCGTCTCCCGGTGAGGCTCCTTCTCGACACTCATGCCGCCCTCTGGGCGGTCTCGGAACCCGATGCCCTCTCGTCAACCGCGCGGGACGCGATCTCCGCCGCGGACGAGATCCGGCTCAGCGTCGTCAGCCCATGGGAGCTCGGGATCAAGTGCGCCCTGGGGAAGATCGTCCTCCATCGCACGGTCGAGGAAATCTGCAGAGAACTCGAACGCGAGTTTGGAGCGCAATCGCTCGCAGTCACCCTCGCGCATGTGTTGGAGGTGGGTCGGCTAGCGCCGCATCACGGAGATCCCTTCGACCGCCTCCTCGTCGCGCAGGCGACCGTGGAAGGACTGACGATTGTGACCCGGGATCACGTCTTCGCTGACTACGGGGTCGCGCTGGTCAAGGCCTGAGGCCCCAGGGAGAACCTGCGTGCTCGCCGCCGGTGGACGCGATGTCGGGGTCGGCGCGCACGGGTCTGACAGCGTGCCCTTGAATCTGGGTGCGACGTTGGTTTGCATCAGGAGGGAATCAGCCGACCGTGTAGACGGTTCCCGTACGCGCTCATCTACCTCGTCCACGCGGTGGCCGCGCGTCCGCGCGCGGTCCATCCGCCCCCCTTCGCGCTTGACCCGCCTTCATTGTGTGGTAGATTGTGTGGACCAGGTGCGACATGGCCACCAACCTGAACCTGGATGACGAGCTCGTCAACGAGGCCGTCGCCCTCGGCCGCCACGCGAGCAAACGCGACGCCGTGAACGAGGCGCTTCGTGAGTACGTTGCCTACCGCCGCCGACTCGAAGCGCTCGAGGTGTTCGGTACGGTGGAGTTCGACACGTCGTTCGACTACAAACGTGCCCGCGCCCGGCCCGGGGCGTGATCATCGTCGACACGAGTGTGTGGTCTCGGGCGCTCCGCCGCCCGACCGATGGACGACAGGATCCCGCCGCGGGCCTGCTCCGCTCGCTCATCCAGGAACACCAGCCCGTCGGCCTCCTCGGCATCGTCTACCAGGAGCTCCTCACCGGGGTGCCACATCCGGAGCAGCTCGGGCGTCTCCGCGCCGCGTTGGATCCGTTCCCCCTGCTCGTCCAGTTCGTCCCCGACGAGCTTCCGGCGCCCTGACGGCCCCCGATCGCACCGCGCTCGATGCGCGTTTGATCGAGTTCCACCACGATGTTCAACCCCGATTCCGGCCACGGCGGCGTGATCTCCCGCACCGCCTGGTACCTGAGTCCCAAGTTGGTACGTCAAATTGGGGCAAGGTCACTCCGCCGGGCGATGGCACGGCCATCTCGAGTGGCTACCTCACGACTCGCACGTCCGACTCCACCAAGGCCCCCCGATCCCCCAGGCCCGCCCCTCGGGCCGACTACGGCGCTCCGGTCGACGGGTACGTCGCCGCCCAGACGCCGGAGCACCAGCAGATCCTCGGAGCGGCGCGCACCCTCCCGACCGAGGTCGCTCCGGAGGCGGTGGGGATGATCAAATGGGGCTTTCCCGTGTTCGAGATCGGCGGGCGGACGTGGGTCGCGCTCCGCGCCACCAAGGCCGGCGTGAGCGTTCTCCTCGCCCTGCCGCCCGACACCGTGGTGGACCCCGAGGGGAAGCTCACAGGCACCGCCAAAGAAATGCGCAACCTGAAGCTGACGCGCCTGGCCGACCTCGATCGGTCGGAGCTGCGCGGTTGGCTACAGGTTGCAGCGGACCGGGCGCGCGGGGCCTGAGCACACAGCGGCACGTTGGTCTGATCCTCGTCGAGAGTGGATCACGCCGTTTCCCCGACGATACGCGAGACCTCGGCCGCGAGCTCGCCCAGCGTGAACGGCTTCCCCAAGAAGCCGACCCGCCCCATCGTGAACAGGCGCTGACTGACCTGCTGCCGGTGGTAGCCGGTGCAGAGGATCACCCGGACCCGGGGGTCGATCACGACGAGTCGCCGAAGCACCTCTTCGCCGTCCATGCCCGGCATCCGAAGATCGAGAAGCACGAATGCCACCCTGAGGTGCCGCTGGAACTCGCGCAGTGCGCTGATCCCGTCCGCCGCTTCCGCCACCTCGTAGTCCAGCGCCTCGAGCAGGGCGCGGGACGAGTGGCGGACCCACTCGTCGTCGTCCACGACCAGCGCCACCTCCCGGCCCGGGGCCGGCGCGGCCGGCGGTGACGGCGGGGGCAGACTCGGCGTCGGCGTCGGCGAAAGGGCCACCGGAAGGCTCATCGTGACGGTGGTGCCCACGCCGAGGGTGCTGTCGATTCGGAGCTCTCCGCCGTGGTTCCTGATGACGCCAAAGGCCATCGACAGGCCCAGGCCGGTGCCCGCGCCCACGGCCCTGGTCGTGAAGAACGGCTCCGTGGCGCGCGCCCGCACATCTTCGGACATCCAAGTTCCTTCGTCGCGGATCTCCAAGCGCACGTGCGTACCCGGCTTCAGGGTCGCGTGGCCGGGCTCGACCTGAAGCGCGCTCGTCTCCAGGTGGACCCGCCCGCCGACCGGCGTCGCGTCGACCGCGTTCTGACAAACCGCGAAGACGGCGTCGCGCACCTGGTCAGGGTCTCCCTCGACGATAGGCAGCGTGGTCGCGAGCGTGGCGTGCGCGGCGCGCCCTCGGCTCCGTACCTGCCCCGTGGCGTCGGCCGCGACGGCGTTGACGTCGAAGCGCACCTGGCGGTAGCGGCCTTGTCTCGCGAATCCCAACAGGTTGGCCGTGAGGACGCCCGCGGCGCGTCCCGCATGGAGGATTCCCTGGAGATCGCGGCGGAGGTCGGCGCTGATGTCGGCGTCCATCGCTCGGACCGACGCGAGCCCGACGATGGCCGCGAGCGCGTTGTTGACGCCGTGCGCGACGCCGCCGGCGATCTGCTCCAACCTGCCGAGCTCGGCTTCGGCGCGGTCGCGCTCATCCGTGCGCCGTCGAATCGTGGTGTCGAGCGCGACCCCGACCGTCCCGGACACCTGGCCGGCCTCGTCGCGCAGCGGCTCACCGCGAAGGTAGCCGAGGGCCGCCACCTCGACCCATCGCACGGCGCCATCGACCCGCATCAGGCGCGCCTCGAACACCGCCGGCGGGCCGTCCGCGGGCACGGGGCGCACGAGCGTCTGCTCCAAATGCTTGAGGAATGGCGGGAGGATGAACCGATCGATCGCATGACCGACGACGTCTTCTTGCGCGTGACCGCTGAAGAGGGCGAGGGCCGCCGGGTTCGCGAACCGGATGCGGCCGTCGACATGAATGACGATCGACTCCGGCGAGCGCATCAGGACGGCACCCAGGCGCTCCGCTTCGCTCAGGCGCGCAAGGAGCGTGTGCCTGTCGACCCGGTCGGCCACGGTCCGCGCGATCGTGCTCGCGGCCTCGAGCTGGTCGGCGGTCCACGGGCGCGGGCTGACGTCCAACGCGAGGAGGACGCCGAGGGGCGACCCCACCGCCGTTTGGATCGGCACGCCGAGCGCCGCCTGCGCCCCGGTGACGCGCGCCTCCCACGTCCCGTGGAGCGCGGCGGCATCGGAGGACGCCCCTCGGATGGCCACTCGCCGCGCAAAGGAAGGGTCGCCGACCTCGGCCCCGGCCAGGGCCGCATGCCCCGCCTGCCCGGCGACGCGCGCGCTGCGCTCGCTCACGATCACCGCGAGCACGATCGGCGCCTGCAGCGCATGGGCCGCGAGCGCGGCGAGGCGGTCGAGGTCGGGCGCCACAGCCTCGCCCTCGGTGGGAGTCACGACAGGGCCGGCTGCGCGATCGCCCGAAACACCTCGCCTTCGTCGGTGGATGTGACCTCGGCGAGGCCGTGGGCCACCATCCGCGCCAGCGCCGCCTGGACCGCGTCGAGGGGCAGCGCGAGCGCCTCCGCGAGGCTAGCGGCGGTCATTCGGACCCCTCGGACGAGGCGCTGCCAGACCTCCCACTCCTCCTCGTCGAGCGCCGCCTGCGGGAGCGCGACCGCTTCGCGTCGGTGCGGGGACCGCACGAGAATGTTGTCGTACTCGCGCAGGGCGCGTCCGATCCGGATCCCCTCGCGGGTGATCTCGAACTCCCGGATGAGCCGACTGTGGCGGCTCTTCCGCATCTTCACGACGCTCAGCACCGAGCGGGCCTCGCCGCGCACCTCCATGTGCCGGAGGGTGAGGATGTCGTCCGCGAGGAACGACAGTTGCCGCGTGGGTGCGCGCACCTCTTCGCCGGCCTCGACCACCTCGACGGTCATCATGACCGTGACCCCGGTGGACGTCAGGGCGCGCACCAGGCGGTAGATCGATTCGCGGAAGTCCAACCGGAACGATGGGGCGAGCGCGAGCTCGAAGCCTGACAACGAATCGACGACGACACAGGACGCACCCGTGCGCACGATCGCGTCCTGGATCTCGTGGAGCGTCTCGTCGACGGTGAGATCGAGCGGTCCGAGCTCCACCACCGCGAGCCGACCGGATTCCGACATCGGCCGGAGGTCGCGCCCGAGGGACTCCGCGCGGGCCAAGAACGCCGTGGCGTCCTCCTCGAACATCACGCCGACGGCCGACTCTCCCCTTCGGTCGGCGGCGGCGAGGAATTCCATGCCGAACGCCGACTTCCCGATGCCGCTCGGGCCGGTGACGACCAGGGAGTCGCCCGCCACGAGTCCGCCCCCCATCATGGCGTCCAGCTCGGACACGCCGGTCGAGATCCGGTGGGTCTGCCTCGGCAGGGTCGTGCGACCCGGCACGAGCCTCGGGAAGGCCCGAACGCCTTCGCGGGTGATGCGCATGCTGTGCACGCCCGCCATGACCTGCGCGCCGCGCTGCTTCACCGCTTGGATCCACCGCATGCTGGAGTTCCGCTCCACCTGCTGCTTGAGCAGGAGGATGCCGTCGGCGACCGTGAACAGCGGCTCGGCGAGATCGGCGGAGTCGTACTCGCCGATGAGAAACGCGGTGACCTCCCACGTCGAAAGCTGGTGCGCGAGCAGCTGCATGAAGCGTTCGTACCCGACGCCCGCTTCATATTGACCCGTGACGATGCGGGTGCGCGCGAGGGAACGGAACGAGTCGATCATCACCATGCCGGGCCTCAACGTCGCGACTTCGAGCGCGATGCGATCGAGCACGGGGCCCATGTCGCCGTTGCCGCGGATGACCTCGTCGCTCAGGTTCAGGACGTGGACGTCCACGCCCACCCTCTCGAGATCGAAGAACGTGTATTGCTGCTGGTACCGGAGCAGCTTGACCGTCGGCTCGCCGAGCACGGTGAAGCAGATGGCGGGGCGCTCCCGCGTGGCCATCGCGAACGCCATTTGGAAGCCGAGCGTGGACTTTCCCGCGCCCGGACCCCCGACGAGGACGTTGAACGACAGCTTCGGGATCCCGCCGCCGAGGATCGCGTCGAGCCCTGGAACCCCGGTCGGAATGGTCTCGATATTGACGCGATTGTCACCAGTCATGCCGTCTCCCGCTCGATTCGTCCGACTTCGCGTTCTCTGGCTCGACGGCCTTCACGATCAGGCGTCGCGCGAGGTCGGCGCCGATCGTGCCGCCGAGCAGATCCATGAACTCGGCCAGCCACACGACCGTGGCCTCGGCGGCCTCCGCTCCGTCCAGGCCGTAGAAGTGCGCATCGAGCCCGTCCAAGTGAGGAGCCGCGCGCGTGCGGCACCGCACCCGCGCGAAAATCGGCCAATCGATGCTCGCCCGGTGCAGCGCCGTCCCGAGGAGCACCCCGCAACCGTCCAGGCCGATCCAGCGACCGAGGTAGGCGACGAGCCGCGCCACGATCCTCTCGTCGGCGTCGGCGACCTCTGCCGGAGCCGGGGATAGCCCCACCTCTCGCACGACGATGGCCCGCGCGAGGTCACGCGTTGTGGTCGGTTCGATGTTCATCGACCGTGCTTCTCGTGTTGCTGCGATCGAGGAACATGTTGATCAATTCCCGAATGAGCGAACGCCACCGGTGGGGCAAGCCCGACAGACGCGGTTTTCACACGCGATGTCGTCGCCGCCGGCCGAGCCACGCGACGCCGACGAGCGCGGCCGTCGCGCCGTCGCCCCGACACCCGCAGCCGGGTGGGGGCGCTTCGGGCAGCGCATGTGTCTGGAACTGCCGGACGTCCGTACGCGTGGGCCGATGAGCGGTGCGCGGACGCCGCGCCGTCACACCAGCAGACGCGACGCCAACCGCTCGGCCAGGCTCGACGCCTGCGCGCGCAGCTCGGGCACCGCGGTGCATTCCCACTCGGCGGGCCGGCGCGCGCCCCCGAGCACGAACAACCCTTCCGCGCGCGCTCCCGACGCATCGACCGCGGTCCCGTCGTCGTCGGTGACGAGGCCGATCGCGTGGGCGTCCCGGGTCAGCAACCCGGCCGCGAGCAAGCGGCGCACCAGCGCGTCACCCGACGCGGCGAGATCGAGGTCCGCCCCGGTGGCGTTCACCACGTGCCCGACGTCGAGGCTCTCTGTCGCGGCGCGCCCGCGACGCCGGAACGTCACACCCACACCGTCCGGGAGCGGCGTCGCGTCCACGAGCCGCCCCGCCACGAGATCGATCACCCCCGCGTCCTGCAGGCGCTCCAGCTCGCGGTGGATGTCGGTCGGGATGCGGTGCCGGTAGACGTCCCACCAGGGCCGGAAGTGCCGGAGAAAGTGGCCCCGATCCGCGTCGCCGAGGCGTCGCCAGAGCGCGGGGACACGGTGGCGCACCGCGTCGATCACCGACTGCCACGGTTCGCCGCGCGCCTCGGCTGCGGCCACCGCGGTCCGGACCTCGCGGATCACGTCGAAGAGGTCGCCGTCGAGGGACAGCGGCGGGAGCGGTCCGGCCGCCGGGCCGCTCGCGTGCGGTCGCGGCAGCAGGCCGCGACGGGACAGGAGCGTGATGCGGGCGCGATGGCCCGCGCTCCGGAGCGCCACCACCACGTCGACCGCGGTCAAGCCGGCCCCGAGCACGAGCACCGGCTCCTGCCGACCCACCCCCTGCACGGCGTCCTCGGTCCAAGGCCGGGCGACGTAGCGGGGCCCGGCCCGGACGGTGAGGGGAAGCGCGGCCGGGGTGCGCGGCGCGGCGTGGCCCTGCGCGAGCACGACGACGTCGGCGAGAAGCGCGCCCCCGTGTTCGAGCCCGACGCGCCACCCCGAGCCCGTCCGCGCGACGTCGATCGCGCGCGCGCGTGCGTGCGTGACCGTGGCGTCACACTCGGCGTGCCACCGCTCGGCGACGTACTCGCCGAACAGGTTGCGCGGCACGAAGTCGCCGGTGTTCGCCGGGTGCCCGTTGGCGAGGACCCACGCCTGGAACGTCCCGGTCGGATCGTCCGCGATGCCCATGCGCTCGACCGGCACGTTCAACCGGTGCGCCGGGTGCGCCTGGTAGGCGACGCCGCGCCCGACCTTTGGCGTCGGATCGACCACGGTGAGCGCGAGCCCGCCGAGGCGCCCGCGGCGCGCGAGCTCGACCGCGAGGGTGGCCGCGCTGAAGCCCCCGCCGATGACGACCACCGCGGGCAGGCCGGCCCGCACGGGCGCGGCGTCGCGCATCACCGGTTCGGCTGGGGCGTGAGGCGCAGCCACGACCGGAGGACCCGGTAGCCCTTCGGGAAGCGCGCCGCGATCTCTGCCGGGTCCTGGAGGGACGGCACGATGACCACTTCGTCGCCGTCCTTCCAATTGGCGGGGGTCGCGACCTTGTGCACGTCCGTGAGCTGCAGCGAGTCGAGGACACGGAGGAGCTCGTCGAAGTTCCGCCCGGTCGACGCCGGGTACGTGATGAGCGCGCGCACCTTGCGAGAAGGGTCGACGAAGATCACGGAGCGGACGGTGAAGGTGTCGGGGTGCTCCGGCGGGATGAGCCCGTAGAGCAGCGACACGGCGCGCGTCGGGTCGCCCAGGATCGGGAAGTTCGGGGCGATGCCCTGGGTGTCGGCGATGTCCGCGATCCACCGGAGGTGGTCTTCGACCGTGTCGACGCTGATCGCGAGCGCCTTCGCGCCACGGGCGGCAAGCGCGTCGCCGAGCCGCGCCACCGCGGCCAGCTCGGTGGTGCACACCGGCGTGAAGTCCTTGGGGTGGGAGAAGAAGATCACCCAGTCCCCGCCCGCCCACTCGTAGAACGAGAGCGGGCCGTGGGTCGAGTCGGCGGTGAAGTCGGGCGCGGTGCTTCCGATGAAGAGGGTCATGGATCGGGCTCCTGTCAGAGAGCTTAGCAATCCGCGTGCCGGCCCGCAGGTGTCGACGAACCGCGCTGTTCGGCCGCCGAGGCCGTGAGTGATCCCGGCTACCCGCGACGGATCACGGCTCGGGGACTCGGGGCCGAGTCCGCTCACCCGCCGATCGCCGCGTCGATCCACACGTCGAGCGCCTGGGCGAGGGGCACCGAAAAGCCGGCGGCGCCGGTGTCGGTCGACTCCATCGCGAGGATCGCGCGGTACCCCGCGGTGCGGTCCACCCAGGGCGTGAAGCCGTACGCCCCGGGCGACGAAAGCTCGTGGCAGGTCGTCACCGGACCGGAACACTCGAGCCACGTCCCGAAGCCGTACCGAAAGTCGAGGCCGAAGGTCGCCATCGGCGACGTGCCGACCTCGGCGTCCGGATACCGGTTTTCGGCGAGCCGATCGATCCCGGCGACCCACGGCGCGCCGTCGATCGTGCCGTCCTCCTGTACGAACCGAAGGATGCGGTCGTACTCGTCGATCGTGGCGAGCAGGCCGCCGGCGACGAGCGGATGGGTCTCCCCGAGGCGTCGTTGCGGCAGGGTGACGTAGCGGAGGTCCGCCTCGCCGAGGCCGAGCGGAGCCTTCACGGTGCGTTCGAACAGCGTCGCCCAGGCTTCGCCGGTCGCGACCTCGGCCATCCGACCGGCGACGTGCTGGTGCGACGAGCCGTAGTCGAACCAAGTGCCCGGGGGGTGGTCGACCGGCTGCGAGAGGATCTCGAGCGCGCACTCTTCGAGCGTGGTGCGTGGGTCGATGGTGCACGCCGCGTCGCCGGGCAGGCCGGAGGTGAACGCGCCGAGCTGGTCGAGCGTGGCGTCCGCGGCGCCGCCCGAGACGCCGAGCAGTGACCCCGCGGTCACCTCCGGCGCGAGCGCGCCTTCGTCCACGAGGCGAAGGAGCACGAGGGACGTCACCAGCTTCGTGGCGGAGGCCACCGCGAGGCGCTCGTCGCGCGCGAGGGAGCCGACCTCGATGTCGAAACGCTCGCGGCCCGCGTCGTCGTGCACGAGCAGGCGCATCCCGACGACCCCCTCCGGCGCGTCGATCAGCGCAGCCTCGAGCAGCGTTCGGAGCTCCACCTCCGCGGCGTGGTCGGTGTCGTCGGTGTCGTCGGTGTCGTCGGTGTCGTTCAGTTGGACGGTGTCGTCGACGCCGGGGGACGTGCAGGCAAGCGCGAGCGTGACCATGGGGGGCCTCGTGCGTGGGACCACCGCGCACACCGATGTGGGGGACACGCCGCGCCTGTGGAGCGACCGGACCACCGCGATGGCGCGCGCGTTGCCCGACCCCGATAACCTCGGGGCCATGACGACCGTACCCGCCCCGCCTCCCTCGCGCGAGCAGCTCCTCTACTGGCTCCACGAGGCCGCCGAGATCGAGCACCACCTCATGTGTTGCTACCTCTACGCGGCGTTCAGCTTGAAGCGCACGGACCCGCGCTGGACCGCGGCGCAGAGGGAGGCGGTCGCGCGTTGGCGCGCCACCCTCACGGGGGTGGCGCTCGAGGAGATGACCCACCTCTGCCTGGTTGGCAACCTGTTCTCCGCGCTCGGCGCCACGCCCAACTTCCAGAGGCCGCCACTGCCGGTCGACGCCGGCCCGTATCCGGCCGGCTTCGTGATCCGCCTGGCGCCGTTCTGCGCGGCGACCCTCGAACACTTCACCTTCTTGGAGCGCCCGCACGGCGAGGACGTTCACGACGGCGCCGGCTTCGTGCCCGGCGACTCCTACCGGCGCGTGGTGCCGGCCGAGCGCCTCAGCCCTGGCCCGCGCGACTACGCCACCGTGGGCGAGCTCTACGAGACGCTCGCCCACTCGCTCGACGACTGCGCCGAAACCTTGGGGGAAGCCGCCCTGTTCATCGGGGACCCTCGGCTTCAGGTGGACGGGGCGCTCGCGCCGTTGCCGGGCGTGACGGCGGTGACCGACCTCGCGACCGCCCGCGCGGCGATCCACACCATCGTGTTGCAGGGCGAAGGCGCCGGCGCGGAACACGCCAATTCGCACTTCTCCCGGTTCCGCGGCATGGTCGACGAGCTCGCGACGCTGACCGCGGCGGATCCGAACTTCGAACCGGCGCATCCCGCGGCGACCAACCCGGTGATGAACGCGCCGGTCCAATCGAGCAGCGAGCGGGTCCACATCGCCGAGCCGCGCCTCGCGCGGTGGGTCGACATCGGAAACGCGCTCTACACCACCTCGTTGCGCTGCCTGCTCCAGGGCTTCGTGGAGACGGATCGCGCGTCCAAGGCGACGTGGTTGTCCGCGAGCTTCGCGCTGATGCGGTCGATGGTGCCGGTCGGGGAGGGCCTCGCCGCCCGGCCCGCCGGGGAGAGCCCCAGGCCGCACGCCGGGTTCACGTTCACGCCGCTTCGGACCTTGGCGGCGCTCCCCTCGGCCGCGGCCGCCGGGGTCGTCGCGGAGCGGATGGGACAGCTGCGGGCGCGCGCGCAGGCGCTTCCCGTGGTGCCCGTCGAAGGGGAGGGGACGTCGGCGTGGACGGCCGTCGTGCGGGTCTTGGAGCAGCAGGAGACCGCGCTCCGTGCGCTCTCCGGCGCGGCCCTGGCGCCCGCGACCGCCGTCACGGCGGCCTCCGTGGCGCCGGCCTCGGTGGTGCCGGCCTCCGTGGCGCCGGCCCCCGCCGCGGCGACGCCGGCCGCGGCGCCGCCGCCGGTCGAGGTGGTGCCGGGCCAGCGCGCGACGGTGCACTTCGAAGGGCGGCGGTGCATCCACTCGCGACACTGCGTCCTCGACGCCCCGACGGTGTTCAAGGCCAACACCCCGGGCGAATGGATCTACCCGGACACCGTGGACGTCGAGGTCCTCGTCGGCGTGGCCAACAACTGCCCGTCCGGCGCGATCCGCCTGATCCGTCACGATGGGGGGCCTGACGAGGCGGCGCCTCCGGTGAACACGATCCGCGTCCGTGAGAACGGGCCGTACGCGGTCCACGCGCCGCTCACCCTGGCCCACCAGGACGACGGGTTCCGCGCCACGTTGTGTCGTTGTGGCCAGTCGCGACGCAAGCCCTGGTGCGACGGTTCGCACGCGGCCGCCGGTTTCGTCGCGAGCGGCGAGCCTCCGTCCGGGGCTGTCGACCCTCTGCCGACACGCGACGGCCCCGTCGACATCACCCCGGTCCGCGACGGGCCGCTCCACCTGCGCGGCAACGTCGAGATCTTTGCCGGTACGGGCCGGGTCGTCGCGCGCGTGACGGAGGCGCGTCTGTGCCGCTGCGGTGCGTCGAAGAACAAGCCCTTCTGCGACCTCTCCCACGTCGGCGCCGGGTTTCGGGCGGATTGACGGACCGACCCGCCGAGTGAAGCCCGAGCGTCCCTCGGCTTCGTGGCGACCCGTGGTCCACAGCGTGGCGCGCCCGCCGCGGACGGTTGGCCGCCGGTGCCGCCCGGGCCCGGTATGGCACCTTGACCCCCTTGTTCGACGGTCTGTTCCTGACCACGGCCCCCCTCGACACCGGCATTCCGCGCTATCGCCATCATGGGTCAGTCTTTCTGTTTACCCTCGTCACGTTCGACGATCGAGGCCACGAAAGCGCTGTCCGTGCGCGTCAGTCGGATGGATGCGCCGAGGGCGTCGCAGAGGGTGCGGGTGATGGTGAGCCCGCGCCCCGGGACGATTCCGTCAGGCCGTCCCGGGCCGTCGTCGCGCACATCGATCACGTATCGGCCGGCGACGCAGGACAACACGATGCCCACGTGCCGGGCGCCGTGACGGATCGCGTTCTCGCTCAGGTTGGCGACCGCCCTGGCGAGCGCGACGGCGTCCGTGTCCCGCCACAGGGGGTCGTCGGGTACCGCGCCTTCCACCGCGACACCCGCCTGATCGCCGACCGCCTTCGCGCGCGCGACGACGCTCGCCACGACGTCGCACACGTTCGTGGGCGCGCGGCGGATGTCGCCGCCTTTCACGCGCGTGAGCACCTCGAGGTTCTCCACCAGGGCCCCGAGATAGGTGGCGTCTCGTGACGCGTCTGCGACGGCG
The DNA here is from genome assembly GCA_945862325.1 of Klebsiella pneumoniae. Lineage (GTDB taxonomy): Bacteria > Myxococcota_A > UBA796 > UBA796 > SXON01 > CAMAXZ01. The sequence continues at coordinate 17,093 of CAMAXZ010000006.1, forward strand.
CTGTGCACATGGGCGCCGCTCTCCCGCCGGGCGCGTTCCAGCGCGAGGCTCAAGGCTGTCACGGGCGTGCGCAGGTCGTGCGCAACATCGCGTAGGTGCTCGCGCAGCGCCAACTGGGTGGCCCGTTCGCGCAGCGCCGCCGCCGTCAAGCGCTCGTGGGACGTCACCAGGGCACGTGCGAGGACCCCCATGTCGTCGAGCACGTCGAAGCGGCCGCCTTCCGCGGTGGGGGGGACGAAGCTCTGCTCGCCGACGTTCTCCGCCGCGTGGGCCAAGAGCGTCACCTGACGGGCGAGTGGGCGCACCGCGACCCAGCATGCGACGGCAAACGCAAGGCTCGAACCCAAGAAGATCATCCCGATGAGCGCCACCCCCGCCCGGCGCCTGCCGCCGCCCGGCACGATCTCGAGCGCCGCATAGGCGCAGCCCGGCGTGTCGTCCGCGACCCGCAACACCAACGTGCTGCCCCCGAACCCCCAGAGCGAGATGTCCGCGGCGCGCGAAGCCCCGGCGACCACGGCGTCCATCGGCGCAGGGGTCGGCAGGCCGTCTCTCGCGCGGCCTTGTTCGTCGAAGGTGCGCACGTGAATCCGCGCCAGGTGCGGCGGGCCGATCACGGCGGCTCGGCCGGTCGTGCACGACCGCTTCCAGGCGGCCGCGAACACGGGGGATTGTTCGGCGCGCTCCAGGAGTGTACGCGTCTGCTCCACGGACACCGCTCGCACCATGACCGCGGTGGAAAGCCCGGCGCACGTCATCGCCGTCACCACGATTCGGACGGTCAGACTGCGGACTCCGAACGACGGAGGCCGCGACGCATCCGGAGCTCGACGGGACGTCATGGCACGAGCCGCCAGCCGACGCCCCACACGGTCTGGATGTGAAGGGCCGCGGCGGGGCCGAGCTTGGTGCGAAGTCTCGACACGTGCACATCCACGGCACGTTCGCTCTCTGCGCCCTGCGCGGGGAGGGCGTGCTCCAAGAGCGTCGTCCGCGAGACGGCGCGCCCCGGGCGCGCCAGCAGGTACGTAAGCACGAGCCGCTCGGTCGGGGTGAGATCGACCGAAGCTTCGCCGCGTCGCACGTCACCGTCGATGAGGGCGACCACGACATCGCCGAGCGTGACGGTCTTCACCGCCGGTTCGACCTTGCAACGGGTGTGAATCCGCGCGACGAGCTCCGCCATGAAAAAGGGCTTGGCCAGAAAGTCGGCCGCGCCCTGTCGAAACGCCTCGAGCCGCGTGTCGAGGTCGGCCCGCGCGGTCAGGACGATGACGAGCGTCGCCGGCTGTGTCGTGAGGCGAGGCAGGAGGTCGAGCGCGTCACCGTCGCCGAGGCCGAGGTCCAGAACAATCACCTCGTGGATGCCCCTGACCGGGCCCGGCGCCTGCCCCCCGGACTCACGACGGCGCGCCACTTCCTTGACCAAGGCTTGTTTTGTTTGCACCAACGCGACGTCGAACCCGTGGGACTGTAGACCGCGCACCAGCTCCGACGCGACCCGTCGATCGTCTTCGGCGACCAGAACTCTCACGGCCTCGCCAGGCCCGTGCGCGCCCGGTACAGCCGAAAGCCGGCCTCCGTCGGGGGGCGCGCGTAGAACAACACGAACGCCTCCCGCTCGCCGAGAAAGTACTCGGGGTCCATACGGTTCAGTGTCGTCGCGGACGACAGCAACCTGGGCTCGCCGGTGCCCAGGTTCACGAGCCACGTCTCTGCCGGGAACGATCCGGGCGCGCGACCGCAGGTAGCGTCGGCGTCGGCGTCGCAGTCCGTACCATCGAGCACGATGTAGCTGGCGAACTGCTCGCCCTCCCACGCGAACGGCTCGAAGGAGGCGGCCATCATCGGCACGGCGAAGGCGCTCGGCTGGTCGATGGGCTGCGAGATACGAAACGGTGCGTCAGCGGTTGCTTGGCGGTAGACCGCGCCGGAGGAGGTCCTGTCGATGCCGCCGACGAGAAGCCGCTCGCCCGCGAGAACGGCCGGGAAGGAGTCGATGTGGTCGTGCTCCTCGTCGGTGATGGGAGTGGCCTCCGCCGTCGGGCCTTCAGCGTGCAGTGCTGCCACTTGCAATCGCCCCGCCGCGTCGTTGTAACCCCAAGCGAGCTCCGTGGTGCCGGGAAACCAGCGAAAGACGGTGAGGACGAACGAGGGGACGCCGTCGTTGAAGTCCACGGGCCCGCTGGTGAGCGGCCGGACCACCTCAGGTTCGAGGGCGTCGACCACGTGAATCTGTGGGCGTCCGGCGTCGTCGTTCTGCAAGAACGCGATGAGCGGCGCGGCCCGTTCGGGGTCGCGCGTCGGATACGGGTAGAAGCGCTCCGGGTCGGCCGGGGTCGTGAGCCGCTCGACCGTCGCGGCGTCGGAGGCGGTGGGTCGCACCAGCAGGATCTCGCCGCCGGCATCGATGGTGACGAAGAAGGCCCCACGTTCGTCTTCTCCCCACTGCGGCGCCGACGTGCTCGGAATGTCGTCGACGCGAAATCCACGTCCATCCGACGGAAGAAGCTCGGCGGTCAGCGGGTCGATGCCACAGCTCCACACGGGACCAGGAGTCACCCCGCCCGCGTCGGTGAGAATCTCCTGCCACACGACAAAGCGCATGTCGGGCGAGATCTCCAGGCTGAAGTAGCCGGCGTCCGGGTCGCCAATCCGCTGTTCGTCGACGATGAACGCCGGCTCTTGTGTTGGTTCTTCGGCGTCGTCGCCGACGGGCTGCGGGGAAGCGCAGGCCGCGAGGGTTGCGACCGCCGCCACGATGGATGTCACCCATGCGGGCCGGGCAGCGCTCGTTGTTGGTGAAGGCATGACGAGAGTCTACCGCCCATGCTTGTCGGCGGTGTTGCGGGAGCGGCCGTGGGCGACCCCGAGCACGCGCCGCTGGCCGCGGGGGTGTCCCTCGGCTTCACCAGCGCCTCCTTGGTGAGCCCCGACGGGCTCGGCGTCATCCGAGCGGGCGCGCGTCGTGCTCGCGAGTTCCGCGACCAGCCACAGCAGCATCGCGGCGCGCGCCGTCCACAGCGCGGTCCGCATCCAGTTGGTCGCGACCAGCACGTGGTGAGCGCGGGTGTCGAAACCACGGGCGAGCCTGGCATGCTGGGGGACGGAGATGAACATCGTCACGGCCCACGGCGCGGCGGCCAGCAGGGCGCCGGCCCACACCGCCGATCGGGGCGCCACGTGGGGCGACTGGACGATCCACAGCGTCGCGCATGTGATCTCCCCCAGCATGAGGGGCGCGACCACGTACGTGATGAGTCGCGAGTGGGCCTCGTGGTAGGCGGGAAAATCGGGTTGCCCCACGCGGGCGAAGAGCGGGTAGGACACCACCTGTACGAGCCAGATCAAGCCAACGAGTGGGAGGGTGGTCGCGAGCTGCCCGACGAACGCGAACGTCGAGAGGTCCACGTCACCGTGCCCGGACAGTGCCGAGTCCGCCGTCGACCCCGTAGACCTGGCCGGTGATCCACGCGTGCCCCGGGTCCAACAAGTAGTCGACGAGGCTCGCGACGTCGTCGGGCTCACCGATGCGACCAAGGGCATGCATGGCCTCGGACGCCTTCAGCGAGGCCTCGTTGTCGACGATGCGCGCGGCGAGGGGGGTGCGAACCAACCCGGGGGCCACGGCGTTGACGCGCACGCCACGCGAGGCGTAGGTCGCGGCCGCCGAGCGCGTCAGTCCTTCGATGCCCGCCTTGGCAGCGGCGATCGCGTCGTGGTTGGCGAGGCCGAGGCGGGCCGCCGCCGACGACAGAAGGACGATGGACCCGCCGCCCGTCAGACCCATCGCGGGAGCCGCCGCGCGCACGACAGCGAACGCCGTCTGCAGATTGGTGGCGATGACGTTTCCCCAGTCGTCCGCCGAGGTGGAGTGGGCAGGCTTGAGCAGGATCGAACCGGCCAAGTTCACCGCGCCATCGAGTCGCCCGTGCCGTTCGACGATGCCCTTCACCGTCTCGCGCACAGCGTCGAAGTCGCGGGCGTCGAGCCGCGCGATGTCACCGCCGACGTCGGCGGCCAGCGCGGCGAGCTTCGCCTCGTCGCGGCCGGCGATGACGAGCTGGGCGCCTCGGGCGGACAGGCGACGGCACAGCGCCGACCCGATCCCGCCGGAGGCGCCCACGACCATTACGACCGAGTGTGTGGGCTTCGTCGAGTTCATGAGGCGCACCCTACGTCCTGATCGAGTTGTGGGCTTCGAGACGACTCGTTGGACCATCGACTCGTCGCGTTCATCGAATATCTCGCAAGAGAGCCGCGCTTGCCGACGTATGGATGGACCGTTCGGGTTGGTAGTCGATCTCTCTCCGGCCGCCCGTGTCTGACGACTTCAGCGCCTGGCGGCCGAGGCGGCGCGTGATCAAGGTCGGCGCGTGGGTGGCCTCCCCGCGCGGACCGACGCATTACTCCGGCGCGGGTCCACTCGCCGACGGACCTCGTTCGCGGCGCCCGGCGTGGCCGGCGCCATCGCGCAACTTCTTCAGTTCGCAGCCCAGACGTCGCCGCCGGTCGAACTCCGCAGCGGGTCGCCCGACGGGGCGCGGTCATGGGCGCGGCCCGGATATTGCTTGTCCACCTGCCCCACGGAGCGCACCATGTCTCAGGCCCTCATCCTCCTCGTCCTGACCGTCCTCACCGCCTGCACCCCCTCGGAGTCCGCGACATCCACGCCCGAGCTCACCTGTTCGGCGGTCGAGGCCGTGTGCGCCGACCGGGCCGTGGCGGACACGGCGGCGGGACCCGATGGCCTGAACGTCGCGGACATGGGCGGAGGCCTCGTCCACGTGATCCACACCAACTTCATGGCCTCGTGTTGCCTCGACTTCGAGGCCACGGCCACGCTGGGCGCCGAACGGATCGACGTGGCCTACGCCGAAGTGGGGGAACCCTGCGACTGCGTCTGCCCCTACTCGATGGGGTACGACATCACCGGCGTCCCAGCCGGCAGCTACACGGTGTGGGCGGGCGGCGCCAGCGCGGCGCTGATCGTCGAGTAGCGCCGCGCCGCGCCCGGCGGACGATCAGAGCAGCTGCGGCTTGGCCGACACCTGCGACGACGCGTTCTTCGTCCCGGAGCCGTTGCCGGCCACGCCGTACTGGATCGCCCTGGCCGGGGTGCTCGGCACGGTCTACCTCGTGTTTCATCATGGCTTCACCCATCGGCGGCTGGCGCTCGCGGCGGAGGCGGAGCGGCTCGCCGCGCTCCTCGCCGGGCTGGTGCCCCGCGGTGCTCCACGCCCGCGCGCCGACCGCCGCGGAGACGAATTGGGCGCAAATCGTGGGCCTGTACGCCGCCTTGCTCACCCACCTCCCAACCCCGGTGGTGCGCATGAACGCCGCCGTGGCAGAGTCCATGCTGCGCGGCCCCGAAGCCGGCCTGGTCTGGATCGACCGCCTCCTCGAGGACGCGGAGCTGGGCCGCGCGTGACACGCCCTCGCGCTGGGCGCCCCTACGGGGTCCGCTGCTCCAGCCGTTCCTCCAGCCCGATCGCGGCCGCCATCGCGTCGATCGCCTCGTGACGATCCAGGATCGTCCGCGCGTCCTCGGGGCCGTTCACGGGAGCTGGGCGGCGGCCCGCAGATGGTCGACGACGGCGCGCACCCGCGCCGGGCGAGACCCTTCTCGCCACAGCACACGAACGGGGGTCGCGGCGGGCCACAGCGCGGTCGCGATGGGCAGGAGCGCCCCGGCGGCCATCGCCCGCTCGACGAGGAAGCAGGGAAGCTGCGCGGCGCCGACCCCCGCGAGCGCGAGCGCCATCACGGCGTCCAGATCCGCCAACGAGGCGGGGCCGCCCACCACCAGCCGCCGCGGCCCCCCGGGGCCCCCGAGCCACAAGGCGGGGGGCTCGTCACCGCGCCGGAAACGCACGAACGGGCGCTCCGCGAGCTCCGCCTCGGTCGAGGGGGCGCCGTGCCGCGCGATCCAGTCGGGCGACGCCACGATGCGGCGGACGGTCGCGCCGAGCGCGCTGCTCACCGTCCCCGCGGTGGCCTCGGACCCCACGCGAACGGCGACGTCGACCCGATCTTCGAGAAGGTCCACGCTGCGGTCCTGGAAGTGCACCTCGAGCTCGAGCTCCGGATACCGCGCGATCAGCGCCGGCAACGTCGGTAAGACCTTGTGCCGACCATAGTTCACGGGGAGCGAGAGCCGCACCAGGCCGCGGGGCAAGATCTGGCGATTGGAGACGATCTCTTCCGTCTCCTCCATGTAGCGCAACAGGTGCGCCGCCCGTTCGTGCAGCGCCGAGCCCGCCTCCGTGGGTGCGACCCTTCGCGTCGTTCGTGTCAACAGAGAGGCGCCGAACGATTCTTCGAGCCCCTGCACCGCGCGGCTCACGGCGCTCTGCGGCACGCCGAGCCGTTGGGCGGCCCGTGAGAAGCCCCCGGCCTCGATGACCGCGACGAACCAACGGAGATCGCGCATTCGATCGCTCATGCCCCCTCCGACCGATGCGGTTTTAGCATGAAAGCTATGCTGATGCGTGCTCTGGTACGTGTGTGGTGCATGAATAGGGAGTCCCACCATGGCCCGCATCGAAGCCTTGACCGCCGAAACCGCCCCCGAGTCCGCCCGCCCCTCGCTCGCCGCCCTCCGCGCGGCGTTCGGCCGCGCGCCGAACCTCTTCGCCACGTTTGCCCAATCCGGCCCGGCGCTGGCGGGACTGCTAGCCACATCCCCTCCGCGCCCCACGCCATCGCGACCAGCCAGACCATCCGAATCCTCCCAAGCGGCAGGGCCTATCGAGGTGGAGCAGCGCAGCACCGGATCCGGTCTCCGCTCGATGCCCCGCCACGGTGAACGCTCGACACGATACGCGCCAATGCGTGACGCCGCCCACCCCATCGCAGTGAACGCCGCGCTCGTCCACACCCCCTCGCGCCGGGTGACCGGCCTGGAGCGCATCTGGCTCGTCGCCGACGCCCTCTGGCCGCCGTTCGTGAACCAGCTGGTCGTGCACGGGGAGGGGACGCCGGACGTCGACGCGTGGCGTCGGGCCGTCGCCGTGTTGGGGGGCGCGTGGCCGGCGGCGCGCGCCCGGCTCCGCGGCGTGTTGGGCTTCACGCGGTGGGTGGCCGACGGCGTCGAACCGCCGCTGATCGTCGTGGACGCGGCGTCGTCGTGGGAAGCGGGGGCGCTCGCCGCGCCCGAGACGGCGATCGACCGCGCGCTCTCGCGCCCGCTCGACCCGCGCCGGGGGCCGATCGTCGAGGTCGTGCTCACGCGCGACGCCGTGGTGCTCCGCACGCACCACGCGGCGTTCGACGGGCGCGCCGCATGGGCGATGGCGGAGGACCTCGCGGCGATCCTCCGTGGGGCCCCTCCGCGCGGGGCGGCCTTCGCCGGGGTCGACGATGCCCTCGGCGGCGCGGCCGAGCGCGCGCCGCCCCCGGACGCGCCGGCGCTGATCGCGTGGGGAGAGCATCGGCGTTGGAGGCGGATCGACATCCCGTCCGGCCCGCGACCGCTGCCGCGGGTGCTCGTCGCGCTTGCGCGCTCGGCTGGCGCGCGGGTGCGCCTGTCGGTGCCGGTCGACCTGCGGCGGCACCTCTCGGAGCCGCGCGTGGCCGCGAACCTGAGCGGCTTCGTGCGCCTCGACGTCACGCCCGACGCCCGACCGGACGCGGTCCGCGCCGCCCTGGAGGCCAGGCTGGAGGAGGCGAAGGGCGCCCTGCGCGCCGCGGACGGGGTGCGTCACGTGCCCCTCGCGGTGTTGGGGGTCCTCGGCGCCGCGGCCGCACGCGGTGAGGCGCGGCGCGGGCGCGGCGTGGTCTCCGCGTCGGTGTCCAACCTGGGGCGCCAGGACGCGTCGGTGTTCGACCACGGGGATTTCCGGGGGCGCGGCCTGTTCTGGATCCCTCCGGCCAACCCGGGGAGCCCGGTGTTCGTCTCCCTGGCGGGCCACGCGGGGGGCGTGTCGCTCTGCTTCGCGGGCGCGGGCGCCGACCCGCTGGCGGTCGATCGGCTCGCGTCGGCGGTCGTGGCGGCGCTCCCGTAGTCAGGGGGCGTCGGGCACGAGCTCCCGGCGCCGCGCCACCCATCGCGAGTCGGCGTCGGCGACGCGCCAGGGCGCCGCGCGGTGCTCGGGGGCGGCGTAGTCGATGCCGATGCGCGGGCCGCGCGCGAGCCGGGGGGTCGACGGCCGGGCGCCGAGCTCGACCGTGCGGCCGATCGGCTCGCCGGAGTGGGCGACGCGGAGCCCCAACCCGGCCGCCACGCGGCCCGGCCCGGTCAAGAGGGCGGGGCCTCGCGCCCCGCCCCGCCTCGCCTCGATCAGGGCGAGGCCGTCGACGGGCTCGGCCGCGCGGATGAGCACCGCCGCGGCCTGTCCCTCGGCGTTCGTCACGAGGTTGAGCATGTGGTGGAGCCCGTAGCAGAGGTAGACGTAGAGGTGTCCGGGGGGGCCCCACATCGGCGCGTTGCGGGCGGTGCGGCCGGCGCGCGCGTGGTTGGCGGTGTCGCCGGGCCACCGATACGCTTCCACCTCCGTGATCCGCACGCGCACGCCATTCGCCGCAAGCTCGCACCCGACGAGCGCTTCGGCGACCTCGAGCGCGTCGCTCTCGAAGAGGATCATCGCGCTCGCCATAGCCGCCTCGACGGGGGTCCCGCTCGCCGCGGCGGCCCCGCGCCCGTCGGACCCGGCGTTGGCCGCGCTCGACTCGCCGACGCGCGCGCGGGCGTTGGCGGCGGAGAAGGGCGAGGACGCGGGGTGGGTCGAGGTGGTGATCGAGGCGCCGTGGTCGGTGGTCGGTCCGGTCGCGCGCGCGCGCGCGTGGACGGTGCACGCGGCGGCGCCGCACGGCGTCCAGGTGTCCGTGCCCGCCGAGTCGCTCCGCCTGGCCGGGGCGCTCGTCGCGGGCGGCGGCCGTGTGCGCGCGCCGTGGCGCGCCTCGGCGAAGTCGATCGTCAGCGAGGGGGAAGCACGCGTCTTCTCCGAGGCTGCGTGGGCGCCCGCCGGGACGGACGGGGCGGGCGTGACCGTCGGCGTCCTCGACGTCGGCTTCGGTGGCGTCGAGGACCGCGAGGACGAGCTGCCCGGCGGTTGGACCCTGGACGTGTCCCGCGCGCCGGGGGCGAGCCGCCACGGGACGGCGGTCGCCGAGGTCATCGCGGACCTCGCGCCCGGCGCGGCGCTCGCGCTCGTCACGTTCGTCACCGACGTGGAATTCGTGGACGCGCTCGGGTCGCTCGTGGACGCGCGGGTCGACGTGGTGAACGCCTCGATCGGCTTCGACAACGTGTGGCACGCCGACGGGACGAGCCCGATGAGCGTGGCCGTGGACGCCGCCGTCGACGCCGGCGTGGCGTACGTCGCGGCGGCGGGGAACGAAGCCGACAAGTACCGGATCGGCCCGTTGAGCTGGGTCGACGACGGCGAAGCGGTGGCGCTCGACGGCGTCGACGGGGTGCCCGTCGACCTGGCGGGGGGGTGGGTCGACGTCAGCCTGCGCTGGTCCGAGCCTTTCGGAGAGGCGAGGGAGGACCTCGATCTGTACGTGATCGGAGCAGACGGCGTCGCCTGCGGGAGCTCGACGGACTGGCAGGACGGCGAGGGCCGCCCCTACGAGCGCGTCGCCGCGGGGGACTGCGTCGCGCCCGCCACCGCGCACGTCCGCGCGCCGGATCGCCGCGCTCAGCTCGAGGGCCTGCGCGCCTGGCTCTACTCCCCGTACGGCCTGGAGCTCGGCGCCGACACCGACGGCACGCTCACGCTCCCCGCCGACGCCGCGCGCGCGATCTCCGTGGGCGCGATCGACGTCGTCAGCGGGGAAGCGCCCGTGTGGGCGAGCCGCGGCCCGACCGACGACGGCCGCCTGAAGCCGGACCTGGTCGCCGCGTCGGGGGTGTCGACCGTGACGCTGGGCGCCTCCGCGTTCCTCGGGTCCTCCGCGGCGGCCCCTCACGTGGCCGGAGCGGCGGCGCTCGTCATCGACGCCGCGCGTCGTCGGCGCCACCCCGAAGACGCGACCGCGGTGCTCGTGACCGGGGCCGCGGATCTCGGGGTTCCCGGGCCGGACGTGCAGTTCGGCTGGGGCGAGGCGCGCCTCGGGGCCCCGCCGGACCCCGGGTGCGGGTGTGCGGGCGTTCGCGCGCCGTCCGCGGCCGCGCTCCTGCTCGCCATGCTACTCCTCCGCCGCCGATGATCGCGCCGCTGCCCCTCCTGCTCGCCTGTGCCGACACCCCGGTCGACGGTTGGTTCGTCGTGGTCGAGGGCCGGGTCGTGGCGGCGGACGGCGCGCCGCTCGACGCCGCGGAGGTGGCGCTGTTCGCGCCCGACGGGGCCCCCGTCGCCGTCACCACGACCGGCCCCGACGGCGCGTGGACCCTGCCGATCCTCGGCGACGCGCTCGCCGGCAACCAGCTCGTCGCGTTCGCCCGCGCCGACGGCTACGCCGAGGGCCGCGCCACCTTCGATCTCAACCTCGCCGCCCCGCGCGTGACCAGCCTCTCCGCCGGCCCTGGGCAGACCTGGGACACCACCGCGCGCCGGCTCTCGGCGATCCAGCTCGCGCCCGCGGCGTCGACCGCGACCGTGGCCGGCCGCGTGGTCGACGCCGCCACGGGCCTCCCGGTCGGCGGGGCCGCCCTGACGGTACAACATGGGTGGAACGCGCCGATCGGCGCCCCCGCGGTCGCCACCGCGGTGACGGACGCCGAGGGGCGGTATGCGGCGACGGTCGATCGGCCAGGGGCCCACACGGTGTCGGTCGCCGCCGCCGACGGATGGGGCGCCGCGCGCTTTCCCGCGATGTTCCTCGAGCAGGGGGGCTCCTCCACCGGCGCCGTCGCCCAGGAGACCGCGCCGGGCGCGCTCGTCGCCACGGTGCTCTGGGGAGACTCCCCGACCAACCTCGATCTCCACCTCACCGGGCCGCTCCGGGGAGGTCAGGCCGGCGCGGACGGCAACGGCCGATTCCACGTCTGGAGCGGCGCGCCGCGGCACCCCACGCGCGACGACGTCGACGCCGAGGCGGTGCTCGTCCTCGCCGACGCCGACGGGCGCGGCCCGGAGACGGTCACCCTCACCGACCCCGGCCGTGGCGAGCTCCGTCTGACGGTGTTCGACGCGGACAACTGGTCAGATGCCGAGAATCTGGACCTCGCCGCGAGCGGGGCGGTGCTCCAGGTGTGGTGGGGAGAGGACTACCCCCGCTACTACACGATCGATCCGACCGCGGTGGCCACGGCGTGGCAGGTGGTGGAGATCGACGTGGAGACCGGAGTCTCCTACGTCAACGAGGCGTACGGGGTCGGGGCCGACCCGACGGACCCCGACGCCTTCTGACGGTCCCGCCACGCCGGGTTGCCGTTCTCGAGTTCCTGCGATAGACGCCGCGGTCCCCGCAACCCCCGGACGTGATGGAGCTCTTTCCCGACCGGCTGCTCGACGACCTGGCGCGGCTCCCCGGAGCCGGGCACAGCTACTTGAAGCAGGTGTGCGCGCCCGATGGCGCCGAGGTGCGCGCGTCGCTCGAGCGGCGCGTGCGCGGCCTCGCCGACGGCGTTCGGGAGCGCGTGGTCGGTCTCCTCGCATCGCTCGACAATCGTCGGTTTTTTCAGGGTTTCGCCGAAGTGGCGGCGCTCTCCGTGCTCGAGCGCGGCGGGTGGACGCCGAGCGGCCTGGTCCGCCCTGGCGCCCGCATCGCCCTCGCCGGGGCCGACGGCGCCGTCGCGCACGCGGCGGTCCTCGCGTTCCTTCACCAGACGCGCCCGGGCGGCGAAGAGGACACCCGCGCCCGACTCGCGGACGCGCTGTCCCGGGTGGCCGGAAAGCCTCGTTTCGTGGCGCTGATCCGCCGGTGGCTCCCGCACGACTTCGACCCTGAGCCCGTGCGGCGCGCCGTCGAGATGTGGCTGCAACAGGTCCAGGCGGGGCACTGGGACGGGCGCTACGCCGCCTACGACGACGAGCACATCTCGCTCGAGTTCTGCCTCACGGGCGAGCGCGCCCGCGGGCGCGCCACCGCGCTCGCCTCGGTCATGGGGCCGTTCGTCGCGCACCGCACCCTGGAGGTGGTCGAGCCGCGCGTCGTGCAGGAGCTCGATCGCATCGCCGCGGCCGGCCCGCGCGACGTCCCCGTGGTGCTGGTGTGTGTCTCCGACCAGGCCTGGGCCATCACCGACGGGTGGGTCCGTGACTTCCTCTACGGACGGCCGCGCCGCATGAGCTTCGGGGACGGCCCCCCGGAGATCGAGGTGGGAGGCGCCACCGGGCCGTGTGTGTTCCGCGATCCGCAGTACGCCTTCCTCGGTGGCGTCCTGCTCGTCGATCGGGAGCCGGTCTCGGCGTCCCGCGTGCGCGCGCGGGCCTTCGTCAACCCGTGGGCGGCGACGCCCCTCGCCGGGGCCGCGTTCGGCGCGCCGGCGCTCGCGCCCGTGGCCCGCTCCGCGGATGATCCCGACGGGCACGTCCTCCGCTGGACGACGCACCTCGCCACGGTCGACCTCTGATGCACCCGCAGCTGCTGCCACAGAACATCGGATGGATCGAGGTGATCGTCGGGTGCATGTTCTCCGGCAAGACCGAAGAGCTGATCCGCCGGGTGCGTCGCGCGCAGTACGCGCGCCAGGTGGTGGTCGTGTTCAAGCCGACGATCGACGCCCGGTACGCCGAGGACAGCCTCGGGTCGCACAGCGGGCAGCGCCTCCGGAGCATCCAGGTCGACACGGCGCTCGACATCCTCGCCCGGGTCGGCGACGCCGCGGTGGTGGGCATCGACGAAGGGCAGTTCCTCGGCCCCGACCTCCCCTCCGTGTGTGAGCAGCTCGCCAACGCCGGAAAGCGCGTCATCGTGGCCGGGCTCGACATGGACTACCTCGGCCGCCCGTTCGAGCCGATGCCGCACCTCCTCGCGGTCGCGGAATACATCACGAAGAACCTCGCGATCTGCGTCGTCTGCGGCAACCCCGCGGACCGTTCCCAGCGCGTCGTCAACCGCGACGCGCGGTTCCTCGTCGGCGAGTCCGACGCCTACGAGGCGCGGTGCCGCCTGCACTGGGACCCGCACAACTTCGAGCCGGTGCAGGTCGCGTTGGCCCTCGGGCCGAACCTGAGCGACGGCGCGCCGACGCCCTGAGGCCGGCTACTCGGCCACCCCCGCGGTCGCCCGCTCCCACACCCGCATGAAGTTTTCGCCCTTCACCCCCGCGATCTCCGTGGGGCTCCAGCCGCGTCGGGCGAGCTCCGTCCACAGGACGTCGAGCGACGCGGCGGTGCGGAGGTCGGGGGGCGGCGTGATCATCCCGTCGAAGTCGGAGCCGAGCGCCACACAGCCGCGCCCGCCCACCTTCGCGAGGTGATCGGCGTGTTCCCCCAGCGTTGTGGCCCCGGCGCCGGGGCCCACGAACGGCGCGTGGAAGTTGAGCCCGATGACGCCGCCCTTCTCGCACACGCAGGCGATCTCCTCGTCGTCGAGGTTGCGCGGGTTGCCGTGCACCGCCGCGGCGTCGCTGTGCGAGGCGACCACGGGCGCCGAGGAGAGGCGGCAGATGTCGAGGGTGGTGGCGCGCGACGCGTGGCTCACGTCGAGCACGACGCCGAGGCGGTTCGCCTCGGTCACCAGCGCCCGGCCGCGCTCCGTGAGGCCGCCGCCCTCGTCCTTGGAGCTTCCACCCCAGGTGTTCGAGAAGCTCCACGTGACGCCGATCATCGCCAGGCCGCGCGCCTGGAGCGGCGCGAGGCCCTCCACCCCCGCCGCGTCGAGGCCGTGCGCGCCCTCCATCGCGTACGCGAACGCGACGCGCCCGTCGGCCACGACGCGGCGCGCCTCCGCGGGGGAGCGCGCGAGCGCGACGGCGTCGAGCCGCGCGTCCTCCGCCTCCATCCGCTCGAGGAGGGACGCGACCACGGCGTCTCCCGGCGCCTTCGGCGGCCAGAGCACCATCATCGCGAGGTTCGTGCCGCCCGCCCGCATCGCGCCCAGGCCCGACTCGAGCTCGGGGGCGTCGAGCCCGACGCCGCGCCGCAGGAGCTGCGTCGGCGTGTCGATGTGGAGGTCGGCCACGATCGGCGTCCCGCCCGGCTTTGGGGGCGGAGCGGCCACCGGAGGCGGCGTCGGGGCCTCCAGCGCGGCGGACGCCTCGGCCGGCGCCGCCGCGGCGGTCGGGGAGTCCTCGGCCGACGGGGCGCACCCGAGGACCGACGCGAGCGTCAGGACGTGCGGCGCGTTCATGGTCGGTTCCTATTCCGTCCCACCGGTCCTGACGTCCTGTTGACGTCCGACGGACGGAGCGGGGGGCTCCGCGGTTTGACGGAGGCGTGTACCGGCATACGTCCGCCGGCTGGAGACGACCCATGCTGAGCCTGCTCCTCCTCGCCTCGCTCGCGTACGCCCGCAGCGCCGCGTCCAGCGCCGGCACGTCCGAAGCCGGTAAACACCCGTCCGACCTGGCGCTCGACGGACTCCTGTCCACGAGCTGGGCCGAGGGCGAGCCGGGGTCGGGTGAGGGGACCTGGTGGGAGTTCGAGCTCCCGAGCGCCACGGCGATCGAGTCGATCAGCGTGTGGCCGGGCAACCTCGCCGAAGGCAAGCGCTCTTTCCGTGAGTACGGGCGTCCGAAGGTCATCCGCGTCTTCGTCGACGGCGTGGCGCAGGGCGAGAAGGAGCGCATCGACGAGGGGGTCAAGACGATGCTGCCGCACCGCCTGCTCGACGAGATGCAGCGGTGGGACCTCCCGGTGAGCGTGACCGGCAAGAAGATCCGCATCGAGGTCGTCGAGGCGTACGAGGGCTCGGTGTTCGACGACCTCCACGTCGCCGAGGTCGCGATCAACTTCACCGAGGGGGAGCGCGCGCGCGCCGTCGGGAAGGTCGACGCGTGGCGCACCGGCAAGGAGGGCGAGAAGCTCCAGGTCAAGCACGAGGCCGAGGTCGTCGCCGCCTTCGACGCGCACCGCGCCGACGACGACGAGGACACGGGGCTCGGGTTCCTGATGGCGGCGGCCGGCGAGGGCGCGCCGTATCTCCGCAAGAAGGTCGGCTCCCTGGTGCCCGAAGGCTACCGGGCGGCGGGGCTCGTGTCGGACCCCAAGGCGATGGAGGCCCTGCTCAAGCTGAAGGACCCGAACGGCATCCCGGGCCTGGAGATGGCCGCGCTGCGCGCGCTCGGCAAGGAGCAGAAGAAGGTCCGCTCCGACATCGAATACTTCTACGCCTACGCCGACCTGAAGAGCGGCGGGCGCCGCAACATCAAGGCGTGGGGCGAGAGCGGCTGGGAGGTCGGCGCGCTGCGCTCGTTCGGCGAGCCCCTCCCGCTCGAGGTCGACCGGTTCGGCCAGATCTACGTGGTCGACACCGGCAACAACCGGCTGCAGCGCTTCACCCAGGACGGCATCACCGACAAGCAGTGGGGCGCGCCGAAGGACGTGTCGCAGGCGTGGTTCGACGGGCGGCGCACCTGGTACGCGGCGGGCTCCAACGCCGGCGAAGAGACGGGCCAGTTCGTCAACCCCGTCGACGTCGTGTTGATCCCCGGCAAGGAGGACGATCGGTTCGCGGTGCTCGACGCGCGCGGGCGCGTGCAGGTGTTCATGCCGGACGGCTCGCCGCAGATCGGGTGGAAGGTCCGCGTGGACGACGAGATGCAGGACAACGTCGGCGGCGAGGGCTACCTCGCGTGGCTGCCCAAGAAGAAGGCGCTCGTGGCGTTCGTCGGCGACACCGCGGTCGCGTACGCGCTCGACGGCAAGCAGGACGGGCAGGAGCTGTGGCGTTGGGAGGTCAAGGACGGGACCCCCAACGCCGTCGAGGTCGGCAAGGACGGCCGCCTGTACATGACCTTCGGCAAACTCATCGTCGCGTACAACACCGACGGCTTCCGCTACGGGCAGGTGACCGACGGCGCCACGCTCGGCGAGGGCTTCGAAGACACCGACCTGACGGTCGACGAGACCGGCCGGCTGTGGGCGATGACCGACACCGGGTGGGTGTTCAACTTCAAGAAGCCGGGCAAGCTCGACTGGAAGGTCCGCGTCAGCGACATCGAGCTGATCCGCCCGCGCTTCGCCGTGTCGCAGGGCATGGTGTGGTACACCGACCGCGACCGGATCGTGCGCGTCGACGCCTTGCAGCGCCACGAACAGGAGCTCGCGGACGAAGCCGAGGCCACGGCCGCGGAGGGTGCGGCGGAGGGTGCGGCGGAGTGAACGGGCCTTTCCTGCTGGCTGCGGTCGCCCTGTTCGGCTGCGGCGGCGAGCCGGAGCCGATCGCGCCCCCCGCGCCGCCGCCCGCTCCGACCGCGGTCGCCGGGCCACGCGTCTGGACGGCCGCGGACATACGGCAGCTCGTGCCCGTCGCGCCGGCCCGCAACGCGGCCGTGGCGCGGGCCATCCCGCCCAACCCCGCGTACGACGCCGCGCTTTCGACGCTCGGCAAGGTCGTCGAGTCGCACGGCGCCGACCCCGACAATCCCTGGGCGATCGCGCACGGCGTGCTCGCCCGTGGCACGGAGTTCCGCCTGACCGATGGCCGCGAAGCCGTGCCGCACGTGTTCGCCACCTTCGCCGAGCCGCGGACCGCCGGGCCGTTCACCGGGGTCGGCTTTCCGGCGTCGCGCGGCGCCATCCGCATCGAGCCGCACACCGACCTCATCCTCAAGAACCTCACCGAAGCGGGCTATTCGCCCGACGACACCATGAGCGTGTCGATGTCGCCCGGCGCGGCGCCGACGCCGGTCCCCCTCGCGGACCTCTACCGGTGGACGGTCTTGAAGACCCACCTCGTGCCCGCCACCAACCACGCGAGCTTCGACGGGCCGAACGACCTGCCGTGGGCCTTGCAGGCCCTCGCGGCGTGGGCGCCGCCGGACCTCCGTTGGACGGCGGCGGACGGCACGGAGATGGCGCTCGAGGACGTGGCGACGTTCACGGTCGCGGTGCTGCAGAAGGAGAGCGCGTTCCTCACCGGACACATGACGCGCAAGGAGCGCTTCGAGCGGAAGGGACAAGCCTTGTTCTCGTACACGTGCGGCGGCGCGCACCTCCTGCAGGGCGCGAGCTACGCCGTCGCCCGCGGCTACGGCGGCCCACGGGCCCGGGCGGTCATCGAGGAGCAGGTGGGGCTGGCGATGTACCGGATGCCCATCGAGCTCGACATCGTCGACGCCGCGATCGAACAGCACCGCCAGCACCGGGTGCGCCTGCTCGTCCAACGCATGAAGGTGCTCGGGCACTGGTTGGAGACGGTGTCGAAGCTCCAGGCCATGGGGTTCTTCACCCCGGACGAAGCGCAGCTCCACCTCATCGAGGGCGCGGCGCAGAACCTCGTCGCCACCGTGAACGACCTCGAGAAGGCCAAGGTGTTCGGCGAGCTCGGCGCCTTGCGCGCAAAGGACGAGCAGCTCTACCTCGACGTCGTCGGTGACGCGGCCCACGCGGTGCGCGGCCTCGAATTGGCGCTCGGACGCGGGACGATCGGGTACTGACCGCGTGAACCGATGACCTTCGTCGACCCGGTGTTCCCGGTGTTCTTCCTGGTCGTCCTCGCGCTGTACGCGCCCGCCGGCCACCGTCTCCGCAACCTCGTGTTGTTGGTGGCGAGCGCGGTGTTCTACGGGTGGGCGCACCCCTCGTGGGTCGTCCTGCTCGCGGCGTCGGCCTCGGTCGACTGGGCCGCGGCGATCGGCATGGAGCGTTGGCCAGAACGAAAGGGCCCGCTGCTCGTCGCGAGCCTCGCCGCGAACCTCGGCCTGCTCGGGTGGTTCAAGTACGTCGGGTTCGCGACGGAGAACCTGCGCCTCCTGGGCGTCGACGTCCCTCTCGCGGAGGTGGTGCTCCCGGCCGGCATCTCGTTCTACACCTTTCAGTCCATGAGCTACGCCATCGACGTGTACCGCGGGGACCTGCGGGCGTGTCGAAGCCTGGCGGACTACCTCGTGTTCGTCAGCTTCTTCCCGCAGCTCGTCGCCGGGCCGATCGAGCGCGCGAAGGACCTCCTCGCCCAGGTCGTCACGCCCCGGACCCTGCGGCTCGAGGACGCGGGGAGGGGGCTCGTGCTGATCGCGTGGGGCGCGGCGAAGAAGTGTGTCATCGCCGACAACGTGGCGGTGTACGTCGATCGCTTGTTCGGATTGGACGACCCCGGCCTGCTGCTGACCCTCGCGGGCGCGTCGGCCTTCTCGGTGCAGATCCTCGCGGACTTCTCCGGGTACACCGACATGGCGCGCGGCGCGGCGCGGATCCTCGGCTTCTCCTTGTCGCCGAACTTCCTCCACCCGTACCTCGCGGCGCACCCCGGAGAGCTCTGGCGGCGTTGGCACGTCAGCTTCTCGAGTTGGATTCGCGACTACCTTTACATTCCCCTGGGCGGCGGCCGTGGCGGCCCGGCGCGTGTGGCGGCGGTGACCGTGCTGACCATGGCGATGAGCGGCCTGTGGCACGGCGCGTCGTGGAACTTCGTGGCGTGGGGGGTGTTCCACGGCGTGCTCGTCGTCGTCTACCGGCCGATCTGGCCGCTGCTCCGCGCGCTTCCGCGGGTCGTGACCGTGCCTGTCTTCTACATGTTCACCGTGTTCGGTTGGGCGATCTTCCGTCAGCACGACATGGGGGCGCTTCTGCGCGCCCTCGCGGCGCCGCTGGCGCACGCCGGCCCCGACGAGCGCGTGGTCGCGGCGGTGGTCGCCGGGGTCGGCGCGGCGGGCGGCGCGACGCTCGTCCTCGGGCTGCTCGCGGAGCGGTACGTCGTGCCTCGTCTCGGCGCGGCGCGCGCGCCCGCCGCCGTGGGGTTCGTCTCGACGGTGGCGACGGCCCTCGTGTTCTGGGCGCGCGGCGACGCCGACGCGTTCATCTACTTCCGCTTCTGAGCGCGCTGACGCCGGCACGCTCGGCTAATCTGGAGACGATGCGTCGGACCCTCTTCACACCCCTGATCCTCGCCCCCGTGTTCCTCGCCGCCGGGTGCCTCGCCCCGGTGCGCATGGCCATCAAGCTCGAGTGCGACCCGGACGAAACGTCCCTTTGGCCGCCCCTCGCCGCCGACGTGGTGAGCCCCGTGGGCGCGCTCGTGCCCTTCGACCTCGAAGTGGACGACTACGCCGGGCCGGCCTCGTCGACGTACGGCAAGTCCCCCGAGATCGTCGCGGTGCCGGACACCTTCGGCATCGACGTGCTCCTTCAGGACTACGGCGAGGGCGCCCCCGCGAAGCTGGTGCGCATCGAGCGTGATCAGGAGCGGTTCGCGGTGACCCAGCTCCTCGACGTGGACGGGCTGGACCGCGTCATGGGCCTCGCGGTCGACGACGACGGCTACCGGTACGTGGCGACGGGCGTCGACGAAGCGCTGGCCGGAAGCGAGACCCCCGGGGTTGGCGAGTACCGGGACGACATCGTCCACATCGACAAGATCGGTCGCGACGGCGAGGTGATCTACACCGTCGACCTCGACCGGGCTCGCGAGGCGACCGGCACCGCGCCGGAGCTCGTGATGAGCCCCATGGTCGCCGCCACCTCGCGCATGATGTGGGGCGGCGGGAAGGTGGAGATCGTGCACGGGATCAACACCGACTGGGACGCCAGCATCGCCCAGCGCCACCAGAAGGCCCTCACCACCGTGATCGACGCCGCCACCGGCGACGTCACCCGCACGGCCTCGATCTGGGTGAGCCACTCCTTCGACCAGCGGCTCTACTACGACGGCGCCGGCTTCGTCGAGATGCACCTCGGCGACGCCTACCCGCGGCAGATCGTCATCGCGCGCGTGGAGCCCGACAGCAATTCGTACCCGATCCTCCACATCAAGGGGACGACGGGCGACAACAACACCTACAGCCGCCTCGGCGGCCTCGCGATCGTCCCGCCCGAGGAGGACCCCGACTTCGGCTACCTCGCGGTGTTCTCGACGGAGAGCACCACGGATCTCGCCGGCGGCGGGCCGAAGAACGTCGGTCTCGTCCGCGTGCGGCGCGACTTCGAGACGAAGGACCCGGCGAGCGGCGAGCACATCGATCCCGCCATGCCGGACGAGCTGGTCTCGGCGATCGACGGGACGGAGTACACGAACCACCTGAAGTGGCTGACGGAGTACACCGCGGAGAGCGGCCTCCAGGCCGAGCGCACCCGGATCGTGTCGGTCGCCTGCGGCCGCTACGTGGTGCTCTGGGAGGAGTGGGACCTCGCGGGCACGTTCTACGGCACGCAAGGGCTCGTGCTCGACGCGGAGGGCGAGGTCATCGTCGAGGCCCGCGAGGTCACCCCGCTGCACATCCCGCGCGGCGACGACCCCTTCGAGTTCGACAACTCCGCGGCCTGGATCTCGGCGAATAAAGAGAGCGGCGCCCTGTACGTGAACCGCGTCTACGCCGACCTGTCGTTCACCCAGGACGCGATCGAGTAGGACACCGCCGTCCGGCTCCGGACCTCTGTGCACACGCCCGCGGGTTCAACCAAACGCCAGGAACGCCAGCACGCCGATGACGGTGTAGGTGACCACTGCCGAGCCCAGGATTCCAAGGAAGATCGGGCGCTTGATGTCGTCGCCGCGCATGCCGCGCACGCTCCCCGCGGCCGAGAACTCGCTCACGCGGGCTTCGAGGTCGGCCTCGGTCTTGATTTGGCCGGCCTCCACGTCCTGCTTGATCACGTAGTGTTGGGCATAGGGAAAGCAGGCGTAGGACAGCGGCTTGCTGGCGTCGATCAGGTTGGGGAAGAACCCGTTGTGACGGAGCACGACCGCTTCGGGCGGCAGCCGCAACGCGCGCTCCATCAGCGCGGGGTCGAAGATCAGGCTGAACACCTTCGAGGAAGGGTCCTGCAAGGGGCCGCCGTAGTCCACCGCGAGGTTCCCCTCGACCCATAGCGTGTAGTCGAGGTCGGCGAAGGCGCCCTTGGGGAGATCGGCGCGGAGGGCGAGTCGATGCGGGCTGTCGCGCTTGCCGACCTCCAACAGGAGCTCGCCGTGCGGGGTGGTGCTGAACACCCCGGGGTCGGAGTTGTAGCCCGAGAATCCGTGAGCGGGGTCGTAGGTGTTCGTGTTCGTGGTGTAGTCGACGATGATCCAGGCCGGCTGACCGTCGGAGCGTCGCCGCGCGATGACGTAGGCCTCGAGCCGCATCCCGGCGAACGCGGAGGTGCGGGCGGTGAATGCGCCAAGGATGAAACAGGGCCGCTTCTCGTCGTCGGCAAACAGCGCGGTGGGGAGGAGCTCGTAGCCGGGAGGCAGCAGCCCGGCGGCAGCGGCTGGGTCCGCGATCTCGTACGACACGAAGAACGCGTAGGGATCCACCACGAAGCCCATGTACTCGACCTTCTGACTGCCCCGTTTCATCATCGCCTGCTGCCATTTCAGCGGCAGGATGCGATTGAAGTCGCCCAGGAAGCTGATTGCGGTGACGTCCCGCGGCTTCACCAGTGCCTCCGTCTTCTCGATGAAGGTCCGGTTCTGTTCCCTGTTCACGCAACATCCTCGACGCGCGCCGGGAGCCTACAGCCTCGGTCCCCGCGTCCGCAAGGCGAGGCGGACCCGCACCGTGACGATCGACGCTACATTCCCGGCCTCCGAGACACCTCATGGCCGGGCGCATCCGCGTGTACATCGCCACCTCCCTCGACGGATGCATCGCTGGCCCGAACGACGAGCTCGACTGGCTCGGGGATCCGACCCCGGACGCGGCGCTGCCGGAGGGCGCGCTCGGGTTCGAGGCGTTCATGCGGGATGTGGGCGAATGACCTCGCCCCGCCGCCTCCTCCTGGCCCTCGTCCTCGCCGCGATCCCGCCGGCGATCGGGCTGGCGCTGCTGGCGCCGACCCGGGCGGGCGACGCGCGCACCGAAGGGCGGGAGGTGCGCCCGCTTCACGGTCCGGCCGACCCCCGCGTCGTCATCCTCGGCAACTCCAAGGCCGGCACCGACTTCCTGGTCCCGACCCTCCGAGCGGAGCTCGGGATCCCCGACCTTCCGGTGTGGGTGATCTCCCTCGGCTCCGCCACGATGCCGGCCTACTACGTCGTGGTCAAGAACGTCGTGCTCGCGCGGTCGCGGCCGGACGTGATCCTGTTCTACGTGACCGGGGTCGAGCTCCTCACGTCGGACCTCGGACCGGATCGGCGGTCGCTGCTCGTCGCGCCGTACCTCACCGACGACGAGCCGGTGGTCGATCAGAAGCTCTACAGCCGGTCCCCCGGCGGGTTCGCCGGCGTGCGCGAGCGGGCCGTGCGCGCGCGCGACACGACGCTCTCCGCGTTCGCGGCGGCCGTGGCGGGCGTCGCCGCCGGCTCCGACGGTCGTGTCGCGCTGGACATGGCGTTCGAGGGGGTCTTCGGCCAGTCCTGGGCGGCGCGGAAGCGGCCCGACCGCCAAACGATCCGCCCCGGGATCTACCCGTCGGAGTCGGTGATCGGCACCACGCTGGAAGACACGTTCGTCCTCGAGACTCAGGCGATGTGCCGAGAGGCGGGGGTGCCGTGCGTGTTCGTCCTCGCGCCGGTTCACGGCGTGATTCGAGCGCGCGAGGAGGCGCGCCTGCGCGGCCTCGAGCCGCTGCTCGAACAGGCGCGGCGCCGCTCGGATGGGTGGATCGTGGCGCCGACCCCGCCCGACGCCCCGAACGTGTGGCGTGACGACGAGCACCTGAACGGTCCGGCGGCCGAGGCGAACACGCGCTTCGTGGCCCGGGAGCTCCGACGCCTCGGCCTCGCCCCCGGGGCGGCGCCGTGAGCGACGTCCTGTCGCGCGTCCGGAAGCTGCTCGCCCTGGCGACGTCCCCGAACGTGCACGAGGCGGCGGCGGCGGCGGCGGCGGCCCAGGCCCTCGTGGAGCGCCACCGGCTGCAGGCCATCATGGCCGACGAGGCGGAAGCCCCCGTGACCGACGGGCGCGACGCGCCGCTCGATCGCGCGCGCCGCCTTCGAAAGTGGCGGGTGGCCTTGGGTTGCGGGCTTGCGCACGCCAACGGGTGCGTGGCGTACACCCGCGGGATCGGGGGCGAAGAGGAGCTGCTCGTCGCCGGGCGCGCGGAGGATCGCGCGGCGGTCGCGGCGATCTACGGGTGGGCGGTGCGGACGCTCGAGTGGCTCTCCGCCACGCACGGTCCGGGTCGTCCGCGCGCGTGGCACGACGCCTTCCGCATCGGTGCCGCCGACGCGCTCGTGTCGCGCCTCGCGACGGTCGAGGCGGACGCGCTCGGGGAGGTGTCTCCCGAGGCGCTCGTCCGCGTCCTCCCCACCCGCGCCGCGCGCGCGGCGGCCGTCGAGCGCTTCGTCGACGAGCGACTGGGCCTGCGGCGGGGCAGGGCGCTCCGCGTCGACCCGCGGGGCTACGCCCGGGGCCGGGTCGCGGGGGCGGCCCTCGAGCTGCCCGACGACGGCGCGCCGGTCGGGCCTCGATGAGCTTTCGGAGGGTGTGGGCGCGATTTTCGGGCGCCGCCCGCACGCTGACGGCGACCCCGGGCGCTCGTGAGGCGTGGCACGCCGGGCGGCGCTGGTACCACGTGTGGCTCCTGACCGTGGACGATCCGCGCGTGACCGCGCGCGTCGACACCGTGCGTCGCGCCCTCGGTGACGCCGTCGTGCCCTTCTGCGCCGAGGCGCCGCACGTGACGGTCTGGGTCCACGGGTTCGAGGCGCCGCGCGCCCCACACCCCGCCGAGGGCATGCGCGTGCCGATCGTCGTCGGAGGCGCGAATTCGTTCACGAGCGGCCCGTTCCTCGAGGTGCGCGCGGACGCGCTCCCCGCCCTGCGCGCGGGCTTCCGTGGCCGAGAGGAGCGGTGGGCGGCGTACCGACCGCACCTGACGGTGGGCCTCTACGCCCGGTCGGGTCCGGCGCCGGAGGTCGTCGCGCGCCTGCGGGCCCACCGGCGGCTGGCGCCGATCCACGCCGAAGGTCGATTCCTGGCCGCTCGGATCGACGCGTGGGACGCGACGGGGGCGATCTCGCTCGGCTGAGCGCTACCAGCTCCCCGAGCTCCCGCCGGAGTCCCCGGAGTCGGCCGACCCGCCGCCCGGTCCGAGCTCGAGCAGGTCGCCCGGGGTGCAGGCCAGCGCGTCGCAGAGCCGCGCGAGGGTGTCGAAGCGCACACCCTTCACCTTTCCGGACTTGAGGAGCGAGAAGTTCGCTTCGGTCATGCCGATCTCGGCGGCGACCTCCTTCGCGCGGCGCTTGCGGAGCGCGAGGACGACGTCCAAGCGCACGATGATGTCGGAGGCCATCAGACGATCGCGTCGTTGTCGAGCTTGATCCGGACGGCTTCGCGGAACACGAGCGCGATGCCCACCATGGCGAACCCCATCGCGCCAACGCCGATCGCGAGGTCGTTGAACGCCCACACGACTCCGCGGAAGCCGTCCGGGCCCACCCACGCCGCGAGGCTCGGGCCGACGACCACGCTCATGAACGCGGCGAGCACGAGGCCCTGACCGCCGGCGCGCAGCGTCCGCACGTTGCGCTCGGTGAACACCTCGTCGTCGCCGACACGCTCGAAGAAGCGGACGAACTCGACCAGCGCGCCGACGAGGGTCAACGTCGGGAGCGCCAACGCGAACGCGGCGACCACCGACGCGCCGTCGGCGGTGCCGTTTCGGCCGATGGAGGTCGCCACGTGGAGAAGGACGAGGCCGACGAGCGCCCAGCCGGCGAAGGCGAGGGGGCGAGCGGCGCGACGGACGGGAGAATCGGGTTGAGTCATGGGGGCTCCAAGCCCCCGAAGCATACCCGCCTCGATATCGTCATACGACGAAATATTATCGCAGCACGATAAAATCTTGCTGTCCGACCTACTCCGCCTCGGCGCCTTCGGGCTGCATGAGCCGCGAGGCGGTGGCCGCGACGGCGAGCCGCGCCGTGTTCAGCACCGGCCACACCTCGCGCCCGGGCACCCCGGCCTGGGCGGCGGCGGCGGCCTCGAGCACGCGCGTGGACTCGAGCGGGCGGCCGTGCCAACGCAGCGTGGTGGCGCACAACCCGCAGGCGGCGACGAATGCGGGGCGGCGGTCGTCGGTGAGGATGGCGTCGGCCGCGTCGGCGACGAGGGCGTCGGCCTCCGCGCGGCGCGCGTCCTCGTCGAAGACGACCTCGGAGCGGAACAGCTCGACGAAGCGGCGCGCCGCGGCCTCGACCGACTCGCCCTGGAACAGGGACAACGGCGCCAGCCAGCCCTCGAGCGAGTCGGGAGACTCGGGCTGTGGCGGAGTGGCCGTGCCGTCCGGATCGAGCACGCGGGCCGCCATGAGCGTGCCGGGCGGCACGTGCTCGAGGAAGTGGTGCCAGGCGTGCGCGTGCTGCGGCGCGGTGACCCACCGCTCGGCGAGGGCGAGGCCGGCGACGAAGGGGATCTCTCGGAGGTCCTGGCGGCCCTCGGCCTGACGCCAGAGGTCGCGCAGCTCGCCGCGCTGCATGTGGGCGTGGCGCGCCTCGCGCACCTCGGCGGCGCCGCCGCACACCACGCCGAGCACGCACGAGCCCTCCGCGTCGGTGCAGGTCATGAGCAGCTCGACGTCGCCCTCCATGTCCGGCACGGAGAGGAAGGCGCGGGACGGGATGTCCACCTGCTCCTTGCCGAGGCTGAACGCCCGCGGGGCGACCGCCGCCTCGACCTTGACGCCACGCGAGCGCAGCTTGTGGAGGGCGGCCGCGGCGGCCTTCTTGAGCGCCTTCGGGGCGGCGACGGCTTGGAGCGCGGCGGTGTTGCCGACCTCCACCGCGGCGGCCAGCGCGGCGTCCGGGTCGGGGAGCGCGGCGAGCTCGCCCACGCCATCGTGGACCCAGGCCACGGACGCGGGATCGCCCGAGCGATCGAGGAGGGCGGCGACGACAGGATTCACGGGCGGCTCCAGGGAAGCCGAAGCGTCTATCGTCGCGACGGGTCGCGTTCCAGGGCTTGATTCACCGTGATCGCCGCCATGTGTACGATGTCCGACACCGTGGCGCCGAGCGCGAGCACGTTGAGCGGCCGGCCGGTGCCGACGAGGACGGGCCCGACGGCGGTGGCGCCGCCGAGGTCGCGAAGGAGCTTGTAGGCGATGTTTCCGGAGGCGAGGTCCGGGAAGATCAGCACGTTCGCGTCGCCCTGGATCGCGGAGAAGGGGAAGTCGTTACCCGCCATCTCCGGGTTCACGGCGGTGTCCGCCTGCATCTCCCCGTCGATGACGAGCCCCGGCCAACGCTCGCGGGCGATCTCGATGGCGGCGGTGATCTTGGAGACCTGGCTGTCACCCTGGTGCTCACCGAAGTCCGAATAGGACAGCATCGCGACGCGTGGGGTGTACCCGAAGCTCTGCGCGAGCCGGGCGGTGTTGATGGCGATCTGCGCGAGATCCGCGGCGTCGGGGTTCACGTTGACCGTGCAGTCGCCGAAGAACATCCGGCGGTTCTTGAACAACATCGCATAGACGCCGCTCACCACGTTCACGCCCGGGGCGCGCCCGATGACCTGGAGGGCCGGGCGGATGGTGTCGGCGTAGCTCGCGGTCAATCCGCCGAGCAGGCCGTCCGCGTCGCCCTGGTGCACCATCATCGCCGCGTAGGTCGTGTACCGGTGCAGGCTCGCGCGCACCGCGGCCTGCGTCATGCCCTTGCGCTGGCGCATCTCCCACAGGGCCGCCATGTAGCGCTCGAACACGTCGTCGTCGCGAACCTCGACGATCTCCATGTTTCGAACGTCGATCTTGTGGCGCTCGGCGCGGTTGAGGACCTTCCACTCCTCGCCGATGAGGATGGGGCGGCAGATGCCCTCGTCCACGAGGATCTGCGCGGCGCGCAGCACCTTGGGGCTCGTCCCCTCGGGGAACACGATGCGGCGCGGGTTGAGCCGCGCGCGGTTCATGACCGGCCGGAGGATCTCCTTGCTCCGCTCGATCTTCCGCTCCAAGCGCTCGCGGTACGCGGCGAGATCGTCGATTGGCTTGCGGGCCACGCCGCTCTCGGCGGCGGCGCGCGCCACCGCGGGCGCGACCCACAGGAGCACGCGCGGGTCGAAGGGCTTGGGGATGATGTAGTCGGGGCCGAACTGGAGGTTCGGGAGGTCGTAGGCCTGGAGGACCTCGTCCGGGACGTCTTCGCGCGCGAGCTCGGCGAGGGCCTTCACCGCCGCCATCTTCATCGCCTCGTTGATCGCGCGCGCGCGACAGTCGAGGGCGCCGCGGAAGAGGAACGGGAACCCGAGGACGTTGTTGACCTGGTTCGGGAAGTCCGAGCGTCCGGTGGCCACGATGGCGTCCGGGACCGCGCCGCGGGCCGCGTCGTAGGTGATCTCGGGGTCGGGGTTGGCCATGGCGAAGATGATGGGCTTCGGCCGCATCTTCTTCAGCATCTCCGGCTTGAGCACACCGCCCACGGAGAGCCCGATGAACACGTCGGCGTCGACCAGGACCTCCGCGAGCGCCGCGGGGGCGTCGCCCTTCGCGTAGATCTCCTTCTCCGGGAAATTGTGCTCCTTTCGGCCCTTGTAGACGAGGCCCTCGGAGTCGCACATCCACACCGACCCCACCGGGACCCCGAGGGAGACGAGCAGGTTGGCGGTGGCGAGGGCCGCCGCCCCTGCGCCGGAGAACACGACCTTGATCGAGTCGAGCGTGCGGTCGGTGATCGCCAGGGCGTTGAGCAGGCCCGCGCTCGCGATGATGGCGGTGCCGTGCTGGTCGTCGTGGAAGACGGGGATGTCGAGCATCTCCTGGAGGCGACGCTCGATGTAGAAGCAGTCGGGAGACTTGATGTCTTCGAGGTTGATGCCGCCGAAGCTGGGCGCGATCGCCTTCACCGCCGCGATGACCTCGTCCGGGTCGCGCGCGTCGAGCTCGATGTCCACCCCGTCGATGTCGGCGAACTTCTTGAAGAGGTTGGCCTTGCCTTCCATGACCGGCTTGCCCGCGAGGGGGCCGATGTTGCCGAGGCCGAGCACGGCGGTGCCGTTGGTCACGACGGCGACGAGGTTGCCCTTCGAGGTGTAGAGGTAGGCGTCGTCGGGGTTGCGGTGGATGGCGAGGCACGGCTCCGCCACGCCGGGGCTGTACGCGAGCGAGAGGTCCCGCTGCGTGTGCAACGGTTTGGTGGGGACGATCTCGATCTTTCCGGGCCGACCTTCGCTGTGGTAGTCGAGCGCGTCGTTCTTCAAGCTCATCGATGGCTCCGGGGCGTGCCGGCGTATCAAGGCGCGACGCGGGAGGCCGGAGACCTCGCGTGGGAGGCTGGAGGGAGGACGTCGGGCTACGCACCTGCATGCTCGTCCAAATGTTGATCATCGGCCTGGTCGGGGCGTGCACCGCCGGAGGCGCGCCATGCGCCGAAAAGGGCGCTTGCGACGCGGACAGCGCGGCGGACACGAGCGCGGACGCCGACACGGATTCCGACGCCGACGCGGATTCCGACGCCGACACGGATTCGGACACGGATTCGGACCTCGATCCGAGCTTCTGCGACGAGGCGCTCGACACCGGCGCCCCCACGGCCTGCGAGACGGCGACCCTGGCCTGCGGAGACACGATCGACGCGACGACGCTCGGCGGCGTCGCGGCCACCGACGGCGACGCCTACCTCGCGTGGCACTGCACGCCGTTCCCGGAGGACTACGCCGGCCCGGAGCGGGTGTTCGCCCTCCCGATCGACCGCCGGATGCGCGTCACCGCGGTGCTCGAGTCTCCGTGCGAAGACATGGATCTGTTCGTCGCGAACTGGCACGATGACGAGTGCCCCACGGCGGCGAACAGCGTGCTGGAGTGCGAGGCGGGCGAGGCCGCGGGCGACGAGAGCGTGGTGTGGTACGGCTTCGAGGGCGACCGCTACCTTTTGTTCGTCGAGTCGAAGTCGGGGGCCGCGGCCAACTTTCGACTCACGATCTCGTGTGAGGGCTGACGCTACCCGAGCCGCGCGCCCCACGCCCTGGCGATCTCCAGCTCGTTCCCCGAGATCAGCTCGGCGCGGGCCGAGCCGCACGCGGGGCAGGGGTGCTCGTCGTGCGGGTACTCGACCCCGCAATCCGAGCAGCGGAGCAGCGGGTCCACCACGGTGATCTGCACGTCGACCCCCGGCAGCATCGCGCACAGGGCGGCGCGCAGCAGGTCGCGGTCGATGTCGACGAGCGCCCCGATCCGCAGCTCGATGCCGTCGAGGTGGAAGCCGGACGGCGGGAGCTGCGACTGAAGGTGCTCGAGCAGCTGGGACGCGACTTCGCCGACCACGGTCATGCGGGGCGATATTCCGGCGCGGCGGGCGCGCCCAGGCCGGACCGGCGAGCGCGGCGAGCGCGGCCGCTTCGCATTAGCACCTCCGGATGCCCTATGTGCCCACGGTCGACCTGACGGTCGTGACGGACGCGCCGCTCGACGTCGCCGCGCGCGTGGACGTAGAGCTGCCTCAGCGGATCCGCCTCACGACGAGCGTCGGGTGGATGCCGAGAGCGTACCTCGATGGATTGAACGAGCTCGCCACCGCGTCGGGCTGGTGGGACGACACCACCGCGACGTTGATCGGGGCCACCCTCCAAGACGCCGTGGTCTGGCGCACTCACGTCGGGTGGCGGCCGTCGCCGAAGCTCGGGTTCGTCTTCGGGGCGGGCTACGGGTTCGCCGGCCTCGGTGGGTCGCTCACGGGGCAGGAGATCGTGGAAGCCGCCCTGGGCGCGTCGTCGCGGGCGAGCGGGGAGGCGGCGGTGGACGCCGCGGCGAGCGTGCACATGCTCGACGTCACCGCCGGCTGGGAGTGGACGGTGAAGCGCCGCTTCCTCGTGCGCGCCGAGGTCGGCGGGGCGTTCACGGTGGGGTCGGCGGTGCGGCTGACCCCGAGCACCGAGAGCCGGTTCGAGCGCGTGACCGACACGATCGACGCCGTGATGGCCGAGGGAGAGGCCTACCTCGAAGACACGATGCGCACGTACGTACACACGCCGACCGTCGGGGTCGGCGTCGGGTGGCGGTTCGGCGGTGAGGATTGACGGGCCCCGGACAGGTCGCGATTCAGGTCCGTCGGGCGCTTCAGGCGGGTGACGGCGCGCTGGCGGCGGCCCTGGCCTCGGAGCTCGACGCGGGCCACCACGCCGAGGTGTTGCTGGGCGCGGGGATCCGCGACGCGCGCGGCGGCTTCGCCGCCGCGCGCGCCCTGCACGCCGGGGACCTCGTCCGCGGGTGCGCGCTGCTCGCCCGCCCGAACCCGGACGATCGCCTCGACGTGCGCGCCGCCGCCGCCGTCCTCGACGGCGACGTGCCCGATGAGGTCTCGCGCTCCGGCGACGCGCTCGACGCGCCGGCGGACTTCCGCGCCGCGGTCGTCGCCGCCCCGCCGCGGGCCCTGCCGGCGCTCGTCGGTGGGGCGCTGCGCCGCGGCGCGTCCGCGTCCGAGGTGGCCGCGGTGTTCGCCGAGCACCCCCTCGCGGCCGTCGTCCAGCGCTACCTCGACGCGTCCTTCCTGGCGCTCGGCGCCCGTCCCGTGGTGGTCCTGGGTTGGGCGTGGCGCGCGCGGTTCGGGATACGTCGCGCCTGAGATGCCGAGCTTCGCGCCGGTCGGGCAGGTCGTCGCCCTGCTCGGACCGACCAACACGGGCAAGACCCACCGGGCCATCGAACGGATGCTCTCGCACCGCTCGGGGATGATCGGCCTGCCGCTCCGGCTGCTCGCCCGTGAGGTGTACGACCGCATCACCGCCGAGAAGGGCGAGCAGGCCGTGGCGCTCGTCACGGGCGAGGAGCGGCGCGTGCCCCCGAACCCGCGCTGGTGGATCTGCACGGTCGAGGCGATGCCCGACAAAGCGGTGGACTTCCTCGCCGTCGACGAGATCCAGCTCGCGGGGGACCGCGCGCGCGGCCACGTGTTCACCGAGCGGCTCCTGGGCGCCCGCGGCAACAGAGAGACGATGTTCCTCGGCAGCGAGACGATCGCGCCGCTGCTCGAGCGCCTCGTGCCGGCGGCCACGATCGAGCGCCATCCTCGATTTTCGAAGCTGTCGCACCTCGGCTGGCGCAAGCTCGGCCAACTGCCCAAGCGCACCGCGATCGTCGCGTTCTCCGCGAACGACGTCTACGCCCTCGCCGAGCGCGTGCGGCGCGCCCACGGCGGCACGGCGGTGGTGCTCGGGGCGCTGTCCCCCCGCACGCGCAACGCGCAGGTCGCGATGTATCAAGCCGGCGAGGTCGACTACATGGTCGCGACCGACGCCATCGGCATGGGCCTGAACATGGACATCGCGCACGTCGCCTTCGCGCGGCTCGGCAAGTTCGACGGCCGCGAGTCGCGCGGGCTCTCCGCCGCGGAGGTGGCCCAGATCGCCGGCCGCGCCGGGCGCTGGCGGCGCGACGGCACCTTCGGCCCGACCGACGATCTCCCCGGGATCGACCCTGAGATCGTGACCGCGGTGGAGTCCCACACCTTCCCGCCGCTCCGGCGGCTCTGGTGGCGGAGCGCCGCGCTCGACACCTCGTCGGTGGACGCGCTCCGCGCCGGCCTCCTCCGCCCGCCGCCCCACGCCGTCTTGCAGCACGCCCGCGACGAAGAGGACGCCCGCGCGCTCGAGTCCCTCCTGCGCATGCCCGAGGTGCGCGACCTCGCCACCACGCCCGAGCGGGTCGCGCTGTTGTGGGAGGTCTGCCGCGTACCGGACTTCCGCAAGACGCTGGACGAGGCCCACGCCGGGCTCCTCGCCCGGGTGTACCTCCACCTCGCGCGGTCCGGGCGCCTGCCGCACCCATGGATCGCCCACCAGATCGACGCGCTCGACCGCCCCGACGGCGACATCGATCGCCTCTCGGCGCGCCTCGCGCACGTGCGGACCTGGACCTACCTCACCCACCGGGCCGGCTGGGTAGAGGACGCCGCGGTGTGGCAACAACGGGCGAGGGAGGTCGAAGATCGCCTGTCGGACGCCCTGCACGTGGCGCTGAGCGAGCGCTTCGTCGACCGGCGCGGCATGGCGCTGGCGTCGGCGCCGGCCGGGCGGCTCGCCGAGGACGGGGTGGTGCGCGTGGGCGGCTTCGAGGTGGGCGTGCTTCGCGGGCTCGCCTGGAAGCCGGCGAAGGTCGGGGATCGCGCGGGGGACCGCGCCGCGGCGCGCGCCTTGTCCGACGAGGTCGCGACGCGCGTGGATCGCCTCGTCGACGCGCCGTACGGGGCGTTCGCGGTCGACGAGGAGGGACACGTGACCTGGGAGGGCGGGCCGGTCGGGCGCCTCGTCGCCGGCGGCTCCGTGGCAGACCCGGGCTTCCGCGTGGCGCGCAACGATCTGCTCGGTCCGGCGGCGCTCGAGCGCGTGACGCGGCGAGTGGTGGCGTTCGTGCGCGATTGGGTGGCGGAGGTGCTCGCGCCGCTCCGCGCGGAGGAGGTGCCGCGCGGCCCTGCGCAGGGCCTCCTGTTCGAGCTCGAGCAGGGGCTCGGGTGCGCGGAGGCGCGGCGCGCCGACCTGTTCGACCCCGAAGAGCGGCGCCTGTTCGCCCGCATGGGCGTGCGCTTCGGGTGGTTCTGGTGCTGGTCGCAGCCGATGTTGGAGCGCGCCGACGCGCGCGCGGTGCTTTGGACGGTGTGGCGCGGGCCCGAGCGGGACGAGGCGTTCTACGCCGCGATCGGCACGCCGCGCGTCGGAGGCGTCCCCGTGCGCGTCGACCACCTCGAAGAGGTGGCGGCGAAGGCGCGGCGGGCCGCCCGCGGCGGCGCCGCCTTCGATCCGCCGGAGGGCCCTCCCGGCGTGGCGGTGGGCGCCCTGCTCGCCGGCCTCGGGTATCGATCCGTCGGCGACCGCTGGGCCTTGAGCGGGCGCCGCTGAGAGCCGGCGTTCAGGCCTCGATCGCCGCCTGAAGGAGCGCGGGGGTGTCCGGGCCCTCGAGCGTGCGCCCATGGGCGGGGACGAACAGGGTCGGGGCTTCGCGCGCCAGCTCGTCGAGCGCCCAGCGACGGTAGGCGGCGCGATCGTCGAGGAAGAACGTCTTGAAGAGCGGGTTCGTCATGAGGCGCGCGCGGAACCCGGCGAGCCAGAGCATCGCGCCGGCGGGCCCGACCAGCTTCGACTCGTTGACCAGGGCGTCGGTGACGAACCAGGCCACGCCCGCGGGCGTGCGCAGGGACACCCAGACCTCGCCCTGGCGCGCCCCGGGCGGGCAGAGCAGGCGCATCGGGGCGGGAAGCTCGGCTTCGAGCCCGGAGAGGTCTTCGAACGCCACCCCGGGGACCTGGCGCCGAAGGCGCGGGAGGGCACGCGGGTGCGCGACGACGCGGGCGTCGGGGTACCGGGCCTTCCACGCCGCGATGCCGGCGTTGTGGAAGTGGTTGGGCGCGAGCAGCCAGGCCGGCCGCCCCCAACGTGCGAGCTCCGCGTGGCGCGCGTCGTCGAAGGGCGCCCCGGGGGACACGACGAGCAGGCGCCGCCCGTGATCGTCGTCGCCGACGCCGAAGACCGCCATCCGGGCGCGCGCGGAGCCGTAGCGGATCGCGACGAACGGGAGCGCGGGGTCGAAGGTGGTCCATGGGCTCGAATCGGTCATGGGGGGCTCTCTCGTCAGGGGTTGGGCGCCACGTCGAACAGCCACACGGTGCCGCGCGCGGACGTGTCGCTCTCGGCGTTGACGGCGAACAACGCCGTGAGGTTGCCGGTGCCGAGAGCGTCGCCGACGGGCAGGGCGAGCTCGTAGCTGTGCTCCGACCGGGTGGGGTTCGGGTCGACGAAGGTCACGTCGGCGTTGCGCTCCGGGTAGTACGTCCCGCTGAACGGGCCGAAGAACACCCAGGACTCCGCGGCGGCGTCGTCGCGGCACCCGAGGAACAGGTCGT
This sequence comes from Klebsiella pneumoniae, assembly GCA_945862325.1. Lineage (GTDB taxonomy): Bacteria > Myxococcota_A > UBA796 > UBA796 > SXON01 > CAMAXZ01. The sequence goes on from CAMAXZ010000006.1 coordinate 50,771, forward strand.
TGGTGCCGTCGCCGTCGACGTCGGCGCTCATCGGAGGGAGGTGCTTGAGGCGCCGGCGACGAACGGACCGAGCCCCACCGCCAGGGACCCTTGAGGGTCGGTCCAGAGCACGAGGTCGTCCTGGCCGTCGCCGTCGAGGTCGCGGTCGGCCCACGCCGCGGGCCGCACGGTGCTCGTGGGTGCGTCGAAATAGCCGGAGAAGGTGGCGAAGGCGTCGGCGCTCGTGCCCGAGGCGATGGGCCCCTCGAACACGAACACGGTGTAGGGGCGGGCGCCCACCGAGACGACGAGGAGATCGTCGCGGCCGTCGCCGGTGAGGTCGCCCGCGGCGGCGTCCCGCCCGAAGTTGTCGGCGTAGCCGGTGCCGGTCAAGGTCGCGTCGGCGTCGGCGTCGGTCAGTTGGCCGGCGAAGCAGCCCGGCGCGTCGCCGTCGCAGTTGTTGTCGGCGCCGTCGCCGCAGACCTCGAGCGCGGCGGGCGAGGTGCTCGCCTCGGCGTCGTCGCAGTCGTCGGCGTTGGACGACCAGCCCTCGGCGGCGGCGCAGGCCGTGCGCGTGTCGCCGGACGGCGCGCCGTAGCCGTCGCGGTCGGCGTCCGGGTAGTAGACCGCGCCGTCGGTCGGGTCCTCGTCGAGCTCGCCGTCGCAGTCGTTGTCGCGGGCGTCGCAGCGCTCGGACGCCCCGGGGTGCGTCGCGCCGTCCGCGTCGTCGCAGTCGTCGCCCTCGCCGACGTGACCTTCGGGCGCGGCGCAGCCGCTCACCGAGCGGTCCTCGTCGCCGTGGCCGTCGCCGTCCGCGTCGGCGTACCAGATCGCGGCGCAGGCGGTGTCGTCGGCCGAGGGGTCCGCGCGGGAGTCACCGCCCTTCGGGCGCTCGGCCACCACACACGCAAACACCGCGAGGAACCACACGACCGTGCCCATGAGCCGCAGCGCGTATCACGCCCCGCGCGTCAATCGGACCACCGCGCGAGCGCGCCGGCGAGCTCCGTCCCGCGTGCGTCGAGCGCGTCGACGGCGGCCTGCGCCTCGCCGACGTCGCCGCCGCGACACGCCTCCTCGAGCCGCGTGGCCGCCGCGCGGACGGCCTCGACCCCGATCTGCGCCGCCGAGCCCTTGAGGGAGTGCGCGATGCGCACCGCGCCCGCGGCCTCGCCGCGCGACAGCAGGGCGCGAACCTGCGCGACCTTCGTGACGACCTGGTCGCGCAGCATGCCGAGGAGCTGACGCGCGAGCGCGCGGTCGCCCATGCAGCTCTCGACGGCGGCGGCGAACGGGTGCGCCTCGTTCGGCGGCGTGCGCTCGGGCGCGGGCTGGCCGGAGCGCCCCGCCCACCGGGCGATCGCTTCGAGGAGGAGCTCGGCGCGCACGGGCTTGGTGAGGTAGTCGTCCATGCCCGCCTCGCGGCAGGCGTCGCCGTACCCGGCGATCGCGTGCGCCGTCAGGGCGAGGATCGGCACACGCGCCCCACCCGCTTCGGCGGCGCGGATCGCTCGGGTGGCGCCGAAGCCGTCGAGCACCGGCATCTGCACGTCCATCAGGATGACGTCCGGCGCCTCGCGTCTCCATGCCTCGACCCCGGCGCGCCCGTCGGCGGCGCACCGCACGTCGACGCCGGCGCGGCCGAGCAGCGCACGGAGATAGTCGAGGTTGATCTCATTGTCCTCCACCACGAGCACCCGCAGGCCCTCGACGGGAGTGGCGCGCGCCGGCGCGGGCGGGGGCGCGGGGTCCGGGTCGCTCGGGAGCTCGACGGTGACGCGGAAGCTGCTGCCGCGGCCGGGCTCGCTCTGTACGGTGAGGGTGCCACCCATGCACTCGACGAGGCGCCGGGCGATCGTCAACCCCAGGCCCGTGCCGCCGAAGCGCCGCGTGATGGAGCCGTCGGCCTGGACGAAGCTGTCGAAGATCGACCCGAGGCGCTCCGCCGGGATGCCGATCCCGGTGTCGGTGACGCGGAAGTCGAGGCGCGCGCCCGTCGGGGTGGGCTCGGCGTCGACGGCGAGGGTCACGCTCCCGCGCTCGGTGAACTTGACGGCGTTCCCGAGGAGGTTCCCGAGGACCTGCCGGAGCCGATGCGGATCCCCACGGAGGCGCGTCGGCACGCCGATCGACGGGACGCGCGAGAACGTGAGGCCGCGCGCGCGCGCTTCGGCGCCGTAGAGCGCGGCGAGATCGTCGACGAGCACGTTCGGGTCGAACGTGCGTACCTCGAGCTCCACCCGTCCCGCCTCGATCTTGGTGAGATCCAGAACGTCGTTGATCGTGGCGAGCAGCCCCTCGCCGGAGCGCTGGATCGCGGTCGCGAAGCGACGCTGCTCGTCGCCCAGCGGGGACTCCGCGAGCAGCTTCCCCATGCCGAGGATGCCGTTGAGGGGGGTACGGATCTCGTGGCTCATGTTGGCGAGGAACTCGGCCTTCGCGCGCGCGGAGGCCTCCGCCTCGCGCACCGCCTGCTCCTGGCGCCGCCGCGACTCGTCCAGGTCGTCGCGCATCGTCTCGAAGTTGGCCGAGAGCTGGTCGATCTCCGCGATCGAGACGCGAGGGAGCGCGGCGGTCGCGCTGCCCGCCGCGAGGCGCGCCGTCGCCTCCGTCAGTCGCGCGATCGGGGCGGCGATCAGGTCCGCGAGGCGGCGCGACCGCGACCATACGTAGAAGAAAAATCCAAGGTAAAATAGCAACATCACGCCGACCGCCCCGACGCCGACGGCGAAGGTGTCGGCGGCGAGCGCGTCGACCGGCGCGTAGACGACGGCCTCGTCCGCCGCCAGCAGCAGCGTCCAGCCCGTGGTGGGGATGGGCGCGCGGAGGAACATGAGGTTGCTCTCGCCGACGATGAACGTGCGCGCGGCCGCGGGCTCCGTCAGCAGTTGTCGGAGCGGCTCCGCGACGCGCGGGTCGGGGTGGCGCAGGAGGTTGAGGTCGCCGAGGACCTCCTCGGCGAGCGGCTTGCCGGTGTACGCGACGCGCGCGCTGCCGCCGAGGCGGCGTTCGAGCTCCGGACGCGCCGCGAGCACGTTGCCCTCCGCGTCCACGAGCATCGGCTCCGCCCGCCACGGGTAGTCGCGATCGAGGATCCCCGAGACGAAATTCTCGGTGGTGACGTCGACGCCGAGCACGCCTTCGAGCACGTCGCCGCGGTACACCGGCGCGATGCAGGACGCCATCCAGCCCTTGCCGGCGGGGTCGAGGTAGGCGCCTGTCCAGACCACGCCGCGCGCCGGGTTGTGGGCGGCGTCCGCCAGATAATAGAAGTTGAACTCCTCCATGTGGAGCATGGGGTCGTACTGGGCGACCACATCCTCGATGAACGGGACGTACCGGTTCATGTCGTCGTAGGTGTTCAGGTACACCGCGACGATGTCCTCCGAGGCGCGCTCCACCGCCGCGTAGGGCAGGTCGAGCAGCTCGGAGCGCCGGGCCTTCTCCCGTTGCTCGGGCCCGATGACGGTGCGGGCGCCGTAGAAGAGCGAGCCGCCGCCGTTGTCGGCGGCCTTGTAGTACACGCCGGAGGGGGACGTGGCGAAGCGCGGCGGCACCTCGGCGGGGGGCGGCTCCCACGCCGGGTTCGCGTAGAAGGCCTCGGTGATCGTGCGGAGCGCGGCCGTATCGCGGGCGATCCCGGCGAGCTGCGCGTCCACCGTTCCCGCGACCCCCTCGGCGATCTCACGGAGGTTCTCCGACACCTCGGCGCGGAGGGCGTCGTGGTTCTTGCGCTCGATCCACGCGTGCGTGGCGAAGTACAGCACGAGCAGCACGAGTTCGATCGTGAGCAGGGGGATGAGCGACGCGGTCAGGAAGCTCCGGGACGTGATCGCGCGGAGCCCGGCGGAGCCGCGATCGTCGGAGTCCATGCGTGCGCCTCGGGGAGCGCCCACGTATCCGCGCTCGCCCGCGACGTCAGGGCGCGCGCCTGGGTCAGCGGCTGCCGCGCAAGCGGTCGCCCACGCGCCAGCCGGACCACACCACCGCCGACAAGGTGCCGTCGAACCCATGGCGACCGGCGAGCCCCGGTCCGCCCATTCCGGCTGCTTCGCCGACCGCCCACAGCCCCGGCACCGCCTCTCCGGCGGCGTCGAGCACCCGGCCGTCGGCGTCGACGACGAGCCCGCCGTAGGTCTTCGAGGCGGTCTCGCCGGGGCGCCACGCGCAGAGCTCGCCGGTGAGCGGGGAGAACGTCGTGGGGAGCCGCCCGAACGGGTCCTGCGCACCGCGGATCACCGCGTCGATCGCGCCCACGGTGGTGACGAGGCCCGTCGAGTCGACGCCGATGGCGGCGGCGAGGGTGCCGACGTCGTGCCGACAGTGAACGTGCTCGTCGGCCGCGATGGCCGCCTCGAAGTCCGCGGCGTGCTCCCCGCGGACCGATGACGCGGCGTGCGCGCGCGCCGCGATCGCCCACGCGTCCTCGGCGCGGCGCAGGGGGCCGGCGAGCGTCACGCTCTGCGTCTGCGACTCGTCGATGAACCGCTCGCCGGAGGCGTCGACCCACACCCACGGGATGCTGTCCAGCGCGATGAGGCCGCCGTCCGCGGCGGTGGCGCCGACGCGGCGGGTGAACCAGCCGACGGTCGAGGTGTCCCCGAGGGGCAGCCCGGCGGCTTCGGCCCACGCGAGCGCGTCGCCGGTGCCCCCGTGGTTCGTCCCTTCCCACACCTCCGCGACCGCGACCTCGGCGAGGCGCTGGAGGTCGCCCGCGAATCCGCCGCTGGCGATCACCACTTCCGACGCCGCGATCTCTTCGTCGATCGTGCGCACGCCGACCACGCGGCCCTCGTTCCACACGAGGCCCTCGACGCCCGTGGCGAGGCGCACGTCGACGTCGGCCGGCAGCGCCGCGTGCAGGGCCTCGGCGAGGGCCGGACCGCCGCCGTCGACCGTGAACATCCGCGGCGCCCCCGTGAGCGGCTCGAGGCCCACGGTGGGCACGAACCGCACGCCGGCGTCGAGGAGCCGGTCGTAGGTCGTCGACGAGCCCGCGAGGTACCGAACGGTGGCCTCCGAGGCCGGGGCCCCGGTGAGCGCCTCCCAGTCCGCGGCGGCGCGCTCGGGATCGTCCTCGAACCCCAGCTCCGCTTGGGGCGGAACGCCCACGAACTGCATGGCGCCGCCAGACCAGAGCGCGCGGCCGCCCACCGTCGTGTCCGCCTCCAGCAGCACGCCGCGTCCCAGCGCGCCGGCGGTGGCGAGCCCAGCGACCCCGGCCCCGACGATGACGACGGGTGGCGCCGCCGGAGCGGGGTCGGAGGCGCGCACCGCGTCCGGCGCGTCGCACGCGAGCAGCCACAGCATCATCGGGCGGCGTCGAACCGCGCGGCCACCGCCGCGCACACGCGCGCCACCGCGGCCTCCGCCGCCGGCAACACCGCGTTGAGGCTCACGAAGCCGTGCACCATGCCCGAGACGTCGAGGCGCTCGACCGGCACACCCGCCTCGCGCAGGCGCGCGCCGTAGGCCGCGCCTTCGTCGAAGAGCGGATCGAGCCCGGCGAGCACGAGGATCGCCGGGGCCGCACCGAGGCGCTCGGCCCGGATCGGGCTCGCGCGCGGGCTCGCGCGGTCCTCCGCGGTGGGCGCGTAGGTCGTGTAGAACCAGCGTACGTGGTCGTTGGACATGTAGAACCCGGTGCCGAACGTCGCGCGCGACGGCCGCTCCTCCACCATGTCCGTTCCAGGGTAGATCAACAGTTGGAACAAGGGTTGTTCGCCGGGCCCGAGCGCGTTGCAGGTCGCCGCCGAGAGGTTGCCGCCGGCGGAGTCGCCGCCGATCGCGACGAGGGCCGGATCCACCCCGAAGCTCGCCGCGTGCTCGCGCAGCCACCACAGGGCGTCGAGCGCGTCGTCCGCGGCCGCCGGGAACGGGTGCTCCGGCGCCAAGCGGTACTCGAGGGAGAACACGCGACACCCGGCGACCCGCGCGAGGCGCGAGCAGAGCGGGTCGTAGGGCTCTGGCCCGCCGGTGACGAACCCGCCGCCGTGCAGGTACAGCAGGGCGCCGCGCGGCTCCTCCTCGAACGGCACGTAGGTGCGGGCGCGGAGGGTGCGGCCGCGGAGCGGCACGTCCACCCACGCGCGCGCGCAGGGCTCGGGGGCCGCCGCGAACACGCGCGACGCGAGGTCGATCTCGGCGCGCTGGGTCGCCACGGGGAGGGTGTGGTGCTCGACGTGGTCGAGCTGCAGAAACGTGAGGAAGAGTCGCGTTCGAAGGTCGAGGGGCTGCCCGTCGATCGACTCGGGCACGCGCGCCATGCGCCGCGCGAGGGCGTCGGGCGCCGCCATCGCCGTCGCGAGGGCCTGGATGCGGAGGCGGTCGACGACGGGAGACATCGAACGCCCGTTAACGTCACGCCTGGCTACGGCGCAGCGGCGCGCGGCGCGAACACCACGATGGCCGAGCTCCCGATCGGGCTCGGCGCCCGCGTGAACGCGCCTCGGTACGGATCGAAGCCCCAGACCACCGTCCACGCGGGGTCTCGCACGAGCGCCTCCGTCCGGGGTAGTCCAGGGTCCCTGAACTCCGCGTGCGACGAGGTGACCAGGAGGGTGCCCGGCGCGGCGGCCGCGAGCCCGGCCTGGCACGACGACGTGTGCGCGGCGTGCGGCAGGCGCGGGTCCCACGGACGGACGAGGAGGAGCCCGCCCGGCAGGCAGTCGACCAGAGGGGTCGTCGGGTCTCGTGTATCGAGCCACGCGGCGACCGCGCGCAGCGAGCGCCCGTAGTCGCCCGGATCGGCGGGGACCTCGGCCGCTGGCGGCGGGAATGGGAGGCGTGGGGCGCGCCACGCGTCGGGGGTGCCGTTCCAGACGTCGATCGCGTAGCACGCGACGACCGCGCCGATGACCGCGAGGCCCGCGGCGCGCAGGGGGCGCGGGAGGAGCCAGCGCACGAGGCGCTCGAGCCCCGCGGCCGACAGGGCGGCCGCGACCGGCAGGAGGTGCGGGTAGTAGTGCTCGCCGAAGCGCAAGGTGAGCGGGGCGTACCCGGACGCGAACGCGGCGAACGCGCCGGCCGCCGTCCGGGCTCCGGCGCCGCCGAACACGAGCAGCGACGCCGTGCCGGCGACCACGAGCCACGCGCCCGCCCACGGCAGTGCGCCCAGGGCCCGCCGGAACTCCCGCAGGTTGCTCCGCATGCGGTCCTCCACCGGCGCGATCGTGGTCCGCGGCACGATCCTCCAGCGCGCCCCAGGCTCGTCCCGGCGCGACAGGCGCAGGCTCAGGCTGTCCGGGGGCGTCAACAGCGCCGCCGCGTACGACTCCACCTCGCCGTCCCACAGCGGTCGGGGCAGCCACGCGCGGATGCCCGCCGGGTCCTTCAGGTCGGGGACGCGCACCGTCGGCCACGGGTAGGGAAGGTGGTCGTGCACTTCCTGCCGCTGATTGCTGATCAACGACACGAAGGGGGTGTACCCCGTGGGCGGCCGCGTGATCGTCACGATCGCGCCGCACACGGCGAGCGCGAGCGCGACGCGGCCGACGAACGCGGCGGGGCGCGGCGACGGGCCGCGCGTGAGGGCGCGCGCGAGCCATCCCGGCGCGGCCACGACCAGGGCGCACGCGACGACCGGGCCGAGCACGACCACCGTCTTCTCCTGGGTGGCGAGGGCGAGCCCGGCGGTGAGGCCGGCGAGGGCGGCCGTGCCGGTGCTCGGGCGACGAACGGCCCAGAGGCCGGCGGCGATCGCGAGCCCGATGAGCATGTAGAACATGGCGTACGCCGTGGTCTGTGTGCCGTAGGGGTACGCGAGGGGGTGGGCGAGGGTGAGCGTCGCGGCGAGGAGCCCCGCCACCGGCCCAGCCCCCTGACGGGCGATCAGCCACGCGACCACGGGGAGCGCGGCGGCGCTGACCCCGCTCACGTCGATCATCGTGCTGACGAGGTCGCCGCGCCCGGTGAGCGCGGCGACCACGAAGGCGTGCAGGCTGCGCTTGTCGCCATTGAAGAGGGACCAGTCGCCCGTCGCGACCGCGATCGTGTTGAGGAGGTACACGTTGTAGTCGAAGCCGCTGGGGACACGCTCCGGGTTGGCGACGACCCCCCAGGCGGCGTGGGCGCGCAGGGCCACCGCGAGGACCACGAACAGGGCGACCACCTCCGCCGCGACGGCCAACGCCGCGCCGCGCTCCGTCGTCGCCGGGCGCGCCGGCTCGCGCCTCGGGGCCCACGGGGCGGCGCGCGCCACGCGCCACGCGGCGCCGACGAGGCCCAAGACGCCGAGCGCCCAGATCCCGAAGCGGAGCGGCGCCCAGTCGAGCGCGTCGTCGTGGAGCGCGTGGTGGCGCAGGTCCGGGTGGACCGAGAGGGCGACGAGCGCCGTGGCGACGAACAAACGAGGAACCACCTCGATCGCTGTCGCTCGCCACGCGGGTGTCACGGTGGCTCAGCCGCCTCGGCGGGCGAAGCGATCCGCCAGGACGATGCGCACGACGTCGAGCGCCATGCGCCCGCCGTCGCGCCCGAGCCGCAGGCGCGAGCCGGCGCGCGGCGTCCATCGCACCGGCACCGCGACCACCCGCAGGCCGAGCCGGCGTGCCATGAGCAGGACCTCGACGTCGAACGCGTACCGATCGACGCCACACCGAGTGAACAGCGACTCCGCCGCCGCCGCGGTGAACAGCTTGAACCCGCATTGGGTGTCGGACACGCCGACCGCCGCGGCGGCGACGAGGCGCCGGAAGGTCCGTGACGCCGCGCCGCGGGCGCCCCCTGCCGCGTCCGCGCGGCGCTCGCCGACCGCGACGTCGGCGCCCGCGTCGAGCGCGGCGTCGAGGCCGTCGAGATCGTCGAGCGGGGTCGCTTGGTCGACGTCGCAGAAGAGGCGCCTGCGCCCCCTCGCCGCGAGCATCCCGGTGCGCACGGCGGCCCCCTTGCCGAGGTTGGCCGGATGCACCACCGTGCGCACCCCCGCCGCCCGCGCGATGTCGCCGGTGTCGTCGGTGCTCCCGTCGTCGACGACGATCACCTCGGTGTCCGTCGGCAGCCGCGGGTGCCCGAGGACGGTCTCGAGCGCGCGCCCCAGGCGTGCGCTCTCGTTCCACGCGGGCAAGATGACGGAGAGCGCGGGCGGCACGGCGCCACTATAGTGCTTGTGTCGTGAGGCGGCGGGGCGGGATGGACGACGCGTGGCGGGAGGTGCGTCGGCGGGCCGCGCGTGTGGGCTGGCGGGCGCGTCTGCGGGTGTCCCAGCGTCGTCTCGTCACACCGTTTGCCGTGGCCGCGTCCGAGCTCCCCACGCACGGCCGCATCCTCGACGTCGGCTGTGGATATGGGCTCCTCTCGGGGCTGCTCGCGTTGCATGCCCCGGCGCGCCGGCTCGTGGGCGTCGACATCGACGTCGCGAAGGTCGCGCGCGCGCGCGCGTTGTTCGGCGACCTCGCGCGGTTCGAGGCGGTCGACGTCGACGCCGGCGGCGCGCTCCCTCCCGCGGATCACGCGGTGATCTGGGACGTGCTGCACCATGTGGCCGACGCCGACGCCCTTCTGGCCCGTGTCGCCGCCGCGCTCCCACCCGGCGGCCTGCTCCTGGTGAAGGAGAACGACACCGAGCCCCCGTGGAAGCTAACGATCGCCCACGCGATCGAGCGGCTCGCGGTGCCCACCGGCATCACGCTGTCGGCGCCCGTTCGGTTCCGGTCACGCGTCGAGTGGCGCGCGGCGCTCCGCGCCGCCGGCTTCGACGTGCTCCGGGCCGAGCACCTCGTCGCCCGCGAGGGGTTCTTCGTGCCGCACTCCCTGTTCCTCGCGCGCGTGGCCCGCGCGGCTTGAGCGCCTGCTCAGTCGACCCCGCCCGCCCGCCCTTGTTTCACCTCGCCGCGCCGCCGCTTCTCGTCCAGGCGCCGCCGGTTGGACGCGCGCGTCGGGGCCGTGGGGCGGCGCACGCGCGGCACCTCGCACGCCCGCGCGATGAGCTCTTCGAGGCGCTCGACCGCGTCGCGGCGGTTGCGCTCCTGGGTGCGAAAGCGGTTGGCGACGAGCACCAGGACGCCGTCGGCGGTCATCCGCCGCCCCGCGAGGACGCGCAGCCGGGCCTTGACGGCGTCCGGCAGGCTCGGGGAGCCCGCGATGTCGATCCGGAGCTGGACCGCGGTGGACACCTTGTTCACGTTCTGGCCGCCCGGTCCGCCGGCGCGGACGAACGTCTCCTCGATCTCGGCTGGGTCGAGGCGGATCATGGCTCGCTCATCGCCCAGGTGCACACCGGCACGCCCGCCACCACGTGGGCGCGCTCGGCGTGGCTCACGACGAAGCCCGGCGTCTCGGCGGCCAGCTCCTCCACCACGGCGCCCGCGAGCGAACGCACCTCGGCCACGATCGCGCCCGGGGCAAGCAAGACCCCGGGGGGAACCCTGGGAAACAGGACGCCGCTCACGCTCGCGCGAGGTCCGGCGTCGCGCCGCCACGGGCCTCCGCCGACGCGGGTCGCGTGCGCCGCGCTCGCCTCCGGCACCATGTCGAGCGCCGCCAGCACGCCGAGCACCCCGTCCACCGCGGTGTCCACCGCCCGCGGATCGAGGTACAACCGGGGCCCCGCCTCGATGGTCAGCGCCGGCACCTGCAAGCGGTTCAGCACGGCGCCCGTGAGGGAACGATCGAGGCGATACCTCGCGTAGCGGTCTTCCGGGTACTCGTGGAGCACGGTCAGCCCGGTGGCGTCCGCCAGCGCGCGCGTGTGCGTCAGGAGCGGCTCGCGGTGCATGGGGCGCAGGCCGGTCGGGCGGTCGATGAGGGTGTAGGGGATGCTCGCCGGGGCGTCGGCGTGCAGGTCGATCAGCGCGTCGGGGTGGCGCGCGCCGAGCTCGGTCCAGATCGCGTACGCGAGCCGCTCCGACGGGCTGCCCTGCGCGTCGCCCGGGAAGAGCCGGTTCAGATCTTGATCGTCCTCGGGGACCTTTCGCGCCCGCCGCTCCAGGCCCTCGGGGTTCAAGCTCGGATACAGGTGCACCGTGCCGCGTGTCAGGCGGTGCTCGAGGAGCCCGAGGAGGCGCAGCACCGCGCCGACGCCGGTCGTCTCGTCGCCGTGGATGTTCGCGGACACCACCACGACCGGCCCCTTCGCGGCGGCGCGCTTCTCGGCGGGCGCCGCGACCGTGACGACCGTGAGGTCGAGGCCCCGGCTCGGCAGGGGTACCCGGGAGACGATGCGCGGCATCTTCGCGGTGTATCGCGTCGGTCCGCGCGGCTCAGCGCACCGCGGCGACCACGAACTTCAGATATCGACCTTCGGGGAAGTGCAGCGCCGCCGCGAAGTCGGGCGCCTGGTTGCCGTCGTGCAGGAGCGCGAGGGTTCGCCCGGCCTTGCGGGCGCCCTCGACGAGCATGCCCTGAAACTTGTGCGGGCTCACCGACCCAAGGTTGCTCGCGGCGATCAGCCAGCCGCCCGGCGCGACGACGCGCACGCACGCCGCCACCAGCCGGGCGTAGTCCTGCTCGCCGGACCACGGCCCGTCGGCGCCGTGGCTGTGGCCGGGCGGGTCGGCGAGCACGAGATCGAAGCGCCGTCCGGTGCGGCGCAGGCGGTCGAGGGCCCGGAAGCTGTCCTCGGCCAGGAGCTCCCCGGCCGGGAGGCCGTTCAACGCGAAGTTCGCCGCCGCGCGATCGAGGTACGAGGGGGAGAGATCGACCGTGGTCGTGGCGGACGCGCCGTGGAGCGCGGCGGCCACCGAGAAGGCGCCGGTGTGCGCGAAGAGATTCAGGAGGGACCGCCCTCGCCAGTGGGGCTCGAGCCAGGCGCGGTTGTCACGCATGTCGGGGAACAGCCCGACGTCCTTGCCGCCGTTGCCCGGCCGGACCGCGAACCGCACGCCGCGCTCGACGATCACGACCTCGCCGGGATCATCGCCGAAGATCGGCCCGGGTTCGATCGCCCAACGACGGGGCTCCGGCTCTCGCGGATCCGGGCGGTGCGCGAGGTGGGCGGAGACGAGCGCCGGGCGCAGGGCACGAAGCTCGCCCACGAGCAACGGGAGGAGGCCGAGGAGGGAAGGGGAGTCGAGGGAGACGACGGCGTGGTCGCCCCACACGTCGACGCGAATCCCAGGAAGATCGTCGTTCTCTGCGTTCACCCATCGCCAAGCGGTCGACTCCGCGGGGATCGTGGCGCGTCGGAGCGCGAGCGCCGCCTCGAGCCGGCCCCGCAGGAGGGGACCGTCGATCGGGCCCTCGTCCGCGCGGAAGCGTCGCGCCGCGATCCAGCCGTCGTCGGCGATGGCCGTGCCGAGCGCCTCGCCGGAGGCGGCGCGCAGCGGGATCGCGTCGCCGGGGCGCGCGCGCCCGGCGGTGAGCTCCTTGGGGTAGACCCACGGAAACCCCTGGCGCAGCCACTTCTCGCTGTAGCCGTTGACCGTGTAGCCGACGGTCGCGACGGGCTTCTTGGCGTCGGGCCCGCGCGTGCCGACGCCGCGGCGCGCGCTCAGAGCTGCGGCTCCCGAAGCGCGACGACGCTCGTGCCGAGGAGGAACACGTCCCCCGCGGTGACGCTGGTCGGGGCGGCCAGGCGGTGGAGTTGGCCGCGCGCGTCGAGCAGGAGCGTGGCGCAGGTCTCGTGAAGGGGCACGACCTGGGCCTGGCCGTCGAACGCCGTGACCGAGGCCTGGCGGCGCCCGGTGAGCACCTTGTCGAGGGTGAAGCCCTTCTCCCGCGCGCGGAGGGCGCGCGGGCCGGAGAGCCAGCGGATGTTGTCCTGGTTGCTGCGATCCGGCAGCAGCAGGCCCGGGTGATTCGGCTCGCGCCCGAGCTCGACGTGCTGACCGTCGGCCACGCCGAGGCGCATCTGGGTGTCGCCGACGAGGGCGCCGAGGTAACCCTCCGCCTCGAGCGCGTGGTACACGAGCGCCCCCGCGGGCGTGCGCACGGTGAGGCCGCTCGTCAGCGCGACCGTGGCGTTGATCGCCGCGGCCTGGCCGCCGACCTGGACGCCGGGCGCCAACACCGTGATGGACGCGCCGTTCGTGCCGACGTCGACCCGGACGACGGCGCGCTCGGAGCGGTTGACCCACCGGCCGTCGGGGAGCTGGTCGTAGCTGTAGCCGGCGACGACCTCCGCGAGGGGCACCGCCGGCAGCGCGAGCCCGGCGACCACGAGCTCCACCGAGGCGGAGCGGTCCGTGTCGATGATGATCGTGTCCGAACCGCGGTTTGCCATCGCCGGCCGTTCGTGCGCCTGGATGGCCGACCGGATGGCCTGCGGCGTGGCGATGACGAGGTTGCGGCCGGAGCGGGCCCACTCGTAGCGATCGAGCGGGGTCATGCTGTAGGTGACGAGCCAGATGCGGCCCGGATCGACGAGGGGGAGGCGGTCGAGCGCCTCTGTCAGGCCGGCGCTCGCCGGCTTGAACCCCTCGAGCAGGACGTGCGCGTTCGGGGCGAGCACGGGCATCGGATCGCCCGCGTTCCAACGTACGATCTGGCGGGCCCGCACCGCGTTGACGAGCACCTCGGGGAGGTAGGCCGCGTGCTGAGGCACGGCGCGGAAGACCTCGATGTCGCCCGGGATGCCCTTGAGCGCGTGGCGGCCCGTGCTCTCCCACGGGATCTCCGCCTGGTTCATGCAGTGGCGCGTGGCGTTGCTGAACCAGACCTCGCCCGTGGGCGCCTTGGAGATGATGCGGGCGGCGAGGTTGACCGGCTCGCCGAAGGCGTCCGAGTCCGTCTCTTCCACGTCGCCGGTTCCGATGCCCGCGCGGAACTGGATGCCCGGCGCCTGGTGCGCCTCGACCAGGTCCATGCAGGCGCGGATGGCGTCGGTGGCGCTGTCGAAGAACGCCATGAACGAGTCGCCGATGTTCTTGACGACGCGCCCGCCGCGCGCGGCGAGGACAGGTTGAACGAGGCGTTCGTGGGTCAGGAGCAGGTTGCGCAGACCCTCGCGGTCGCTCGCCGAGACGGACTGGGTGTAGCCCGCCATGTCGGTGAACACGATCGTGCGGGTGACAGTACGTGTTTGCACGCGGGCCTCGCCGGGGACGGAGTCTATCGCTCGTGGCCCGCCGTGTCGACCGTGCGGCCCCGAGACGCTCCGTGACTGACATCCTGTCCTGCGGCCATCGGCGGGGCGGCACCGCGCGACAAGTTGTCAATGCGGGCCCTCCACGGCGCGCCAGTCGCGTCCGCCCTCGTCGGCACGACATTTGCTTGGTAGGGGCGCGACATGCGAAACCCCGCACGACGACCCTCAACCCTGTGGCCGATCCTCCTCGCGGTGTCCGGGGCGGTGTCCGTCGCGCTCGGCCTCGCGGTCGGCATCGGCGTGACCCGCACCTACGTCGCTGGCTGGGTCGGTCTGCCCGACGACGCCGAGCTGCGCGAGTACGCCGACTCCCCCGCGGCCGTGGCGGCGGCGGACGGCGCGCCGTCGCCGTCGGGCGACGCCCCCGACGAGGCCGGCGCCGAAGCGCCCGCGCCGCCGGACGATCCTCCGGCCACCGCGCGCCGGGCGCTGCCGAAGTCGACCTACGTCGACGTCGTCCTGCGCCGCAACATCTTCGACAGCACCGCGGTCTACAACCCCGAGGTCGCCTCGGCCGACCTGGGCTCCGAGTGTCGCTCGAACGACTCGTTGCGCCTGGTCGCGACGGTCGTGGCGGACACCCCGTCCTACAGCTCGGCGCTGATCGCCATCGGCTCCGGCCGCGACGCGAAGCTCGACGGCTTCGCGTTCGGCGCCCCGGTGGGGTCCGACGGGCGCATCACCCTCATCGAGCAGAACAAGGTCTGCCTCGACGGGGCCGGGTGCATCTGCATCGGGGGCGAGGGCAAGGCGCCCGCCGCCGCCGCCGACGCGCCCAAGGGCGAGGACGCCGAGGGCATCGAAAAGGTGTCGGACACCAAGTTCCAGGTCGACAAGTCCGTCATCGACGGCGCGATGGGCGACCTCGACAAGCTCGCCGGCCAGGTGCGCGTGTCCCCGAAGAAGGACGCGAGCGGCAACATCGAGGGCTACCGACTGTCCGCGATCCGACGCGGAAGCCTCCTCGAGAAGCTCGGCATCAAGAACGGCGACGTCGTGCACGCCGTCAACGGGCAGCCCCTCACGAGCACCCAGGGCGCGCTCGCCACCTACCAGACCCTCCAGAACGAACGGGCCTTCACCTTCGAGATCACGCGCCGCAACCAGCGCCAGACCCTCGAGTACGAGGTCCGATGACCCCTTCCACCGGAATCCGCGTGCAGCTCTCGCCCTTCCCCTTCCGCGCCGTCTCCTTGGTCGTCGGGTCCTTCCTCGCCGCGTGCGCGCTCGCTTCGGCGCCCGCGTGGGCGCAGGACGAGAAGTCGGACGAGGAGGAAGAACCGCGTCCGCCGCCGCCCGACCGCATCGGCCCGCCGCGCCCGCTCGGCCCCGGCGGCATCCCGCTGCCGCGTCCGGGCGAGCTGCCCGGCGGCCCGCCGCCCGGTGAGGGCCCGCCGCCGAAGGGTGGGCCGCCGGACGGTCCGCCGCCGGACGGGCCCGCCCCGATCCCCGGGGGCGCGCCGCCCAAGGCCGGCGCCGCGCCAGGCGCGTCGAGCTCCACCAAGGTGCCCTGTGTGTCGCCCTCGACGAAGGTCACGATCGACTTCGCGGACGCGCCGCTCTCGGACGTCACCAAGTACATGGCCGAGATCACCTGCCGCAACTTCATCCTCGGCGAGGACCTCAAGGGCGCGGTCACGATCATCAGCCACCAGCAGGTCTCGGTCGCGGAAGCCTACGAGGCCTACCTGAGCGCGCTCGAGGTCGCCGGCTACACCACGGTCACGGTCGGAAAGAGCACGAAGATCGTCTCGACGGGCAAGGCCGCGAACGCCCCGCTGCGCGTCTACGAGGGGGACGACATCCCCGGCACGGACAACTTCGTGACGCAGATCATCCAGATGGAGAACGTGTCCGTCAGCGACATCAGCACCATCGTGAAGGAGCTCAGCGGGCCGAGCGCGAAGGTCATCGCCTACGCCCCGACGAACACGCTCATGGTCACCGACGCGGCCTACAACATCCGCCGCGTGTACCGCATCGCCAAGCAGCTCGACGTGGCGGCGCCCAAGTCCAAGCTGGAGATCGTGCCGCTCCGCCACGCCACGGCGGCCGACGTCGAGCGCATCCTCGAGGAGGTCTACGGGGTCGCGGCGGCGAGCGCCTCCGGCGGCGCCCCCGCCAACAGCCGCGCCACCGACACACCGGCGTCCCGGCGCCGTCGGCGCGCCGAAGAGGACGCCGCCCCGGCGGCCGGCGCCTCGAGCACCAACGTCGGCACCGAGGGCGCGTACATCTCGAAGATCATCGCCGACGAGCGTACCAACTCGCTCATCCTGATGGCCAACGAGACCGCCCTGGCCAAGGTCAAGGAGCTCATCGCGCAGATCGACATCGACATCGATCCCGCCAGCCGCTCGCAGATCCACGTGATCTACCTCGAGCACGCCGACGCGACGGAGATCGCGAGCGTGCTCCAGAGCCTCAGCGGCGGGAGCGGCTCCGGCGGTTCGGGCGCCGGCAGCCGCAACAACGGATCGAAGTCGACCACTCCCCCGCGGAACACCGGCGGCACCAACCGCGGCAACACCGGCGGCGGCGCCGCGCCGCGCGGTCCGGGCGGCGGGCCTCCCGGCTTCCCGGGCGGCGCCGGCGGCACCGAAGGGGTGGGGGGCGCGGGCGGCGTCGTGGCGGCCTTCGACTCCGGCGTGCGCATCACCGCGGACGAGAACACCAACTCCCTGGTCATGATCGCCGCGCCCGAAGACTTCCGCATCCTCCGAAGCGTCGTCGATCGGCTGGACATCCCCCGCCGTCAGGTGTTCGTCGAGGCGGTCGTGATGGAGATCGGCAGCGAGGACGAGCTCGCGGCCGGCATCGGCTTCCACAGCGGCTCCGCCGGCGAAGACGGCACCTTGGGGTACGGCGCCGCGGCGCTCGGCGGCAACTCGCTCGCCGTGCCGCTCGCGTCCGCCGACCTCCTGAGCGGGCTCGCCATGGGCATCTTCGGCCAGGCCATCGAGGTGCCGCTCAGCACCGGCACGATCTCCGTCCCGGCGTTCGGCATCGCCATCAACGCGCTCCAGACCAACTCCGGTGTGAGCATCCTGAGCAATCCGAACCTCCTCGTGCTCGACAACGAGGAGGCCACGATCAACGTCGGCCGCAACGTGCCGTTCCCGGTCAGCTCCGGCCGCGACAACAACGGCCAGCCGATCATCAGTTACCAGCGGGAAGACGTCGGCATCACCCTCGAGGTGACCCCGCAGATCAACGAGTCCAACTACGTCACGCTCGAGCTGTCGCTCGAGGTCGCGGAGGTCGAGGAGGACTCGAGCGGGCTCGACGTGACGACGGCGGGGTTCATCACCTCCAACCGCCGCACCGAGAACGTGGTGGTGGTGCGCGACAATCAGACCATCGTCATCGGTGGCTTGATCGGCAACACCACGACCGAGGTCGAGACGAAGGTGCCCATCCTGGGCGACATCCCGCTGCTCGGGGTCCTGTTCCGCGGCAAGCGCGACAAGGAGCGTCGGACCAACCTTCTGATCTTCCTGACGCCGCACGTCATCAACGAGCCGGAGGACCTCGAGGAGGTCTACCGGATCAAGTTCGCGCAGCAGCAGGAGTTCATGCGGCGCTTCTACGGCAAGAGCCGGGACGAGCGCCAGGAGGAGATGCAGAAGCTCCTGTACGGCTCGATGAACGTCATCGACGTCCCGAGCGTGTACCGGGAGAAGCAGGACCCCAACCAGAAGTCGAACACCATCGACCTCCCCGGCTACCAGCCGATGACCGATCCGGCGGCGCCGACGGAACCGGCGCCGGGCGGGGGGAACTGATGGCCGTCCGTCGCGAGGGGTTCGACGAGGTGCTCACGCGCGCCGGGGCCGATCCGGCGCGGATGCGCGAGGCGCGCCGTGAGGCCGAGCGCGCGGGCATCACCCTCGTCGAGAGCGCGCAGCGCCTCCAGCTCGTGGCGCCCGACAAGCTCGCGCGGGCGCTCGCCGAGCTGCTCGGGCTGCCGTTCCTCGGGGCGATCGAGCTGGAGCGCGTGGAGCTCGAGCTGGTGCGGCCGATCTCTCTCGCGATGGCGCGCGAGGAGGGCTTCCTCCCGCTGTGGAAGGAAGCCGGGTTCGTGCGCGTGGCCATCGCCGACGCGCGGGCCATGTCCTTGTTGGGCGATCTGCGCGTGCTCTACCGCACCCCCGTGCGCGCGTCGGTCGTGCCGGCCGACGTCCTGCGCGACGCGACGAACAAGTGCTTCGACAAGGCGGCCCGGAGCGCGTCCGCCGTCATGGAAGAGATCCGCGAGGAGGGCGGCGGCGGCGACGGCCTGGCCGACGACCTCTCCCTGAACGAAGACCTCCTCGACGACCCGAACCAGGCCCCCATCATCCGTTTCGTCAACACCTTGTTGACGCAAGCGGTGAAGGACCGGGCGAGCGACATCCACATCGAGCCGTTCGAGCGCGAGCTCGTGGTTCGCTTCCGGATCGACGGCGTGCTCTACGAGATCGTGAAGCCGCCGACCAAGCTCCAGGCGAGCATCGTCAGCCGCGTCAAGATCATGGCCGGCCTCAACATCGCCGAGAAGCGCATCCCGCAGGACGGTCGCATCCGCACCCGGTTCGCCGGCCGCGAGATCGACCTTCGCGTCAGCACCTTGCCCGTGCGGCACGGCGAGCGGGTGGTCATGCGTATCCTCGAGAAGGGACAGGTCTTCAACCTCGACCAGATCGGCATGTCCAAGGCCACCGTCGAGCACTTCCGCCGCCTCATCCAGCGCCCGCACGGCATCCTGCTCGTGACCGGCCCGACCGGCTCCGGCAAGACCACGACGCTCTACTCCGCGCTCGCGGAGATCAACGCCCCGGACCTGAACATCCTCACGATCGAGGACCCGATCGAGTACGAGCTCCGCGGCATCGGGCAGACGCAGGTGAACCCGAAGATCGAGCTGACCTTCGCGTCGGCCCTCCGCGCCCACCTCCGGCAGGACCCGGACGTCATCATGGTCGGTGAGATCCGCGACAAAGAGACGGCTGACAACGCCGTCCAAGCGTCGCTCACCGGTCACCTCGTGTTCAGCACCCTGCACACGAACGACGCCGCCACGGCGTTCTCGCGCCTCATCGACATGGGCGTGGAGCCCTTCCTCGTGTCCTCGTCGCTGCTCGCCGTGCTCGCCCAGCGCCTCGTCCGCCGGCTCTGCCCGCACTGCAAGGAGCCCTACGTGCCGAGCGACGTGGAGCTCGCGGAGGCGGGCATCCCGCGCAGCGTGGTGGCGGGCCACACGGTGTACCGCGGCAAGGGCTGCGCCGCGTGTCTGTCGACCGGGTACAAGGGCCGGGCCGGTATCTACGAGCTGCTCGTCGTGTCGGAAGGCGTGCGTCAGCTCGTCATGAGCGGCGCCAGCGCGGTCGCGGTGAAGCGCAAGGCGGTCGAAGAGCAGATGGGCACCCTGCGCGACGACGGCGTGCGCCAGGTGCTCGCCGGGTTGACGTCCATCGACGAGGTGATGCGCGTCACGCAAGAAGACACGGTGGAGCTCGACTGATGGCGGTGTACGAGTACATCGGCCTCGACTCCGCCGGCAAGCCCGCGAAGGGCATCATCGACGCCGACACGGCCAAGTCGGCGCGCACGCGCCTGCGAAAGCAGGGGGTGTTCCCCACCGACGTCTGGGAGAAGAAGGAGGGCGCGGCGCGTGGGCGCGGCCTCGACATCCAGATCGACTTCTCGAAGTACTTCCAGCGCGTCAGCACAGAGGACCTCGCGACGGTCACCAGCCAGATGAGCACGCTCATGGGCGCGGGCATCCCGATGGTCGACGCCTTGAGCGCGCTGGTGGAGCAGACCGAGAACCCGAAGATGAAGGCCGTGCTCGTCGACGTGCGCCAGAAGGTGAACGAAGGTTGGGCGTTGGCGCGCGCGATGCGCGGGCACCCCACGGTGTTCAACGATCTGTACGTCAACATGGTGGACGCGGGCGAACAGTCCGGCGCGCTCGAGCGCGTGCTCGACCGATTGACGAAGTACACCGAGAGCCAGGTCGCGCTTCAAGGGAAGCTCGTCGCCGCGATCACGTACCCCGTGCTCATGATGGGCGTTTCGACCGCGATGGTGCTCGGGCTGTTCACCTTCGTCATCCCGCGCATCAAGCGCATCTTCGACAGCTTCGACGAGGGCCTGCCGCTCATCACCACCGTGCTGTTCACGATGTCGAACATCGTCACGGGGTATTGGTACCTCGTCCTCGCCGCCATAGGGTTGAGCGTGTGGGGCTTCCGTACGTACATCCGTACGGTCCCTGGCCGCAAGTGGTGGCACCGCACCCTCTTGCGCCTCCCGGTCTTCGGTCGGATCAACCGCCTCGTCGCGGTGTCGCGCTTCTGCCGCACCCTCTCCACGCTGCTCGTCAGCGGGGTCCCCATCCTCACCGCCCTCCAGATCGTGCGCTCCGTCGTCGGCAACGACATGATCGCCAACGCGATCGACGCGGCCGGTCGCAACATCGCCGAGGGTCAATCCGTCGCCGTGCCCCTCAAGCAGTCGGGGGAGTTTCCTCCCATCGTCACCCACATGATCGCCATCGGCGAGAAGACGGGCGAGCTCGAGGGGATGTTGGGCAAGGTGGCGGACGCCTACGACTCTCAGGTCGAGAACACCGTCAACACGCTCACCTCGCTGCTCACGCCGATCATGACCCTCGCGATGGGCGGTGTCGTCGCGGTCATCGCGCTCGGCATCCTCCTCCCCATGCTCAACCTCACCTCTGTCGTACGGTGAACCCATGACCACCCTCCGCTCCCGCTCCCTCTCCTCTGTCCGTCGCGCCGCCC
This sequence comes from Klebsiella pneumoniae, assembly GCA_945862325.1. Taxonomy (GTDB): domain Bacteria; phylum Myxococcota_A; class UBA796; order UBA796; family SXON01; genus CAMAXZ01. The sequence goes on from CAMAXZ010000006.1 coordinate 71,561, forward strand.
GGCGCGGCATGTCCCTCGTCGAGATCATGGTCGTCATCGCGATCATCGGCATCCTGATGACCGTCGTGGCCGTCAACGTGCTCGGGTTCCTCGACGACGCGAACGTCGACGCGACGAAGATCCAGATGAAGAAGCTCGAAGAAGGGCTCGTGGTGTACGCGTCGAAGCACAAGGGGCGCTTCCCGTCGACGTCGGAGGGCCTCGACGTCGCGAAGAAGTACTTCCCGAACAACGAAGTCCCGACGGACGCGTGGGGCAACGCCTTCCAGTACTTCTCTCCGGGCAGCGACGGCAACGCTCCCTACGAGATCAAGTCGCTCGGCAAGGACGGCAAGGAAGGCGGCGAAGAAGCCAACGCCGACCTCCGCTCCACCGACAGGGAGTGACGCATGCGCGCGCGCCGCGGGATCTCGCTGATCGAGATCGTGGTCGTGCTGGCGGTCATGGCCGTGGTTGTCGCCATTGGTCTGCCGAGCATGAACGCGATCTTCGATGTGCAGCAGCGCGGCGCGGCGCGTGAGCTGGCGCTCACGTACAAGTACCTCGTGGCCGAGGCGGCGATGCGGAACGTGACGTTCCGCGTCGCGTACAACCTCGACTCGAGCAGCTACCGAATCGAAGTGGGCGAGCCCGGCGCCACGATCTTCTCGGACCCGGAGGCCCGCGCGGTCGCCGACGAGGAGCTGCGCGCCGCGGCGCGTCGGCTCACCAAAGAGGAGCGTGAGACGCTGGCGGCGGGCGGAGAGGTCGAAGGCTTCGACCAGGGCGGGCGCTTCCAGGGGCTCACCGCGCCCGGCTTCGCGACCGACGTCAAGCTGCCGGAGAACACGATGATCGCGTGGGCGTGGACCCCGCAGTACGGCGAGGCCGTCGTGCCGTCCGACGAGACCCCGGACGCCCCGGAGGACGCCCGGATCGTCTACTCCTACGTGTTCGCCAACGGCGAGGCGGAGCACACCGTGGTGCGCCTCGCGGACCGGAACGATCCGGACGACGGGTACACGGTCGAGGTGCAGCCGCTCAGCGGCGTGGTGTCGGTCGACAGCGAGATCACCGACATCGGCGCGTCGATGTCCTGGCTGCCCACCGAAGGGCCGACCCTCCGATGATCCCCTCCCGGCGCGCGCGCGGCGGGTTCACCCTGCTCGAGGTCGTCGTCGCCCTGGCGATCCTCGCGGTGTCCCTCGTGGTGCTCGTCGAGAGTCAGACCTCCTCCGTCCTGCTGACCATCGACACCGAGAAGACCCTCACCGGCACCTGGCTGGCGCAAGAGAAGATGGCCGAGGTCGTGCTCCGCACCGAGCAGGAGGGCTTTCGCGAGGCCGACATCGACGAAGAGGGCGACTTCACCGAGTGGGGCGCCGCCGAGGAGTTCGGCGAGAGCGTGGACTTCGGGGACGCCTTCGAAGGCTACAAGTGGGCCTACACCATCCGCAAGGTCGACCTCCAGGTCGGCGACATGACGAGCGCGGCGGACGACCTCCAGGCGGCGGGCATCACCGGCAACGAGCGTGAGGACAACACCGAGGAGCGCGACCTGACCGACGTCGGCTTCGACGGGTCGATGTTGAGCGAGCAGCTCCGCCCGTACATCCGCGAGATCCGCGTGCTCGTGTGGTGGACCGAAGAGGACCCCGACCTCGAAGAGGGGTGCGACGGCTGCATCGAGTTGGTCACGCACGTGATCAACCCGGGTGGGAAGGTGTTCCCGTGAGGCGCGCCCGCGGAGGCTTCACCCTGCTGGAGGTCGTCGTCGCGCTCGGCGTGCTCGCGCTGATCGGCACGTTGACGTTCAGCACGATCGCGTCGGCGCTCAACACGCGAGACCTCCTCGAGAAAGACGACCGCGTCAATCATTACGCCCGCGTGGCGATGACACGCCTGCGTCGCGACCTCTCGCTCGCGTACCTGACGAAGAACACCAGCGCGCTGAACACCTACCGCACGATCTTCGTCGGGAAGGACAACAGCGAGGAAGATCGGGTCTGGTTCGCGTCGCTCTCGCACCTGCGGCTCTACCGGGACGCCCGCGAGTGCGATCAGACCGAGCTGACCTATTGGTTGGAGGACGACCCGGAGGCGGACGACGCGCGCGTGCTCGTGCGCCGCGAGGCGCCGCGGATCGATCACGAGCCCGAGAAGGCCGGCACCATCCAGCCGCTCGCCTATGGGGTCGCCAGTTTCGACCTGAAGTACCTCGACGGCCAGTCCGCGGAGTGGAAGGAGGAGTGGGACACCACCGGGGTGGATCAGGCCAACCGCCTGCCGCGCGCGGTGCTCGTCACCCTCGGGTTGTTCGCGCCCGACCCCGAAGACGACGACAAGCAGGTCATCCGTACCTTCGTCACCACGGTGCTCCTGTCCTACGCGGCGCCCCTTCCGACGAAGGGCCCGACGACCGAAGAGGACGCGCAATGAGCCCGCGCCGCCGTGTGTCGCTCCGCGAGCGCGCCCGCCACGATCGGCGTGGCGTCGCGATCCTGCTCGTGGTCGCCACGCTCATGTTCCTGACCGTGCTCGTGACCGACATCACGTACGGGTCGCGCGTTCGGTACCTCACGGCGGTGCACGAGCGCGAAGAGGCGCAAGCGTACTGGCTCGCCGTCACCGGGGTGAACACCTACCGGCTCATCCTCAAGGCCAGTAAGGACCTTGAAAAGAGCGGGTTCGCGGATCAGCTCTCCTCGCTCGGGCTCAGCGGCGACTCGCTCTGGCAGACGATCCCCGCGATCAGCAGCGGGCTGCTGCGGATGTTCGCCGGCAGCGGCGAGCCGTCGGAGGACGACCTGGAGTCGTTCGCCGCGAGCGGCGAAGTGGACGAAGAGACGCGCGAGGAGTCCCGCGAGTCCGGAGGCACACGCTTCGGCGGACGTAACTTCCTCGACTTCGACGGGGACTTCAACGCCGAGGTGCGCGGTGAGGACTGTCGCATCAACCTCGCGGCGCTGGGGAAGATCCAGTCCGGTGCGAACGTGCAGGAGTCGGCGGTGGGCTTGCAGCTCTACGGGCTGCTCAGCGGCGAGGACAACGAGCAGTTCCTGCGCGACCGCAACCTGGAGCGTTGGGACCTCGTGTACAACGTGCTCGACTGGGTCGACGCGGACAACACCGTGGCCAGCGGAAAGGGCGGCTACGAGGACGACTTCTACAACACGCTCGACAGCCCGTACCTGTCGAAGAACGCGCCGTTCGACACGCCCTCGGAGCTGCGCCTCGTGCAGGGGTGGCAGGACGCCGTGTACGACCGGTTCGCCGAGCAGCTCACGATCTTCGGGTCGGGCAAGATCAACATCGCGTGCGCCGACGACACCACGCTCTCGGCGCTGCTCCGCGCCTACGCGACGCGGAGCTACAGCGACGACGAGCTCTCGCGCATCCTCTCGGACATGCACGGGTACACCTCGCTCGCGGCCTTCAAGGACGCGAACGACTTCATCACGTGGCTCAAGAACTCCGCGGGATACGAGCCGCGCTCGGACATGGCGAGCGCGATCACGACGACGACGAAGGTGTTCACGATCACGAGCACCGGGGTGGTGGGCGATGCCACCGCCACGATCACGGTGGTGCTCGACTACTCCACGAGCACCCAGGGCAGCATCACCTATTGGCGGGTTGACTAGATGGCGAGCTACTACGGTATCGATCTCGGGAGCTGGCGCGTTCGCGTCGCGGCGGTCGAGGGCTCCTTCGGGCGCTACGAGGTGCGCGACGCCGCCCAGATCGGCGTGTCCCGCGGCGAGGACGGCGCGCTCGATCACGCCGGGGCGCTCCACGCCCTCCGCGAGGGCGAGCCTTCGTGGGAGGCCGCCGACAAGGCCGCGGCGTTCCCCCTCGATCTCGGGGTGGTCCGCTCGGTGCGGCTGCCGTTCTCCGACCGCGCGGCCATCGCGAAGGCCCTGATCGGCGAGGTCGAGAGCCAGGTGCCCTACGACCTCGACGAGATGGTGCTCGTCACCCACGTCGTCGAGGCGAAGGACAAGGAGAGCCGTACGACCGCGTTCATCGCCCCGCGGGTCGAGGTCCGGACCCGGGTCGATCTGCTGCACGGCGCGAAGGCCGATCCGCGCACGCTGACCTTCGACGCGGACGCGCTCGCCACGTACGCCGACCGCGGCGTGCAGGTGGTCGTCGACATCGGGCACGAGCGCACCGTGCTCGCGGTGTGCTTCAACGGCACGCTCGTGGCGGCGCGGCTCGTGTCGAGCGGCGGCCGCGCCTTCACGGACGCGCTCATGGCGGCGACCGGGTGGTCGCAGGCGGACGCGGAGGAGGTCAAGCACCGCAGCGAGCTGACGCCGCGCGGCGCCGGCGCCTTGTCCGGCGCGTTCGACGACGAGGTGACCGACGCGAGCAAGCCGCGCCCGGACGCCCGGGAAGCCTTGGAGCGCGCCGCGAACGCGTGGTGCGCCGAGGTGCGCGCCGAGCTCATCGCGCTCGAGGACGAGCTCGGCCGCGGCATCGACGAGCTGCTCTGCTGCGGCGGGGGCTCGAGGTTGATCGGCTTGATCGGATGGATCGGGGCCGAGACCGGCGTGCCGTCGCGGGCCGTCACCGTTCCCGGTGGACACGCGGCGGAGTACGCGCTCGCGGTCGCGCTCGCGCGGGTCGCCGCCCACGAGAAGCGTGCATCTGACCTTCGCGTTGGCGAGTTCGGCTTCCGCGGCGTCGCCGACACGCTCTGGACGGTGGTCACCGCGGCGGCGCTCGGCGGCGGCGTCGCGATGGTCGCGGCGGTGGTGCTCTTCGCGATGAGCTGGTGGGACGCCCAGTCGCGGCTCGCCGAGCTCGACACGAAGATCGTCGCCACCGTGACGAGCTCCTACCCGGACGTCACCGCCGACCGCGTCGCGGGTCAGCCGTCCGTCGCGCTCGCGATCCTCCAGGAGAAGTCGGCGGAGTCGCAGGCCAGGGTCGAGCTCCTCGGGGCCACGATCAGCGGCGTCCCTCCCACACTCGAGATGCTCAAGGCCCTCTCGGAGGGCGTGCCCGCCGCGAGCGAGGCCCGCATCGACGTCCGCGAGCTGAGCATCAACGACGACGTCGTGAACTTCAAGGCCGAGACCGACAGCTACGAGACCGCGGCGCGCATCGAAGCGGCGCTGCAGAAGGTCAGCCGCTTCAAGCAGGCCCGCAAGAGCGACGAGAAGAAGACGGGGGAGACCCTGCAGTTCACCGTGAACATCCCGCTGGGCGAGTCCGAGCCCGCGGCGGAGGAGGGCTGATGGCCACGTTCGCGCCGCTCGCGCCGATCAAGGCGCGCTTCGACGAGGCGGTCTCCTCCATGAGCGCCCGGGATCGCGTCCTCCTCGTGGGGCTCGTGGTGGCCGGCGTCGTCGGCCTGCTGTTGCTCGTGGCGTGGACCGGGCGCGCCTGGGTCCGCGACGTCGAGAGCCGCGTGAGCGACCGAGAAGGCACCCTCGCGCTGATCAACGGGCTCGCCGAAGACGACGCGAAGGCCCGCGAGGAGGCCACCCGGATCGAAGAAGAGCTTAAGAAGCACGCCGGTGAGGACCTGCCGGCGTACGTCGAGAAGACCGCCTCGACCGTGGGCGTGTCGTCCAACCTCTCGGGCGTGCGCGAGAAGGAGGTGTCGACGCAGGGCAACCTCGAGGAGAAGCGCTACAACGTCGATCTCAACAAGATCACGGTCGGCCAGCTCCCCGAGTTTCTCTACGCGCTCGAGACCGGCGGCTATCCGCTGCGCGTCCGCTCCCTGAAGACCCGTACGGTCACCAACGCCGGGGTCAAGGTGCTCAACGTGTCGCTCGAAGTGAGCGCGTTCCGTCTGGTCGAGGAGGCCGCGACCCCATGATCCTCCGTGTGATCCTGTCCGTGTTCGCGTGCGGGGCGCTGTTCGTGACCTCGACGTTCGTGGGGATGTGGTGGTCCTTTCCGGTCGAGCCGATGCGTCAGCGCATCGAGTACGAGGTGGCCGAGCGCAGCAACGACGACTTCGCCATCTCTCTGGGCAGCCTGTCGATGTTCCGCTTCAGCGGGATCGTCGCCGAGGACGTCACGCTCTACACCGTGAAGAAGGGCCGACGGAGCAAGAACGTCAAGAAGCCGCCGCTCGAGCGCAGCGCGATGCTCGAGCTCGACCAGTTCACCCTGAGCGCCGCGCTGATCCCCCGCCTGTTCGGGCGACAGGTGTACAGCTTCGGGGCCCGGCTGAACGACGGCCGCGTCGACGGCACGTGGGCCAGCTCGGAAGGCGCGTTGGACCTAGATTTTCAGGTTCGGGACCTCGACCTCGGCAAGGTGCCGGTGGCGGACGGTCCGAACGCGCTGCGCATGCGTGGGACGCTCGTCGCCGACGCGGACCTCACGCTCGACAGCAAGGACACGAAGAAGAGCAAGGGCACCCTGCGCTTCGAGTTCCCCAACTTCGCCTTGCTCGGCGGCAGCAAGGTCGGGGGCTTCGACCTCCCCGAGGTCAGCTTCACCAAGGCCGTCCTGGCGTTCGAGGCGTCCGACGGCAAGATGGAGGTCACCGAGGGGGCCTTCGAGGGTCCGGTGCTCAACGCCACGGTCACGGGCGACATCACGCTGAACAAGCGCCTCGGCCGCTCGCGCCTGCGGCTCGAGGTCGTGTTCACGCTGCCCGAGGACCTCGACCAGCTCGCGCAGATCGCGCCCGACATGAAGCGCGCCCGTGACGCGGAAGGCAAGTACCACTTCACGATCTCGGGGACGCTGCTCTCGCCGACCCCCCGCGCCAGCCGCGCCGGCTCCCGAGCGGGCGGCCTCGCGGCGGACGCGGACGACCCGCCGCCCCTCGCCGGCGCCGGGCCGCGCAGCGTGGTCAACCGCGACGAGGACCTGAGCGAAGAAGACCGTCGGGCGCGCCGCGAGGACCGCATCCGCGAGCGTCGTGAGCGCCTGCGCAAGCGCCGCGAGGAGGCGGAGCGGAACAACCCGATGAACCGACCCGACGACGGGCCGATGGACGACGGTCCGATGGACGACGGTCCGATGGACGAGGGCCCGCGTCGCTTCGATGACGGTCCGCGCCGATTCGACGACGGCCCGCCGCCTTTCGACGAGGGCCCGCCGCCCTTCGAGGGCCCACCGGACGAGGGCTTCGAGCCCGGGGAGTAGGTTGCGGCCGGGCGTTCGCCCGGAGCTCTGCATGTGGATCGTGTTCGTCTCGCTCGCGTCGGCGCTGTGCCCCGACGTTCAACGCGCGGAGGAGCTCGGCGACGCCGGTCAGCTCGACGCCGTGTTGTCCACGCTGGAGGCGCACATCGTCAGCCACCCCGACGACGCCGAGGCGCTGTGGCGCCTCTCGCGCGCCATCTACGAGAAGGGGGAGGTCCTCGCCCAGACCGTGCCGGACCGACAGCGGCTCCCGCTGTATGACCGGGCGGGGGAGCTCGCGCGCCGCGTACGCGCGCTCGAGCCCCAGAACGGGCAGGGGTACCTGTGGGAAGGCGCGGCCATCGCGCGCGCCGCCACGGCGCGCGGCATCCTCGCGTCGCTGTTCGTGGCGGACGACGTCGAGCGCTTGTGGCTCCAGGCCCTCGAAACGAAGACCCGGTACCGCATGGCGTCGGGGATCTCGAGCTTTCCTGGCGACGTGTACAACGGACTCGGGCAGCTCTACCGCCTCGTGCCGGATTGGACAGCGGTCGAGTGGATCGCCGGTACCAAGGGCGACATCGACAAGTCCGTGCACTACTTGCGCTTGATGGTGCAGGACGACCCGAACCGCCTCGAAGGGCTGAAGGAGCTCGGCGTGTCCTTGCTGTGCAAGGGCTACAAGCAGGGGGACGAGGCCGCGAAGTCCGAGGGGCGCATGTGGCTGACCAAGGCGCGGGCCCTTCCGGCGTCGTACCCGACCGACGTCATCGACGTGAAGCAGATCCCCGTCATCCTGTCGCGCGAGAGCGAGGCGTGCGGCTACTCGCGCGACGGATGGGAGGACGTGTCGGAGCCTACCCCCCGACGATGACCGTGGGGCTCCCGACGATCAGGTTGCCCACGCCACCGCAGTGCTGGGTCATGTCGCCGAGCCGGTGGGCGGGCTTGTCGTTGATGAACACCGTCCCGGAGCCCTTCGCCGCCTTCCACTGGTTGGGGCCACAGCACGCGGCGTGCACGCCCGGGTCGCCGACGCGGAGCGCCGGGAGCCCGTTGACCATGACGTCGGGGGAGCCGGAGGTGGCGGGCCCCGTGGCGGGGTGCGGGCAGGCGGGGCAGCCGTGCGCGTCGGCGGGGACCATCGCGTTGTCGGAAACTCGACCTTGGGGCGGCATGGGGCACATCTCCGAGGGCGAAGCGTAGCACGCGCCTGTCCGGTCGGCGGCGGGTTACGGTCGTGTGTCGCTCTCGGCCCCGGAGGCCGCGGGCCCGGAGTCGCCCGGTGTTCCTCTCGCTGCTTCCTGCCTTCTTCGCGTGCACGTCCGACGGCGAGGACACGGGCGTGCCGTCGCGACCCTACTCCGACTGCGACCCGATCGCCGCGGACACGTGCGCCGCGCCCTTCCCGTCGAGCTTCTGGGAGGCGGAGGACCCTTCGTCGCCGACGGGGGTGCGCGTGGCGCTCGGCCCGACGACCCTCCCGCTCACCAAGCGCGGCTACCAGCCTGACCCGTACGCGTGGAACCGCCTCGACGGCTGGTCGCCGCTGACGCCGCTGCTCGCCCGATTCCCGAACCTGGACGTCTCGACCTTGCCCGGGCACACGAACATCGAGGCGTCCCTCGCGTCGGACAGCCCGCTGATCCTCGTCGATCTCGACACCGGCGAGCGCCGCCCCGTGTGGGCGGAGCTCGACGTCTCGGGCGAACGCCTGGTCGGCGCGGAGTCCTTGATGATCCGCCAGGTCGCTCCCCTCGCCAACGGGCATCACTACGCGGTCGCCCTGCGCGGGCTGCGCGACACCTCGGGCGCCGCGATCGCGCCGACCGAGGGCTTCCGCGCCCTGCGGGACGAGGTCGCGACGGACAACTGGGACATCGAGGGGCGCCGCGCCACGTACGACCGGATCTTCGCCGCGTTGGAGGCCGAGGGCTGGCGGCGCGACGAGGTCGTGCTCGCGTGGGACTTCCACGTGGGCAGCAAGGAGGGCATCACCGGGCGGGCGCGCTTCCTGCGCGACGACGCGCTCGCCTGGGCGGGCGACGCGGGCCCCCCGTACACCATCACCGAAGTGAACGACGAGGTGAGCGAAACCATCTGGCGCGAGGTGAAGGGGACGTTCCAAGCCCCGTTGTACACGGACTTCGACGGGAGCGGGAGCGTCCTGACGCGCGGCGCGGACGGCATGCCCTACCAGAACGGCGAGACGGAGGTGCCGTTCACGATCCGCATCCCGCGCACCGCGCAGACCAACCCGCGGGCGCTTCGCCTGGTGCAGTACGGGCACGGGCTGCTCGGCGGCCAGGGAGAGGTCGAGGGGGGGTACCTGGGCGAGGTGGCGGATCGTTACGGGTACGTGTTGTTCGCCGTCGATTGGACGGGGATGAAGGGCGAGGACGCCTCCGAGATCCCGGTCATGATCGCCACGGAGATCGACAAGTTCCACATGATCGCCGAGCGCACCCACCAGGGCTTCGTCGAGTTCACGCTCGCGGCGGTGATGATGCAGGGCGCGATGGCCGCGGACGCCGCGCTGGCGGTCACCGACCCCGAGTCGGGCGCATCGGTGCCGATCGTCGACCCGACCGAGGTGTGGTACTACGGCAACTCTCAAGGGGCGATCCTCGGAGGCGCCTATGTGGCGCTCTCTCCGGTGATCGAGCGCGCCACCCTCGGGGTGGGCGGCGCGCCCTACAGCCTGCTGCTGTCGCGCTCGTCGGACTTCACGCCGTTCTTCTCGCTCTTTCAGGCGGTCTACCCCAACCAGCGGGACATCTCCCTCTGGATGGTGCTCATGCAGTCGATCTGGGACTCGGGGGAGTCTTCGGGCTTCGCCAATCACATGGTGTCGGACGGCATCGAGGGGGCCCCGACCAAGCAGGTGCTGCTCCAGGACGCCCTGGGCGACGCGCAGGTCACCACCCTCGGGGCCCACGTCATGGCGCGGGCGTACGGCGCCTCCCAGCCGGGCGAGCCGGTGCGGGCGGTCTACGGGGTCCCGACCGTCCCGTCCGGCTCGGTGGTCAATGCCCTGGCCGAGTACGCGCACGGCGCGCCGCCCGAGCCGGTGGAGAACATCCCGCCGGACGAGGAGCACGACACCCACGAGAGCACGCGCCGCACGGTCGCGGCGCAGGAGCAGATGGACACGTTCTTCCGTACCGGTACGGTGGTGTCGTACTGCGACGGGGCGTGCGATCCGGAGTAGGGCCCCGCGCGATCAGCGCTGCGGCGTGAGGTTCACTGCGCCGGTGGAGTATACCCGCACCGCCTCGGGGCTCAGCCCCGCGACACGCCGTACAACGCCCCGTGCCGCCGCCAGAGATGGTCGACGAAATCGCTCACGGCGTCGCGATCGCCCACGGCGTCGCGGATGATGTCGGGGGCGTCGACCTCGGCGCCGCGGCGGTGCACGTGCTCGCGCAACCAGCCGAGGACGCCGCCGAAGCGGCCGGCGGCGACGTCGTCCCACAGCGTCGGGAGCGCCGCCTCGATCGTCGCCCCGAGGCTCGCGGCCCAGAGGTTGCCGATGGTGTAGCTCGGGAAGTACCCGAACAGGCCGCCGCTCCAGTGCACGTCCTGTAGGACCCCCTCCGACGGTCGCTCGGCGACCACGCCGACGTGCCGTCGGTACGCTTCGTCCCAGGCGGCGGGCAGGTCGGCCGCCTGCAGGCGCCCCTCGACCACGCCGAGCTCGAGCTCGAACCGAGCGAGGATGTGAAGGTTGTAGGTCGCTTCGTCGGCCTGCACGCGGATCAGCGAACGCTCCACGCGGTTGAGCGCGCCGTACACGACGTCGGGGTCGATCGCCAGGTCGGGCCAGATCCCGGCCATCCGCGGCGCGAGGTACGCGCAGAAGGGCCGGGAGCGCCCGATGAAGTTCTCCCAGAAGCGGCTTTGGGACTCGTGAAGGCCCATGCCTGCGGCCCGATCGAGCCCGGTGCCCGGGCGATCCGTGCGGAGCCCCTGCTCGTAGAGCCCGTGCCCGGCTTCGTGCACCGTGCCACCGAGCGACGCCACGAACGACGGCCCGCGGTAGTGTGTGGTGATCCGCACATCGGTAGGGTCGAGGCCGATCGTGAACGGGTGCTCGCTGACGTCGAGGCGGCCGCGGGTCTTGTCGAAGCCGAGGTCCGTCAGCACGCGTGCGGAGAGGCGCTTCTGACCATCGATGTCGAGGGCAGGCGACCAGTCCGCCGGGTGCGGGCGGCCCTCGATCGCCGCGAGGAAGGTCCGCAGCTCGTCGCCGAGCCGGGTGAACATGGGGCGCAGGGCGGCGACGGTGCTGCCGGGGTCGTAGTCCTCGAGCAGGGCGTCGTAGGGGTGGTCCGCGTAGCCGTAGCAGTCGACCTGCTGGCGCACGAGGTCGATCAGACGCTGGAGGGGCGCCTCGAACGCGCTGAAGTCGTCGGCGCGGCGCGCCTCCATCCACGCGTGGAACGCGACGTGGCGCGCTTCGGTGAGCGCTTCGACGAGCGAGGAGGGGATGCAGGTCGCGCGGCGGTAACGACGCCCCGCGAGCCGCACCGCCGCGGTCTGGGTGGCGTCGAGCGGACCCGCGTCCAGCGCCGCGATCCACTCGCCGATGACCGGCTCGACGGCGCGCTGGTGCAGAAGCTTGCCCAAGGCCGTCGCCTGGCGGCCGCGGCTCGCCGCCGCGCCTTCCGGCATCGTGGTCTGCTGATCCCACTCGAGGAGCGCGGACGCCCCGCCGAGCGCGTCGAGCTCCTCGTTGCGTTCCTTCAGCGCGTCCCAGGGGGTCGACATCGGAGCTCCTTCGGTCGGGGTACGTATGGCGTCCGATGGGTACGCCGCAAACCCTCACGTTGCCCGCCGCCTCGTCGCCCGAGGCGAACGCCGCGCTGACCGAGATGCTGCGCGCGTTGCAGGACGCCCTCCGTGTCGCGCCGCAGGCCGCGCCGACGCCCGCGCTCCCGCGGGAGGCCCGCGAGGCCCTGGCGCGCGCGCTCGTGGCGCACGACGCCTACGTGGCGGTGGTGCGCGCCTCTACGCCGATGTCGTGCGCGGCCGGGTGCGTCGCCTGTTGCCACGACAACCCGCGTGGGGTCAGCGGCGGCGAGATCGACCTGCTCGCGGCGGCGGTCGCCGCGCTCCCCGACGGGGCGGCGGTGTTCGCGGCGTTCGCCGCCTCTGCCCGTGATCCCCTGCCGGCCGACGCGCATCGGGCGGCGCGGCGCCCGTGTCCCTTGCTCCGCGGCGGCCTCTGTGCCCTCTACGCCGCGCGCCCCGTCGCGTGCCGCGCCTTCCACGCGATCACCCCCGCGGCGTTCTGCGACCCGGCGCACCCGTCCTACGCCGACCGGATGAACCCCCACCTGGACCCGCCGGCGGTCCTCGTCCAGGCCCTGCGGGTGCTCGCCGCTCGGCACGGGCTGCCGCCGTCGATCGACCTGCACGCCGGCATGGCGGCGTACGCGTGAGCCTGCGCTGGAACGACGCGGCGCGGACGCTCGACCTGTCCGTGCACGATCTGCTCGACGCCGAGGCGGTGCACGTGCGCCGGCTCGCGATGTCGGGGCGCGCCCGGCTCGCCGCGGGCGTGGCGTTGCACAAGGCGGTCCAGCGCGACCGGGCCGAGGAGGACGAGGGGTTCCGCGCCGAGGAGCGCGTGCGCCACACGGTGACCGTGCGCGGATGGGCCTGCACCGTGCACGGCCGCGTGGATGGGGTGCTGGAGCTGGGCGACGCCACGCTCGTGGAGGAGATCAAGTCCACGGGGCTCGACGCGGACGCGCTGCACGAGGCCGAGGGCTTCCCGACGTGGGAGCGGCAATTGGCCTGGTACGTGCATTTTTTGCGCGTGGCGGGGCGGCCGGCCCCGACGGGGGTGCTGCGCGTGGTTTCGCTCGTCGACGGGGCTCAGCGCGCCTTTCGAGTAGATGAACGCCCGGAGATGGCGGAAGCCCTCGTGGCGCGCCTCGACCCGCGGGTGCGCGCGCGCGAGGAGCGGCTCCTCCGCGCGTCGATTCGACGCCTCGCGACGGTGCCCTTCCCGCACGCGGAGGTGCGGCCCGGGCAGCGCGAGGCGGCGGAGCGGGTTTGCGCCGCCGTGCGGTCCGGGCGCCACCTCCTGCTCGTGGCGCCGACGGGCACCGGCAAGACCGCCGCGCTGCTGCACGGCGCGCTCCGCGCCGCGTTCCGCGACGACCTGCGTCTGTTCTGGGCGACGTCGCGCACCACGCAGCAGGCCGTGGTCGAGGCCACGCTGGAGTCCATCGCGGCCCGAGGGCTCGACGTCCGTGCCGTGACGCTTCGCGCGCGTGAGAAGGCCTGCTTGAACGGGGTTGTCGACTGTCGGCCGGAGGTGTGCCCGTACGCGGACCGCTATGCCGAGCGGGTGGAGGCGGCGCTCGCCGCGCTGCCGGACCGCGTCGACGGCGACGCGTGCGCGGCGGTCGGGCGGGCGCACCGGGTGTGCCCGTACGAGCTGGCGTTGGACCGCGCCGCGACCGCGGACGTCGTCATCGGCGACTCGAACTGGGTGTTCGAGCCGGGACGCCGGGCGCTCGCCGACGAGCCGGATTGGACGGTGATCTTCGACGAAGCGCATCAACTCCCGGATCGGGCGTCGGACGCGCTCTCGCCGGAGCTGAGCCGCGCCGCCGTGGACGGCGCGCTCGCGATGATCCCCGCGGAAGGGGCGTGGCTCGCGTTCGCGCGGCTCGCGGCCGACATCTCCGACGCCGTGGACGACGCGCCCCTGCTGACCGTCGGCGAGGTCGAGGGGGCGGCGGAGGCCGAGGCGATCGTCGAGCTCGATCGCCGTCGATGGGACGATCTTCGCGACCGCGTCGACGAGCTGGCGATCGACCACGCGGTCCTGCGCCTGCGGGCGCCGCTCCGCGAGGACGGCGGCGAAGACCCCTGGGAGACCCTCGCGCGCGCCACGATCCGGTTCGTCGACGCGCTCGACCGCGCCGGCGACGAGACCGTCGCCCTCTGGCGCCCGTTGGGGCTCCGCCTGGTCAACCGCGACCCCTCGCGGGTCCTCGGGCCGCGCTTCGGGGCGGTGCGGAGCGTCGTGTGCACGAGCGCCACCCTCACGCCGACGTGGTTCTTCCGCGAGCGCTGCGGGCTCGACCCCGACCGCGTGGACGAGCACGTCGTCGAACCGAGCTTTCCGCCCGAGAATCGTCGGGTGCTCACCGTGCCCGGCGTGTCCACCGCCTACGCGAAGCGCGACGCGCACCGCGAGAGCATCGTGGAGATTCTCCAGAAGACGGTCGAGGCGGTGCCGGGGAACGTCGCGTTGTACTTCGGGAGCTTCGATCAGCTCGACGACCTCCTCGGCGACTGCGCGTGGCCGGAGCGTGAGGTCCTTCGTCAGGCCCGTGGGCTCTCCGACGAGGCGCGCGCCGCGCTCCTCGCGCGGATGCGCGACGCCCCGGACGGACGCCCCAGGGTGCTCGCCGCGGTGCTCGGCGGGGTGTTCGCCGAGGGGGTCGACCTGCCGGGCGCGGCGCTGCGCGCCGTGGTCGTCGTCGGGCCCTCCCTCCCGCCGCCCTCCGCGGAGCTGGCGCTGCGGCGAGCCTGGTGGGAAGAGCGCTTCGACGACGGCTTCGACCTCTCCAGCATCCAGCCCGGCATGACGCGGGTTGTGCAGGCCGCCGGCCGCGTGGTGCGCTCCGCCGACGAGCGCGGGCTCGTCGTGCTCCTGTGTGCGCGCTTCCTCCAGCACGCCTACGCGGCGTACCTCCCGTCGTGGTGGGACGTGCACAAGGCGCGACGCCCCTGGATCGAGGCCGCGGAGTTCTTCGCGGGCGATCCGGCGTGAGCCCACGCGGCTATGATGCCCGCAGCCGGAGCCGCCCGTGATCGTCGCCCCTCTCGCCCTCACGCTCCTCGCGTGTCAGGACTACAACCTGAACAAGACCGCCGGCCGCGACGGCGCGGACGACACCGCCGACGGCACCGGCTCCGACACCGACGGCGACGACACCGACGACTTCGACGACGGCGATCCCGACAACTGCGGGGCCCGCGAGATCCCCGCGGCCGACCTCGCCCAGAACGACGAGTGCTACACGGAGGGCCCCACCGTCGGCAGCTTCACGCCCGTCGTGGAGTGGTCGAAGGCCACCTGGCGGACGGAGCCGTCGTCGGCGAACATCATGATGATGCCGGCCGTCGGCTCGCTCACCGACGACGACGGCGACGGCGACGCCGATGCGGACGACGTCCCGGACATCGTCGTCGTCACCTACGGCGACGTCGGCACGCTCCGCGCGCTGAGCGGCGACGGCGGCGACGAGCTCTGGAGCGCCACGGGGAACTCCCTCCAGGTCACCGGCGGCGTCGCCCTCGGCGATCTCGACGGGGACGGGTGGACCGACATCGTGGCGGTCACGGCGGACCGCGTGAAGGCCTTCGACGCGGCCGGCACCCTGATGTGGACGAGCGCGTCGCTCTCGGGACTCCTCTACGGCACGTCGGACAACCCCGCGATCTCCGACATGAACGGCGACGGGGATCCGGAGATCGTCGTCGGCCGGGCCATCCTCGACAACACCGGGCGCGTCGTGGGTCGCGGCGCTCACGGCATGGGGGGCGTCGAGGGCAACAACGTCGGCACGTGCAGCTTCGCCGTCGACATCGACGGCAACGGCGTGCAGGAGGTGGTGACCGGCAACGCGCTGTACAAGCGCGACGGCACCGCCATCTGGTACAACCGCCAGGACGACGGCTATCCGGCGGTCGGCAATTTCGACGCCGACGACGCCGCGGAGATCGTCGTCACGTCCGGCGGCCGCGTGCGCCTTCAGGACGACGACGGCACGGTGCTCTGCACCAACACCATCCCCGGCGCGGGATCGGCGTACTACGGCGGGCCGCCGACCGTCGCCGACTTCGACGGCGACGGCGAGGCCGAGTTCGCGGCCGCCGCGGGCTCGCGGTACTCGGTGTTCGAGCGCGATTGCTCCGTGAAGTGGCAGGCCACCACCCAGGACGCGTCGAGCGGGAACACCGGCAGCGCGGTGTTCGACTTCGAGGGGGACGGCGTCGCCGAGGCCGTGTACGCGGACGAGCGGCGACTGTGGGTGTTTGCCGGGCCCGACGGCTCCGTGAAGCTCGAGGGGGCCGAACACACGAACGCGACCTGGCTCGAGTACCCGGCGATCGCCGACGTCGACGCGGACGGCCAGGCCGAGATCGTCGTGCCGAACACCGCGAACTTCGACGGGGGCCCGCAGTACAGCGGGCTCACGGTGTTCGGGGACGCCGACGGCTCCTGGCGCGAGGGCCGCCGCGTCTGGAACCAGCACGCCTACCACATCACGAATGTCACGGACGACGGGGGGATCCCCCGGGCCGCCGACCGAAACTGGCTCACGTACAACAACTTCCGGTCGGGCGATCTCGCGCCGGGCGGCGGTTACTCGGGCCCCGATCTCGTGATCGAGGTGCTCGACGTGTGCACGGACGAGTGCGACCGCGGTCGCCTCACGGTGTGGGTCGTGTTCGGAAACGCCGGCTTCGAGGACGTCGACGAGGACACGTCGGTGAACCTCTACGGCGTGTTCGCCGACGGCTCCGACACGTTGCTCGGCACGGAGCGGGTCGAGGGGACCGTCCGCGCCGGGCGGCGCATGCCGGGCCTCACGTTCGAGATCGACCCTCTGCCCGCCGGCCTGGTAGACGTCTACGCCGAAATCGACGATGGTAGCGATCCCGGGGGCGGATCCATCGCCGAGTGCCTCGAGGACAACAACCTCGACCGCTGGAACGAGAACCTCTGCCCCGAATGACCTCGTCACATCTGCCCGCGCCCAGTCGTACTGGAACCCCGAGGATCCCCATGCTCACCCTGCTCGCCCTGTCCATCGGCTGCGTCATCGACAGCAACCTCAACCAGAAGGAAGAGGACCAGATCATCGACACGGGGGAGGAGCTTCCGGACTTCGACACCGACACCGACGACACCGACACGGAAGACACCGACACGGACGTGCCCGATCCGCCCGTTTGCGGCGATCAGTACTGGGCCGCCAAGTCGATCGCGCAGCTCGAGGAGTGCTACTCGGAGCCCTCCGAGGTCGGCACGTTCACGCCCGAGGTCATGTGGACCCGGCAGACCTTCACCAACAGCTCGGGGTCGGTCAGCTGCATGATGCAGCCCATCGTCTGCTCGCTCACCGATGACGACGGCGACGGCGACATGGACGAAGACGACACGCCCGACGTCGTGATCATCACCTACTCGCCGGGCGTGCTCCGCGCGCTCAACGGCGACGATGGGAGCGAGCTGTGGGGCACCTCCGGCGCCGGCAGCATCCAGATCACCGGCGGCGCGGCGTGCGGCGACATCGACAACGACGGCACGCAGGAGGTCATCGCGGCCACCAGCTCCGGCGTGCAGGTCTTCGACAACGAGGGCACCTCGATGTGGAGCGTGACCTCCTGCTCGGGCGCCATGGACGGCACGTCCGACGCGCCGGGCATCTTCGACCTCGACGGCGACGGGAACCCCGAGATCATCATGGGGTCCTGCGTGATCGACAACACCGGCGACGTCGTGGGCAAGGGCACCTCCGGCTACGGCAGCTCGTCGAACGTCGGCTCCGCCGGCATCGCGGCCGACGTGGACCTCGACGGCGACCTCGAGGTCATCGGCGGCAACGCCATCTACGAGATGGACGGCACCGCGATCTGGTCCAACGGCGAGCGCGACGGCTACCCGGCGGTCGGCAACTTCGACGCGGACGACTTCCCCGAGTTCGTCATCACCGGCGACGCGACGCTGCGCGTGCAGGACGACGACGGCACCGTGCTCTGCCGCACCACGATCCCCATGGCCACGAGCTCCTACGGCGGTCCGCCGACCGTGGCGGACTTCGACGGTGACGGCGCGGCGGAGATCGGCGTCGCCGCGAACTCCACCTACACCGTGTTCGAGTCCGACTGTTCGGTGCTGTGGCAGTACACCGGCACGACCGACCCGTCGTCCGGCAACACCGGCAGCGCCGTGTTCGACTTCGAAGGCGACGGCGTCGCGGACGTCGTGTACGCCGACGAGCGTTGGGTGTGGGTCTTCGACGGTCGCGACGGCACGGTGAAGATGCAGGACACCAGCCACAGCAACAACACCTGGCTGGAGTACCCGACGATCGCCGACATCAACGCGGACGACAGCGCCGACATCGCGGTGTGCAACACCCCGGGCTCGTGGGGCAGCCAGAACGGCGTGACCGTCTTCCAGGACGCCGCGCGCTCCTGGCGCAAGGGCCGCCGCATCTGGAACCAGCACGGCTACAGCATCACCAACGTCGAGGACGACGGCAGCATCCCGACCTACCCGGACCCGAACTGGCTGACCTACAACAACTTCCGTTCGGGCGACCTCACCCCCGGGCAGGGCTACGCCGGTCCGGACCTGTTCGTGAACATCCAGGACGTCTGCATCGACGAGTGCGACCGCGGCAACCTGACGGTGTGGATCACCGTCGGCAACCAGGGCTACACCGACGTCGTCGACCCCGTGGGTATCGAGATCTACGGCAAGACCGACGGCGACGACGTGCTCCTCGGCTACGTCAACTGGACCGCCGCCGTGGCGCAGGCGACGGAGAGCGAGAGCTACGCGGTGGAGCTGACCGGCGTGCCCACGCCGCTCTACGACATCTACGTGGCCATCGACGGGGGCGAGTACACCCGCCTCGGCGTCATCGACGAGTGCTACGAGGACAACAACGTCACCCTGTGGGGCGCGTACACCTGCCTTTGATCGGATAAAGGCGTCCGGGGAGGCTGTCCCTGGACGCCGAGCGCCTGTTGGAGCACCGCAAGCCGTTCGAGGAGCTCGAGGCGTCCGCGGTCCGGATGTCGCTCGCCCGGCCGGGCGAGCTTCACGACGACGCCCTGAGCGCCCTTCGGTACGTGCTCTCGTTCGCGAAGTTGTCGACCATCCGCGCGCGAGACGGCGGCGACGTCGAGGTCGCGGATCTGCTCGCCGGCCTCGCGCGCCGCGTGCGGGCGGCGCTGACGCCGCACCTCGTCGACGAGCCGAGCTTGTGGGGCGCCATGCGCGCCATGCCGGCGCTCGTGGCCGACGTGCGAGAGCGTCGGGACCGCATGATCGCCAGCTTTCCCCTCGATCGTGCGACGATCGACGCCGAGGTGTCCGAGCGCCCCCTCGTGGTGGCCTGCGGCGGGGGAGGGGGCGCTGGCTACGGCTACGCGGGGGCGTGGACCCTCCTCCACCGGCGCGGGCTCGAGCCCGCGCTGATCGCCGGCACGTCGATCGGCGGCCTCGTGTCGCTCTTTCGCGCCCGTCGCCGGGTCTTCGACGCCGCGCCGCTGTTCGCGGCCGCGCGGCGCCTCAGCTGGGAGCGGGTGTTCCGCGTATTGCAGATGGAGAGCCACTACGGGCTGCCCGCCACCCTCCGGCTCTACCTGCGCGCGGCGATCGGCAGCCTGTTCCAGACGCCCGACGGGCGGCCGCTCACCTTCCGCGACCTCGAGATCCCCCTGCTCGTCGTGTGCACCGGCATCGGCGTCGAGGCCCTCAAGCACGACCTCAGCTACTACGAGCACTTCCTCGACGACGCGGTGGCGCCGGGCATCCGGCTGCGCCCCAGCCGCGTGGCGAAGGTCGCGACCATCGCGAACGTGTTCGGCGAGCTGCTCAGCGAGCCCGACGCCCTCCGCGAGATCGTGTTCGGCGCGCACCCGGCCACGACGGACGCCGACATCCTCGACGCCGCCGGCTTCTCGTCGTCGATCCCCGGGTTCATCCACTACGACGTCGTGCGCGACGACCGCCGCATGAAGCGCCTGCTCGACGAGCTCTACGCGGCGGAGGGCATCACCCGGCTCGCGGAGGGCGGGCTCGTGAACAACGTGCCGATGCGCCCGGCTTGGGAGGAGGTCGTGCTGCGGGGGCGCGTCACCCGTCGCAACGCGTTCGTGCTTGGGATGGACTGTTTCCCACCGCGCGTGCGGAGCCTCCTGTTCTACGCCGTGCAGCAGATCGTGCGCCCCAACGTCGTTCGCAACCTGCCCTACGCGCACCTCTACGTGCCGTTGGAGCGCACCTTGAACCCGTTGAACCTCGTCCCCGAGCTGCCGGACCTGAACCGGGCCATGAAGTGGACCATGGACGAGCTCGGCGTGCACATGCCGTTCATCCAGAAGATGACCGCCCCGGCGGTGCTCGCGTAGCGGCGTCGCGCCCGCGCATCGCGCGCGCGGTGGCGGGCACGGCGAGCGCGGCGCCGACGGAGAGGAGCGCCGCGGCGACCCAGAACGGCGCCGCGGGGGTCACCCGCGTGAACAGCAGCCCCGCGAAGGCGGGGCCGACGGCCCGGGAGAGCGCGCCGAGCGATTGCCCCGAGCCGAGCACCGCGCCTTGCTCGTGCGGGCCGACGCCCCGCGAGATGAGCGCCTGGAGCGCCGGGGTGGCGAGCGCCTGACCGACGGCGATCACGCAGAACACCGCGGCGAGCGTCCAATCCGGCCGGGTCAGCGGGGTGAGCGCGAGCCCGACGCCGAGCAGCACGAGGCCGATCGGGACGAGCCGGGCCTCGCCGAAGCGACGGACGAGCATGCCGATCAGCCCGCCTTGAACCACGATGCCCACGATGCCGACGAGGCCGAAGTAACGACCGACGTCCGCGGGCTGGAAGCTCCAGGCGCGCTCTGCGAACAGCGTGAAGCACGCCTCCATCGCTGAGAACGCGAAGATCTGCAGCGCGGCGAGAAGGATGCACAACCCGACGACCGGGTGGGTGACCGCGTCGACCAGGGCCCGCGGGGAGATCGAGCGTCGCGAGGCCTCGGAATCGGGGCGGCGGGTCTCCGGGAGGAAGCGCAGCGCGAGCAGGAGGTTCGTGGCCGAGAGGAAGGCCGCCACGAACAGGGGAAACGCGAGTCGCGCGCGCTCGGCGTCACCGCCGATCAGCGGGAGGAGGGGCTCGAGCGCCCCGTGCGAGGCGAGCCACGCGGGCACCCTCGAGAGCTCGCCGCCGGCGAGGGGGCCGAGGGTGAAGCCGACGCCGAAGGCGGCGCCGAACAGGCCCATGCCCCGCGCGCGGTTCTCCGGCGTGGTGAGGTCGGCGATGCACGCCTGCGCCGTGCCGATGTTGGCGGTCATGGCGCCGTGCAGCACGCGGAACAGCACGACCATCCACAGCGCGCGCGAAGCGGCCAGGGCGAAGAGCATGACGGCGGTGAGGCCGATCGACACGAGCATGACGGGGCGGCGCCCCACGCGGTCGGAGAGCTGCCCGAGCAGCGGCACGCACACGAACTGGGCGAGGGAGTAGGCCGCCATCAGCAGGGTGACCTGCATCGGCGACGCGTCGAACGCCTGCGCGTAGTAGGGCAGGGTGGGGATGACGATCCCGAAGCCGAGCAGATCGAGCAGGACGGTCAGGACGACGACGAGGATCGGGCGCATCCGGCGGCTACGCGGGCTCCGCGAGCAGGGCGAGCACCTCGTCGTGCACGCCGCCGTTGGTGGCACAGACCCCGTCGACCAGCGGGTCCGGACGGTTGAAGGTGTACTCCTGCCCGGCGCGGTTCGTCGCGCGCCCGCCGGCGGCGAGCACCACCGCGACGCCGCCGCAGATGTCCCACTCGTTGCGGGGCTGCGGCGTGAAGGTGGCCTCGGCGCGGCCGGCCGCGACGAGCCCGAACTTGTACGCGACGGACCCGACGGGCACGAGCGCGATCCGGTCGGTCCACGCGGCGAACATGCCCTTCTTCATCTCGGTGCGGCTGCACACCACGCGCGCGCCCTGGAGGCCCACCTGCGGCGTGACCCGGCAGGGGGCGCCGTTGTAGGTCGCGCCCTCGCCGACCACCCCGGAAAAGAGCTCTTCCGCGATGGGGTTGTACAACACGCCGAGCACCGGGCGACCGCGCACCACGAGCCCGACGCTCACGACGAACTCGGGGATGCCGAGGGTGAACTCCTTCGTGCCGTCGAGCGGGTCGACCACCCACACGGTCTCGCGCTCGAGCCGCGACTCCTCCGACACCGACTCTTCGGAGAACCACCCCGCGTCGGGCAGCCCGGCGAGCAGGCGCTCACGGAGGATGGCGTCGGCCGCGAGGTCCGCGTCGGTCAAGGGGTTGTCCTGCCCCTTCTCGCGCACCGTGTAGCTGTCGTTGTAGTACCCGCGGATGGCTGCGCCGGCCTCCAGGGCGGCCGCGACCGCGACGCGCAGGGCGTGATCCCTCATTCTCGGCTCCAGCGGTGCCGTTATCACGGCGTGCCGTCGCCCTCGGACCGCACCGCCAGGAACAGCTCCGCGGCGCCGTCCGCGTCGATGTCGAGGGTGTCGAGCCGCTCGCCGGAGCGGAGGTACTGCCGGGCGGCGACGATGCGCGCGTCGGCGTCGTCGGCTTCGGGCAGCCAGTCGGTCCAGGGGCCCCACCACACGTAGACCGCGCCGCTCTGGACGGCGGCATCCTCGTTGGTGGGGTTCGTCCCGGGGGCGCCGACGATGAGGTCGGGCGTGCCGTCGCCGTCGAGGTCCGCGAGGTGGACCGTGGTGCCGAAGCCGCCGCGCGGGTGCGCGCCGGTGAGGGTGAGCGCGGCCGAGGGGGAATTGCCGCCGCGCATCGCCTCGACGAGGGCGTCCCCGCGCCAGAGGAGCACGGCGCCGGCGATGTCGTCCGCGTCCGGGCCGTCGGTGCCCGGCGCGCCGACCACGAGCTCGGCCAGGCCGTCGCCGTCGAGGTCCCCCGCGGCGATCGCCCCGCCGAGCCACGCCTCCGCGGCGTCCCCCTCGAGGACCAGGTCAGCCGCGCCTTCGAACGCCGCGTCGCCGCCCTGCCACAGCTCCGCCCGACCGCGCCCGTCGGCGGCGTAGGGCGCGCCCACGACGAGCTCGGCGAGCCCGTCGCCGTCGATGTCGGCGTCGCAGAGCACGTCGGCGCCGAAGCGCGCGCCCGTCGCGTCGCCGGCGCGCGCGCGCAGCGTGGCGGGATCGAGCGGTCCGGACCAGTCCGCGACAGCGCTCAGGCCCACGTACACCTTGCCCGCGAGCGACACCTCGACGTCGTCGACCACCGCGCGCGCCCGCGGCGCTGCGGCCGCCCAGTCGGGGGCCCCGTCGCCGTCGAGGTCCCCGCAGCGCCACGCGCCTTCTCCGAGGCGATCTCCGGCGTGTTCGCCGGTCAAGGTCCACGCCTCGGCCCCCGCGATCGCGCCGGCGGCGTCGAGCGCCCAGGCGTACACGGTGCCGGCGCGGTCGCCACCGGCGCCGCGGGACGCGTCCGGCGCGCCGACGAGGAGACCGGTGGCGTCCAGGCCGATGGCCGCCCCGAAGCGGCTCGTCGCGTCGCCGGTGACCACCGTCGCGGGCGCCCCGAGCTCGAACGCCAGGGCGTCCCAGCGACGAACGGAGCCGGCGGCCGGCACGCCCACGACGAGCGCGTCCTGATGCCCCGCGAGGCTCCAGTCCCACCCGTCGCCCTCTCGGCCGGGCACCGACACGTCCGGCTCCAGCGGGCTCCGCTCGGCCGCCCACGGCCCCCCGGTGAACAGCGCGATGTCCGCGGCCGGATACCCGTCGGCGCAGCCCGCGCCTTCGCACACCGGGTCGCAGCCGGCGGTCAAGATCGCGAGCAGGGCGAGGGAGGACACCGGGGACCTTGTTACCATCGGCGGTACCGGAGGGCATCATGCCGCGCGTCTACACGGTCATCCTCGGCGGAGGGCGTGGTCAGCGCCTGTTCCCCCTGACGCGGCACCGCGCGAAGCCGGCCGTGCCGCTCGGCGGAAAGTACCGCTTGATCGACATCCCGCTCTCGAACGCGATCAACAGCGGCTTCCGGCACATCGCCGTGCTGACGCAGTTCAACTCCGCGTCGCTCAACGCGCACGTGAGCAACACCTACCGGTTCGACATCTTCGGCCAGGGCCACGTCGAGGTGCTGGCGGCCGAGCAGACCGACGAAGGTGGGGATTGGTACCAGGGCACCGCGGACGCGGTGCGCAAGCAGATCCGGCGCCTCGCCGCACAAGGTGTCGAGCACCTGCTGATCCTCTCCGGCGATCACCTCTACCGGATGGACTACCGCCCCCTCGTACAGCAGCACATCGACGAGGAGCTCGACTGCACGGTGAGCTGCCTCTCGGTCCCGCGCGAAGAGGTCACCGGGCTCGGCGTGCTGTCGGCCGACAGCAGCGGGCGCATCACCCAGTTCCGCGAGAAGCCGTCGGCGGACGAAGATCTTTCCCACCTCGCCATCCCCGAGCCCCTCGGCGCGGGTTGGGGGGTCGCCCCGGGCGACTTCCTCGTCAACATGGGCATTTACGTCTTCCGGCTCGAGACCCTCCGCGAGATCCTCGCCGACCCGAAGTACATCGACTTCGGCAAGGACATCCTCCCGGCGATCCTCCGCAGCCACCGCGTCGGCGCCTGGCCGTTCCGCGGCTACTGGCGCGACATCGGCACCATTGGCAGCATCTATGACGCGAACCTCGCATTGACCGAGGAAGATCCTCCGTTCCGGTTTCATCACCCCGACGGGCCCATCTACACGCGTCAACGGTTCCTGCCGGCCACCAAGCTGGTGGACTGCCGTGTCTCGCGCAGCATCGTCAGCGACGGGTGCCTGCTCTTCGGCGCGGAGATCGACCACTGTGTCATCGGGATCCGCGCGCGCGTCGGCCGCGGGGCCGTGCTGCGCGACACCATCGTGATGGGCGCGGACTACTACGAGGATGACGACCTGCGCGCGGCGAACCTGGCGCGGGGTCTCCTCCCGGTCGGCGTTGGCGCGAACTCGCTCGTCGAGCGGGCGATCATCGACAAGAACGCCCGCATCGGCGAAGGTTGCGTGATCCGCGGCGCGAAGGACCGCCCCGACAGCGACGGCGACGGGTGGTACGTCCGCGACGGCATCGTCATCGTCCCGAAGGACGTGTCGTTGCCCCCGGGCACCGTGATCTGATACCCGGGGATCTGATACCCGGGGATCTGAGGCCCCGGGATCTGAGCCCGGGGATTGAGCACGGGGCCGCGCCTGCGGAGGCGCGGCGCCGTTATTCGATGACGACGGTGCGGACGTAGCCCGTGCTGAACCGAAGGCTGGCGACCCACGGGCCCGCCGGGAGGCCGGCCATGCGGACGGTGTTGTACGGGCCGATGACGCCGATCTCGACGCCGTTGAGCACGAACACCGCCCCGTTCGAGGCCGGGTTCGTGTACACCAGGGTGGAGGCGTCTCCGGCGTTCTTCACCTTCTCGGCGTCGGCGGGCACCGCGCCGGCGCCCGCCGCGCGCAGCTTGTCCGCCGCGACCGGGGGCTCGGCCGCCAGCGACTCGAACCCCGAGAAGTCGCCCTTCGTGTAGCTGGGATCGACCTCGAACGTGGATACGTGGGTACCCGCGTTCGCGAGGGCGACGGCGAGCAGCACGAGCCCCATCAGAGCGGCTCGACGCCGGACCAGTTCACGAGCGTGCGGGTCATCGAGATGGACCCGTCGGTGGTGTCCGCCTGCTCGGCGACGAGGCCCATGCCCTTGACCCACCACGTGTGGGTGGTGCCGTCGACCGTGTAGAACCCGCCGATGTCCATCGTGAAGGTGTTCAGCAGGTGGTACGCGTTGACGTCCGTGCCGTCGACGAGGGTGAGCGTCTCGAAGCCGAACTCGTCGATCGTGCCGTCGACCGTCACGGTGACGGGGAAGCCGATGCTGACGTCGCTCGTGTAGGAGTAGTCCCACGACACGGCGCTGCCGATGTCCGCCTCGGCCGGCAGGTAGCGGCGCGGGTTGCTCGGGATCGCGCTGACCGCGCCGAGGGTGGTCGTGCCGTTCCACTCGGCGACGTAGTTGCCGGTTTCGCGGCCGAGGTCGCACGCGATGTACACCTCGGCGGCGTAGCCCGTCGTGCCGCCGATCTCGTCGTACATGACCCACGCCGGGTCGCCGTCGGTCGTCCAGCTGGCGCCGTAGGACTCCTGGAGGCCTTCCGTGGGCGCGCCGCCGATCTCGATGTCGAACTCCTTCGTCCAGCCGATCTGATCGACCGGGTCCCAGGCGTTCACGCAGTCGACGTCGGTGTCGGTGTCGGTGTCCGTGTCGGTGTCGGTGTCGGTGTCGGTGTCGGTGTCCGTGTCGGAGTCCGCGTCGGTGTCCGAATCCGTGTCGGAGTCGGTGTCCGTGTCGGTGTCCGAGTCAGTGTCGGAGTCGGTGTCCGAATCCGCGTCGGTGTCCGCGTCGGAGTCGCTCCCGCTGTCGAGACCGAAGTCGTCCTTGTCGGGCTGGGTGTACGAGTTGCCATCGCAGGCGACGGCGAACACGAGCGCGAACGGATACACGAAAACCTTCATCGGGCCCTCCTGGCCGAGCAGAGACCCCATCGTGTACCACACGCCCACTCGAACCACAACAGGCGCGGCGGCCGCGGCCGATATTTCTCGGACGGTCCTGGGCCCGTTCGCGGAGCTGTGGACCGGGCGCGCGACGCTGCGCGAAGCGGTGGTGGTGCTGGAGGGCGCTCGGGTGGCCTGGGTCGGGGCGGAGTCGGCGCTCCCGGTCGCGTACGCCGGCGCTTCGGCGCGTCGCTACCCGGGGTGCGTCGCGCTCCCTGGCCTCGTCGACCCGCACACCCACACGACCTTCGCGGGCTCGCGCGCGATGGACTTCGAGCGGCGGCTCGCGGGCGAGTCGTACGCGTCGATCCTCGAAGCGGGCGGAGGCATCCACAGCACGGTGCGCGCCACGCGGGCGGCCGACGAGGCCACGCTCGTCGCGCTTACCCGCGCGCGGCTGGCGGGCATGCTCGCCGGCGGCGTCACGACCGTGGAGATCAAGAGCGGGTACGGGCTCGACGTCGAGGCCGAGGCCCGCATCCTGCGCGCCGCCCGCGCCGCCGCCGGACCGGTGGAGGTCACGACGACCTTCCTCGGGGCGCACGCGCGCCCGGTCGGCCGTCCCGACTACGTCGACGAGGTCGTCGGGCCGATGCTCGCCGCCTGCGCGCCGCTCGCCGACGCGATCGACGTCTACTGCGATCGCGGCGCGTTCACCCTCGAAGAGGCCCGGCGCGTGCTGGAGGCGGGCCGCGCGGCGGGCCTCGGGCTGCGGGTGCACGCGGAGCAGGTTGCGTTCACCGGGGCCGCCCGGATGGCGGCGGAGCTCGGCGCGTGGAGCGCCGACCACCTGGAGCGACTCGACGGCGACGGCGCGCGCGCGATGGCGGACGCCGGCACCGTGGCGGTTCTGCTGCCCGGGGCGATGCTCTACCTCCGGGACTCGGCCCCGCCCGTCGCCACGCTGCGCGCCGCCGGCGTCCGGATGGCGGTGGGGACGGACTTCAACCCAGGAAGTTCCCCGGTGCGCGACCTCCTCGGCTGCGCGACGCTCGCCTGCCTGACGATGGGGCTCGACGTCCCCGAAGCGCTCGCGTCGGTCACGCTGCACGCTGCCGCGGCGATCGGGCGGGCGGACCTCGGGCGGCTCGAAGCGGGCGCCTCGGCGGACCTCGCCGTGTTCCGGCCTCCGCCCGGCGAGCCGGCCGAGCTGCGCGTGTTGATCCAGTACCTCGGCGGGCACCGGGCCCACGCGGTGTGGAAGCGCGGCGTGTGCGTCATCGAGGAAGGAGCAACAGAATGAACGAGCTTCGTGCGATCGTCTGGGCCGGTGACCACCTTCGCCTCCTCGACCAGCGCGTGCTGCCGGACGAGGAGCGGTGGATCGCCTGTCACGACGCGGACGCTGTGGCCGAGGCGATCCGCGCGATGGTCGTGCGCGGCGCGCCGGCGATCGCCATCTCCGCGGCGTGGGGGCTCGCGCTCGCCGCGCGGCGGGGCGAGGACGTCGAGGCCGCCCGGGCGCGCCTGACCGCGGCACGGCCGACGGCGGTGAACCTGCGGTGGGCCATGGAGCGCCTGCGCGGGGTCGCCGATCTCGAAGCGGCCGCCGCCGCGATGCAGGAGGACGACCTCGCGATCAATCGGCGGCTCGGCGACAACGGCGCGGAGCTGCTGGACGGCGGGGTGCTGACGATCTGCAACACCGGCGCGCTCGCCACCGCCGGCTGGGGAACGGCGCTCGGCATGGTGCGCTCGGCGCGCGCCGCCGGCCGCCCGGTGCACGTGTACGCCCTGGAGACGCGGCCGTACCTCCAGGGCGCGCGGCTCACGGCGTTCGAGTGTGCCTTCGAGGGCATCCCGTGCACCGTGCTCCCCGACGGCGCGGCCGCCGCGCTCCTCGCGTCGGGGCGCGTGACGGCGGCCGTGGCGGGCTGCGATCGCGTCGCCGCCAACGGCGACGCGGCGAACAAGATCGGCACCTACGCGCTGGCGACCCTCTGCGCCGCGCACGACGTGCCGTTCT
The DNA here is from genome assembly GCA_945862325.1 of Klebsiella pneumoniae. Classification (GTDB taxonomy): domain Bacteria; phylum Myxococcota_A; class UBA796; order UBA796; family SXON01; genus CAMAXZ01. The sequence goes on from CAMAXZ010000006.1 coordinate 99,960, forward strand.
GGATCGCGATGCCGCTGTCGTCACTCGACCGCGCCTGTCCCGACGGCGCCCACATCCCGATCGAGGAGCGCGCCGCCGCGGAGCTGTTCGCCCCGAAGGCCGAGGTGTTCCGCGGCGGATCCGTCGGCGCGTGGAACCCCGCGTTCGACGTCACCCCCGCGCGCCTCATCCGGGGGTGGGTGACCGAGCGCGGTGTGGAGCGCCCGCCTTTCGCCATTTGAAGACGATCCGCGCCGGTGAGACACGTTAGGCGCTTCCTGTCGGGAGCGGAAACGGATGGTCGCGATCGGGATGCCGGGCTTGTGGGAGTGGGTGGTCATCCTCGTGATCGTCCTGATCTTCTTCGGCGCGGGGAAACTGCCCGAGGTGTTCGGCCAGGCCGGCAAGGCGATGCGCGCGTTCCGCGACGCGTCCAACGGCGACGACGCGGCCGGCGCCTCGAAGTCCAAGCGTCAGGCCGCGATCGCCCAGGACGACGACCTGGACGACCCGCCGGCGGTGGGCGCGGCCCGGCCCAGGACGCGCGCCGGCGACGAGTGAGCCCTCAGGGCGGCGTTTCGTCGGTGCCGAGCTGGGTCTGAATCGCCGCGCGGAGGTGCTCCGGCGTGGCCCGGGAGCCCGCGAGCGCGACGAGATCCTGCCGCAGCAGGGTGTGGACGAGCTGCCGGGCGAGCGGTGAAGGCGTGTCCGGGTTGAAGGCGATGGCCTTGCGCACGCGGTACTGCTGCGACCATCGCGGGTGGGCCGCGATCAAGCTCAGGATGTCGCCGCGCGAGGGGCGCATCGCCGCGACGCGCACGACGTCCCGCTCGGTGACGCGCGGGTTGTCGAGCAGGGCGGCGATGACCCGCGGATCGCGGTCGTGGAGCAGGCGGTCGAGCACGAGGCGATCGCGCTGGCGGGCCGAGCTGGTGCGGACCCCGGCGCTCATGTCGAGGTGTGGGTTGGCGTCGGCCATCCGCGCCGCGGCGTTGCTGCGCGCGCGCGGGAGATCGTCGTCCGGTGGGGCGCCCGGGATGCGGACCGGACCCAGCGCGTGGGCCCCGAGGAAGCGACGTCCGAGGTCGATCTCGCCTGCATCGCGCGCGGCGGCGTAGAGCTCCGCGCAGCGGCCGTACGGAAGGTCGAGCAGCACCGAGGGGGTCAGCGCGAGCTCGGTCTGGAGCCACCGACAGACCGCGTCCCCCCCGCGCGCGCGCCGCTCGACGCGCAGCAGGAGGGCGAGGAGCGTGGCGTCGTCGGCCTCGGTCGCGAGGTTGAACAGCACGTGGCGGCGCAAGCCGCGATCCGCGACGGCGGCGAACCGACGCAGCCACGAGGCGAGCAGCGCGTCGGCCGCGTCGGCGTCGTCGCGCAGGGCGCGGAGTCGGGTCACGACCGCGGGAGGGGCATCGCTCACGCGGTGGCGTATCCGGCGGTTAGGGCGCGAGTCATGCTGTTGCTGCTCCTCCTCGCCTGTCCGGCGTCCGCGCCCACCTCCTGGGAGGACTGCGCGGCGCGCTCAGGCTCCTCTCGCGACGACTGCTACACCGAGACGCTCCCGAAGGTGTTCTGCGACGACCCGGAGCGCGGCTTGAAGCTCGTCGAAGAGCACGTCACCGACGTCACCGTGCGGGACTTCATCTGGCTTCAGGTGACCTCGAAGGTGGCGCCGGAGTCGCCGCGCTGGTGCGAGAAGATCGTGGACACCGCGCTGGCCGAGCGATGCCAGACCATGGTGAAGCGCCCGCACCTGCACCGTGACCTCGCCGGGCAGATCTGCCCGGGGCGGACGAAGCCGGCGGGTGGCCCGCCAGGGGCGCCGCCGGGTGGTCCGGGCGGCCCTCCGCCGGGTGGTCCGGGCGGTCCTCCGCCGGGTGGTCCGGGCGGTCCGCCGCCGGGTGGTCCGGGCGGCCCTCCGCCGGGTGGTCCGGGCGGCCCTCCGCCGGGCGGAGCGCAGCCGCCGGATGCGCCGGGCTAGACGCCGGACGATTCGGCGTTGGAGCGATCATCCGGAAGAGTCCCCCCCGCCATGGCCTCACCGCAAGAGATGGAGGAGACGCTTGACGTTGCCGGGCTGAAGTCGTGCCGGGGGGGACTGGTTCCGGATCGGTCGGGTGGAGACCACCCGCAAGGATGAGTGTAGGGCGGGCGCCGAAGACAAGCAACCGAAAAGGCGCTCGGCGACAGAAAAGTGAACATCGCGCGCGTGGAGTGGCGGGCGCGCTCGGGTCAGCGCAGCGCGGCGAGCTCGGTCACCGCCGCGCCGAGCAGGCCATCGAGCGGGCTCTCGGCCTCTTCGGGGAGGAGCTCGCCTTGGCGATCGTCGAGGCGCAACGGGAGGTCCACCGGGTTTGGCTCCCAACCGTCCACCGTGCCGGGGTTGAGGCGGGTCCAGCGCGCGCCCGCGCGTTGGAGCGCCTCGCCGAGCGCCCACACGTGCGCATGGTCGGGCCACGCGAGCACGTGGTCTTCCGCGCTGCCGAGGAGCAGGAACGGCAGGTCCGGCCAACGCGCGACCGCGGCGGCCGCCGCGCGCGTGGCCGAACGCTCGGCCCACCAGAGGTCGGTGTCCGCGCGCGACATCGCGTCGTCCACGATGCCGGACTCCTCGATCAGCGTGGCGATGAACGGCGCGTACACGTGGACGCCCGAGGGATCGCGGACGAAGCCCACGCGCGGGTCCGCCGCGTCGCAGCCACCGTCGAAGCCGACGTCGAAGCACAGCCCTTCCGAAGAGCGCGCGAGGCGGACGCGGTCCGGCACCGCGCACGACACGGCGCCGTCGTCGTCGAGCACGCACGTGTCGGGGGTGTACACCGTGGGGTCGTTCCCGTAGGCCACCGTCGCGAACGCGGCGTCCGACGGGGTCTCCCAGGTGACGACGCCGGCGAGCTCCGGGAGGGCGAGGGCCGGGTCGGCGAGGCTCGCCACCGCGAGGTTGCCGCCGTTGCTGGCGCCGACGAGCACGGGCGGCCCCGCCACGCCGGGCGCGCGGGTCGGCAGGGTGCACCCGTCGGAGTCGACCACGGTGCCCGCCGCCCACCCGAGCACGGCCGCGACCGCCGCGCGAGCGGACGCGCCGCGGCGATCCCCCACGCCCTCCGAGCCGCCGCCCCCCGGGTAGTCGAGCTGCACCGTGACGACGTCGGGCGCGTCGACGATCGGGGCGTCCGCCGCGATGCCGGCGTCTTCCCAGCTCCCGTGGAGGACGACCGCGGCGGTGAGCGCGCGCGCGCCCGCGCGGGGCGCGTGGAAGCGCGCGCGCACGGACGGGGCGAGCTCGGCGTCGCCGAGGATGTGAGCCCACCCGGTCCAACCCGCGTCGAGCTGCGGGCTCTCGGTGGTGGGCGCGGCGCAGACGTCGAAGGTCGGCTCTGCGGAGCAGCCCAACGCGAAGACGAGGATCATGCTGGCGTCGTCGGTGGGTCGAAGCCCTCGGGGAGCGGCGACACGAGCTCGAGGCGGTCGTTCGGGCCCGGCCAAGGGATCGTCAGCCGCCATGCGTGGAGCCAGATGCGCGCCGACGGCGGCCCGCCGTAGTCCTCGTCGCCCACGATGGGGGCCCCCGCGTGGGACAGGTGGGCGCGGACCTGGTGCGTGCGCCCCGTACGCGGAAACGCGGTGACGCCGATGCGGCGCTCGTCGCGCCACCGCACCTCCCAATCCGTGCGCGAGGCCCGCCCTTCGCCGATCTTCACGCGGCTGCGCTTCCACTCGCCGAGCGGCACCTCGCAGGTCCCGCGGTCGGCGACCTTGCCCGAGCACACCGCCGCGTACACCTTCTCCACGCGGCCTTCGGCGAACGCGGCGCTCATGAGCCGCTGGCCGGCGAGGGTGCGCGCGAGCACGAGCACGCCGCTGGTGCCCACGTCCAGGCGGTGCACGACCCGAAGGGCCGTCTGCGTCGCGATGGACGGGCCTCCGTCCCGGCCGGGCACCACCGGCACGCCGATCGGCTTGTCCACGATCTCGAGGTGGCGATCGCGGTAGAGAGAGACCCACATCGGACCACCCAGGAGCGCCGTGCCTATCGCGTCCATCCCCGCCGATCAGCTTCGTTGGCGCGTGCCTGCGGGCGCGCTTCCCTTCGCGACCACGCGCGAGGTCGAGCCGACCGACGACGTGATCGGCCAGGACGATGCCGTCGCGGGTCTGCTCCGTGGCGTCCGCATGGCGAGCCCGGGGTTCAACGTCTTCGTCGTCGGGTTGTCGTCCACGGGGCGGCTAAACACGGCGCGTCGGATGGTGGCCGCGCTCGCTGGCCCTCGGCGGCGGTCGCGGGACTTCGCCTACGTCGCCAACTTCGCCGAGCCGTCGCGGCCGCGCCTCGTGGAGATGCCGGCCGGTCGGGCCCTGCCGTTCCGGCGGGAGCTCTTGCGGCTCGCGGCGCTGCTGGTCGAGGAGGTTCCTCGCATCCTCGCCAACGACGAGGTGCGTCGCAAGCGCGACCGCGGCGCGCGGGACCTCCTGGTGGCGTCCCAGGGGGCCTTGCAGCGCCTGCGCGCGCGTGCCCGCGCGTCGGGCTTCGTGGTCGCCGAGGTCGACGACGGCTCCGACGCGCCGGAGCCCACGGTCCTCTGGGTCGAGCCGCACGACGGCCCCATCGAGGACGCTCCGGTGCACACGCGCGCCGAGCTTCACGTGCTCGTGGAGTCGGGCGAGCTGACGATCCCGCGGCCACTCGACGAGGTACTCTCGCAGTTCGACAGCTTCGAAGCGGAGCTCGCCCAGGTCCAGTCGGCCTCTCGCCAGGCGATGGCCGACACCTTCCGCGACGTGTCCGCGGCGGAGGTCGAGGCCGTACGGGCCGGGACGGCGGAGTCGTTCACGGCCCTGGGCGCGCGCTGGCCCGCGGCGCGGGGCTGGCTCGCGGAGCTGCACGAGGAGCTGCTCCAGTCGCTCGACTGGTTCGACGAGGAGAGCGACCACGCGGCGTTGATCGCCGCGTTCACCGTGAACGTGCTGCACACGGGCTCCCGGTCGCGAAAGCCGCCGGTCGTGGCGGTGCCCAACCCCACCTGGCAGCACCTCTTCGGCGGCATCGAGGCGCCGCCCGACGCCCCGGCGGATCACCGCGCGATCCGCGGCGGGTTCCTGCTCGACGCCGACGGCGGGTTCCTCGTCTTGTCGGCCTCGGACCTGCTGCAAGAGCTGTCTACCTGGAAGGTGCTCAAGCGCGCGCTGATGTTCGGCGAGGTGGACATCCAGAACCCCACCGAGGGCGTGCCGCCGGGCGGGCCGGTGCTCCGCCCCGACCCGATGCGCCTGGACGTGAAGGTGATCCTCTTGGGCGACGCCGAGGTGTTCGCGGCCTTGTACTACGGAGATCCGGACTTCGCGAACGTGTTCAAGATCAAGGCCGAGTTCCAGCCGGACGCGCAGGTGACGCCCCCCTTGATCGAGCAGTACGCGGCGTTCGTGTCGCGCACGGTGCGTCGGGAGCGCCTGGTGCCGTTCACCCGCGACGCGGTGTGCGCGGCCTTGGAGTGGGCGGTGCGCGAGGCCGGGCGCGGCGGACGCATCACCACGGACTTCGGCAGCATCGCCGATCTCCTTCGGGAATCGAGCTTCGAGGCGTCTTTGGTGGCCGCGGGTGACGTGACGCGCGCGCACGTGGACGCGGCGCGGACCGCGCGCCGTCGACGCGACGACTACGCGGAGCGGCGCGTGTTGGAGATGATCGAGGCGCGGGTGATCCACCTCGACCTCGTCGGGACGCGCGTGGGGCAGGTGAACGCCCTCGTGGTGTACCACGTAGGAGGCCACGATTTCGGGCGTCCCATGAGGATCACCGCCGCCGTCGGGGTGGGCCGCCGCGGCCTCGTCTCGATCGAGCGTGTGGCGCGCATGAGCGGGCGGTCGCACGACAAGGGGGTCACGATCCTCGAGGGGCTGCTGCTCGACCGCTTCGGGCGGGCGGGGCCGATGAGCTTCACCGCGAACCTCTGCTTCGAACAGAGCTACAGTCGCGTCGACGGCGACAGCGCCAGCCTGCCGGAAGCGCTCGTCCTGCTCAGCGCGCTGGCGCGCATGCCGCTCCGCCAGGACATCGCCGTGACCGGCTCGCTGAACCAGTTCGGCGAGGTGCAGGCGGTCGGTGGCGTGAACGAGAAGATCGAGGGGTTCTTCCGCGCGTGTCACGTGCGCGGGCTGTCCGGCGCGCAGGGCGTCGTGCTGCCCGAGCGCAACCGCGAGGACCTGCACCTCGAGGCCGAGGTCGCGCTCGCCTGCGCCGAGGAGCGGTTCACCGTGTGGACGGTGTCGACGCTCGACGACGCGGTGGCCCTCTGCCTCGGGCCGCCGGCCGAGGTCTACGCGGCGGTGGAGGCGGCGCTCGAGGGCTTCCGGCGCGCGCGCATCAGTCCGTCGGCGGAGCGCACGCCACCGCGCTGACGTAGGTGACCGTGACGTCCGCGCCGACCTCCGGGGTCGTCACGCCGTCGAACACGACGGCGTGCTCTTGCGCATCGTAACTCCACTCCGTCCACGTCGTCCCGTCGACGACCACCTCGATCGTGGCGGCCACCGGGGTCTCGCGGAGGTGGAGCCGGACCTCGCCGACGCTCGTGGGCGGAGCGGCCACGGCGTCGAACGCCGACGTCCAACCGAGGCACACGTCGGGCGCGAGCCCACCGGTCGTCGCCGCCAGGCCGGTGTAGGCGGTCGCCGCGATCCCACACGAGGTGCGCGGCGTGAGGGCCGACACCTGGGCGCCGGTGCTCGCGAGGGCCGCGAGCATCTCGCTCGACGTCGTGGTCGGGCCCACGCCGGCGAGCACGACGTGCAGGTCGGCGTCCGCGCGACGCCAGCCGGCGAGGCAGCCGTCGTCGACCGTCTCGAGGACCGCGGCGGCCAGGGAGGCGAGGTCCCGCGCGTACGCCCCTTCGGCGGCGGTGAACGCGCGCTCGGCGACCCCGCGGGAGCGCCCGGAGGCCTCGTCCGCGCCGGCCCAGCCCGGCGTGCCCGGCGGGCAGGTCGAGGCGCTGCCGACCGCCGCGAGCCGATAGTCGAGGGCGAGCGCGCGCATCGCGTCGATGTAGCCCGCGACCGCGGCGGTCCCGGCGTCGGTCGCGGCGCCGCCCTCGACGACGAGGAGGATGTCGACCGGCGCGGCGGGAGTGAACTGGAACGCCTCGGTCACCCGTTCGCCCTCGTAACCGAGCGCGGTGACGGGGATCACGAGCTCCGGCACGGCGGGGTCGTTGCTGAGGACGCGGAGCGACGCGCCGCGCGAGCCGCCGAGGCGAGGCGAGAAGGTGAGGTCGATCGTGGCGCTCAGGCCTGGGTCGATGCGCGCCGGAGCGTCCCCGGTGTGGAACTCGTCGGACGTCCCGGCGATCGAGGTGATCGTCAACGGCTCCGTGCCGCGGTTGGAGAGGGTGATGACCCCCGCGCCGCTACAGCCAACGACGGTCGGCGGGGGGGCGGACACCTCGGCCGCCGCCACCGGCGCCGACCCGACACCCTCGAGCCGCACGACTTCCCCGGCGGGCATGACGACCAGCTCGGCCGCGTACGTGCCGGCGGTCAGCGGCGCGAACGTGACGGCGAGGTCGTGCTGGGCGCCGGGAGCGATCGTGAGCAGGGGCTCCGCCATGATCGAGAAGACGCCATCGCCCACCGGCTCGTCGTGGCCAGTGATGACGACCTCGACGTCCCCGAGGTTCCACACCGTGAAGGTGTCGCGTCCCACGCCCTGGCCGTTGACCGAGACGGTCCCGAAGTCGAGCGTGCCGGGGCTCACCGTCACCCGCTCTCGGGGATCGACGCGCCCGCCGCCGGTGTCCCAAGGACCCGGGGGGTCGCACGCGATGGCGAGGAGGAGCAGCACCGGGTCAGTGTACTCGGGTGGCGGTCGGTTAACGTTCTCGGGAAAGGGGAACGGATGCCGGAGATAACGATCACGTATTGCGGCACGTGAGGCTACCTCCCGCGCGCCACCCGGGCGGTGGAGCGACTGCGGGAGGAGCTTGGGGTCGAGTCGCGGCTCATCGTCGGTCGAGGAGGGATCTTCGAGGTCGCCGTGGGCGGGCGTGTGGTCGCGCGGAAGACCTTCGACGGGTTCCCCGACGAGGAGACCATCGTGCGCGAAGTGGCCCGCGCGATGCCGCCGTAGGCGTCGCGCGCCACGGGTGCTAACGTAGGGCGCGGGTGGCCCATGATGCGTGTTCTGCTCGCGATGGCATGCGCGGTGACCCGCGACGATCCGGCTGCCACTCCGGACCGCGACACCCATACGGAAACGGAGCCCGAGCCGGTCGACTGCACCGACCCGTGCGCGGACACGACCACCGACGCCGGGTACGCGCGCTGCTACGCCTGCCGGTGCAAGGCGGCGATGGACGGGTGGCTCCCGGGTCCGGAGGAGCTGCAGTGTGGGGAGGGCGCGCCGATCGAGGTCTACGTCGCGGACGCGCAGGGCACCCTCGACGAAGTGGACGAGGGCGTGGACGCGTGCGCCAACCCGACGTTGCTCTACGGGACCTGCGCTCCGGGCGGCACGCTCGGACAGCTCCAGCATAAGGACGTCCACGCGAAGTGGATCTGTCGGCGCAACACCGCGCGTGACGACCCGGATGCGCCCTACGACGACGTCGGCCTCATCCTCTACAACGAGCGCACCGGCGCGAGCTGCTGGTTCGACGACATGGACGCGACCGGGCTCGGCCCCGACAACTGGCCGGCGATGGACCTCACGCGCCCGGACGCCGACGTCGACGCCTGGCTGCGGTTCTTCTACGTCACCGACGGCGACGGTTGCGTCGGCTGCCACGACAACGACCCGTTCGTCTACACGCCGTACCTCCAGTCGGTCGGGTGGCGCTCGGGCCCATGGGTGTTCGGGAGCTTCCAGCGGGTGACCCTGGACGGGTCGCTCGTGTCCACGGGGGCGTCGCACCTCGTCTCCCCGGAAGCGGCGGCGTGCACGTCGTGCCACCGGATCACGTCGTCGAACACCTGCGCGACCTGGGCACCCGAGTCGATCGGCGCGTACAAAGGCGGAGGCTACCAGGCGCACGTCGCGCAGGCGGCGGGCGACCTCGACAGCCCGCTCTGGCACCTCGGCACCTGGATGCCGCCGTCGCCCGGCACCGACGGCCACGCGTGGCACGCGCGCAACGGCGCCGCCGCCGCGCTCGTCACCGCCTGTTGCCTGCAGCCAGGGGTCGATCAGCCCGCCACGGGCGACACCCCCGCGTGCACCTGGGAGCCCGTGCCTTAGCCGGCCACCGACGCTTCAGTCCGGCGGGTGCAGCCCGCCGGACGGGTGCTTCATCCAGAGCTGGCAGCGTACCGGCAGGTGGGCGCGGTCGAAGGCCTCACACACGTTGGTGTAGCGGCAGGTGCGGATCGTGTCGCCGTGGCCGTCACGCGCCTTCATCGGCCAATCGGGGTCCGCGAGCAGGGCCCGCGCCATGCCGACCAGGTCGCAAGCGCCGCGGCGCAGGGCGTCTTCGGCCCCTTGTACGGTGTGGATCCGGCCCGCGCCCACGATGGGCACGTCGAGGCCGGACGCGCGGACGGCGGCGCGGACCGCGGCGGCGTAGGGCAGGTTCACGCCTTCCGGGGCGTCGGGACCGGGCATGCAGGCCTCGCCGCTCGGCCCGGTGTAGGGGTAGGCGGCCTTGCCGACCGCCGGCCGCTTGGCGTCCTCGAAGCGGCCGCCGCGGCTCACGCTCACGAAGTCGAGGCCCGCCGCGGCGAGCCAGGCGCCGAGCACGCACGCGTCCGCGACGTCGCTGCCCCCCGGCACGGCGTCGCTCCCGAGGATGCGGCATCCGACCGTGAAGTCGCGCCCGACCTCGGCGCGCACCGCCGCCACGATGTCGAGCGCGAGGCGCGCGCGGTGCTCGAGCGGCCCGCCCCACTCGTCGTCGCGGCGGTTGGTGGCGCTCAAGAAGCTCGCGACGGTGTAGGCGTGGGCGAAGTGGAGCTCGACCCCGTCGAAGCCCGCTTCGCGGGCGCGGCGCGCGGCCGCCGCGAAGTACCCGGGGATCGCGCGCACGGCGTCGTCGGAGAGGTCCTCGATCTGCTCGCGCCAGCCCCAGGCGTAGTCGCGCCACGCGCGCGGCGACAATCGAGCGCGGAGCTCGTCTTCCGTCCAGGTCGAGCACCCGGGGTGGCCAGCCTCGAGCCGCGCGAGCGTCCTGGTGGGGTCGCGCCGCGCGATCCGCAAGAAGTCGATGACCTGCGGCATCACGCGGGTGTCGCCGGCGTCCTTGACGCGCGCGACGAGGTCGCGGAGGCCGGGGACGTACCGGTCGTGGCCGATGCGCATCAGGGGCCCGCTCGCGACGTCGCGCACGCCCATGGCCTCGAGCACCATCGTGCCGACGCCGCCGCGCGCGTACCGGACGTAGCGGTCCCGCACGGCCTCGGTGACCTCGCCCGCATCGTTGGAGAGCCACGTCACCATCGCGGGGAGCCAAAGTCGGTTCGGTGCTTCGAAGCTGCCGATGCGGACGGGTGAGAACAGCGCGCTCATGTGGCCGCCCAGAGGGCCCAGAGCTGCCAGAACGGGAGGAGCAGGAAGGGGACGACCGCGCCCGTGGCCAGGGTCCAACGCCGGTGCGCCGCCGGGATGGCGGGAAGGAGCGCGAGCAGCACGGCCCACAGCCACGGGTAGCCGAGGTTCGGCGTGCGCGGCTCGAGCTCGCCCCCGTACATCCGGCCGAGCATCGCGAGCGGCGGGCCGACGAAGGCGACGGTCAGGTGGGCGATGACGCCGGCCGCGACGAGGCTCGCGAGGGAGAACCCCCCGACGAGGTCCACCAGGGTGCGCGGCAGCGTGGGGCGATCCGACATCGTCCCGTCGTTGCCGGGGTCGGGGCGGTTGTCAAGGCCTCACGGTTCGTCCGCGAACCAGTCCGGGCAGGCGCCGGCCTCGCACACGGGGCCCGCGGTGCGCGCGGCCAGCAGCGCCTCGCCCCAGTCTTCGATGGCGCGCGTCGCGCGATCGAGCCCGGCGCCGAGCTCGGTGAGGGCGTAGCTCACCCTCACCGGGGGCCCCGGCTCGACCGTCCGCGACACCACGCCCGCCGCCTCGAGCTCCTTCAGGCGCGCGGAGAGCATGCGGTCGCCCACGGCGACGGCGTCCGCGAGCTCCGAGAAGCGCATCGGCCCGGCGCCCAGCGCGCGCAGCAACAGCCCGTTCCACGGGCGCCCGAGGATGTTCATCGCCGCGGCGAAAGCGGCACAGCGCGTCTTGTCCGACTCCATGGAGGGAGTGTACGCGCCCGCGGGTCTGTCGGCCATTCGCTTCTGTTTTGGAAGCTGCTTGACGCCGCGCGGTCGGCGACCTATCCTCAAGCGGTCGCTTCCCTTTCGGAAGCCATGGAGCCGCTCAATGTCCAACGTCCTCAGCGCGTACGAATTCGCCGGCCTCTCGCTCCCCAACCGCATGGTGCTGGCGCCGATGACACGGTCGCGCGCGTCCGACGGCAACGTCGCTGCGCCGTTGTCGGTCACGTACTACGCGCAGCGCGCGTCGGCGGGCCTGTCGATCACGGAAGCCACGCAGGTGTCCGCCGAGGGGCAGGGGTACGTCTCCACGCCCGGGATCTACTCGCCGGCCCAGGAGGCCGCCTGGCGGGCGGTGGTCGACGGGGTGCGGGCGGCGGGCGGGCGGATGTACGCCCAGCTCTGGCACGTCGGTCGGGTGTCGCACGTGTCGTTCCAGCCGGGCGGTCGCGCGCCTCTGGCGCCGTCGGCGCTCGCCGTGTCCGGCATGGCGTGGACGCCCGTGGGCCAGGTGCCGTACTCGACGCCGCGCGCGCTCGAGCTCGACGAAATCGCGGGCGTGGTCGCCCAGTTCGCCGACGGTGCCCGCGTCGCGAAGGGCGCAGGCTTCGACGGCATCGAGCTGCACGGCGCCAACGGCTACCTCATCGACCAGTTCTTGCGCGACGGGTCGAACCGGCGCGAAGACGCGTACGGCGGCTCCATCGTCAACCGGATCCGCTTCCTGTCGGAGGTGGTGGACGCCGTCACCGCCGTGTTCCCGGCGGAGCGGGTCGGCGTACGTCTCTCGCCGCGGAGCGGCTTCAACGACATGTCCGACGCCGATCCGGTCGCGCTGTTCTCCGCGGTCGCCGACGCGTTGTCGGGGCGCGTCGGGTACCTGCACGTGGTCGACCCGGTGGCCGGGCCGTCCGCCGGGGGCACGCGCTTCGCGCCAATCCTCCGGCCGCGCTTCAAGGGCACGATGATCCTCAACGGCGGTTTCGATCGCGCCGCGGCCGACCTCGCCATCGCCGACGGACTGGCCGACCTCGTGGCGTTCGGCGTCCCCTTCCTCGCCAACCCGGACCTCCCGCGGCGCTTCGCGGAGGCGGCGCCGCTCAACGCACCGGACTTCTCGACGTTCTACGGCGGCGGCGAGAAGGGTTACACGGACTATCCCACCCTGGGCGGATGACCTTCGACTCGCTTGGGCTCATCGAGCCCCTCCGCACGGCGCTCGCCGCCGCGGGACACGTCGCGCCGACACCGATCCAGGCGGGCGCGATTCCGCCCCTGCTGGCCGGGCGCGACGTGTGCGGCACCGCTCAGACCGGCACCGGAAAGACCGCGGCGTTCGCGCTGCCGATCCTGCAACGGCTCGCGGCGAGGCCCGGCGTCGGCGAGGTGCGCGCGCTCGTCCTCGCCCCCACGCGCGAGCTCGCGGTCCAGATCCGCGAGGCGTTCCTCACCTATGGCCGCGACCTGTCCGCGCTGCGCACGACCGTCGTCTTCGGCGGGATGAAGCTGCGCGCGCAGCGGCGGGCGATGGAGGAGGGGACCGACGTCCTGGTCGCGACGCCCGGCAGGCTGCTCGACCTCATGGGGCAAGGCGTCGTCCGACTCGCCAGCGTCGAGACGTTCGTGCTCGACGAGGCCGATCGGATGCTCGACATGGGCTTCATCGCCGACGTCCGCCGAGTGGTCCGGGCGCTGCCGTCGCCGCGGCAGACCGCGCTGTTCTCGGCCACGATGCCGGGACCGATCGAGACGCTCGCGGCGCAGGTGCTGCGCAAGCCGGTGCGGGTGGCGGTCGCGGCCGTGTCGGCGCCGGCCGTGGGCGTGCGGCAGCGCGTCGTGTTCGTGGAGCCGCCGGCCAAGCGCGAGCGGCTCCTGTCGATCCTCGCCGAGCCCGAGGCGACGCGCGTCATCGTCTTCGTGCGGACCCGGCTCGGCGCGGACAAGCTGGTCGGGTCGCTCCGCTCGGCGCGGGTCCGCGCCGACGCGATCCACGCCGATCGCCCGCAGCCCGACCGGCTCGCGGCATTGTCGGCGTTCGCGCGCGGCGATCTTCGTGTGCTGGTCGCCACCGAGATCGCCAGCCGGGGCCTCGACATCGAGGGGGTCACGCACGTGATCAACTACGACCTGCCCAACGTCGCGGAGAGCTACGTCCACCGGATCGGGCGCACCGCCCGGGCGGGGGCGGTGGGCGTCGCGATCAGCTTCTGCACCACCGCCGAGCGCGGCCAGCTCGACGACATCGAGGCGCTCATCGGGGAGCGGTTGGAGCGCTGAGGGCTCAGCGCTCCGACGATTCGCCGTGGCGCGCCCGGCGCCGGAGCAGCGCGAAGGCCACCAACGCGGCCGCCGCCGTGGGGCCGCCGGCTCCGCCGGTGGCGCATCCGCAGCCGGCGGCGCTGCCATCACCGGTGTCGCCGTCGTCGTCGTCGTCGGTCGACGCGTCGTCGCCGTCGCAGTCCTGGTCGATCCCGTCGTCCGGGACTTCGTCGACGTCGGGGCCGATCGTGGTGTCCTCGTCGTCACAGTCGTCGCCGCCGCAGGCCTCGGCGGGGACGCCGTCGGCGTCGACGTCGCACAGATCGGCGCCGTCGCAGTCCTGGTCGATCCCGTCCCACGGGACTTCGGGCGCGCCGGGGAAGGCGGTGACGTCGGCGTCGTCGCAGTCCCCGGCCACCGCGGACCAGCCGTCGCCCGGATCGTCGCAGAAGGTGCCCTCCGCGACCGAGCCGTAGCCGTCGCCGTCGAGGTCCTCGAACCACGACACCCCGCCCTGTACGGTGTCGTCGGCGTCGTCGCAGTCGTCGCCGCCGCACGACGGGCCCTCGATGCCGTCGTTGTCGCGGTCGCAATCGGCGAGCCAGCCGACCGAGTTGTTCATCAGCGCGAGGAACGCGTCGTCGTAGGGGTCCTGGCTGCTCCACGTACCGGCGACCGCCATGCCGACGATCCGGCCGGCCTGCCACTCCCGCGCGACCACCGCGTCGTACAGGCCGTCGGCGCTCTTCATCAGCACCACGCTCGGGAACTCGTCGTACACGCGCGCGGTGCCGAGGTTGCTCACGGCGGTGACCACCACGTTCCCGTTCGCGACGACCGGGTGGGACTCGAGCCCGGGCACGACGGTCCAGGTGTCGATCGCGCCCGCGCCGCCGCGCTGAAGCAGCGTGAGATCCCCGAGGAGCTGGTACTTCAGGGCCTGGTCGTAGGTGTAGGCGTTCCACTCCTGGTGGAGGAAGCCGCCGCCGGCGGCCACGAAGTCGACGAGGGCCTGCTGCCCCGCCGTGTTCATGTCGTTGTCGAACGTGTCGCCGTTGAGGTGGATCACCACCTCGAAGCCGTCGAGTGAGGGGTTCGTGCCGTCGAACTCGTACTGGATGGTGTCCGACAGGGTGACGGTGTGACCCGCGCCCTGGAGGGAGGTCTGAAGCGCGGGGACGCCACGTTCGACGGTGTCCCAGAGGATGAGGACGTCAGCGGCCAGGGCGGCGGGGACGAGGAGGGCGAGCAGCATCGAAGGCTCCGGTTGAGGCATCCGAGGCTACGCGAACGGCGTGCGCGGCGCACCTCTCCCGGATCTCACATCGGCGCGCGATAGGGGAGCGCATGTGGGAGCCCCCCGCCGTCCCCCCGCCCCACGCGGACCCGACCCGCGTTCGCGGGGCCCTCGGCGGCGCGCTGCTCTACGCGCAGCCGAGGCACGCCGAGGTGCGCGAGGGCGTGCTCGCCCACCTCGCACCGCCGGAGCGCAGGGCCTTCCTCGAGATCGGCTTCGATCACGGCATGAAGATCCTCGACCTTGCGCGTCGGCATCCGGAGAGCCTGTGGCTCGGGGTGGAGCTGCGTCGCCGCCGTGTCGACGCGGCCGCGCCTCACGCTCCGACGAACTGCCTGCTGCTCCGCGCGGACGCGCGCGCCCTGCTCGCGTCGGTGCTGCCCCCCGGCCGACTCTCCGGCATCTACATCCTCTTTCCGACACCCAGCACCAACGGGCGCCACTTGTTGCTCACGCCGGCCCTGGTGCCGCTCCTCGGGCGTGCCCTGGCGCCCGACGGCGCGCTGTACCTCGCGACGGACGTCGAGCCGTACTTCCGTTGGGCAGAAGGGATCTTCTCGGCGTGGGGGTCGGGCGGGGCGGTGCCGGGGACGCCAGTGCTGTCGCGTCGCGAGCGGGTGTGCGCGCGGGACGGGCTCCCCGTGTGGCGCGCGACCTGGACGCCACCGAAGGAGGACCGATGAACGCCGACGAATGGAGCGCGCTGATCACCCGGGTGATGGCGGAGGCCGCGGCTCCGGACCCGCGCGACCGCGTGGCGTTGTTCGCGCCCGAGCCGGTCGGATCGGCGCTCGAAGCGGCCCTGCGCCCGCGCGTCCGCGCGGTGGTCCGCGTCACGACGGTCGCGGATGTCCCGCCGGACACCTCGATCGTTTGCCTTCACTCGTCCCTCCGCCTCCTCCCGCCCGCGGAGCAGCGCGCCCTGCTCTCGGCGCTCGGGCGCCGCCTCCCGGAGCGCGCGCTCGCGGTTATCGGGGACGCCATGTGGTCCCTCCCGGTCGACGACCTCGACGCCCCCGAACAGTACGGCGCTCCGCTCGTGCACGTGCAGCCGATCGCGACGCTCGAGCGCTGGCTGCGCGACGCCGGGTTCCTCCCCGACACGCACCGCTATTCGCCCGGGGTCGCGGTCATCGTGGCGGTGCGCGCATGAGGCTCCTCGTCACCGGCGCCTCCTCGTTCGTGGGCGCGCACTTCTGCTCGATCGCGGCGGCGCGAGGGCACCACGTCGTCGGGCTCTGGCACAACACCCCGCTGCTGCTCCCCGGCATCATCGCGGTGACGTCGGACCTCGTCGACTTCCGCCCGTCGAAGATCGACGTGGTCGTGCACCTCGCGTGCAAGGTCATGGGCCCCGACGCCCCCGCCCTGAACCGTCGGATGATGGACACGGTGCTCGCCTGGGGACTTCCGCTCGTCTACGCGTCGAGCACCGTCGTGCACTGGCCGCAAGAGACCACCTACGGCCGCGCGCGGCGCGAGGACGAGGCGCGGGTCGCCGCGTCCGGGCTGCCGGCCATCGTGGTGCGTCCCTGCGCGCCGTACGGGCCGGCCCACCCGACTCACCGTCCCCGGCACGTCGAGAGCTTCGCGCGCCTCGCGCGGATCGCGCGCCGCTCGCCCGTCGTGCCCGTCGTCGGCAGCGCGGACGTACGGCGCCAGCCGGTGCACGTGCACGACTTCGCCTCGTCGATCCTCGGTCTGCTGGAGCGCGGCACGTGGGGCAGCTTCGACGCGGGTGGCCCGTCGCCCATGACGATGCGCGCGATCGTCGCCGCCCTCGCCGGCCGCCCGCGCCTGCTCGCCGCGGTGCCCGTCGACGTCGCCGCCCGCGCCGGCTCGTGGCTCGGGGGCTTCGATCCCGAGCTCCTGCGCGCGTTCGCGAGCGACGACGTGGTTGACCCCACCCCGCTCGCCGCGGCGAGCGGGGTGACGCCACGGGCGTTCGACCCGGCCGGCGTCTGAGCGCCGCCGCGCGTCACACGTCCACGCCGCTCCGCCCCTCCTTGAGGTTCACCTCGCTCTGACGCCGCATCCACGCGCGCACCCTGGCGAGGTGGCTGCGCTCGTTGACCAGGGCCGTCTCGAAGCGCTCGGCCATCGGTCCGCGGCCCGCGGCCCGGCACAGGTCGATCAGCATCTCCCACCCTTCGTTGTCGGTGAGCTCCGCGACCAGGATGGCGTGCAGGCGCTGGCTGCGCGAGCTCCGCGGGTCGGTGCTGACCGCGACGAGGCCCGCCGACGCGACGCCGACGCCGTCGGCGCACGGGGTCACGCACGTCGGGTCGCCGCCGAGCTCCTCGATCGCGGCCTTCACGAGCCCGAAGTGGCGGGCCTCCTCGTCGCGGATCTCGCGCAGGGCGGCGAGGGACGGCCCGTGCGGCTCTTCGCCGAGGGCCTCCACCGCCGCGATCAGCGCGTCGTACAGGCGCACCCCGGTGCGCTCGAAGGCCAGGCGCTCGCCGAGCTTGTCCAGCAGCACGTTGGGGTGGTCGCCCTTGAGGGCCGCGATCCCCGACTTCACGGCGCCGGTCACCGACGACGGCGGCGGCATCGACCCCACCGGCACCCGGACGCCGATCCAGTCGGCGCGCGCGCGCAGGAGGCCGTCCGCGTCTCCGGGGGTGGTCGGCCGCGTCTTCTCGCCGGCCTCCCGTACCTGCGGGCCCTGGATCGGCGCGAGCGCCATCCCGGTGCGATTGAACGTCGTGTCGCGCGTTCCTTCGTTCGCCATCACGCCCTCCCTGTGGCGCCGATCGCGCCGAGCAACCGATTGATCTCGCCACCGGGCGCCCAACGGTAGCCCGCCGCGACGGCCTCGGACGGGCTCCCGCCCGCGTTGAGGTGGGCACGTTGACGCGCCGACGGGCCGTCCGCGGGCTCCTTGCCGGCTTCCACGAAGCGCGTGCCGACGGCGCGGAGGTCCACTTCGCGGGACAGGACGTCGCGTACGAACTGGCGATGCGAGCGGAAGTCCACCGCGTCGGGCAGGGTCGCGGGGACGATCTCGGCGGGGTCGCGCTGCTCGACGGTCTTGAAGAGCTGCATCACGTGATGGAGTTGACCGAGCTCGTACGCCAACATCCGCTCCCAGATCGCCTTGAAGCGCGGGTTCGTCTCGGCCTGGTGGCAGCTCCAGTACGCCCACACCTCCGTGCACTCGTGCAGGAGCCACTTCTCGAGCCAGCTCTCGGTGGTGTCCGACAGCGACTCGTAGTGGGTGACGTGCTGCTCCTCGATGCTCGCGATCTCGGCGTACAGGGCCCTCGCGACGGGGTCGGCGAACTGGGGGCCGATCGTCATGTAGTAGTCGCGGGTCTGGTGCTCCGCGGCGGTGATCAGCAGCGCGTTGAGCTTGGAGATCGGCGCCGCGGTGGCCTTGTCGTACCCGTCGCGGAGATCGTCTTCGGGCGCCCGGTGCTCGATCGAGGTCGGCCGGCCCGGCGAGATGTCCGTGTAGCACTGGGTGATGCTGTTGGCGTCCTTGCCTTCGAGCCGGTCGAGCAGGGCCGCGAACCGGTAGAGGTGGTCGTAGTCCTCGAGCATCCCGAAGCGGTAGGCCTGGGCGAGGTACGGGTTCGGCTCGGCCAGCGCCACGGACGCCGTGACCTCGACGGCGACCTGCTCGAACGCGATCGTGGTCTCGAGCGGGGACAGGTCGGGGGGCAGGAGCCAGTTCACCATCACCTGCTGGAAGTGGTCGACGCGGCGGACGCGCGCGAGCTCGGGCTGCAGGTCGCGGTTCATCCGCGCGCAGGCGTGCAAGAACCGGCCCTGGTTCGCCTCCACGCCGTTCATGAGGATGATGCGGACGCGCGTGAACGCGTCGTCGTCGAGCTTGCTGTGCGGCGTGCCGGCCAGCTCGCGCCAGGTGAACACCTGTCGGTCGAGCGGGACCCCCCGTTCGGAGTGCAGATCGAGAGGCAAGAGTCCTCCTTGAAAGTGGACGTCGAACCTTAGGAACGCCCCTCCGGTCGGCAAGGGGAATATTCGGGTGTGCCGCGGGTATTTGACGCGCCGTGCTCGAGCCTGTAGAGGCCGCGCGGTCGAGGGTCGTCGTGCGCATCTCCCCGTGGCTCCTGTTGTTCTGTGTCGCCGCCGCGGCGGGCCTCGTGTTCGCGGGGCAGTCGACGTACGACTTCGTCCAGCACCTCGACCGCGACGTGCACGCGATCACCTGCGGCTACTTCCCGGGCCTCTCGGCGCCGGACGCCAGCGGCGCCACGGGCTGCCACAAGACCCTGATGAGCCCGTACAGCTCCGTGCTGCGATCGACGCTGTGGGGCGGCCTCCCGATCAGCCTCCCGGCCATGGGCGTGTTCGCGTTCCTGCTGTTCCGGGGGCTCGATCTCGCGTTCAACCGCGCCGACGACGAGCGGGCGCCTCGGATCTTCCTCGTCGCCGCGGCCGCACTCCCGGTGCTCACGTCGTTGGTGTTCGGCTACATCGCCCTCGTCGAGCTCGACGCCGCCTGCAAGATGTGCATCGGCATCTACGTCAGCAGCTTCGTGGCGTTCGCCGCCGCCATCGCCGAGCTCCTCACGTCGCGCCCGGCATTGGGTGCGGAGCTCGGGCTCGCCGACGCGGGCCAGGCGCCCGACGACGCGTCGCCCGTGCGCGCCCACGCGCTCTCCTTCGCGCAAGGGGTCGGCTTCGTCGTCATCCCGGCGCTGATCTACGCGGGCACGATGCCGTCCTACGACAAGTACGTCGGCGCCTGCGGCGAGCTGTCGAAGCCGGGCGACCCGAACGGCGTCATGATCGACCTCGACGAACGGGACGCCGGCCGCGCCAGCATCGAGGTGTTCGACCCTCTCTGCTCGTCGTGCCGCAGCATGGAGGCGAGGCTCGAGGCGAGCGGCCTCGCCGAGCAGCTCGACCGCAAGGGCGTCCTGTTCCCGCTCGACAGCGCCTGCAACTGGATGAGCGACGCGACGCACCCCGGCGCCTGCGCCGTGTCCGAGGCGGTCCTGTGCGCCGGGAAGGACGCGCCCGCGGTCATCGCGTGGAGCTTCGAGCGCCAGTCGGAGATCATGGCGGCCGAGAAGGCCGCCGTCGGGTCCGCGGCGGCCATGGTCGGCGAAGCCTTCCCGAACCTGAAGGCCTGTGTCGGGTCCAACGCCGTGAAGGCCCGTTTGAACAAGTCGATGCGTTGGGTGGTGTCGAACCAGCTCCCGGTGCTCACCCCCCAGCTCTTCGTCGACGGGACGAAGCTCTGCGACGCGGACACGGACATCGGCATCGACTATGCGTTGAGCCGGCTCATCGCGCGCGCGCCGAGCGCCGCCGCCGGGGAGGAACGATGATGAACAACGGAGTGCACCTGGGCCTCGCGGGGGGCGCGCTGCTCGTGCCGTCGGCGCTCGTCGGCCTGTGGGTTCACGGCGCCGGGGCGCGCCTCGCCGAAGCGGAGGCCGCGCCGGAGACGGTGCAGGCCGCGCAGATCGCGGCCGCGGCGCACGAGTCCTATTGCAGCCCCGACCTCAAGAAGGTGCTCAAGCGCGTCCTCCAGAGCTGCGGGCTCCTCGCCAGCGGCGAGGTGCGCGGGTGCCAGCCGATGGAGGCCAAGAGCGTCGCGTCGATGGGCAGCGGGGACTTCAACAGCCTCTTCCTGCCGATGGCCAAGCGGGCGGGCATCGTGCAATTCGACAAGGAGTCCGCGGAGCTCGACGCCGAAGACTCCGCGCTGCTCGACCGTGTGTTCGCGGATCAACGAGGGGCAAGCTACTTCTTCGTCGTGGCGCGCTCGTCTCCGGAGGGCAGCGAGGTGTACAACCGCCAGCTCTCGCAGCGCCGCGGCGAGGCCGTGCTGAACCACCTCCGTTCGACCTTCGCAGACCCCGACCTCGACAAGGAGGTGGGTCTGCTTTGGCTCGGCGAAGAGGTGGCGCAGCTCGACAACGAGTTCTGCTCCTGGCAGCGGAGCGGCGGCGAGGCGTGTCAGCCCGAGGACCTCAACCGTTCGGCGTTCGTCACGTGGGTGGACTGCCGCCTGTGATCCTCCTCCTTTCGACTCTCCTCGCGTGCTCCGGCGATGAGCCCGCCGTGGCGCCGGTGCGGTCGGGCCGCTTCGACGCGCCCGTGGCGCCGCCCTCGACCGGCCCCGACCCGACCCTGACGGACTTCTGCGAGGTCCACCACACCGCGGCCGACGCTCCGCGCTTCGCCTACCCCGAGCTCGACGAGCCGGCGCCTGCGGCCACCGACGCGTGGCGGTGGGTCAACGTGTGGGCCACCTGGTGCGGGCCGTGCGTCGAAGAGATGCCGATGCTCGTCACCTGGCAGGCGCGCCTCGAGAAGGAGGGGCTGCCCGCGCAGCTCGAGTTCCTGAGCGTCGACGCGAAGGCGGAAGACGTCACGAAGTGGCGGGCGTCCCACGCCGCCGCCCCGCCCTCCGTCCGCGTGAAGACCTTCTCGCTCGTGGCTCCCTGGCTCGGCACGCTCGGCGTCGGCGCGGACGCGGTCATCCCCATCCACGCGTTCGTCGCGCCTGACGGGGGCCTGCGCTGCGTCCGCACGGGCGCCGTCGACGACGGCCACTACGCCACGATCAAGAAGCTCATCTCCGGAGGCTGACGTGCTCCTGGTGTTCGTGTTCGCCTGTGGCGGCGCCCTCCCCTCCGACAGCGGCCGCGACGACGACGACGACGACGACACCGAGCTCCCGTCGGACGACCGGGCCGCGCTGCCGGCGGGCTGCGGGGCGCTCGAGGTCGACGAAGCGCGGACGATCGAGGTCGAACCTGGCGATGACGTCGCGACGGTGGTCGCCGCGGCGCGCGCGGGTGACGTGGTGCGGCTCGCGCCCGGTACGTACACGATGAGCCGCGGCGACGCGGCGGACACCCTCCGGTTCACCGCCGACGGCGTGACCCTCCTCGGCGGCGGCGACGCGCCGGAGGACGTGGTGCTCGACGGCCTGTGGACCACCTCCGAGCTCATCGCCGTCGACACCGACCGCGTCACGATCAGCAACCTGACCCTCGCGAACGCCGCGGGCGACGCCCTCGCGGCGCGGGGGGCCGACGGGCTGTGGGTCCATCGGGTGCGGGTGACGGAGCCCCAACGGAACGCCATCGACGTTTCCGCGACGTTGGAGCTCGATTATTCCGATT
This sequence comes from Klebsiella pneumoniae, assembly GCA_945862325.1. GTDB lineage: Bacteria > Myxococcota_A > UBA796 > UBA796 > SXON01 > CAMAXZ01. The sequence continues at coordinate 121,854 of CAMAXZ010000006.1, forward strand.
CTGGCATCCTCTCCTGCGTGACGGTGCTCCGCGGCACCGACACCTGCGACGTCGGCGTCGACCTGCGCCAGGCCGAGGGGTGGGAGGTGCGTGGGGGCGTGTACGACGCGCCGCTGTGCGACGAGCCGGGCCTCCGCGCCGCGACGGGCTCGCGTGGGACCCTCCTCGACGGAGCGCTCTTTCGCGGGGCCCTCGTCGCCGTGCAGCTCGGCGACACCGACTACGCCGAGGGCGAGCCGCGCGTGTACGCCGACCCGGAGTGCGCGGGCGACACCGTGGGGCACTACGGCGGGCTCGTCCGCAACGTCTTCGTGCTGGGCACCGCTCGTCTCGAGGAGGCCTGCGGCACCACCGTCGCGCATGCGTCGGTCTACGGCGGGGAGCTGCAGCTCGCCTTCAGCGAGGGGCTCGTGGTCACCAACGTGCTCGCGGCCGTCACCGATGGCGGGGACGCCACGGTGAGCGGGGCGCTCCGCCCCACCGCCGCGGACTTCGTCGACCCGGACGCGGGCGATCTGCACCTCGCACCAGGAAGCGCGGCCCGTCAGGCGGGGGTGGGCATCCCCACGGGGCTCGCCGACGTGGACGTGGACGGCGATCCTCGCCCCACGGCGGCGCCGGACGTGGGAGCGGACCAGGCGGACTGACCGGGCCGGTCATCCGAGCACCACGGTGCGCACGTCGATGAGCTCTTCGACCCCGTGCGCCGGGGCGCCGCGCGCGTCCGCGGCGAGGCGGAGCTGGGAGGACCCGAGCCGCCCGGGGTAGTCGTTGTGGATGAGCGCGCCGGCGTCGAGCCGCTCGAAGGCGCGCCACACCTTGCGCAGGTCGGCGGTGAACAGCCCCGTGTGGTGGCCGGGGCCGGCCGCGCCGAGCACGAGCAGCGCGTCGTCCAGGGTCGCGTACGGCTGGACGAGCGTGATCGGGCCGCACGCGTTCGGCGGCTCGCCCGCGTGCGCGGTCGTGTACACCGCGGGGCAGACCATGGTGTCTCCTCGATTTTCTCCGCCGCACAGGCGCCGCGCCCCATGCTGCGGGGCGACGTCCATCCACGCGCGCAGCCGGTCGACCGCGCGGGTGTCGATGAGGGGGCCGCACACGACGTCCTCCGCCCCCGGGTCGCCGATCCGCACGCGCTGGCTCGCGGCCACCAGCGCGCGCAAGACATCGTCCACGATCGACGCGTGGACCAGGATTCGCTGCACGCCCGCGCTCGCCTGCCCGGCGTGGGCGTAGGCCCCCTCCGCCACCCGCGGGATCGCGGCGTCGAGGTCCGCGTCGGCCTCGATGACCGCGTGGGCCCGCTCGCCCGGGTCGATCCGGACGTGCCGCCGGCCTGCGCGCGCCCGCGCCGCCCAGCGTCCGCGGCCGCCGAGCACGATCGTCGCGAAGCGCGCGTCCGCGATGAGGTGGTCGACCACCTCGGCGGGGGACGGGATCACCGACAGGGCGCCGCCGCAGCTCGCCGCGGCGAGGCCAGAGTCGAGGAGCACCTCCCCGAGCGCGATCGCCGCCCCCGGTGCGGTGGCGGCCGGCACGAACACGATCGGGCAGCCGGCGGCCACCGCCGGGGCGATGCGTTGGCAAGCGGAGAGCAAGGGCGCGTGCGGCGCGCCGAGCGCGAGCACGGGCCCCCGCGGGGCGCAGCGTCGCAGCAGGGAGGCCGAGCCCGTGCGATCGTCGGACACCATGGCGGCGTCGAGGCGCTCCGCTTCGTCGGCGCACCGCTCGAGCAGCAGCGCGGCGCGCGCGACCTCGTCCCGCCCGTATCGGACCGGTTTCCCGCCTTCATCGCGCAGGATCGAGACGAACGCCTCGCGTCGTCCGGCGAGCAACATCGCGGCGCGCCGCAGCACCGTGGCGCGGCGGCGGCCGGGCGCGGCCCGGGTGCGGTCGAAGGCGTCCGCGGCGGCGGCGGCCGCGTGTTCGGCCTCGACCGACGACGCGCGCGAGACATGAGAGACCACGCGGCCGTCGAACGGGGCGACGACGTGGCAAGGGCGGGCGGTCCAAACGGGAGCGCCGGCGAGGAGGAGGGGACGGTGGGTGAGCATGGGAGCACCGTACCGGAGGCGTTCGCGCAAAACACTATTCGAAAGTTCGCTTTCTGATTTCGTCCACGATCGCGTCCCCGACGCGCCCATCGGTGGTGCAAGCCAAAAGCTCCGCCGCTAATCGGTAGTATCGACTACCGGAGCGCCGGCGCGTCCCCGCCCCCTGTGGGTATTGGGACTTCCGCCCGCGCGATAGCAGAGTCCCGTCCCGATGACCGGCCGCCTCGCCCCGACCCCCTCCGGCCACCTGCACCTCGGCAACGCCCTCGCGTTCGGCGCGGCGTGGCTGTCCGCGAAGAACGCAGGGGGGACGCTGCTCCTTCGCGTCGAGGACCTCGACCGCGGGCGCGCCCGGACCGAGGTGGCCGAGGCCCAACGGGACGACTTGTGCTGGTTGGGGCTCGGCTGGGACGCCGAGGTCCCGCCGCAGTCGCGTCGGGACTACCCGCTCGACGGCCTGGACGTGTACCGCTGCGATTGTCCACGTTCCAAGAGGCTCGAGGCGGCTTGCGCCTGCCGCGATCGATCGGCGGCGAGCGGCGCGTGGCGGGTGCGCCTGCCGCCCGGCCCCGTACAATTCGTCGACCGGGCGCGGGGCCTCGTGACCGTCGTGCTCGGACCCGCGGACGATCCGGTGGTGCGGCGCGCGGACGGCGAGGCGGCGTACCCCCTCGCGGTGGTGCTCGACGACGCGCGCGACGGGGTGACCGAGGTCGTGCGGGGCGGCGACCTCCTCGAGGCCACCGCGGTGCAGCTCCGGATCGCCGCGATGCTGGGGCTGACGCCGCCCACGTGGCTGCACGTCCCCCTGCTGGTGGGCCCCGACGGGCGGAAGCTCGGGAAGTCACACGGTTCGACCTCGATCCGCGAGCTGCGCGCGGCGGGCTGGGGCCCGGACGACGTGTGGCGGGTGTTGCTGCCGATGCTCGGCGTGGCGCCGGGTACGCCGCTCGTCGAGGCGCGGCTGGACCCGACCGCCGTGGCGGCGGGGCCGATCCGCGTCGGATAGACCGCGCGAGGGAGACGAGATGCCCACCCACTTCCGCACCGCGCTGATCGTCGGCGCTTCCTCCGGGATCGGCGAGGCCATCGTGCGCCGCCTGGTCCGCGACGGCACCCGCGTGGCGGCCGTCGCGCGCCGCAAGGCCGAGCTCGACCGCGTCGCGCAGGAGTGCGGCGGCGACAAGGTCGTGCCGTACCAGCACGACGTGCGCGACTTCGACGCCGCGCCGCCGTTGTACGACCGGATCCTTGCGGACTTCGACGGGCTCGACCTGGTCGTCTACAACGCGGGGGTCATGCCGCGCGTCGAAGAGAGCGAGTACGACTTCGAGAAAGATCGGTGGATGATCGAGGTCAACCTGCTCGGCGGCATGCGGTGGCTCGGGCTCGCCGCGGCCACGATGGAGGCGAAGCGCGCCGGCACCCTCGTCGGGGTGTCGAGCGTCGCGGGGGACCGCGGCCGACGCGGCAACCCGGGCTACCACACCTCCAAGGCCGGTTTGACGACCTACCTCGAGTCTCTGCGCAACCGGGTGGCCCGACACGGCGTGAACGTCGTCACCCTCAAGCCCGGCCCCGTCGACACGGCGATGACCGCCGGCACGCGTCAGCCCCTGCTGATCACGGCGGAGCGCGCCGCGGACTCCTGTGTCGCGCTCATGAAGGCGGGGGTCGTCGAGGGCTACGTGCCCGCCGTCTGGGCGCCGATCATGCGGACGATCCAGCACGTCCCTTCGTTCGTGTTCCGTCGGACGAACATCTGATGGCGCGGCCCCTCGTCCTCGCTCCGCGCCGCGTCTTCGACGGCTTCGGCTACGCGGTCCGCGCCGTGTCCCCCTATGTGCGCCCGCGCGACGGCGACGAGCTCGGCGCCGTGATGCGTCAGGCCGCGGAGGAGGGCGTCACCGTGGGGCTCCGCGCGAACGGACGGTCCTACGGCGACGCCGCGCTCAACGGCGCGGGGGTCATCGTCGACATGTCGGGGATGGACCGCGTCCTCGGCTTCGACCGGGTGGCGGGCATCGTCGACGTCGAGCCCGGGGTCACGATCGAGCGCCTGTGGCGCTCGACCCTCGCGCAAGGCTGGTGGCCCACGGTCGTGCCCGGCACGATGCACGCCACGCTTGGCGGCTGCGCGGCGATGAACGTGCACGGCAAGAACCACTTCCGGGTCGGCGGCACCGGCGACAGCGTCCTCGAGTTCGACCTGATGCTGCCGGACGGCTCGGTGCAGACGGTGACGCGCACATCGGACCCGGAGCTGTTCCATGGCGCCATCGGCGGCTTCGGATTGCTCGGGGTGTTCACGCGCATCCGCCTCCAGATGAAGCAGGTCGAGACCGGGCGCTTGAAGGTGTGGCAGATCCCCTGTCGCAACCTCGACGAACAGTTCGAGGTGTTTCAGCGTCACGAGCACGACAGCGACTACCTCGTCAGTTGGGTCGACGGCATCGCGGGGGGTGACGGATTGGGGCGCGGGCAGATCCATCGCGCCATCTACCAACACGCCGACGAAGACCCCGCGGGGGTGCCGATGCTCGAGCCCGAGCGACAGGACCTCCCGGGCACGATCCTCGGCGTGCCGCGGTCCCTCGTCGGCTCGGTGCTCGCGGCGTTCAACTTCGATCTCAGCATGCGCTTCGTCAACTTCGGCAAGTACGTGAGCGCCGCGTACGGCTCCCGCGCCCCGTATGCCCAGGGGCACGTCGCGTTCTCGTTCCTGCTCGACTACGTGCCCACGTGGCGCGCGGCCTACGCCCCGGGCGGGTTCATCCAGTACCAGCCGTTCCTCCCCAAGGAGACGGCGAAGCAGGCGCTCGCGGACTGCCTGCGTCTGTCGCAGGCGCGCGGCATCGTCACGTACCTCGGCGTGCTCAAGCGTCACCGTCCGGACACGTTCCTGATGAGTCACGCGCTCGACGGCTACAGCCTCGCGATGGACTTCCCGGTCACCACCAGCAATCGCGACGCCCTGTGGCGGCTCTGCCACGACATGAACGAGATCGTGGTCGACGCCGGTGGGCGCTTCTACCCGGCCAAGGACGCGACGATGCGCCCGCAGGACCTGAACCGGGCGTGGGGTCAGGAGCGGATCGCGGCGTTCCAGGCGCTCCGTGGGCGGGTGGACCCCGCGGGTCGCCTGCGCACGGAGCTGGCCGCCCGCGTCGGCCTCATGGGCTGAAGCGGACGTCCTTCCTGTCTTTCAGCGGCGGGAAGGTCGCGCGCGCGCCGTCCACCACCGCGGGCAGCACGTCGGCGAACAACACCGCTTCAACCTGGGCGGCGCTCACCAGCGCCTCGCCCCACGGGTCGATCGCCGCGCTATCGCCGCGGTAGCTGAGCCCGCCGCCTTCGCCCACGCGGTTGACCCCAAGGACGTAGGCCTGGTTCTCGATCGCGCGGGCGGTCAGGAGCGCGCGCCAGTGTGCCGCCCGGCGCTCCGGCCACGACGCGATGACCACGTACGCGTCGGTCGCGTCGGCGGCGAGGCGGAAGGGCTCTGGAAAGCGGAGGTCGTAGCAGACGAACGGGCACACGCGCAGCCCTTCGACGTCCCACACCACCACCGAGTCCCCCGCGGCGTAGTGGCGTTGTTCCTCGGAGAACGAGAAGGGGTGGATCTTGGTGTAGGTGCGCACGTCGCCGTCGGGAGACACGAGCACGGCGCGATTCGTCGGGCGGCCCTCCGCGATCGGGACGCCGGCGATCACGTGGAGGTTCAAGGCCGTCGATTGCGAACGAAGGAAGGCGACCGTCTGCCCGTCGAGCGGCTCCGCCACGCGGGCGGCGTTCATGGTGAACCCGGAGCAGAACAGCTCCGGCAGGACGGCGAGGCGCGCGCCCCCTGCCGCGGCGACCCGCAGGTGCGCGGCGGCCTGCGTGTGGTTCGTGGGGGCGTCCTCCCACGCCAGGTTCATCTGGATCAGGGCCACCTTCACGACGCGAGCCTCGCGAGGCGCGTGAGGGCCGCGTCGAGGGTGTCGTCACGCTTGCAGAACGCGAAGCGCACGTACGTACCGCCTTCGCGGCTCTGGCTGTAGAACGCGCTCGGTGGGATGGCCGCGACGCCGAAGTCGGTCACCAGGCGCTTGCAGAAGCTCACGTCGTCGCCGGCGTGCAGGCGTTCGAAGCCGGCGCACACGAAGTACGTCCCCGCCGGGGCGCGGACGTCGAAGCCGAGCCCGTCGAGGGCGCCGACGAGGCGGTCGCGCTTTCGATGCAGATCCGCGCGCAGCTGCGCCACGTAGGGCGCGCCGTCGGCCAGCGCGCGCACCGCGGCGTGCTGCAAGGGCGTCGCCGTCGCGAAGGTGACGAATTGGTGGGCGGCCCGGACGGCCGCGGAGAGCGGCGCGGGGGCGGCCGCCCAGCCCACCTTCCAGCCCGTCAGGCTGAAGGTCTTGCCCAGGCTGGAGAGCACGATCGTGCGGTCGCGCATGCCGGGCAGCGCGGCGATCGACACGTGTTCGCCGTCGTAGACGAGCTCCTCGTACACCTCGTCACTCAGGGCGATCACGCCGTGCTCCTCGCACAGCCGCGCGATGGCCTCGAGCTCGTCGCGGCGGTACACCTTGCCGGTCGGGTTGTGCGGCGTGTTCACGAGGATCGCGCGCGTTCGCGGAGAGAACGCCCGACGAAGCTCGTCTACGTCGAACGACCAATCCGGCCGCCGGAGCGTCACCACGCGTGGCGTCGCCCCTGCCATGCACACCGCCGCCCGATAGCTGTCGTAGTACGGCTCGAAGAGGATCACCTCGTCGCCGACGTCGCAGATCCCTTGGATCGCGGCGAAGATCGCCTCGGTGCAACCGCTCGTGACCGTGAGCTCGGTCTCCGGATCGTACGCGAGGCCGCGGCGCGCGTAGCTGGTGGAGAGGGCCGCCACGAGCGGCGGGATGCCCGCCATCCGGGCGTACTGCCCGTGCCCCGCGCGGATCGCGTCGACCGCGGCCTCCTTGACGAAGTCCGGCCCGTCGAAGTCCGGAAACCCCTGGGCGAGGTTGATGGCGCCGTGCTGGTTGGCCAGCCGCGTCATCTCGGTGAAGATCGTGGTGCCGAAGCCGGCGAGCTTGCGGGAGAGAGGAGGGCGCATGCGGGAACGTAGCGCGTGGACCGGAGGCTGGTGGGTCCGTCTGGCACACGGCCGTTGCTGACGCGGGGGCCGAGCGTGTAGGGTGGTTCGGTGAGCTGCGGGGGGCCCGTTTCGGGATTCCCGTCCTCGGCCGCGCCGGGAGCCCTTGATGTTTCCTGCTCTTTCGCGCATGTCTTCCGTTCGCTCCCGTCGTCCCCCGGACGGCGCGACCGTCGCCGCGGCGGGCCACCCCGTCGTGCTCGCGGCGGCGGCGGTGATCTTCGTCAATGACCTGGTGTTGCGCGTGATTGCGCCAGGCTGGGTCACCGGCAAGCTCTCGGACGCGGCGTTCCTCATCGTCGCCCCGGTGTTCGGGGCGGCGCTCGTCGCCCTCGCTGGGGTGCCCGGCCGGTCGGCGCGACGGGCGGCGGCGTTCGGCACGGTCGCGTTCTACGTCGCGCTGCAGCTGTGGCCGCCACTCGGGGCCTTCTTCCGAGCGAGTCATGTGGCCGACGTGGAGGATCTCCTCGTGTTGCCGGCGATCCTCGGGGCCGCGTACGCGTGGCGCCGATCGAACGCGCGTGACGTGGAGGGACGAAACGCGTTCGTCGCTGCGCTCCCGCTCCTCGCCGGGGCGCTCGTCGCTACGAGTTGGGATGCCGATTACGTGCCGCCGGCCTCGATGCCATGTGGCGAGGATTCGACGTGGGATGCCGCCGAGGCGCTCTACCTCCAGCTCCAGGCGGACCCGCCGGTCGACACCGACGCCTTCCTCCGCGGCCTGCGCCTGAGGGATGGAGACGGCGCGGAGGTGGCGTTGATCGCCGCGCGTGCGGGGGGCGGCTTCGTCGCTGTGTGCGCGCGCGCGGGTCTCCGAGCAGACACCACGTACACGTGGGAGATCGGCCCTTGGACGGGGGTGAGCAGCAACGAGCTCGCGTTCGGGCACCACGCGCTCCCCACGGTCGTTTTTCGGACCGGCGGCGGCGACGGCCTGGCGGCGCCGGACCCCGAGACGTGCGCATCCCTCGCGCGCCGATCCGACCTTGGGGATTGCGCCGACGTGGACACCGGCGGCTCCGATACCGGCTCCGACAGCGGCGAACACCGGGGTGCGCGATGATCGCGGTGTGGCTTGCGGCCGCGGCCGCGGCCCGCTCGCCCTCCCTGGACGGGGGCGTCGGTCCGTCGGCCGACGTGAGCCGCTTCGAAACGAGCGGCTTCCGCGCATTCGCACCGGTCGGAACCGCGCGCGCGTCCACGCGTGTGGCGTTCGTTCAGGACTTCGACGGCCTCTCGATCGGCGAGCTCACCCTGCGCGGACAGGCCGGCTGGCGGCACTTCGGGTTGTCGATCGAGACGGTGGTCACCGGAGGGGTGAGCCCGCGCTGGGTCGGCCACGGGCTCGGCAACACCGTGCTGGATGTCCGGTGGATCCTGGGACGCGGCATCACGCACGCGCTCGGGCTGCGCGGCACGCTCGCGACGGGCACGCGCGACGGGGCGCGCGGCGCGGTGGCGTGGTGGGGGACCGTGCCGCAAGCCACTCGGCCGACCAATGGGCTCGCCCTCGCGTACGAGGGGGCCACGGCGCGGGTGGTGTGGCATCTCCACGCCGGGCTCCGGTGGGGCGAGGACTATCCCGACTTGAGTGGGCAGATGGTCGACCTCGGCGCGATGGTCGCCACGGTGCAGCCGATCAGCTCGGTCGTGTCCGTCATCGGCGAGGCCGAGCTGAATTCCGCGCCGAGCCCCGCGCACGCGCGCGCGCTCGCGCGATTCTCCCTCGGCGACAACTGGACCGCAGACGCAGGGTTCAACCTGCCGATCCTGGATATGGTGCGGGACCCGACCCTCCAGGTGATCGGCCGGGTGGAGTGGCGGCCGTGACGGACACCGGCGGGGTGCCTACACCGCCGCGGCGACCCGCCGGTAGCGGGTGGTCATGAAGTGTACCCAGGTCCCGTTCTTGTCCACGTACGACGCCTTCAACGTCCGCTCGTCAGGGCCCACGAACTCGACGACGTCGCGGTAGTCGGCGACCCCTTCGCGGTCCATCGCCGGACCGGTGGCGGCGAGGACGAGCGTGCGCCCGTCGGCCTCGACGGCGCCGTCGTACACCCACAGGTGGGGCATCATGCCACCGACCCAGGTGCCGATGAACCGCGCCGTGTCGGGGTTGTACCCGAGGGTCATGCGGTTGGTGCCATGCCCGCCTTCGCTGGCGAGCTCGATCCAGAACCCACCGATGGCCCGGGCGGTCTCCGTGCCCGAAACGGGGGGGTGTTCATGCCCGGGGACGGGTTCGGACTCCCACGTCCACTCGCCGACGAGCGTTTGAAGCCAACGGTGCTGGTCGCGGGGCTCGGGCATGCTCATGGGACCTCCGTCCAACGCGCTATCCGCAGGATGTGAACTCGACAATCCCAACCGGACGCCCAGGGAGTGCGCGTCTCGGCGGCGCTCACGGCCGGCCGGCGGGGGGGCCTCACAACTCGTCTCCCCGGCCGGAACGCCATGTGTACGCGCCCGGTCGGCATCGCCCAACCGCCCTCACCGATCCAAGAAACCCTTCCCAAGTCGAATCTTGTCGGCGCACCGCTCCGCCCGGGAGCGTCGGGCCGGCGGGAGCTTGGCCCCCATCACGTGGAGGATGTGGCTGCGTTGGCGGCCTGGGGTGAGGGCCGCGAAGGCCACCTGCAGATCGGGGTCCGCGTCGAGCACCGCCTGAAGCTCCTCTGGCACCGGCTCCGGGGCGCGCGCAAACGCCACCCGCACCCCTTCACGCTCGAGGCGGATGGCGTGGCCGAGCAACGCCAGCGCGGCGTCGCGTGTGGCGTCGACCTCCGCGATCGAGGTGAACTTCAGCAGACGCGCGGCTTGGGAGTTCGGGCCCGGCGCCACGAGCAGGCCCGCCGGATCGTCGAGGAGCACCCCCTTGAAGAAGCTGAGGCAGGCGAATTCCTTGAACGCCGACACCATCGCGACGTTGCCGCCGTCGAGGGAGTAGCAGGGGGAGCCCCACTTCATGTCTTCGTGCAGGCCGGTCGAGAGCACGAGCTCGCGGAGGGCCACGAGGACCGCGGGCCAGCGGTGCACCTTGCACTGCGGGGTCTGGTAGAGGTCGCAGCGCCCGCAGCCGTCGGCGAGGTAGCTGTCCACGCTCGTGGTGTTCATGCGTCCGCTCGCTTGTGACCAAAGAAGAGGGTGCGCGGGACGCGGTCGTCTTCGGTGCGCTCGCGCGCCACCTCCACCACGAAGCCGGCCTGCGTCAGCAGGCGCTCCCACGTCGCGTGATGAAACAAGCCGTAGGCATGGCGCTCGTAGTAGGTGCGCACGGCGCCGTCGCGGTCGCGGATGAGGAACGAGTAGTGCACGGTCGCGACGGACTCTCCCGGAGGCACGGCCTCTGACCACGCGAACAGGCGCGCACCACTGCCGTCGGGGGCGTCGCTTCCGGATACGTCGGTACCGGGCTCGAACGTGTCGGCGAGGTCGTCGGGCAGGAAACACGCGAGCCCTCCCGGGGCGAGGTGCCTCCACGCGGTGGCGAAGGCGGCGGCGAGGTCCGCTTCCGTGGTCATGTGGTCGATGGCGTCGTAGGCAAGGACGAGGTCGAACGTGCGGCCCAGGTCGAGCGTGCGCATGTCGCCGATCACGTGTGTGCACCCGGGGTTGAGTCGGCGCGAAACCTCGAGCATCGCTTCGCTCACGTCCGTCAGGTGACACGCCAAGCGGCGCGACAGGTAGAAGGCGAGGTGTCCGCCGCCGCTCCCGAGCTCCAGGAGCGTGCGCGCCGCGGGACGACGCTCGGAGAAGGCGACGAGCAGCGCCGCGGCCTCGGGCTCGTACTCCTCGACGGGCGAGAGGATCGACCACTGCTCCGCGAGATCCCCGTAGAAGACGTTCATCGCGACCCTCCTGACGCCGGTGCCCGACCACTAACGGCCGCGACCGGGTGCGGCGCGCCCCTTCGCCGGCGCGATACCCACCCGGAGGAGGCGCCGTGCCGGATCTCGCGTTGTTGTCGTTCGACCAGCTGCTCACCGAGTTCTTCGACCGCCCGGGGGCCGAAGTGGAGATCCACCGGCGCTACGGCCGGCTCGTCGCCACCATGGTCGTCGACCTCACCGGCATGACCGAGCGCACCCAGGTTCACGGCATCGCGTACGCGCTGGCGCTCGCCGCGGCCGCGGAGCGGGCGATCCAGGCGCCGATCCTCGATCGAGGCGGGACGATCGTGAAGCGGGAGGCCGACACCCTGTTCGTGGCGTTCTCAGACCCCCACAGCGCGCTCCTCGCCGCGCTCGACGCCCAACAGGCGTTCGCGCGGTTCAACGTGCACCGCAAGGGCACCCTCGAGGATCGTACGCGCAACGAGCCGATCCTCGGGTGTATCGGGCTCGGGTGGGGCGAGGGCCTGCTCATCCCCGGGAGGGACCTGTTCGGCGCCGAGGTGAACCGCGCGTTCATCCTCGGTGAAGACGTCGCGCGGGGTGGGGACACCCTGTGCACGGAGTCTTTCCTCGGCGGCCTCGGCGAGCCGCCCCCTGGGGTGGGCGTGCACCGCGCCGGGCGGGACGTCGACGCGACCGCCGGCTTCCCGGTCTACCGGGTCGCCGACCACCGCTGAGCCCGCGACGTCGGCCGTGAGCCGGGTTACCGGCTGGTCGCCCATTCAGGACGGTCTGGAGTTCCCATGACGAGCACGCAGGAAGAGATCGAGGTCAGCTACGACGTCTCCAACGAGTTCTTCCGCCTCTGGCTCGACGAGAACATGCACTACACCAGCGCGTTCTTCGCGCGTGAGGACATGACGCTCGAAGAGGCGCAGGAGACCAAGGCGAACATCCTCTACGACTTCGCCGAGGCCGGCCCCGACAAGACCCTCCTCGACATCGGCTGCGGCTGGGGCTCCATGCTCGACGTCGCGCACCGCCGCGGCATCAAGCGCGGCGACGGCGTCACGCTGTCCACCGCCCAGGCGGAGTGGGCGCGCGCCCGCAACCTGCCGAACACCCGGATCATCATCACCGACTACAAGGACTACGCGCCGGCCGAACCGTACGACGCGCTCGTGTCCATCGAGATGATCGACCACCTCTGCTCTCCGGCGCAGGCGCGCGAGGGCAAGGCCGTCGAGATCTACCGGTCGTACTTCAGCAAGCTCGCCGAGTGGGTCAAGCCGGGCGCCTGCTTCGGCTTCCAGGCCATCCTGACCAATCGCATCCCGCGCAAGCGCCAGGATCTCCTCGATCTCCAGTTCACGGCCGACGTCATCTTCCCCGGCGGTCGCAACCCGCGCCTCGAAGAGCTGGTGGCCGCGGTCAACCCCCACTGGGAGATCGTGCAGCTCCAGACCCTTCGGACGCACTACGGCCGCACCACCGGCGAATGGCTGCGCCGGCTTCGCCTGCACGAGACGGAGATCCGCGCCACCTGGGGCAACCAGGTGTTCGACGACTACGTGCGCTACCTCGACTGCTGCGTGCGCGGCTTCGACGCGCACTGGTCCAGCGACGTCCAGATGAAGCTCCGGCGGGTCTGACGCCGACATCGTGAGCCTGCTCCAACGGTGGCGCGGGGCGGCCTGCTAGAGCAGCTCCCAGCCGCTCACGTAGCCCTCGCCCACCGCCTGCACGAGCCGCCCGAACCCAGGGTGGGCGCCGAGCGTCGCGGAGTCGCCCACCCCGACGAACAACATCCGCGCCCGCGTGATCGCCACGTTCAAACGGCGCGGATCCGCCACGAACCCAAGGTTGCCCGTGTCGTTGCTGCGGACGAAGCTCGCGAGCACCACGTCCTTCTCGCGGCCTTGGAAGGCGTTGACCGTGCCGACCTCGAGCTCGGGCAGGGCTTGCCGGAGGCGCAGCACCTGCGCGGTGTACGGCGCGATGACCGCCACCTGGTCGGCGGCGACGCCGCTGTCGCGCAGGGATCGCCACACCTTCACGAGGAGGTCGACCTCGCCCGGGTTGAACAGGCTGCCGAGGGCGTCGCGGTCCTCGTCGAGGCCCATCCCCGCGGTGTCGAGGAAGCGCGCCGCGGGCATCGTCCACGGGCCCGACTGGGCCAGGTGGCGCGTGGCGACGTGCGGCGCGGCGGTGAGCCGGTTGTCGTAGGTGGGCTGACACAGCGCCATGAGCGTGGTGTTCATGCGGCGTTGTTCGGTCAACATCGGGAAGTGGAACCCGGCGCGCACGAGGCGCTCGAGCAGGGACCGCTCGAGCAAGGGGTGACGGCTCTTCACCACCGGGCCGAGCTGCGCGGGATCGCCGGCGAGCACCATGCGCTTGACCCGGCCGGCGAGCAGCCACAGCGCCGGCTCGGGGATCTGACCCGCCTCGTCGACCACGGCGGTCTTCGGGGCGACGAGGTCCTCGCCGCGCGTGTGCAGGGTGCCGAGGGTCATCGCGACGACGTCGCAGTGGGCGAGGATCTCGCGCTTCGCGGCGCGCCACTCCTCGCGCATCGCGGCGCGGGCCTCCTCCAGCGCGGCGCCCTCGGCGCGGCTGGCGTCGCGCTGCAGCGCCTGGAGCACCGCGGCGCGAGAGCCGCGGAGGATGCGATGTTCGAGGGTGTACGGGCGGACTTCGCCGCCGACGCGCGCGCTGACGCCGAGGCGCACCACGTCGAGGCCGGCCTTCGACGCCCGCAGCGTGAGGTGATCGACGGCGGCGTTGGACTCCGCCAGCGCCCAGGCGCGCTCACCGAAGCCGGCCAGGGCGCGGAGGATCGCGACGAGCACCTCGGTCTTGCCGGTGCCCGGGGGGCCGTGCACGAGCCCGATCTCCGTCGCGCCGAGGGCCAGGGCCGCGGCGCGGCGTTGATCGTCGTGCAAGCGGGCGAACGCCGGGCTGTCGAGCGGATCCGGGGCGTAGGGGCGCTCGTGCCCGAGCAGGAGGCTCTTGAGGGGCGACCAACGCTCTTCCGCCTTGCGCAGCGCCGCTTGCTGGAGCTCCAGCACGGTGAAGTCGAGCCGCCGCGACACCGCCCACGGACCGCGCCCCTCCGGCGTGCCGAACACCCGGAGCTCGACGCTGCTCTCGTCGACGCCCTCCACCCGCGCGCTCCAGCCGTCGTCCGGGCGCGAGATGGGGCCGAGCACCACCGGATCGCCCGGGCCGAAGGCGTCGGGGAGGTCCTTGCCGCGGAGGACGACGTTCACCCGATCGCGACTTCGGTACTCGGTGTCGACGAGGTCGAGCGGGGCGATCGAGTAGCCGTTCGCGACGCGCTGGGCCATCGGGAGCCCGCGGAGCTGCGCCGCCTCGGCCTCCTGTGCGCGACGCTCCGCGTCGAGCGCGGCGACGAGGTCCGCGAGGTGGGACTCGAGGTGCGACATGTCAGGTCAAGAAGCGCAGGCGCTGCGCCGGCGTGGGAATTCGGCAGCTCTCTCGCCGACCCCACACGAGGTAGCGCGCGCGCGCGAAGGCCTTGTAGCCGAGGTCGGCGAGCGGGGCGGGCACCGCCGTGAGCCAGGCGGCCGCGCGCCAGGGGAAGGGGAGGTACCCGCAGATGCGGAACACCGCGTGGCTGTGGAAGGTGACGCGCTCTGCGTCGCCCTCTCCCTCGACGAGCACGATGCTGTCGAGCTTCTCGGGCCAGTTCGCCCGATGGCGAGCCCGCACGTCCGCCGCGGCGTCGCCTTGCAGGGCGGCGAAGCGGAGGACCCCGGCCGTGTCGCGGGCGAGCAGCCACTGCACGGTGCCGTCGCAGAAGCCGCAGAGGCCGTCGTAGAGGACGAGGGTGGGCATGGCGGGGAATGTATACACGCGGAACGCAAGAAGCGCGCCGAGGGGTCCCTCGGCGCG
>CAMAXZ010000007.1 GCA_945862325.1 Klebsiella pneumoniae
GAGGCGCGTGGCCCGCGGCGCCTGGCCGAGCACCAGCAGCGCGCGCGCGGCGACGGCGAGCGCGTCCGCGTCCCGCGGCCGCCCGCGGAGGAGGCGCGTCACGGCGCGCCGGGCGTGGGCCGCGTCGCCGTAGCGCGCGGGGAGGAACACATCCCACCAGGGATCGAGCACCATCGACATTCAACCTCCGGCGTGTCTGTCGCCGCTCTCCCCCGAAGCAAGACGCGCGCCGTCCGGCCGGTCCGCCGCGGGCCGCCCATCGATCGAGGAAGGACGAGGATCGTACGACCATCGGGCATGGCGTCGGGCCCGCGTGCCGCGGCCGCGCGCCGACGTTCGTCGCCGACGTCCGACGGACGTTCGTCAGCGTGGCGGCGTCGACCCCGTCGGCAAGATCCAGGCAGGACGGCAGCGCGTCCCCTCGCCGCTACGGTCCGTGCGGGTCGAGCCGATCGACCACCACGCCGCACTCGAAGGAGCCTGCATGCTGTTGTCCATCCTCGGCCTCATCGCCGCGTCCCCCGCCTGGGCCTCGAGCTTCACCCTGCGTGAGTCCCTCGCGGACGCCGAGAAGGACGAAGGCCTCCGCGTCGTCCTCACCGGCATCGAAGCCCCCACGGACTTCTCCGGCGCCAGCCTGATCCTGAACCCGCGCGACTTCGACGTCGGGCCGATCCGCTTCGACCGGGGCTGCGAGTGGTGGGAGTTCAGCTGCGAGTGGGGCTGGGACACGCCGCCCGCTCCCGGCACCACCCGCGTGCTCGACGCGTACAAGCAGGTGTTCACCCGGAAGGAGCTGAGCGCGCTGGGCGGTGGAGACATCGTCGTCGGCGACAGCGTGCTCGTGTTCCTGTCGGCGGTCGTCACCGACGGCGCGCGGGAGGAGCTGGTCACCGTGCCCGTGGAGGTGGTCATCGGCGCGCACGGCGCCGACGACGCCTGGACCGAGGTGTACTGCGCGGAAGGCGCGTGCTCCGACGGCCGCGGGGAGCCGCTCGCGACCTACGGGGTCGACCGCGACCTCGCCCTGCGCGTCTCCGGCACCCTGAACGCCAAGGGCAACCTTCGCATCGAGCTGCAGTCGGATCGCCACGGCTGCGCCGGCGGGACGTGCGACAGCGACGCGGCGCTGTCGCCCGCGTTCAACGGCGGCGTCTCCGTCGCGATCGCGGATCTCGACGGCGACCGCGTCAGCGACGACGCGCCGCTCGGGTTCGTGTCCACCCGCGTGGAGACGGCGGCGAGCGACGCGATCGCCGCGTCGGTGAAGGCGAACGTCGGGATGCGCCAGGGCACGCGCGACCTCGAGTGGAGCGTGACCGGGTCCGACGGGGCCACGCTCGCCAAGGGCACCGACACCCTCCGCGTCGACATCCGCGACCTCGTCCTCCGGCGCGGGCTGCTCGACATCCCCGAGCTCGGCGATCCCTCGCTCGCCTACGTCGCCGCCGCCTCCGACTTCGACGACCTCGTGGGCATGGACGTCACGGTGTCGGCGCGCGGCGGGGACGACCCCTCGGAGACCCTGACCCTCGTGCACTCTGACATCCGCCGCATCCTCGGCGCCGTGATGCCCACGGGCGGGAACGCCGTGGGGAGCGACGTCACGATCAGCGTCAGCGCGCTGAACGCCGACGGAAAGTCGCTCGGCGTGATCGGTCAGTGCGGCGTCGTCCGCGACACCGGCGCGCGCTGCGACCTCTCCGGCGGGCTCGGCAGCGTGCGTCTCGGCAAGACCGTCGAGGCCGCCGATGCCGAGCACGTCACGGTCGTCGTCACGCTCGACGCCCTGGCCGACGCCAACAAGGACGGGGTCCGGGACGCGGACTTCGCCTCGGTGTCGCTGACCCTGAAGGGCGCCGCCGGCGCCGCGACCGCCCGCAACACGCGCGACCTGTACACCGCGACGGAGGTCGCCACGCTCGCGTCCTTCGGCGCCGCGCTCGAGGGCGTCGAGGCGCCGTACACCGTCGACGTCGCGCTCTCGCCGTTCAGCGGGAAGGGCGAGACCACCGGGGTGTGGAGCGGGTCCTACGAGATGCTGGAGCCCTGGGGCGAGGTGCTCATCGACGGGCCGAAGTTCGAGGTCGAGTAGACCTCCGAAGCGGAGCGCCGCCCGCCCGGAGGGCGGCGCCCACGCGCCGGCCCGTTCAGAAGCAGAGAACGTCGCCCCAGGCCACCCGATTGTTGTCCTCGTAGCACTCGGAGATGACCTCGACCCCGTCGACCACCATCACGAGGTCGTACACCACCGACGGCACACCGACGATCTCGACGTCCTCCGACGCGGATTGTTGTCCCGCCGGCAGGTCGGCGGTCCAAATCACGGTGGTCGCCAGCGACAACCCCGCGCCGGTGTCGACGAAGAACTCGACGAGCACGTCGTCCTCGACGTCGTCGTACCCCTGGTTGCCCAAGGAGAACCAAACCGTCAGGCGACCGGAGTCGCACTCGTCGGTGCAGATGGCGTGGAGGTACCCGTAGAGATCCGGGCCGGAGTAGCCGCCCTCGCCGGGGGTGAGGTCGCCCGAGCGGAAGTTGTTGTAGCTGAGCCAGTTGGTCTCGGGAGAGGTCGGGAGGGTCCCGTCGTCCTCGATGTTGGTGATGCTGTAGGCGTGTTGGTTCCACACCTTGCGACCCGGCATCCAACTGTCGTCCGCGTCGCCGATGACACGGACGCCCACCTCGGGACCCGAATAGGAGCTCGACGTGTAGACGATCTCGGCGTGGCCGTCCCCGTCGATGTCCGCGACGGCGGGGTACTCGCTGCACGTGGCGGAGGAGTGCGTGGGCTCCTGCAGCTTGATCGCCCCGGTCGGGCCGTCGAACACGTAGACGTCGTTCTCGTCGGCGTACACCACCTCCGCGATGCCGTCGCCTTCGAAGTCGAACACGGCCGAGCCGGTGAACCCGCTCGAGAAGTCGACGGTGGCGCGGGTCCACAGGCTCGTGCCGTCCCCGTCGATCACCTCGTACTCGCCGTTGCCCGCCACGCCGATCTCCGGCTCGCCGTCGCCGTCGAAGTCGGCCACGGTCGGCGGGCCGCTCGTGGAGCCGACGTAGGTCCCGCTCCAGAGCACGGTCCCGTCGTCGTCCTGGAGGCGCACGGTGCCCCGGCTGGTCACGACGATCTCGCCTTCGGGGTCGCCGTCGAAGTCGGCGATCGCCACGAAGCCGTCGCTCTCGCCGTTGTACCAGATGGTGTTCCCGTCGGCGTCGTACAGGGCGTTGCCGACCACGACCTCCTGGATGCCGTCGCCGTCGATGTCCGCGGCGGCGCCCATCGAGGCCGCGCCGCCGCCGTACCCGCTGCCCACGCCGTAGGCGCCGGTACCCCGGACGTCGCCGTCCTGACCGTCGAGGATCACGGCGCCGAGGATGACCTCCGGCGCGCCGTCGCCCTCGAGGTCGGCGATGGCCACCCCGCCGCAGGCCGGCGCCCCGGCGCCGCTGCCGGTCCAGAAGGTCGACCCGTCCTCGCCGTGCACGGCGATCGTGCCGCCGTACCCCGACCCGACGACCTCGGGGAACCCGTCGCCGTCGAGGTCGCCGATGGCGGCGGTCATGGGCTCGCTGCCGAGGCTGCCGGCGCTCCACAAGGTGGTGCCGTCGCCGGAGATCGCCCAAAGCACGCCGGCGGTGTTGGCGACGACGACGTCCGGGGTGTCGCCGTCGTCGATGCGGCCGTTGCCGTTGTCGTCGGTCAGTTGACCGATGACCGGCGTCGTGTAGGTGCTGCCCGGGTCGGTGTTCGTCCACTCGATGACCGGCGTGAAGGTGCCCGCCGTGGTGCCCTCGGAGTAGCACTCCTCGAGCTGCGGCACGGCCAGCCCGGCGAAGAACTGGTCGTTGCAAACCTGCGGAACGGCCGTGTCGGTGTCCGGCACGTCCGTGTCGTCGTCGGTGTCGGTGTCGAAGCCGAAGTCGGTGTCGCCGGTGTCGTACACCGGATCTTCCGTCTTCGGATTGAGGCCGGAGTCGAGCACACAGGCCGCGAGGAGCACGAAGGTGAGGCGCATTCCGAACGTTACGCCGAAACCCGGCGCGTCGCCACACGCCCGTCGCGCGGCGTCAGCGGTCCTGCAGGAAGTTGTACTCGGACTCGATCGTCGCGTCGGCCGCGTCGCCCGCGGCGCTGTACCACTCGCCGTCCCAATGGTTCCATCCAGGCGGACTTCCGTAGATCGGATCGGCCTTCTCGAAGTAGGTGAAGTGCGCCGGCATCGTGACGTTCTCCCCGAACACCGGGCACCCGGTCGCGATGGCGGGGATCACGCGGCTCCGCAGCTCACCGACGTCGCCGCGATCGTCGTCGTTCGCGTCCTCCCACAGCAGCACGGTCGCGGTGTCGGTGTCGGCCTCGTACGGAGACAGGTCGATCGACAGCTCGAACGGGACCATCACGTCGACCTCGGAGCCGACGTCGACCACGTTCGACACCTGGACGTCGAAGTCTCCTTCGTAGAACGCCAGCTCTCCGTCGAACATGTACAGCTCGGTGTAGAACACCGCGAGCTTCACCGGGTGGCGAACCTCCCCGGTGAACATCACCTCCCCGGCGAGGGTGAACACCGACTCCCCCGGCGCGGGACCGCAGGCCACGAGCAGGGGGAGAAGGAGGAACGCCGCGCTTCGGCGGAGGTCGTAGGTGGGCATGGTGGGTGGTCCGGGTTGGGTCGGGAGCGTCGGGACCGTGTCGTACCCGTCACCGCGCCGCCGCACCCTTACGGGCTCGTTACACCCCCCGCGTCCGGCGACGACAGGCGTCTTCCTCGGCCGGTTAGTCCCTGGCGTGGCCCTCTTCCTCCTCCTGTTGCTGTCCCCGGCGCACGCGCGGTGCGCCGTCGAGCGCGTCGCGACCCCCGGCCGCGCGGTGTTCCGCGTGCACGCGCAAGAGCTGCCGCTCTCCTGCACCACGGTCGTGGTCGACGCCGGCCCGGACGCGCGTGTACGCGCGTGGCACACCTCTCCCGACGGGCGGCGGCGCCTCGGCCGCGACCGGGTGCGTCAGGGCCACGGGGACGCGTGGCGCGTGGACGTGCCCGCGCTCGTCGTGGGCGAGCAGGTCGAGCTCGACGTGCGGAGCGCGGCGACGGTCACCCTCACCCTCGGCGCTCCGCCGTCGCGACCACCCGACGGTGCGACCGCCCACACCACGATGGAGATGCGCCTGGATCCGCGGCACCCGGAGTGGGGCTTCATGGACGCCGCGCGAGGACGCACGGTCGTCCGGACGGAGTGGACGTTCGCGGGCGAGGGCCCCTTCCGCGTCCCGGTCCCCGAGGGCGCGGAGAACGTCGACGCCGGCGGGCTGGCGCCCGTGTCCTTCGGGCTGGAGGCGCCGGCCGGCACGCGCGCCGCGGTCACGCGATGGGAGCTGCCCGGAGCCGACCCGCGCGCCTCGATCGAGCTGCCACCGGGCTCGTTCACGCTGACGTCGCCCGCGGTGCGCTTCGTCGCGGGCGCGACCGACGGCGTCGCGCTCGACGTGCGCGAGGGGGTGGTGGCGGCGACCGCGCCGGCCGGCGGCGCCGTGCGCTGGCGCGTCGATTCCGTGGCCGGGGTCCCCGTGATCCCCGATGCCGCGACCTTCGTCGCGGGGATCCGCTACCGCGTCGCGGGGGTGAGCCTCCCCGAGCCGGCGGTGCCGCAGGCGCTCCGCGGCGAGCGCGACCGCGACGCGCTGCGGCGCGCGATCGTCGACGCGGTCCGCGCGATGCGCGTCGCGCCGCGCCCGTGGACGCCGCCGCTCCAGCCCGGGCCCCTCGCCACCGCGTGGTCCCGCCGCGCGGGCACGCCGCTCGAAATGGCGTTGATCCTGCACCATATGCTGGCGCAGGAGCACTACCGCGTGGGGTGGGCCCTGACGGGGCCCGCGCCCGACCCGTCGACGCTCGACGGGTACGACGAGGCCCTGGTGGTCGTGGAGGTCGACGGCGCAGACCTCTGGATCGACCCGAGCTGCGCGGCCTGCGCCGATGGCGAGCTGCCGACGCGCCTGCTCGACCGCCCGGCACTCGGCGCGCGCGACCAGGTGCCGCCCGCCCCGGGCACGCTCGTTCGCACCTTGTCGCTCACTGGCGATCACTTCTCCGCGACCGTTCGCGCCAGCGGCGCCGCCGCCCTGTGGCTCCGCGAGATCGCCCTCGCCGCCGGGCCGTCCGCGGCGTCCACCGCCCTCGCCGACGCGCTCGGGCTCCCCGGAGGGCGCGTGGTCGCCGCAGAGGGGCTCCCGACGAAGGGATCGCCGGTTCAACTCGAGATCCGCGACGCCCCCGTCGTGAGGGCGCCTTTCCCGGACGGCGACGCGACCCCGTGGGTGGGCGGGTGGCGCGACGCGGCCGAGTGACGCGCCGGGTTACCCGGCGACGCTGGAGATCCTCTTGACGACCCTGCTCGAGCTCTTGCAATCCGGTCGCGTCGAAGAATTCAACGCGCGTCGCGGCCAGCGCGTCCAGCTGGACCTGTTCGCGGCGGACCTCAGCGGGCTCGAGCTCGCCGACGTCGATCTGTCGAACGCCAACCTCGAGAAGGCCGACCTGAGCGGCGCGGACCTCAGCGGGGCCAACCTCTCCAAGGCGATCTTGACCGGGGCCGACCTCACCGGCGCCCAAATGGAGGGCGTCGTGGCCGTCAAGGCCCGCTTCCGCGAGGCCTACCTCGGCACCGCCAAGGCCGCGGGCGGCGAGTTCGCGGGGGCGGACTTCGCCGACGCCGACCTGAGCGGGTTCGTGGCGCCACGCGCGCGGTTCGCCGGCGCCCGCCTCAAGGACGCCGTCCTCGCCAACGCCGTGCTGCCCGAGGCCGACTTCGCCGAGGCGAAGCTGTCCGGCGCCGACCTCCGCGGCGCCATCCTCACCGGTGCCTCCTTCGCCTCCGCGGAGCTCGCGCGCGCGAACGCCAGCGGCGCCGACATGACGAGGGCGAAGCTGATGAACGCTCGGATGGCCGGCGTCGTCCTCCGCGGGACGCGCCTGCCCGAGGCCGATCTGAGCTCGGCGGACCTCAGCTCGGCGGACCTGACGGGGGCGGACCTGACCGGCGCCGTGTTCGACAAGGCCGACCTGTTCGAGGCGCAGATCGACGAAGGCGCGCTCGCGCGGGTGGTCCAGGCGCCCGAGCCCGAGGCGACCGAGGCGCCGCCCGACGACGAGGCGGACCTCCACTTCGAGGACCCCTCGACGGCGGTCATCGCCGGCTGCGCGGCCGCGGTCTGGGAGAACGCCGAGGACGACGAATCGTTCAAGCTGCGCGCCGTCGTGTGCGCGGGCCCGCGGGGCTTCACCGGCCGCTCGTGCGTGATCCCCGCGCCGATCGAGGCGGTACTCGCCCGCTTCGTGCTTCCGGCCGGCGACGGGTTCCTGGTGGTGGCCTTCGTCGAGCGCCCCGCCGGCACCGAGCTCCTGCTCCACGCGCTCGCGGCGGACGGCACCCTCGGCCCCGCCCGCGCCGTGCGCCTCGGGTACACGCCGGTCGTCAAGCCGGTGCTCACGTCGGAGCCCGATGGCGGCTTCCTCATCTTCGGCATCGCCCGCCAGGGGGGCCTGTGCGTGCACCGGTGCGTCCCCGCCACGGACGAGGCGCCCGCGCTCACCGAGCTCGTGCGCGCGCCCGCCGGGACCTACCGGGGCTTCTGCGGCCGAAACGACCCGGTGCTCCTCGGCAAGGGCGGCACCGTCGCCCTCGTGCGCCGCGACGGCATCGGCCGGCTGCTCACCGCGCCGGCCGGCTACCCCGGTCGACTCACCGCGGCGGCGGCGATGATCGAGGGCGAGCGCGCCACGATCGGCCTGGCGTGGGCCGGCAAGAACGAGAAGGGCCTGCGGGCGTCCTGGCTGCCGGGCGGCGATCCCGTGCTGCTCGACAAGGAGAAGGAGGTCGTCGCGCTGGATCTCGCCGCCGTCGGAGACCGTTGGCTGGTGGTGTGGACCCGCGAGGCCGACGACGACGACGAGCCCACGATCCCCTGGGCATGCTGGCTGCCGGGCGGGGCACCGTTCCCGCTCCTCGCCGGAAACGACCGTGTCGACGTGGAGGACGTGCGGATCGCCGTGGGTGGCGTGCGCCCCGCGGTGGCGATGGTGACCCTCGGCGAGGAGCTCGTCGTCGTCGAGGTCGGGGCGAGCGGCGGCACCGTGACCGCGCGCATCGGCACGTGACCGTTTTCGGGCTACGATGTGGGGACCCGGAGGCGCTATGGGCGCGATGCTCGTGTTGTTGGCGGCGTGCAATGACGACGTCGGCCTGAACAAGGTCATCGAGTCCGACGGGCTCCGGCACAAGGTGCTCGAGGTCTCGCCGCTGTCGCTGGACTACGGGATCATCCTCGACAACACCCCCGTCACCGACGTCGTGACGCTCACCAGCACCGGCGACGACGCGGTGACCGTGTCCGACCTCCGCGTCAGCAACGCGTCGGCCTTTTCGGTCGCGGCCCTCGGCGACGCGACCCTCGCGCCCGGAGACTCCGCGGACGTCGTCGTGACGTACATCCCGACCACGCATCGCGACGTCGGCACGCTCACGGTCGTCAGCGACGCCGACGTGCCCGAGCAGGTCGTGTCCCTCACCGGCGCTGGGTACTACCCCGCGTTGACCGTCGATCCTGCGTCGATCCTGCTCCTGTCCGAGTGGGGTGAGACGGTGTCGCAGGACGTGCGCATCACCAGCGTCGGCACGGCCGACCTCCGGGTGTCCGACTACCTCGTGGACGGCCCGTTCGTCCTCGATCACGACGCCCTCCCCGCCACCCTGGCGCCCGGCGACGCCACCACCGTCACCGTCGCGTACACCCCGGCGTCCCCCGACGCCGAGGACGTGACCGGCACGTTGTGGATCACCTCCAACGCTCCCTCTTCGCCGACGCCGGTGCCCATCGTCGGGCAGGTCGGCGTGCCGTGCATCGGTCTCGGCGAGGCGTGGGACGACGGCGACCTCCGCGGCGTCACCACGGCGTTCGGCTCGTTCGCGATCCACAACGACCGCCCCGACGTGTCGATCTGCGTGGACGACTGGTACCTCTGGCTGTCCGACGACTCCCAGGACATGGGCGTCGGCGACATGGACGGCGATTCGGGCGGCGCGTTCCCCTCGGGGAGCATCCTCATCGGCGCCGAAGACAAGGAGACGTTCGACTACTCCGCGTGGAACGACGGTGCCTGGTGGTGTGTCGAGCTGTATCAGACGACGCTCCCGAACATCGCGTACCGCTACACGGGCGCGCGCGTGCCCGAGCCGCTGCTGGGCTTCATGCGCGACGGCGACCAGGACGCCGTTTGGGCCTGGGAGGAAGAGCACCCGGTGATGGCCGTCGGGCGCGACACGAACGTGGTCGACGTGCCGACCGCCGGGGGCGCGGTCGACGTCGCGCTCCGCGTGTGGAACATGGGCGACTACCCGGGCGTGGTCGAGGTGCGCGAGACCGTGCCCACCGGCTGGTCCGCCGAGGCGGTCGACCCGCCCGCGGACCGCGTGGAGACCAACAGCGACGGATCGACCGTGCTCGTGTGGGACCGTACGATCGACGAGAGAGAGATCGGCCTCGACGTCTACGAGCCCACGCTCTACGACGAGCAGGTGGTCGGCTACACCCTCATCGCGCCGAGCTGCACCAACCGTACGTACCTCACGCCCGCCGAGGGCCGCTGGTACGACCGGAACGGTGTGGCCCGCGTCAGCACGGCCATCCCGATGACGGTGCGCTGCGTGGAGTGAGGTACCGCGGAGATCGCGGGCAAGCTGTTCGACGGCGCGGGCGAGACCTGGCGCGGCCGGTTCTGAGCGGGTCTCGGTCGTCACCTTCGACCCCCGCGACGGCACCGAGGCCACCTTCGCCGAAGCCGACGGGGGGCTGATCACCTCCGCGTCGGCGACGGTCAGCGTGGGGTGCAACCCCGAGGTGGAGGAGTGCGACGTCGTCACCCTGAACGCCGTGGAGTACGGCGCCGGCGCGCCTCGCGGGGCGCCTCGGGGACTGCGCGCGGGCCGTGCCGCACCTGCGCGCCCTCGCGAGCGCCGACGCGCTCGGGGACGACGCACCGGCGCTGGCGGCCTGCGGGGGGTGAGCGCCGCCTACTGCCCCGGACAGCTCACGACCGTGTCCTTCTCGCACGACGCGGCGCAGTAGGCCTTGCGGCGCTCGATGTCGGAGTAGCCGGACAACGACACGCGCTGGTGCACCGCCTCGCACATCAAGGCCCGCCCCTTCTCCAGCGCGCCGATGCCGCTCGACGTGAAGCTCATGACCTGGCCGTCCCAGCAGGCGGGGTCGTCGAGGCGGGCGAAGCAGCGGCGCGGGCCGACGAGCTCGGGCGCGGGGAAGCAGTTGACGAACGCCGACTCTTCAGCTTCCTGACCGCAGAGCGCATAGTCCGCGACGGAGCTGTCGGGCGAGGTGACGAGGCGGGCCTCCGCGGCGAGGCGAAGGACCTCCCGCAGGTGCGCGATGGCGTCGGCGCGCGCGCGCTTCTCGTTGGGCGCCGTGGCGGAGCCCTCGTAGGTGCCGCGGAGCAGGCAGGCCTCCTCGGCGGGGCCGGTCCAGGCGGCGACGCACCGGGCGGGAGTGGCGAGCGCGACGGAGACCAGGAGGATCCACATGCGAAGGCTCAGAGGCGCGGGGGAAGAGGCCGCGGCAGCGCGAGCCTACCGTAACCCTCCGCGGCGACGCAGCGCCCAGGACGCCGAGGCGAACACCGCCACGACGAGGGGCACCAGCGGCGCCGCGTGGATCGGCGTCTCGCGGCGATCGCTGACGATGCGTCCCGCGGACGGATCGCGCCGCGGCGCGCGCCAGCTGTCCGGCTTCACCCAATCGGCGTCCACCCGCGCCGCGAACGCGGCCAGGAAGTCCTCCGCAGGCTCGACGTCGTCGAGCTCCGGGTCGCGCGTGGTGACGGCGTACACCCCCGTCGCCACGCCCAGCACCGCCTGTCCGCGCCGCGCCGTGGCCTTCACCCGGTGCGCCCCGCGCGCGTCCGCGGGGACCTCCACGGAGGCCACGCCCTCGGCGTCCGAGCTCGCCTCGCGGACGACCCGCCCGCCGGGCCCGTCGACTACCACTTCGGCGTTGGCCCCGGCGACCGGTTGAAAGCTCGCGTCGCGCACGCGAACGGACAACCGGACGGTCTCGCCGAGCCGCCAGTTCTCGCGCGCCGGCTCCACGACGACGGGACGGTCGTCCGGATCCCCCACCATCCATCGCATCGCGTTCTTCCAGAATCGCAGGTAGGCCGAGTTTCCCTGGCCCGCGCCGGCCTCTCCGAAGCTCCAGCGCCACGAGCTGTCGCCCATGAGCGCCAGGGTGCGCCCCTTGCCGACCTCGGAGACGGCGAGCACCGGCAGCGGCGCGCCGTTGGGCGCCCGGCGCGTGGGGTGCGCGAGGAGGACCGCGGCGCCGGCGCGGGCGCCGAGCGAGAGGTTCAAACCGTCCAACGCCGATGAACGCCTCCAGATCGCGGCGTTCTCCGTCGGCTCCGAGACGAGCTGGGTGATGGGGTGGGCGGCCCCGGCCTCGGTGAGCGTCGGCGCGAAGCCCGCGGGGTCGATCGCGTCGGCGCCGACCCCGAGGTGCACCGGGAGCACGTCCTCGATCGGCGTCCCGGCGTACTGGCCCAGATCGAACGAGCGATCGCCGCCGACCATCGCGAGGGCGCCTCCCTCGCGCACGTAGGTGGCGAGGTTCTGCAGCAGGGCCTCGCTGCGGCGGGCGAAGTACGGCGCGTGGTCGAAGTTCTGGAGGATCACGAGGTCGAAGGTGTGGAGCTCGCTGGTGAACAAGCGCTCGTACGGGAACTGGATGAGCGACAGCTCCGAACCCTCCCAGCCGGCGCCCATGTCGGCGGGCGTGCGGAGGATGAAGAACGAGACGAGGTCGACCGCCGGATCTTCCTTGAGGAACAGGCGCAGGAACTTCTGATCCCAGCTCGGCGAGCCGCACACCTGGAGCACCCGGAGGCGATCGCGTACGACGCGCACGCCGAGGGTGAGCGCGTTGTTGGCGGGCACCGCGTCGCCGTCGAGGGTGGGCACCGTCGCCTCGTAGACGTACCGGCCGGGCGTGTCCGGGGTGATCGTGAAGCGCGCGCTGCCGACCCCGGACGCATCGAGCCGGGCCTCCGCGGTGCCCGCGGGCGCGCCGTCGCGGGTGAGCGCGACCGGCACGCTGCGGCGGGCGGTGCCCGTGGCCTTCACGTCGACGACGATCTCGAACGGGGCGCGCAGGAAGGCGAAGCTGCCCCCCCGCACGTCGGTCACGGCGAGATCGGTCCGCGCGCGGGCCTCGCCCACCTGGTAGAGCGTCAGCGGCCCGGCGAGCTTCGGCAGGCTCGCCGCCGGGTCGTCGAGCACGCGCCGACGAAGGCCGCCGCGGTCGATGCCGTCGGTGATCACCGCGATCCCCGACAATCGCTCGCCGGCATGGCGCTGCGCGATGGCCGTCAGCGCGCCGCCGAGGTCGCTGTCGCCGTCGTCGAAGGTCGACGGTGGGCCGGCGCGGAGCTGGTCGCCGAAGGTGTAGACCTCGGCGCCGTCGTCGAGCCGCGCGAGGATCTCCGCGGCGTCCGCGGAGCGTGGCGCGCCGTCCGCCTCGAGCACGCCCATCGAGCGCGAGCCGTCGACGAGGACGACGAACCTCCCTTCTTCCTTGCGCTCTCCCTCTTGGACCCACACCGGGCCGCCCGCCGCGGCCGCCGCCACGGCCAGGGCGACCGCGAGGCAGCCGAGCTCGGCGACGCGCGCGAGCGGGGACGCGCCGCCGCGCCCCGGCAGGGCCGCGAGCACCCACGCGAGGAGCGCCGCGCCGACCGCGACCCCGAGCACGAGGTCGGACGCCGTCCAGACGAGGCGCCCCCCGACGCCGCAGCAGTCGCCGACGAGCCAGCTCCAAAGGCTCATTCGAGCCGCCCTTCGCGCATCAGCTCGTCCACGTGCGCCTGATCCTGCTTGTAGTTCGAGGTGAGCGCGTACAGGACGGTGTTGATCCCGAGCTTCACGGCCTCGCGCCGCTGGGCCTCGCCGCCGGGCACACACGCGTTGCGGTCCGCCCCGTCCGGCCGACGGTCGAGCGCCCCGCTCAGGTCGTCGCGGCAATACAGCAGGGGGTGCATCGACCCCTGCACGACGCCCTCGAGGCGGCGCACCACGGCGTACCGCCCGACCGCCTCGCGGAGCAGGAAGAAGCTGCGGTAGACGCTGTGATCCGTAGGGAGCGGCGCGAGCGGCCGCGTCGGGAACAGGCGGCGGACCAGCGCACGGACGCTCTTGTCGAACGGGCCGTCGGGCACCCCCGACGCGTCGTCGATCAGGAGGAACCCGCCATACTGGAGGTACCGACCGAGCTGCTGCACCGCGGCGTCGCTCGCCGGGGGGAGCGCCGCGTCGCCGACGAGCACCGCGAAGGGGTGTCGGAACAGCTCGGGATCGTCCGGCGCGAGGGGGACGGCGCGCGGGTTCGCCTCGACCGACGTGCTCTGGATGAGCTCGAAGAGCAGGCGCTTCCAGGCTTCTGGACGCGACAGCGTGCCGCTCGCGAGCTGCAGCTCGGCGATGTCGAGCTCGCTCGCCGGGCCGAGGCCCCACGCCACGGCGGGGTGCCCGAGGGCCGCCGCGGCGCCGGCCAGGCCGAGGCCGCGCAGCAGCGCGCGTCGTGTTGGCTCAGACATCGGCCACCCTCCCCCCGCCCAGCGCGCCGACCTGGACGCCGGCGGCCAGCGCCACCACGATCACTCCGGCGAACAGCAGGGGCATCGACAACCCCCACCGACGCGTCATCCGGTCGGGCGCGATGCGCGCCTGCGTCGCCACGAGCGAGGCGCCGCGCCGCACGTCCGACTCCGTCGTCGGCGGGTTGACCGCCGCCCACGCCACCGGGGGCGCACCCTCCGCGCGCACGGCGTAGGCGCCCGCGCTCTCCGGGGTGAACCGCACCTCGCGCGTCCCGCGCTCGGACGGGACGATCCCGCCGTCCGGGCCGAGCACCTCGAGGTCGCCGCTGACGGTGGGCGGCACCGGCACCACCATGGGGACCCCCACCTCGCCCTCCTTCGCGAGCGCGTCGGCGCCGGTCTCGCCGCCGAGCTCCGCGACCATGCGTTGGACGAGCGGCGTGAAGATGGCGTGGATCGGGAGATCTCCCCAACCGAGGTCCAGGGTGCCGGTCCAGAGGAGCACCCGCCCGGCCCCCACCGCGCGCTCGACGAGCGCGGGCACCCCGTCGGCGTAGCGGAGGAGCACGGTTGTGCTCGACGGATCTTCAGGTTGGTCGAGGGTCATCACGCGGCGCGCCGTGACCCGGGCGAAGGCCTGCCGCCCGCCGCGGGCGAACGGTCGGAACAGATGCGGCCCGTCGACGTCGGGCGGGAGCAACGGCACCCCGGCGTCGGCGTCGAAGCTCACGAGGTCGCGCGTTCGACGGAGCGGCGCCGGCAGGATGGACGACAGCGGCGCGTTCCAACGGTCGGCGGTGACGTTGTCGCCCATGGCGACGACGAGGCCGCCGCCGCGCCGCACGAAGTCCACGAGCATCGGGGCCTGCGGGCCCGGGTCGCCGACGTTCGCCAGGAACACCACGCGGTGCCGATCCGGATCGAGCGTGCCCATGCCGCTCGGCGCGACGACGTCGACCGCGGGCCCGGACGCGCCGAAGGGCGCGAGCGCCCGCTCGAGGAAGTAGACCTCCGAGCGGGTCGGGCTCGAGCCCGGGTCCCCGTCGACCACGAGCACGCGGCTCGCGCCGACGCGGGGCAGGTGGAACCAGCGGGTGTCGTCCATCGGGAGCGCCGGATCTTCGAGGCTGACCCGCGCCACCCCGCCCTCCGCCTGGCGCGGGACCGTGTAGCGCTCCTCCGCGAGGCCCGGGCCCCCCTCGCTGGCGGCCGGCACCTCGACGAACGCCGTCATCGACGCGCCGTCGGGGAGGGTCACCGTCGCCGCGGCTTCGCGCGCGACCGGGCCCCAATTGGCGAGCCGCACCCGCACGCTGCCGCCCTCGAGGCCGTCGCCGTACTCGGCGAACACCGGCGCGAGGTTCGCGCGCTCCGCCGGCCCGTACACCCTCGGAATGACCGCGACCCCGCGCGCGAGCAGCCGCTCGAGCTCCTCGTCGCAGGCCTCGACGACCCCCGGCCCGGCCTCGTCCGTGAACACGACCACCTCTCCGACCTCGTCCCCGAGCAGCTCACGGACGGTGTTGAGGGCGCCGCGGAGGTCGGTCGCGCCGCCGCTCACCTCCACCGCCTCGAGCGTGGCCGCCGCCACGGACCGGTCGTCCGTCCACCCGACCAGGACCGACGGCACCGCGCCCACCAGCACCACGGCCACCTGCGTGTCGCTCGGGAGGTCCCGCACGAGCGCCGCCGCGTCCCGACGCGCGACGGCGAACGCGGCGTCACCCCGCTCGCGTTGATCCATCGACATCGAACGGTCGAGCATCACGACCACCCGACCAGACCCGCCGACGTCCGAAGGCGCCTCGACCACGCGGACCTCGGGCCGCGCGGCCGCGAGCACCACGAGGGCGAGCGCGAGCAGCCGGAGCAGCAGGAGCAGCGGGTCGTGCACGCGCCGACGCCGCGCGAATCGGCGTTGGAGGCGACGCAGCAGCATGAGCGCGCCGAAGGGCCGCGACCCGGTCGGGTCCTTGCGCGCGAGGTGCGCGAGCACCGGCCCGAGGAGCAGGACACCGACGGCGAGCGCGGCCGGGGCGAGCAGGGCGGCGGTCACGCGCGGGCTCCCCGCGCGACGGTGGCGCCCGCCGGGTCGGCGAAGCGCTGCAGCACCTCGGCGAGGTCGGCGCCGGCGGAGACCCGGGTGTACACTCCGCGCCGCGCGCGCACGGCGTCGGAGACCTCGGCGAACCAGCCGTCCACCACGGCGCCGAACGCCTCTCGCGTCGCGACGGGGTCGACCGGCAGCTCCTCGCCCGACTCGGGGCTGCGCAGGCGCAGGGGCGCGTCGTACCCGAGGCGGAGCTCGTCGGGATCGACGAGGTGGAACGCGCGGAGATCCACGCGGTTGCGCACGAGCGCCGCCAGCGCCGCGGTCCACTCAGCGGGCTCCTCCATGAAGTCCGAGAGGACCGCCACGAGGGTGCGGGTGCCGAGCCGGCCGCCCACCGTGCGGAACAGCGCGTCGAGCCCGGCCCTCCCGGCGGGCCGCACCGCGGCGAGCGTCGTGAGCAGCAGCGCGAGGTGGCGCGCCCCCTGGCGCGGCGGCAGCTCCCGGACCGGCATGCCCTCCCCCGCGCCGATGACGAGCCCGACGGGCTCGCCGGAGAGGTGCAGGAAGTACGCGAGCGTCGCGGCGAGGCGCACGGCGGTCTCGAACTTCCCAGGGGTGCTGCCGAGATCCGCCGAGGCGTCGAGCACGATGGTGACGGCGAGCTCGGTCTCGGCGCGGTAGCGGCGCACGACCGGGCGATCCGTGCGCGCGAGCACCCGCCAGTCGACGTCACGGAGCGAGTCGCCCGGCAGGTAGGGCTTGTAGTCGGAGAACTCGACGTCGTGGCCGATCCGGACGGAGCGGTGCGCCCCGTGGCGCGCTCCCGCGACGGCCTGCCGCGCCACGAGGT
Organism: Klebsiella pneumoniae; assembly: GCA_945862325.1. GTDB lineage: Bacteria > Myxococcota_A > UBA796 > UBA796 > SXON01 > CAMAXZ01. The sequence continues at coordinate 16,565 of CAMAXZ010000007.1, forward strand.
GCAGCGCGCGCACGCGCTCGAGCACCCGCGCGTCCCACGCGGGGCCGCCGTTGCCCACGCTCATGCGCGGCCGCGCACGGGCACCTGATCGAGGAGCCGCCCGACGACCGTCGCGGCGTCGATGCCCTCGGCCTCGGCCGCGAAATTGACGAGGACGCGGTGCTGGAGCACCGCGCGCGCCACCGCGCGCACGTCGTCCTGGTGGGGGGTCTCGTGCCCGCGGAGCGCCGCCCGCACCCGCGCGCCGAGCGCGAGGTACTGGCTGGCGCGCGGCCCGGCGCCCCAGGTGACGTACTTGCGGACGAGCTCCGGCGCGTCGGGCCCCGGCCGCGTGGCGCGCGCGAGGCGCACCGCGTACCGCGTGACGTCGTCGTTCGTCGGCAGCCGCCGCACGAGGCCCTGGAGGGCGAGCAGCAGGGCGCGGTCCATCACCGGCTCCGGCGGCGGGCCCTCTTCGCCCGTGGTCCGCTCGACGATGGCGATCTCTTCGGCCTCGCTCGGGTAGCCCACGTCGATGCTGAACATGAACCGGTCGAGCTGGGCCTCCGGCAGGGGGTAGGTGCCCTCCTGCTCGATCGGGTTCTGGGTGGCGAACACGAGAAACGGTGCTTCGAGCTGCATCGTGCGCCCGCCGGCCGTCACCCGCCCCTCCTGCATCGCCTGGAGCAGGGCGGACTGGGTGCGCGGCGGTGTGCGGTTGATCTCGTCCGCGAGCAGGAGGTTCGTGAACACCGGCCCGGGCACGAAGCGCATCTCGCGGCGGCCCGTCGCGCGGTCCTCTTCGAGCACCTCCGTCCCCGTGATGTCGGCGGGCATGAGGTCCGGCGTGAACTGCACGCGGCCGCTGTGGAGGCCGAGCGCCTGCGCGGTGCTCGTGACGAGCAGGGTCTTCGCGAGGCCGGGCACGCCGACGAACAGGGCGTGCGCGCGGGCGAACAGCACGATCAGCATCTGCTCGATCACCTCGCGCTGTCCGACGATGCGGCGGCCGATCTGGGCCTCCACGTCGGCGCGGGCGGAGGAGATGCGGTCGAAGAGGGCGGCGTCGTCGATCATCGGGAGGCTCCGGAGGTCGGGTCTTCGCCGCCGAGGGCGAGCACCCGCGCATAGCGTGCGTGGCGGGCGGCGAGCTCCCGCGCGCCGAAGCTCGCGTGGAGGTCGGCCAGGGCGGTCTGGACCGAGGGGTCGAAGGGGTTGATGTCCGCCGCGGCGCGGAAGTGGTTCAACGCGTCGCGGGCCCGGCCGCGCGCCAGGAACAGCACCGCGAGGGCCTTCCGGGTGGCCGGCACCTCGGGATAATCGGCGATCGACGCCTCGAGGCGCATGACCGCCTCGTCGACGCGCCCGAGGGCGACGAGGCTCTCGGCCGCGCGCGCGACGATCAGGGGCGACGGCGGTTCGTCTTCCGGCATGGCGCGGCCGTACTCGATGAGGGCGGCGTCGTGCTTCTGCGCGAGCCGGAGGAGATCGCCCAGGCGGGCGTGCCCGGTCAGATCGCGCCGCTTGGAGAGCACCGGGTCGACCCCGTACTCGTCGGACGCGGCGCCCAGGACGGTCGGTGCCGCCTCGAGCTTGCGCCGGATCAAGGACATTTTTGCGAGAGAGGCGCGCCAGGACTGCATGAACTGGTCGGTCGTGGGGTCGCCGGCGACGGCCGTCACCGCGTCGAGGGCGTCGGCCCCGTCGCGCACGCGGTCGAGGGCCCGGGACACGGCGTCGGCGCCGGCGCGGTCCCGAAGGTGCTCCACCATCGTGCTCACCTGGGCGAAGGCGAGCGCGGCCTCGTCGGCCGAGTCGAGGTAGGCCATCGACGGGTGCATGCGCGCGAGGGGAACGAGCGTGTCGTCCGCGAGGGCCGTGGCCAGCAACGACTGCGCCTGTGGCTGGAGCGGCGCCGGCGCGTCGGAGCGCCACATCGACTCGTGGGACCGCGCGATGCCCTCCTGCAGCCACACCGGCGCGAGGTTTCGCGTGCGCCACGCGACGACGAGGTGGATGTACTCGTGCGCGAGGGTGTCCCGCCAGGCGTAGCCCCGCGCGAGGGCGCGCGGGCTCGTGACGAGCAGGCGGTTCCACTTGGAGAGCGCGACGACGCCGGTGGTCTGCACGGCCGACGCGGGCAGGCCGCTCGCGGTCGTGAAGGCGTCGCCCGACGGGTAGATCTCGAGCCGGATCGGCGCGGGGGGCGCGCCACCGAGCAGCGCGCCGATCCGGTCGTGCGCGGCCTGGAGCGTCTCCACCGCCTCGTCCACGAGCACCGCGTCGACCCCCGGCGCCCAGCGCACCTCGACGTCCCCGCGCCGCTCGAGGTTCATGCCGGCGGTGACGTCGGCGGTCGCCCGCGCGAGCCGCGCCCGCTCGGCCGCGACCTCCGGCGACGAGAACGCGGCCTTGGCCTTCTCGAACAGCGCCGCGGCCTCGCCGAAGCGCCCCTCGGCGAAGGCGATCTCCGCGCGCAGACGCGCGCTCGGGCCGTCCTCGCCGTCGCTGAGCTCCGCCCGCGCGCACGCGAGGTCGTAGGCCTCCATGCAGGCGAGGCCCTTGGCCGGCGCGGCCCGCGCGGGCGCCGCCGCGGCGAGCGCGACGGCGGCGACGAGCCCCGCGGCGCGCGCGAGGCTCCAGGCGTCAGCGACGAACGAGCTCTTCATAGTACCGCCGATTCAAGGCTCGATATTCTTCCGGAACATCCCCCGACATGCCCTCGAGCAGCGCCTTCCGGTACGCCTCCGGCGTCTGGAAGGCCTCCGGCGCGGGGATGGCGAGCTCCGCCGCGGGCTGCGGTTGGTCTTCGCCGGAGCCCTCACCTTCGCCCTCCTCGCCGGGGTCCTGCTCGCCCTGCCGCCCGCCGCGGCGCTGCCGCTGCATCTCGCGGAGGTTCTGCTCCGCCTCCTTCAACGCCGACTCCGCCTCCTTCAGTCCCGCTTCGGCGGCCCGCTGGCCCCCTTCGGCCTCCATCGCGCGGCCCTCGCGCATCGCCTGCTCCGCGCGCTCCCCCTGCTTGGCCGCGCGCTGCGTGCCTTCCGCGAGCCCCGGCGCGTCCATCGGCAGCTCCCCCGCGAGGCCCTCCGCGCGCTCCGCGACCTGCTGCTCGCGCTCGGCCACCTGCTGCTGTTGCTCCGCCAGCTCCCGCAGCTCCTGCTGGAGCTCCGGCGACGTCGTGGACTGCTGCTCCTCCATCCGATCGAGGATCTCCCGGATCTTCGCGGCCGCCTCGCGGTGGGCCCGGAGCGCCCGCGCCGCCTCGGGCCACGCGACGTCCGGCAAGGCCGCCCGCGTGCGCGGGTCCGTCGTGCGGCGCTCGAGCATCGCGAGGGCCATCGCGAGCCGCTCCACGCGGTCGCGCGCCGTCCGGAGGTCGCGCGCCTGCGCGGAGTCGAGCAAGCCCGCGGACTCTTCCCGCGTGTCGTCCATGCTCGCGCGGTTGGCGTAGGCGGCGGCGCGGAAGTCCGCGAGGGTGCCCTCGAGCTCGGTGAGGCCGTCGTGCACGCCGCGGGCGAGGCGCTCGACCTCTTCCCACGCCTTCTGCGCCTGCTCCATGTCGCCGCCGTGGCGTTCGCGGGCGGCCTCGGTGCGCTCGCGCAGCGCCTGCTGGTCTTCGCGCAGGGCGCCGATGTCCTCGCGGAGCTGCTTCATCGCCGCCATTCGATCGTCTTCCTGCTGCTGCTGGCGGCCGCGCATCCCGTCGAGATCCCGTTGCATGGCCTCGAGCTGCTCCGCGAGCCGCTCCATCAGCGCCTTCGCGTCGTCCATGCGGCCCTCGGCCACCGCCTTGCGCGCCTCGGCGAGGATGTTCTCGGCGCCGGCGACCCGCTCGTTGAGGAACTCCTTCAGCGCCCCTTCGTCGAGCTGCGCCGCGAGCGTGGAGAGCTGGCTCAGCTGACGCGCGATGCGGTCGAGCCGGGCGAGCGCGCCGGCGCGATCGAGCTTCGGAAGGTCTTTCTTGAGCTCCTTGGCCGCGTCGGAGAGCTCCGCCACACGCTCGAGCGCCTCTTCGAGGATGGCCCCGCGCACGACCTCGTCGAGCATGAGGATCGCGCCCTCGAGCGCCTCCACGTGCTCCGACTGGGTGTCCGAGAGGGACTCGAGGTCGCGGGCTCCGCTCTTCGGCCCGAGGTTTCGGGCGAACGCGAACAAGGCGCGCCGGCGCTCGCTCAGGGTGCGGACGAGGGTGGCGTCGAACGAGGACGCCTCGGCGCCGCCCCACGCCTCTTCGACGAGGCGGTCGAAGGCTTCGTACCGACGATCGGCGAGGGCGGCCCAGCCCGGCGCCGCCTCGCCCGCGTCCACCGCCGGCGCCGGTTCGACCAGGAAGTCCGCGAGGACGAGCACCAGGGCGTCGCGCATCAGGGTGCGGTAGCGCTGCGTGCGGGCGTGCCGTCCGCGCGGACCGAGCACCTCGAGCGCGATCGCGGCGGACCACCCCGGCTTCGCGCCCGCCACGGCGTCGTTGTCCCACACCCCGACCCGGAGGCGCACCTCGTCGCCCGGGGCGAGGCCGAGCTCCTTCGGCGTGACGCGGAGGTCGTCGCGGGCCTCGCGCGGCGCGTCGAGCAGGGCGCGGAGCGGCACCACGCGCTTCTGCTTGCCGTCGTCGATCTCGACCTTCACCTCGGTCAGTCCGTAGTCGTCGCGCGCGACCCAGGGCAGCGCCAGGGCGGCGTCGATCGACGCCGACAGCGCGCGCGTGGACACCCCGACCGACACGTCAGGCGGGAGGTCGGGCTCGGGCACGATGCGGTAGTCCGGCGACGGGAGCGCGCCGAATTCGAAGCGCCAGATCCCCTCGCCGCCCACGTCCAGCGCGGCGCGGAGCGCGCGGCCGTCGACGACCTCGACCGGCTCGGGCGGGCGGTCGTACACCCGCAGCGCGGCGCTCGGCCAACGCTCGGCGGTCCGCGCGCGGATCTCCACGCGCGTGCCCGGCGGCGCGTGGATCGCGCCGTTGGAGTTGGGGATCTCTACCGGGTCGCGTCGGGTGTAGGTCGGGTACAGGTAGCGGAGGGTGATGTCGCCCACGACCGCCCTCGGCCCGTCGGGCGTGACCGGGGCGGCGTGGCCTTGCGCCGCGCGCGGCTCCAGGAGCTCGAGCAGGAGCGCCATCGGGCTTCGGCCCGCCCACACCGACACCGCGAGCACCGCGGCGCCGGCGCCCGCGAAGATCAGGGCGTCGCCCCGCCACACACGCCGCGACCACACGCGCGCCGGGAGCACGCGGTCCACGACGTCCGCCGTGCGCGACGCCACGCGCTCGAGCAGGGTGGCGGAGCCCATCGGGCGCTCCGCACGGTCGAGCGTAGTCAGCAGCGCGCCGCGGAGGGACGGCTCGACCGCTTCGACCCGCTCCGCCTGGCGACGGAGCGGCGCCGCCTTCCACCACGCGCGCGCGTGCGGGAAGGCCGCCGCGACGGCCCCGACGGCGAGCACCGACAGCCACGCCCACGCGTAGGCGGGCGTGGCCCAGCCCCGCGCGACCGCGAGCCCGACGACGGCGAGCCCGGCGAGGAAGCCGGCGCCGGCCCCGAGGGCGAGCCGTCCGAGCAGGACACCGCGCTCCCGACGGCGGAGCCGCGCGAGCAGGGCGACGAGGCGCGGGTACGCGGAGGGCGGCGTGACGGTTCCCGAGGGTGAGGGCACGGACCTTTGCTCGGCCCCGGGGCACCGGGGCGCAATGCCAGCCTATGCCGGGGGGGTCGGCGGGACAGGGCCAGCGGGGAGCACGAGACGGAACGTGGCACCGCCGCCGCGCGTGCCCTCGACGCGGATCGAACCGCCGTGCTCCTCGACGATGCGGTGCGCGATTGCCAGGCCGAGGCCCGTACCTTCGCCGGGCGGGCGGGTGGTGAAGAAGGGCTCGAAGAGACGATCGAGATTGGCAGCGGGGATCCCCTCCCCGTCGTCGGCGCACGTCAGCGCGACCCCCGCGTCTTCCTGCTGCGCGTCGAGGATCACGCGCCGCGCGCCCGCCGCCGCGGCGTTCAGGAGGAGGTTCACGAACACCTGGTGCAGCCGCACGGCGTCCCCGGTGACGGTGAGGCCCGGTGACGCCCTGAGGGCGACGGCGACGCCGCCGAAGCGCGGGTTGGCGTGCGCCGACTCGGCGGCGTCGGCGAGCAACGCCGGCACGTCGACCGGCGCGAAGGCGTGGGCGCCCTGGCGCGCGAAGTCGAGGAGGTTGCGCACGAGGGCGTGCATGCGCTCGACCTCGCGTCGGCAACGCTCCAGCACCCCGCGCTCGGCCTCGGGCCGGTCGGCCGCGTCCAACGCGAGCAGCTCGAGGTAGCCTCGCACCGCGGCGAGCGGGTTGCCGAGCTCGTGGGCGAGGCCCGCGGCGAGGCGGCCCACGCTGGCGAGCTTCTCGGTACGCACGAGCGCCTCCTGCGCGCGCCGCAGCTCGGCGTTGGTGGCCTCGAGGCTGGCGAGCTGGTCGGCCGTGCGGGCCCGGTACCCCGCGAGCGCGTGCGACATGGTGTTGAGCGCCCGGCCGAGCTCCGCGAGCTCCGCCGGGGCGTCGTCCACCGGCACCGACGTGCCGAACTCACCCGCCGCGATGCGCACGGTGCCGACGCGCAGCGCGTCGAGCGGGGCGAGCACCCCCGACCGCAGGCGCACGAAGCCGAACACCGCCACGACCGCGGCGGAGAACGCCGCGTGGACGCCGAGCAACGCCCACGCCGGCGCCCCGGCGGCGCCGCGCGGCACCCACACCCGCACGACCCCCTGCGGCCGCCCGATGCCCACCGGCGCCAGCGCCGTCGCGCCGGACGCGTCGGTGACGGTCATGGGAGCGCGCGACGCCCACGCCGCGCGGACCTCCGGGGTGGCCTCCGCCGCGTCGCCCGCGACGGCCTTGCCGTCGGGGCCGAACACCGTCACGGACTCCACCGCCGCGCGCCGGTGCGCGTCCACGACGCGGGCCCACGAGTCACGCGGCGTGACGGCGAGCTGCCCCGCCACGACCTCGGCTGCCGCCGCCGCGAGCCCGCCGGCGGCGCCGCTGAGCGCCGCGCGCGTGATCATCGCGTACACCCCGGCGTTCAACACCGACGCGGCGAGCGTGAGCAGCGCGAGGTTGAGCCCGATGTCGACCCACAGGGGCCGCCCACCGGCACGGGGGTGTGCGGGGCCGGACAATCAGACCCGGTAGCGCCGGTAGACGCCGATCACCACGCCGAGGAGCTCGAACGCGCGGGTGGCGTCGACGAAGATGGACGACATCTCGTGGTTGGCGGGCTCGAGCCGCACGCGCCCGGACTCACGGTAGTACCGCTTGACCGTCGCTTCTCCGTCGACCATCGCCACCACGGTGTCTCCCTGCCGCGCGCTGGACTGCTGCCGAACGAACACGTAGTCGCCGTCGAGGATGCCGTCCTCCACCATCGACAGGCCGGAGACCACGAGCGCGAAGACCGGCGCGTTGGCGGGCATCATCGCGCTGTCCATGTGCACGGTGCCCGCGTAGTTCTCTTCGGCGAGGATGGGCTGTCCGGCCGCGACCCGGCCGACGATGGGCACGGCGACCGTGCTCTGTGCGCGGAACCCGCCGCGGGCCTGCTCGGTGAGCTTGAGCCCGCGCGAGGTGCGCGCGTCGCCCACCCGCTCCAGGTAGCCCTTGCGCACGAGCGCCTTCACGTGATCGCTCACGCCGTTGGTGCTGCGGATGCCGAGGGCTTCGCCGATCTCCCGGAGGGAGGGCGGGATGCCCTTCTGGTCGGTGTAGGAGGCGATGAAGTCGAGGAGTTCACGTTGGCGGGGGGCGAGGTCGTCCATGCGTCCCGTTTACTGAACAACCGTTGCGGTGTCAAGGGCGCGGGCACAAACGCGCCAACCGCGACGATCTTCACGCGCGAATGGTCGCGGCGCGTCCGCGTCGGTGTGGCTGTGCGGACACGAAATTCCCCCCGCACCGGACGAAGTGATGAAGACGACCCCGGCCCTGTTCACTACCCTGATCGCCCTGGCCGGCACGTTCGCGATGCCGGCCGCCGCCCACGCCTCCCACCGCCCGGCCACGGTCGGCCTGGTGCGCGTCGGCAACTGGTCGGGCACCACGATCACCGTCACCGTGTCCAGCGGCGAGCGCCGCGTGCTCCCGGCCTGGCAGGAGGCGGCGATCCCCGTCCCGTACGGCGAGACGATCGTGCGCGCGACCTACATGCAGTTCGGCGTCGAGCGAGCCCTCGACACGCGCAAGGTGTACGTCGCGCCTCGCCTGGACGCGCGGGTGGACCTCCACCCCACGACCACGGCGCGCGTGCAGATCGTCAACCGCGCCCCGTTCGAGGCGACGGTGACGATCGGCGGGAGGCACCGCGGCACCCTGGACCCGGGGGAGTCGCGGGTCTACGCGACGCCCGTCGCCTACACCGACGTGCTGCTCACCGACGGCCGCGGCCAGGTCCTCACGCACACCCGCCTGGACGCCCGCGCGTACCTCGAGCACCGGGTCGTCGCGGAGCCCCCCACCGGCGACCTCGCCGTGCGGAACCCCTTCCCCTTCTCGATCGAGGTGTTCGGCACCGACGGCCGGGTCCGCACCCTGGAGGCGTACGCGGGGACCGTGTTCGACGACGTCCCGGTCGGCACCTTCGTGGTCAACGCCCGGCGCGCGTTCGACGACCGCCCGATCGACCGCGAGGTCGTGACCGTGCGGCCGGGGGCGCGGGTGGAGTGGCGGATCGACGCGCCGACGACGGGGTTCCTGTTCGTCGACAGCGACACCGGCCGCGACGCCATGGTGTACGTGAACGGCCGCCCCGTGGAGGCCCTCGAAGGCCACGAGCACGCGCGGATCGGGCTCCCCGTCGGCACCGCGTACGTCGAGGTGCGCGACGAGCGCGGCCGCTCCTTGCTCGCCCGGGCGGTCACGATCGACCCGTTCGCCGACGCGCGCCTCGAAGTGACCCGCTACGACCGCGACGATCATCGCGACCGTGACGATCGGTGGGAGGACCGCGGCGACGGCCGACGCGACCACGACGACCGGCGCGACCACGACGACCGGCGCGACCGTGACGACCGTGAAGACGGGCAGGTCGACGCCGACGACGGGTATCGGCGCCGCTGACCGCACGGACCGAGCTGCGCGCTCACACCCCGACCACGAGCACGACGAAGCTGGCGACGAACGCGCAGGCCACGTTGAGGATGACCCCGGCGAACGCCATGTCCGCCGGGGAAACCTCCCCAGACTCCGCGGCGATCGCGTTCGGCGGGGTACCCACCGCCAGCGCGAAGTCGCACGAGGCGGAGATCGTGGCGGGCGCCATCCACAGGATTGGGTCGACGCCCGCGGCGGCGGCCCCCGCGCCGAGCAGCGGCAGGGCGATCTGCGTCGTGGCGGTGTTCGACGTGAACGCCGAGAGGAACGCCACGGAGAGGCAGATCGCGAGGGTCTGCGCGGCGGGCGGCAGGGCGCCGAGGCCCGACATACCGCCCGCGGCCCAGCCCGACAGCCCGCTGCCCTGGATCGCCGCCGCGAGCGAGAACCCGCCGCCCATCAACAGCAGCACCGACCAGGGCACCGCCCGCGCCGCGCGGCGCCAGCTCAGGAGGAACCGCCCCTCCGCGGCGTCGTCGCCGAGGGGATCGTCCGCCTCCGGCCCGCGGGGCGTCGGGTCGACGCGCGGAAGGACGAAGAGCAGCGCGGCGATGGCGATGACCACGGTCCCGTCGTCCACCTTCCCCGGCATCGCCGCGCCCCAGCCGCTCCACGCCACCACGCCCGCGTTCACCGGGCCGCGCGTGACCCAGAGGGCGAGGCACAGCGCGCCGGCCGCCGCCACGACGCCCTGCCCGCGGGTCCACGGCTCCGCGGCGCGACGCGGCGCCTCCCCCGTGTCCGGGAGCGCGTACACGAGGCGCGTGACGACGATCCACGCCAGGGGAAGCGCGAGCGCGACGAAGCTGAGCCCGAGGGGCAGCCAGTCCGCGAACGAGACGTCGCGCCCGGCGAGCTTCGGGGCGAGCCCCGCGAACACCGCGTTGGGCGCCGTCCCAACGAGCGTGCCGACGCCGCCGATCGAACACGCGTAGGCGGTGCCGAGGGTGTACGCGGACCGCGCGCGACGCCACAGGGCGGGGTCGCCTCGGAGCCCCTCGGCGAGGCCGAGGGCGATCGGCAACATCATGAGCATCGTGGCGGTGTTGTTGACGAAGCACGAGAGGCTCGCGGCGGCGACCATGAGCGCGAGCCCCACCCGGCGCGGCGACGCGCGCACCCAGTCCGGCGCGGTCAGCGTCGTCACCACGCGGCGGTGCAGCCCCACCTCCTCCATGGCGAAGGCCAGCAGGAACCCACCCAACATCAGCGCGTTCAACGGGTCGGCGTACGGCGCGGCGGCCTCCTTCGCGCCGCCGAGCCCGAGCAGCGGCACCGCCACGAGGGGCACGAGCGCCGTGACCGCCATCGGGAGCACCCCGCCGAGCCACCACAGCCCCATCGCGACCGTCAGCGCCGCCGCGCGCTGCCCCTCCGGTGACAAGCCCGTCGGCGTCGGCGCGAGGACGACGGCGGTCGCGAGCCCGAGCCCGAGCAACACCCCGCCGACGCGGTAGATCGGGCGCGCGCGCGCGGCGTCCCAGGCCCGGAGGAGATCGAGCAACGACATCGCCGCAGTGTCGCACGCCGCACGCGGTACACTCCCGGCGTGCGCCTCCTCTCCCTGACGATCCCCCTGTTCGCCGTCCTCCCCGCCAGCGCCGCCACCGGTGGCCCTGACGCCGCCGGCACGGTGTACACCGACTCGGACGACGGCGTACCCTTCGCCTGGGTGCCGACCACCGGGGCGACCCCGCACGCCCTGGCGAACGGCGCGTCCGTCGAGGTGGACCTCCCGTTCTCGTTCGACTTCATGGGCGCGTCGTACGACGCGCTCACCCTGACCGGCGACGGCGTCGTGTACTTCGAAGGCGGGAGCGGCGGCGCGACGCCGGCGTGCCCGAGCGCGGTCTCCGGTCGCGCCGGGGTGGCGGCGTACTGGACCGATCTCGGCGCCGGCACCGTGTACACCCGTACGGTCGGGGCCTACCCCCACCGCGCGTTCGTGGTCACCTGGGAGGGCGCCACCCACGGCACGGGGACGGGCGACGTCCAGCTCTGGCTCGTCGAACGCCGGGGCGAGATCGCGATCGCCTGGGCGGACGTCGACTTCGGGGCGGCGGCCGTGAGCGGCGGGGCCGACGCGTACGTCGGCACCTTCGGCGGCACCGCCGCGCTGCCGTACGCGTGCGCGGGCTCCCGCACGATCGCGGCGGGCGACGCCGCGTGGTTCGGCGACGAAGACGAGCGGCCCGCGCGCGCGGACGTCGGCACCGACGCCATGGTCGGCCCCTGGACAGGCCCCGAGTCCTTCGCCTACGTCGGGCGCGCCCTGGCGGGCGGCGACGCCGACGGCGACGGCTGGGACGACCTCGTCATCGGCGACCAGGACCTGGACGAAGGCAGGGTATACCTCGTTCATCGCCCGTCGGCCGGCGGCGAGGTGCTCGACGCCCGCGCGCGCTTCTCCGGCGGCGAGGACGGCGACTCCTTCGGCGCCGCCGTCCTGCTCGTGGACCACGACGGCGACGGCGCGCCGGAGCTGTTCGTCGGGGCGCGCGACGAGGCGACCGCGGGCGTCGGCGCCGGCGCCGTCTACGGGTTCGCGACGGGGCCGTGGGCGGGCGACTCCACCGACGCGGACGCGACCGACACCCTGCGGCCGATCTCCGGTCAGGCGGCCATGGGCGCCACCCTCGCGAGCGGCGACGTCGACGGCGACGGGTACGCCGACCTGCTCGTGGGGGCGCCCGAGGCGGATTCGACCGGGACGAACGCCGGGGCCGCGTACCTCTACGCCGGGGGCGCCACCGGCGTCGGCGCGCGCACCACCGCGGACGCGACGGCAGCCTGGCTCGGCGCGGCCGCGGGCGACAGCCTCGGCGCCGCCCTCGCGGTCGCCGACGTCGACGCCGACGGCTTCGCGGAGGTCGTCATCGGCGGGACGGGCGCGAGCGCCAGCGTGAGCGGCGGCGGCGGCGCGTGGCTGCTCGCCGGGGGGACCTGGTCCGGAGCCACCGCGATCGACACCGCGGCCGCGTGCGCGTGGGCGGGCACGGTCGCGGGCGGCGAGCTCGGCGCGGCGATCGCCCTCGGCGATCTGGACGGCGGCGGCACGCTCGACCTCCTTCTCGGGGCGCCCCGAAGCGACGTCGGGACGATGTTGGACGCCGGCGAGGTCTTCCGGTTCGACGACATCGATCCGGCCGGCTGCGTCGCCACGCCGACCCAGACCTGGGAGGGGGCCACCGCGTCCGACCTGTTCGGCGCCGCGCTCGCGATCGCGGACCTCGACGGAGACGGCGCCGACGACGCCGTGTTCGCCGCGCCGAACGCCGGAGAGGCCGTGAGCGGCGGCGGCACGATCTACGTGTCGACGGCCGCGCCGACCGGCACTCCGAGCGCGTGGGACGCCGACCACCGGCTGATGGGCACCTACGCGGCCGGCGCCTGGGGCACGGCGATGGTGGTGCTCTCCCAGCCCGATGGCGGTCGCGCGCTCGCCTCGTCCGCGCCGTACGCGTCGGTGGCCGGCTCATCCGACGGGGGGCTGTGGGAATGGTCGTGGGAGGCGGACTTCACCGACGACGACGCCGACGGCCACGTCGCGGCCGCGTCGGGCGGCACCGACTGCGACGACGACGACGCCTCGGCGTATCCGGGCGGCGCCGACGTGGCGGGCGACAGCGTCGACGGCGACTGCGACGGCTGGATCGACGGGGTGATCGCCGTGCGCACCGACGTCGACGAATTCGCCTACGACCTCGAAGACTTCGCGCTCGACGCGACGGTCTGGGACTTCGAGGGCTACGCCGAGGGCGCGACGGTCGGCACGTACGGCTCGGTGACGTTCTCGGGCGGCATCGCCGCGGAGCGCGTGCACGGTGCATGGGCCGCGGACACCCGCGGGCTCCGCGTCACCAGCAGCACGAACACCCTCACCCTCACCTTCGCGTCGCCGATCGACGCGATGGCGTTCCGCCTGCTCGACCCCGAGGGGGACTTCGTGGTGTCCGCGAGCGGCCCGGAGGGCACGGTGGTGCCTTCGTACACCTTCGCCGCGGACGCCGACAACCGGCCCGACGGCGCCTGGTACGGATGGCGCTTCGCGGGCTCCGTGGACACCCTCACCCTGCGCGGAGGCTCGACCGACGGCTTCGGCCTCGACGAGCTGGAGATCGTGCTCGCCAGCACGACCGACAGCGACGGCGACGGCTACGCCGACGACGAGGGCGACTGCGACGACGGCGATCCGGACGTGTCGCCGGGCGCCCTCGAAGTCTGGTCGAACGGGATCGACGACGACTGCGACGGCACGGTCGACGCCGGAAGCGCGACGACCCACGCCGATCTCGCGTCCTGGCAGTCCGCGTCCGGAGTGGCCGACCTCGAGGTCATCGACTTCGAGACCCTGGCGTCGGCCGCGGTGATCGACGCGCAGTACGCCCTGCTCGGCGTGGACTTCGACGCCTCCCTGCGGGTCTCCTCCGACATCGACGGCACCGCGCCGAACGACATCCAAGGGGCCGCGACGACCGTCGCCACGACGACCCTCCGCTTCGCCGAGGCGCAGCCCGGCGTGGCGTTCACCCTGCTCGACGCCGACGCGAGCGTGACGCTGACCGCCAGCCGGGACGGAGAGACGGCGTACACCCTGTCGATCTCGGGTACGGGCGGCGCGCAGCTCGTGGCGGTGTCCTTCGAAGAGCCGATGGACACGCTCGTGGTGTCGTCGTCGGACGGCGCCTACGGCCTCGACGACCTCACCTTCGGCGCCCTCGGGCTCGACGACGCGGACGGCGACGGGCTCACCGAAGCCGAAGGCGACTGCGACGACGACGACGCGTCGGTGGCGCCGGACGCCCCCGAGACCTGGTACGACGGCGTCGACGGCGACTGCGACGGCGCGAGCGACTACGACGCCGACGCCGACGGGCACGACGACGAGGCGTGGGGCGGCGGCGACTGCGACGACTCCACCGCCGCGGCCTCGCCCGACGGCACGGAGACCTGGTACGACGGCATCGACGGCGACTGCGACGGCGCGAGCGACTACGACGCCGATGTCGACGGCCACGACGACGCCACCTTCGGCGGCGACGACTGCGACGACGGCGACGACGCCGTGTCCCCCGACGCCGCGGAGGTCTGGTACGACGGGGTCGACGGCGACTGCGGCGGCGACGACGACTTCGACAGCGACGGCGACGGCGAGCGGCCGGCCGCCTTCGGCGGCAGCGACTGCGACGACGACGACGCCACGGCGTACTCGGGCGCGGACGAGATCCCCTACGACGGGGTCGACTCCGACTGCTCGGGCGAGTCGGACAGCGACTTCGACGCGGACGACGACGGATACGACGCCGTGGCCTACGGGGGCACGGACTGCGAGGACACCGAGGCGTCGGCCTACCCCGGGGCTCCCGGCGACATCTGCTACGACGGCGTCGACACCGACTGCGACGGCGCGTCCGACTACGACTGCGACGGCGACGGCCACGACACGGATCGCGAGAGCGGCGACGACTGCGACGACACCGACCCGACGATCTCGCCGGACGCGACGGACACCCTCGGCGACGGCATCGACAGCGACTGCGACGGCGCGCTCGAGTACGACGCGGACGGCGACGGGCACGAAGACGTCGCGAACGGCGGCGACGACTGCGACGACACCGACCTCACGATCTACCCGGGCGCCGCGGACGCCTGCTACGACGGCGTCGACGCCGACTGCGCGGGCGACGACGACGACGATTGTGACGCCGACGGCTACGGCTACGCCGCCGACTGCGACGACACCGACGCGTCGATCTCCCCGGCGGTCGTCGACTACCCCTACGACGGGGTGGACTCCAACTGCGACGGGGCCGACGACGACGACGCGGACGGTGACGGATACACCGCGGAATGGTACGGAGGCACCGACTGTGACGACACGGATGCGTCGGCGTACCCTGGCGCGGCCGACACCTGGTACGACGGCGTGGACAGCGACTGCGCGTCCGACGACGACTACGACGCCGACGCCGACGGCTACACCGACGCCGATTCGGGCGGTTTGGACTGCGACGACGTCGACGCCGACACGAACCCGGGCGCGATCGACGTGCCCGACGACGGCATCGACCAGGACTGCGACGGCGCCGACGCGGTGACCTGTACCGACTGCGACGACGATGGGTACACCGGCGCCGCCGACTGCGACGACGGCGATGCCAGTGTGTACAGTGGCGCAGCGGACGCGCCCTACGACGGCGTCGATGCCGACTGTGCGTCGGACGACGACTACGACGCCGACGGCGACGGCAGCCGCGCGAGCGCTTGGGGCGGCGGCGACTGCGACGACACCGACCCCGCACGCGGCCCGCACGTGGCCACGGACGCGTGCGGCGGCGGCGACGAAAACTGCGACGGCACGGTCGACGAAGACTGCGACGACACGGACACCGACGACACCGACGACACCGACGACACCGACGACACCGACACCGACGACACCGACGACACGGACACCGACGACACCGACACCGACGACACCGGAGACTGGCTCCCAGAGCCGGGTGACCTCACCGGCCTCGAGCCCGACGCCCGCGGCCGGCGAGGGTGCGGCGGCGCGGCGGACGCGGCGTGGGTGGTCGGCCCATGGACCCTCGCGCTCGCCGCGGCGGCCGCGCGGCGCCGCAAGCGCTGAGCGCGACGGCGAGGCGCGGCGGGATCACTCCGGCGCCGGCAACCCTGCCGTGAGGTCCTTCATGAACCGCTTGTCCGTCTCCAAGGCCGCGAGTACGGCCTTCGTCGCGTCTTCGCCCGCGCAGCCCCCGAGCGCCGCCGGGTTCGGACACCAGGCCACCCCGGCCGGGCCGCCCTTCTTCGCCCCGCGCTGCAGCGCGGCGACGACGAGCGCTCGGAGCGCGGCGCCGTCCGCCGCGAGGGTCTGGTCCCACGCCGTTCGGGCGGCCTTGGCCGCCTCGGGCGCCCCGCCCGCCTTCTCCAACGCCGCTTCCGCCGTGGCCTCCGCGTCCGCGCGCGCCGACGCGACACGACGCCCCACGAAGCGCGCCGCGAGCGCCGGGCCGGACACCCAGCGGTCGCCGCCGGTCATCGGCACCGCCGCCAGGGTCGTGCGCGGGGTGGAGACCGCCGGCCACTCCACCGTCGCGATGTCGGCCAGCTCCTTCGCGAGCGCCGCGTCGGCGTCGATGGCCGCCGCGATCGCGGGGTTCCGGTCTTCTCCCGGGCAGTTCGAACGCCCGATCATGGCCGCGACGCCGGTGGGCGCGCACTCCTTCAGATCGACCCCTTTCGCGGCCGCCGGGAGCGCCCGCTCCAGGGCCGCGCCGAACACCCGGCCGTAGTCTTCCTGCAGGAGGTCGGCGTGCTTTTGCAGGCGCAAGGCTTCGCCGACCGCCTGACGGCGCGTGGACTCGTACCAGGCGCGGGCCTCCGCCGGTGCGTCGGCGCCCAACATCCCCGTGCCGACCTCGAGATCCTGCAAGGCCGACCCGATCGCGCGCAGCTTGCCGTCGCGCTCCTCGAACGCGGGCCCCATCACCTCGGACGCCTTGCCGAACGCGACGCTGAGCTTCGCCACCCCATCGGGGCTGTAGTGAGCAACCGGCGCGGCGGACGCCGCGGAGACGAGCGCGGCGAGCAGGAGCAGGCGGGACATGGTGCCTCCTCCGGGCATGCTAACCTCGGCGGATGCTCCTCTGGCTCGCGTTCGCCTGCACCAACCCCGACGATGCCGACCCCAAGCCCGACACCGCCGACACCGGCGACGGGTCACCGACGTTCGACGCCCCGGCCGACCCGGTCGACTGCGCGCCCGGTCGCGACGCGCCCCTGCTCGACGCGGCCCTCGCCGACGCCGGGCTCGCGCGCGAGGATCTCGGGTGGACCGACCGCGAGTGGAACAACCGCGGCGACCTGGTCGATCCGACCTTCCAGCTCTCGTGGTTCACCGCCGCCCACCACTCCCCGGAGCACGCCGCGTGCACCGCTCGCCAGCTCGAGGCGGACCTCGACCACGCGGCGGCGAGCGCGGCGCCCGTCACGAACGCCCTCGGCGCCCTCGCCGGCTGGGCGGACGCGCCGACCACGGGCGGGCCGCTCGTCGCGCCCGAGGGCGTCGGCTTCGCGGAGGCCCTCGCCGAGCTCGCGGACGCCACGGGCGCCTCCGGCGCCGAAGAAGCGGCGGCCGAGCTCGATCCTGCGCTCGCGGAGGCCCTCACCCCGGTCATCCTCGCGATCGCCGAGGGCGTGCGCGTCCGCGCCGCGATCGACGCGGTCATCGACCCCCACGACAGCCGGATGCCCAAGAAGATCTACGATCGCACGCCCGGCTGGGTCATCGCGGTCAACAATGTCCTGCCGGACATCACGGACCCCGACGAGCTCGCGTGGTGGGCGGAGTGGTACCTCGGCGCGGACGGGCCACGCGCGCTCGTCCTCCCGGCGCGCCGCATCGCCGCGGCGGTCGAGGCCGTCGACTGGACCGCGTTCGCGGGCGGCGACGTCGACTGGAGCTTCGAGACCCCGATGGGGGTCGTGAAGGTGTCCCCCTCCACGAACGACAGCTTCGACGAGGATCTGGTCGCGCTCCTCCACGTCGACCTGGGCGGCGCGGACCTGTACCTCGGCTCCGCCGGCGCCACGGCCAGCGAGGACAACCCCGTCTCGGTGCTCCTCGACCTCGGCGGCAACGACCTCTACGGGTATCCGCCCGGCTACGACGTGCACGACGGCTCGGCGCTGCCGTCGGACGCCGCGGGGCGTCAGAACGGGGGCGGTGGATACTGGCCGTCCGCGTCGCAGGTGTCGCGGCAGGGCGTCGGGCGGCACGGCATCGGCCTGCTGTTCGATCTCGGCGCGTCGAGCGACAGCTACGCGTCGCTCCGAATGAGCCAGGGCTTCGGGGCGGCCGGCGTCGGTGTCTTGCGTGACGACGGCGGGCGGGATTCGTACACCGCCGAGGCCGGCGCGCAGGGCTCCGCGGTGTGGGGGCTCGGCCTCCTGCTCGACGGCGGCGGCGACGATCAGTACACGATCTGGGCGTTCGGCCAGGGCTTCGGGTACGTCGCCAGCGGCGGGGCCCTCGTGGACGTGGGCGACGGCAAGGACCGGTACAGGTCCGACCCCGGCAACGACTACGGCGGCACCACGGTCTACCACAGCGCGCAGCTCGCCGACGGCCAAGGAAACAGCAGCTTCACCCAAGGTGCGGGCTTCGGCATGCGCGCCGACACGTACTCCACGTGGCTGGCCGGCGGCCTTGGCGTCCTCCGCGACGGCGGCGGCGACGACACCTACGTGGCCGGCGTGTTCGCCCAGGGCACCGGGTATTGGGAAGGGACCGGCATCCTCGCGGACGCCGGCGGCGACGACACCTACGACGCCCTCTGGTACGTCCAGGGCGGGGCGGCGCACATGGCGCTCGGGATGCTGCTGGACGCAGCCGGAAACGATAGCTACAACCTCGATTTCCAGCCATACAACGTGCACCTCGGCAGCGGCCACGACTTCTCGCTCGGCGTGTTCGTCGACGACGCCGGCGACGACCGGTACCGCTTCACCACGCTCGCGGTCGGGGCGTCGAATTGCCAGGGCGTCGGGGTGTTCGTCGACAACGACGGCGCCGACACCTACGAAGCGCTCTCCACCTACGCCGTGGGGCTCGGCAACCACTCCACCGAGTGCGACGGCGCCCAGCAGAACACGGCCGACTCCGAGGGCCTGTTCATGGACGCCGGGGGCGACGCGGACGCGTGGACCTGGCCGGACCCGACGGACCGCGAGCCCGGCGACGACCGCAGCTTCGGTCACGCGTGGGCGGGCACGAGCGACGAGAAGGGCGGCGCGGTCGACGGCGACGGCGAGACGAATTTCCGGGCGCGCTGAGCTCAGCCGCGAAACATGAACCACGCGGCCATCGCCATGCAGACCGACGCGGCGGCGTAGTTCCACGTCAGCCGCTCGCCCATGTAGAGCACGGCGAACCCCGCGAACACCGACATCGTGACGATCTCCTGGAGGACCTTCAGCTGCGCGAGGTTCATCGTGGAGTAGCCGATGCGGTTGGCCGGCACCTGCACGCAATACTCGAAGAACGCGATGCCCCAGCTGACCGCGATGGCGATCCAGAGGGGCTTGTCGCGCAGGTCGCGCAGGTGCGCGTACCAGGCGAAGGTCATGAACACGTTGGACACGGTCAGGAGGAGGATCGTTCGGAGCATGTCGGATGAGGCGTCGTGTGGTGCACCGCTGCCTACTCGCCACGGAGGGCTGGCGCCACCGCCGCCTCGCCGCCGGGTCGGCCGCTGGCCGGGTCGGCCGCTGGCCGGGGCGACTGCGGCTCGCGGCGCGACGTCGCCAGGCTGAACCGGCGCTACAGCAGGCCTGGGTCGCCGTTGTTCGTGGTCGCGACCACGCGAGTGCCCTTGCCGTTGCTGTCGACCCGCAGCACCACCACCGGCGGCGCCGCGATGACGCCGTCCTTGTCGCTGTCGACGAGCTCGAAGTCGATCGGCTCGCCGCCGATGAGGATGTCGCCCTTGGCGAGCACGTCGTCCTTGTCGGCCCCCGCGAGGCCGAGGCCACCGCCGGACGCGAAGCCCAGGGTGCCGTAGAACCTGCCCTTCGCGAGGGTGTCCTGCTTGCCCTTCTTGCTCGCTTCGCCGAGCAGGCTGACCTTGCCGGTGAGGTCGACGCCGACGGGGTTCTCGGCGAATTCTACCGCGTTGGCGAAGACGACGCTGACATCGCCGTCGTACGTGAGGGTGTAGCTCTGCTCCTTCGTGGTCGCGGCCTTCGAGGTGGAGCTCAGCGTCACCTTCACCGCGGTGGGGAGCGTGTCCGCGGAGGCCGCGTAGGCGGTGGCCGACAGGGTCCAGCCGCCGTCGCCGTCTTCCGCGAGCGACAGGCAGGTGCCGTTCGCGCACAGTCCGCGCTCGTCGAACGCCGTTCCCTGCTTGATCGCCGTGCCGTCGATCGACACCTGAAACCGCTCCTTCTCGGGCGAGCCGTCGAAGGCGACACGCGTGGCCGCGCTCACCTGGTAGCTGTTCGTGGGGATGGTGAGGGTGTCCCCGTCGGTCAGCTCCACCTCGGCGTCCACCGGGAGCGATTCGGCCCCGCTCCAGCCGTCGGACACGACCACGACCGCCGAGCAGCGCGCGCTGAGCACGTTCTCGCAGTCGAGATTGGCGCGACGCACGAGCGCGACGCGGGTGAGGGGGTCGTCGTCGGTCGCGAGCGCGTTCACCGCCGCGCCCGCGTCGTCGAAGGGCAGACCGAGCTTCATCTTCTGGGTGCCGAGCTTGTCACCCGCCCGATCGCGGGCGGTGGCCTTCACCACGAGGAGGCCCTCGTGCGCGACGGCGAGGTCGCCCTCCCAGACGGCCCCGACGGCCTCCCAGCCCACCTCGGACGTGACGGTCGACTTGTCCTCCGAGATGGCGATCTCGGCGTACGCGACCGCGTAGGTGTCGGCCCCCTGGAGCTGCGTGACCACCTCGTACCCGGCGCCCTCGACGCCGGGGAACACGGCGGCGCCGAGCAGCTCGACGTCGGGCGCGCCGATGCCGTCGCGCGCGCAGCGGTCACCCGTGCCGCAGTAGTCGGCGCGGACCATGCGGGACAGGGCGCCGGCGGCGTCGAGGGTTCCGGTGAACGTGGCGAGCTCGGCGTTGGCCGCGTCGTAGACGGTGAGGGTGATGGCCGCGGCGCGCGCGGGGAGCGCGCGGATCGTGGCGGTCCCGGACAGCCAGGCGTTGGTCTCCGCGAGCGCGATCTGCTCCACGCCGCCGTCGGACTCGACCTCGGCGGAGATGCTCGCGGCGGCGGCGTCGATGTCGGAGGTGAGGACGACGAGCCCGACCTCGATGCCGTGGTGGGCGATCTCGATGGTCTCGATGCTGACCTCGTTGCCGGCGAACGCGGGGGCGACGAGCGAGAGGAGGCTGGGCACGAACATGGGGCTCCGAGGGTTGCCCGAACGGAGTAGCCGTGGACGCCCGGGTCGTGACCCTCACCGAACCCCCAACGGGACGGGGCCAAAGGCACGACCGTCGCGGCGCGACCACTGCGAAGTCGAGCGCGGTATGCGGACGCCTCCCACTCCGGTTCGCAGTCCGCCGCCTACCCCACCAAACGCTCCGACAACTGCCAGAGGCGCTCACCGAGCGCGTCGTCGAGCGCGAGCTTGGCGGGACGCACCTCCCGGTTGGACTCGTAGTACCCACCGGTGCGCCCCTCGATCGACGGATCGACGGCCAGGAACGTCAGGGTCTTCGCCCCTTGTGCGGGGCTGATCATGAACCACTTCGCCACGGCGAGCACGGGCTGGATCCACGCGGGCGCTCCCGTCCAGATGTTCGTGGCGACGGCACCCGGGTGCAGGGCGTTGACGAGGACGCGCCCTTGAAGGCGACGCGCGAGCGCGCGCGTGAACAGGACGTTCGCGAGCTTGGAGCGCGCGTAGGCCCCCATGATCGAGTAGCCGCCGCGCTCGTAGCCCACGTCGTCGAGGTCGAGCGTGCCGCCGCGGTGGCCCACGGAGGCGACGACCACGATCCGCGGCCGATCGCCCTTCTCGACGAGGTCGAGGAGGAGCCGCGTGGTGAGGAAATACCCGAGGTGATTGACCGCGAACGTCTGCTCGATGCCGTCCACCGTGACGGTGCGCGTGTCCGCCACGCCGCCCGCGTTGTTGATCAGCACGTCGATGCGCGGCAGCCGGGCGTGGACGTCGTCGGCGAACCGGCGGATGGATGCCTGCGACGAAAAGTCGCAGAGGAAGCTCCCCACCTGGCCGCGGCCGGCCGCCGCACGAACCTGTTCGAGGGCCTTCGCGGTGCGGCCCTCGTCGCGACCGACGATGTACACGTCCGCGCCACCGGCCGCGAGCGCGAGCGCCGCCTCGAGACCAACGCCGTTCGTGGCGCCCGTGATGAGGACGATTCGACCGGTGAGTTCCACGCGCGCTCCGATGGACGGTCGGACTAACCGACGGCGGGTCGGCGCGAACATCCGCGCACACGGCGCGCAGGGACGCGCAACATGAGCCGCGTACGTTGGTCCCAGATGGCGCCGCGTCCCTCGGCGCCCGGAGGTCCGATGCTGCTGTCCGTCTTCGCGTTCGCTCTCGCCGCGCCGCCCACCCCGCAAGCGGTCTCGCTATTCGCCACGCCCGAGGCCCTCGCCGCAGGCGAGCCGACCGCGGTCATCCGCGCCGGCGTGCGGGTGGCGGAGGGCACGTTCGGGTTCTGGGGGCTGGCCGGCTCCATCCCCGTCGCGCACCTCGCCCTGCGGCCCAAGGACGCCCGCGTCTACGGCCAAGTGTACGCGTTCGAGGCGGACGGCGTCACGTGGCTGAACCCGGATCGCCCGATCGTGTCGTTCTGGAACGACTTCGGCGCCGTCACCCGGGTTGGAGACGCGGCCGTGGCCGAGCGTCTGGAGTGCTACTGGGTGCAGGACAACGTCGAGTCCGGGCACGAACACTGCGACCTCGTCGTCGAGCTCGTCGACGCGTCGCGTTGGACCACGACGCGCGTCGATCGCTGGAACCTCCCCGCGATCCTCTCCGACGCGCCCGCGCTCGCCGAGGAGTTCGACGCCGCCCGGCCGAAGGACACCCGGACCGTGCGCAGGTACCTCGTGCGGTACCTCGCGGAGCGCTCGGGTTAGGAGCACGGGTGCGCGACGACGCTCCGCTCCGGGTCCTGCTGATCGAGGACGATCGTCGCCTCGCGTCGCTGATCGCCGAGTTCCTCGAGCTGCGGAGCCTCTCGGTCGTGACGGTGCACGACGGCGCGGCGGGCCTCGCCCGCGCCGTCGAGCCCGGCTGGGACTGTGTCCTGCTCGATCTGATGCTCCCGGGGCTCGGCGGCATGGAGGTGTGCCGACGCGTGCGAGCGCGGTCGGACGTGCCCATCGTGATGCTCACCGCGCTCGCCAGCGAGGGAGAGCGCGTGCTCGGGCTGGAGAGCGGCGCGGACGCGTACGTGTGCAAGCCCTTCTCCACCGCCGAGCTGCTCGCGCAGGTGCGCGCGCTCGCGCGGCGGCACCGCGGCGAGCTGCGCGCCCCCGACGCACGGCGGGTGGCGGGTGACGTCGAGGTCGACCCGTCCACCCGGCGCGCGTCGGTCGGCGGGCGCCCCCTGGAGCTCACCAGTCAGGAGTTCGCGTTGCTCGTCTGCTTCGTCGGTCAGCCGGGGCGGGTGTTGTCCCGCGAGCGGCTGCTCGAGCTCACCCACGGCGACCCGGGGGAGGCCTACGATCGGAGCATCGACGGGCACATCTCGCGCCTGCGGCAGAAGCTCGGTGACGACGCACGAAACCCCGTGCGACTGAAGACCGTGCGCGGCGCTGGCTACATGCTGGTGGCGACCCCGTGAGCCGCATCCCGATCGTCGTGCGCTTCTACGTCCTCGGCTTGGTGGCGTTCGTGCTGGTCTCCTACGCCACGGTCGACATCACCGCGCGCGCCCACGACGCCTGGTGGGCGGCGAGCGGCTCGCCGGCGCTGTCCGACGTCCATCCGTACGGGGTCCTCGCGGCGCGGGCCCAGGGCGCGCCGCTGACGGCGGACGATCTGTCGGAGTTCCTGGCGACGTGGTTCCCGCGGTACGAGTTCGCCGTGGTCGACGCGGGCGGCGCGGTGCGCCAGCGTCGCGGGTTCGCCGAGGTCAGCGAGTTCCGACCGTCGGCCCTCGACTGGAGCGAGGGCGACCGCGTGTACGATCCGGCCGCCCAGGCCGACGCCTATCGGGTGTCCGCGGCCTCCGGCCCGCCCCTCTACACCTTCATCCGCGTCGTCCCGTCGGAGGAGCAGGAGCGGATCGCGTCGGCGTACTGGTGGGCGGCCCTCGCCGCGGTGCTCGGAGGCCACCTCGCGCTCGCCGCGTGGTTCGTCTGGACGATCGGCGGCCCCTTGCACCGTGTCACCGCCGCGGCCCAGGCCCTCGCCGACGGGCGCCTCGACGCGCGGACGCGAATGCGAGGGGCCGACGAGATCGGGCGGCTGGGCTCCGCCTTCGACACGATGGCGGAGCGCCTCGAGGCGGCCCTGCGGGCGCAGCAGGTCCTGATGGGGCAGGTGTCGCACGAGCTCCGCACGCCTCTCGCGCGCCTCCGGGTGGCGGTCGATCTCGCGCGCGAGGGCGACGTGGCGCGGGTCCGCCGCACGCTCGACGGAATGGACGTGGACCTCCACGAGCTGGAGTCACTCGTGGCGGAGATCCTCGCGTACGCGCGCCTCGAGGTCGCGTCCGCCCGAGGCGTCCCGGCGCTCCACGTCGCCCCCGTCCAGACCGACGCGTTCGTCCGCTCGGTGGTGGAGCGGTTCCGCGCGGCGAACCCCGAGCGCGACGTCACGCTCGCGGTCGGCCCGCGCGTGCCGGAGGTTCGCGGCGACGAGGTCCTGCTGGCCCGGGCCCTCACCAACCTCCTCCAGAACGCCCACGCCTTCGCCCCCGAGGGCCGGCCGGTGGCGGTGGAGGTGTCAGGCGTCCCGGGCCACGTGGAGATCCGCGTGCTCGACGACGGGCCGGGCGTCCCGCCGGACGAGATCGAACGGCTGTTCGAGCCGTTCTTCCAAGGCCGACGCCGCGCCGCGACCACCGGCGGCTTCGGGCTCGGCCTCAGCTTGTGCCGCCGCGCCGCGCTGGCGCACGGCGGCACGATCGACCTGGACAACCGGCCCGAGGGCGGCGCCGTGGTGACCCTACGGCTGCCGACGACCCACTCGGATCAATGAAAGACGGATCAATGAAAAACGTCTTTGTTCCGACTGTTCTCGCGCCGCCCGCCCTCGATGACCTGAAACCGGCGCAGATCGCGCTCGGCGCGGGACCGACGCCACCGCCCGAACGCGGCGCCGAGCCGGCGCGTGGGCACGGCGTGCCACGCCCAGGCGCCGCCCCACGCGAAGAACGCGAGCCCGGTCCAGGTGGACGGCGCGTAGAGCAGGAACAAGAAGGCGATCAGGCCGGTGCCCCACGCCAGGAGCGACGCGCGGACCGGAACGACGAAGAAGATGTAGACCGTGGCGTGCGGGTTGGTGAACCCGAAGTGTGCGAGCAGCGCGCCGAGCAGCGCGGACACGCCGACGAACCCGAGGTCGTCGAACAACCCGGTCAACACCCCCACGACGGTCAAGGTGACCGCGAGCAGCCACGACGCCCCGAGCGCGCGGACGAGCCCCGTGCGGCCCAGGGCCCGCTCGACCGGCGCGAGCAGGAAGAACAGCCCGAGCCACTCGAGGAACGCGCTCCACGGGTGGTACGGGCTCAGCGCGAGCGCCGTGACCACCTGCCACGGGTAGAAGCCCTCCCCGAAAGGTTGCCACGCGAGCCACTGGTCGAGCGCCTGCCGCGAGACCATCTGCGCCACGAAGATGCCGAACTTCGTGAGGATCACCGCGCGGGCGAGCGGAGTCCAGTTGTCGCCCAGGTTCAGCCCCGGCACCCCGTTCCCCTGCATCGCTGCGCTCCTCGCTACAGCGTTACACGCGGGCGCGCCGCGCGGCCACCGAGACGCGTCACGCGGGGTAAACGTGCGCGATGCTCGCGCTCGTCCTCGCCTCGTCCGCGCTCGCGCACCCGGGTCACCTCGGCGAACACGCGATGCCCGAGCTGGTGTGGCACCGCACGGAGATCGTTCTCGAACCTCGTTCGATTCGGGTGACGTACACCTCCGACGTGCCGACGTCGCGGATGTCCGACGTCGCGGGGCTCGCGGCGCGGCTCTCGGCCGGGGTGTCCCTCTCCTGGGACGGGGCGCCGCTCGACGCCCACCGCGCGCTGGCGACCGTCGACGCCGAAGGCGTGCACCGCGTGCGGGTCGACCTCCGCGCCGACACACCCGCGAGCGGCGTCCTGCTCGTGCGAAACACGAACTTCGAATCCGACTCCGGCGGATGGGCCGCGCTGTACGTGCACGTCTCCGGGGCCCTCGTCGTGACCGACACGAACCTCGCCCGGGTCGCGGCCGGCGCCGCCTTCCACAACCGCGACGGCGTCGCCGGGGAAGACGACGCGGTCGCGCGGGCGGCGCGCCTCGAGGTCCGCCCGGCGTCCTGGCTCGAGCGGAAGGACGGCAGCTTCCGACTCGCGGATCGGCTCGACGGCACCCGCGCCGCCGCCGGTTGGGCGGCGTGGCTCGCTCCGAGCGCCCGTTGAACGCGCAGGGCGTCGCCGCGGCGAACCTGCTCGCGCGGCTCACCGGACTCGCGCGCGAGATCGTGGTGAGCGCGGTCTTCGGCGCCGGCGCGGCGACCGACGCCTTCAACGCCGCGACGCGCGTCCCGAACGTCCTGCGCGAGCTGCTCGTCGAGGGCTCGCTCCAGAACGCCTTCGTCCCGGCCTTCGCCCAGGCGTCCGAGGAGGACGGGGAGCGCGGCGCCTGGGCGCTCGCCGACGCGTTCCTCGGCGCCCTGATCCTCGCGCTCGGCGTGGTCACCGGGGTGTTCCTCGTCTTCGCCCCGGCGTGGACCCTGCTCGTCGCGAGCGGCTTCTCCGAAGACAAGCTCGCCCTCACGACGTCCCTGGTGCGTTGGCTGTCGCCGTTCCTCGCGGGCCTCTCCCTCGCGGGGTTCGCCGCCGCGATGTTGAACGTCCGCGGCCGCTTCCTCCTGCCCGCCCTGGCGTCCAACGCCCTGAACGTGCTCGTACTGCTGGGCGCGCTGCTCGCGCCGGGCTTCGAACGGTGGACCGGCCTGCCGGCGATCACCTGCCTCGCGCTCGCCACCACGCTGTCCGGCTTCGCGCAGCTCGCGATCTGCGCCCCCGCCCTGCTGGCCTTGGGGTGGGTCCCGCGCCCGACGCTGCGCGCCCACCCCGGCCTCGCCCGCGTCGCCCGCACCTTGCCGCCGGCGCTGATCGGCATCGGAACGGTACAGTTCAACGTGCTCGTCGAGGCGCAGTGGGCGAGCGCCTACGGCGACGGCCCCCTCACCTGGATGAGCCTCGCGTTCCGGCTCGTGCAGCTCCCGCTCGCGGTGGTCGCCGGGAGCATCGCCACGATCGCCCTGACCGAGCTCAGCCACCACGTCGCCCGCGGCGACCGCGCGGCCACGGCGGGCGCCCTCGGCCGCGCGCTCCGCCTCAACGCCCTCTGGACCGTCCCGGCCGCCGTCGGCCTCTCCCTCCTCGCCCGCCCTCTCTGCGCGCTCCTGTTCGAGCGCGGCGCGTTCACGCCGGACGACACCGCGGGCACCGCCGCGATGCTCGAGATGTACGCCCTCGCCGTCTACGGCATCTGCTTCCACCGCGTCGCGGTGCCGGCGTACTACGCCCTGCGCGACCCGTGGACACCGATGCGCCTGAGCCTCGCCGCGATGGCCGCGAAGATCCCGGTGATCCTCCTGCTGACCCGCGGGTTCGGAATGGGCGTCGAGGCCCTGCCGCTCAGCCACGCCATCACCGTCACCGCGGAGTCGGCGCTGCTCGCGCTGGGCCTCGCCGAGCACACCGCGCCGCGGCCGGTCCTCGTCGCCCACGCGCGGATCGCCGTGGCCGCCGCGATCATGGGCCTCTCGACGTGGTTCCTTCGCGACGTGGTGCCCGTGGTGCCGCTCGCGGCCGGCGCGGGCGCGCTCTACCTCACCGTCGCCTGGGCGCTCGGCGAGCGGGACTTCGGCCGCGGACCGCCCGGGCTGCCGCCGACCGTGGACGGCCCGACCCGCGACGCCCTGCGCGCCCTCGCCTCCGGGACGGCGCGCTTCGACGGCGCCCGGGTGGTCGGCGCCGACGCCGCCTGGGTCGCGCGCACCGCGGGCAAGACCCTCCGCTTCGAGGTCGATCCCTCGGCGATCGACCCCACGCGGGCGCCCGGCCCCGCGGCCCCCGTCTTCGCCGTGCTCGAGCCCGGCGCCCCGCCCACCTTGCGCGGGCTCGTGGTCGACGGCCGCGCGTGGCACGCCGACGGCGGGGCGCTCGTCGCCGGGGCCTCCGCCGGCCCGCGCATCGCGGTCACCCCATGACCGACGTCGGACGCCAACTCCTGCTCTGGCGCGCGCGCCGCGCCCGAGTCGCGTGGTGGCGCGATGGCCCCCTCCTGGTGCCGCGGGGCGTGCTCGACCCCGTGGCCACCAAGGTCGGCGCGTGGCTCGCGGACGTCGTCGCCGCCGAGGCGCGGCCCGGCGAGCGGTGGGTGGACATGGGCTGCGGGAGCGGCGTCGTCGCGATCGCCCTCGCCCGCGCCGGGGCCGAGGTCACCGCGATCGACGTCGATCCCGCCTGCGTAGCGGCGACACGCGCCAACGCGGCGCTTCACGGCGTCACCGTCGAGGTGGTCCGGAGCGACCTGTTCGGCGCCCTGCCCGGCCGCCGCTTCGACGTCGTGGCGTACAACATCCCGTTCTGGCCGGGGCCCGGGGCCGGGCGCCCCTTCCCCGACGCCTTGTGGGCGGGCGAGGACTTCGCGCACATCCGTCGCTTCGTCCGAGAATTCCCCGCGCACGCCACGTCCGCGCGGGTCGCCGTGTCTCGGCGCGGGGGGGACCCGACGGGCGCCGTGGCCGCCCTGCGCGACGGCCCCCGGACCCCGACGGTGCGCGCGAGCGGGCGGGCCCGCGGCGAGCGCGTCGATCTCTACGCCCTGTAGTCCGCTCCATGGTGGGCGGGCCCCGCCTCGGCTACCGTGCACGCGAGGACGTCTTCCGCATGAAGGTCGCGCTCGTCAGCCCGACGCCGATGGATCACTACAGCCCGTGCATCCGCACCTTGACGGCGTATCTCAAGGTCCACGGCCACTCCGTGCGCCAGATCTTCCTGCCGGCGGACACCTACGGGCACCGCTTCAAGCAGAGCTGGCGGTCCGGCACGTGGTCGCACATCATGCAGATGCCCGATGCGATGGTCGCCGACCTCGTCGACCTCTGCGCGGACGCCGACCTCATCGGGGTCAGCTTCCTCACCGCGATGTTCGACGTCGCCGTTCAGGCCACCAGAGCCATCCAGCACGCGTACCCGGCCAAGCAGGTCGTGTGGGGCGGGTTCCACCCGACCACGATGCCCCAGCAGGGCCTCGAGTTCGTCGACATGGTGCACGTCGGTGAGGGCGAACACAGCCTGCTGGAGCTCGTCGAGCGCCTCGAGGACGGGAAGGACCCGTACGACATCCGGAACTTCTGGTTCCGCAAGCGCAACGGCAAGGTGGTGGGCAACCCGCACCGCCCGCTGATCCAGGACCTCGACTCCCTCCCCCACCAGGACTACTCGTTCGAGGACGACTGGACCTACGACCTCAAGCAGACGCGCCTGCAGCGGTTGGACTGGTCGTACTACCGGCAGATCATGCCGACGTACCCCGACCGCCAGGGCGAGCTCCGGCCGGCCTACAAGACCATGATCACCCGTGGCTGCCCGCACAAGTGCAGCTACTGCGGCGTCGCGTTCAATCACGATCTCTACAAAGGGCAGAGCTACCTCCGCCGCCGCTCCGTCGAGCACATGATCGGCGAGATCAAGGGGGTCACGCGCCTGCACCCCGAGATCGGCATCGTGCACTTCCAGGACGACGTGTTCTTCTCGACGTCCACGGAGGAGATCCAGAAGTTCTCGGAGCTCTGGCAGCGCGAGATCGGCCTGCCCTTCCGCGCCCAGTGTTCGCCCACCACGATCAACGAAGAGAAGTACAAAGCGCTCATCGACGCGGGCCTGAGCTTCACGGAGCTCGGGATCCAGACCGGATCGACCGAGACGATGAAGATGTACAAACGTGGCATGACCAACGAGCAGCTGCTCAAGGCCGTGAACATCATCTCGAAGTACGGGGATCGGATCAACGTCCCCGACTACCACATGATCCTGGACAATCCGTGGGAGACGACGGACGACGTGATGAAGGGCCTGCGGTTGCTCTGGACGCTCCCGCCGCCCTACAACCTGCTTCCATCCTCGCTCATCCCCTACCCGGGGACGGAGTTCTACCACAAGTCCATCGAAGATGGGTTCGTGGTGGACGAGTACAACGAGATCTACCGCCGCGGGTTCCACACCCCGAACGGCAACTATCTGAACTTCCTCTTCTTCCTGACGCTGTTCAACAATCTGCCCAAGGAGATCCCGCAGTTCCTCGCGAACGACCGGTTCGTGCGGGTGTTCAATCAGCGGAAGTACGATTGGTTCTGGGGCAAGGCCTACCAGTACGGCGAGTACGTGCGGCAGGCCCAGAAGCTCTCGACGTTCGCCGCGAAGGGCAAGCTCTTCGAGATCAAGAGCCTGCGTGAGCTCAAGCGAGTGGCCAACCAGATCAAGTAGGCGACGCCTCGGCGCTCGCCCGGGAGCGCCGCATGGGGTTCGTGTTGTCCATGGTGATCCCGTCGGCGTCGGCCGCCGGCTTTCACTACCTCCGCGTCGCCGCCATCGCCGGCACGAACAGCGAGGCGGCGCCCGAGGCGGGCGTCGGCGTGTCGACCTGGAGCGACTCGGCCGAGGCGTGGGTGACCTTCGGCGGGAAGCCCGGGGCGCCCGGGGTGCGGTCGTGGCGCGTCCAGACCGGCGCCTTCGGCCCCGAGATGGGCCTCGTGCCGCCTGCCTTCGAAGCCGTCTCGCCGCCGAGCACGCGCCCGTGGCTCGTCACGTGGGCGCCGACCCGGCTCGGCGGCGACCCGGGGCGCGGCGTGGCGGTGGAGGTCGATCAGGCCGCCTACGCGGCGATCAACCTTCCCGGGTCGTTCGGCGTCGACCCGCGGCGGGCGCTGTTCGGGCCCGCCCTCGGGGTCGCCGCGACCGCCACCTGGTGGAGCGCACCCACGCCCTACGCCGTCATCACGCGCGACGTCGGCGCGGTGGCGGGGCTGACGATCCGCGACACGATCTACGCGCAGGCGATCGGGCTGGCGCGCTTCGGGATGTTCGCGGACGAGCCGCCCGTCCTCCGCGGCGGGGCCGTCGCGGGCGTGTACCTCGGGCGTCCGCTCGCCCCGATCGGGCTCGAGGTGCGCGGGGACCTGGAGCACGGGCGTGTCGACGCGTCGTCGGCGCGCGAGACGCGGTGGTCGGCCCGGGCGTCGCTGTACTGGCGCTTCGCGCCGGAGCATCGAACGCGCATCGAGGAGCGGGTCCAGGCGCGATGGCGCGCGATCAACCGAAACGCGTCCGACCGTGCGGCGCCGGTTTCACGTTAGGAGACCGCTGGAGCCGCCCGTCCATGACGCGTCACCTGTCGGAAGGCGAGCGCCGTGCGCAGATCTTGCGCGCGGCGCGCGCGATCTTCATCGAGCAGGGCTACCTCGCCGCGCGCGTCGAGGACATCGCGAAGCGCGCGAACCTCAGCAAAGGGGCGGTGTACTTCTATTTCGAGAGCAAGCGCGCCCTGTTCGACGCCATCGTCGAAGAAGAGCACGCCATCACGTCGAGCTTCCTCGACGCGGCGGACCGGGACACCCGCCCCGCCGAGATCAAGCTCGTCGAGCTCGGCAGGAAGTACCTCGACTACTTCGCGGGCCTGAAGACGCCGCCGCGCTTCTTCCTCCTCATGAACGAGATGGCCATCCGCGACGACGACATCCGTCGGCGCGTCAACGCCATCCACCACAGCTTCATCGACCGCATCGCCGCGGTCATCGAGCAGGGCGTGCAAGAAGAGGTCTTCGCGCCGATCGACCCGGTGGCGGTCGGGCAGATCCTCAAGGCGCTGATCGACGGGCTCGCCGGGCAGAGCGCGGTCGGGGTGCGCCCCGACGTCGAGCGCCTGTCGAGCGACGGCCTCCGCATGCTCCTGAGCGGGCTGATGCCACGCGACGAGCGAGGAGCGAGCTCCGATGTCGCCTGACGCCCTGCGCGCCGCCGCCGTGCGCCACGCGACCCTCCGGTGGGTGGGCGTGGGCCTGTTCTTCTGCGCGGTGCCGGTGTTCCTGCTCGCCGTGGGCGAAGCGGTGGCGCTCGGCGCCCCGAGCCGGGTCCTCCTCGGGCTGTTCGGGCTCGGCATGAGCCTCGGCGCCTTCGGGGTCAACAACGACGTCGTCCTGCACGCCCTCCACCACCTCGCGAGTGGCCGCGCCGCGCTGCCGCCCGGCCTCGACGCGGAGTACGCCCACGAGCGCAAGACCCGCCGCGCGCGGCTCGAGGCTGCCCACTCCCACCCGATGATGGGCTACGCCTTGCCGATCGTAGCGATCGCGTCCATCGCATGGACCGCCTGGCGGGCGCTCGGTTCGCTCGGACTCGTCGGAGCAGCGGGATGAGCCGTATCGCGTACGTCGGCCTCGATCGTCAGGTTCACCTCGTCGACTCCGACGGGGGCAACCCGCAGCAGCTCACCCTGCCCATCCCCCGGGGCGCGGGCGCATGGGGCGTGTTGTCCGGCCCGCAGGACGGGTTCTCGTGGCCCGCGTGGTCGCCGGACGGCGCCTGGGTCGCGTGTTTCGCGGTCGAGGGGAGCGACACCGAGACCGGCCCGGTGCGGGTGGTGTCCCTCTCGGTCGACGGCGTCCGGCAGATCGAGTGGGCGCAGCTCGTGGGGCAAGCGCCCATCTACGTGCAGTGGCACCCGAGCGGCGAGGCGATCTCGGTGCTCACCCAGAGCGGCGAGAACCTCCAGCTCACGATCATCCGTCGCGACCGCCTCGGACAGGTCCGCACGATCGACACCGGTGTGCCGCTGTTCTTCAACTGGACCCCCGACGGCGGGCGCGTGCTCGTGCACGTCGGCAGCGTCGGGTCCAACGCCGGGCAGCTCATCCTGCGCGATCCGCTCGGCGACGCCGAGGACGAAGTCTACGACCACGCGCCCGGCAGCTTCTGCGCGCCCGTGTTTCCCGGTCCTCGCCCCGTGTACGCCGTGCGCGCGGGCGATGGGGTGAGCGAGGTGGTCGTGAGCCAGCTCGACGGCGCCGGCGCGCGCGTGCTGACGGCGAGGCGCGGGTTATTGGCGTTGATCCCAGCCCCCGGCGGACGCAACCTCGTCGCCGTGTCCGCGGCGCCGCGGGGCGAGGGTACGCCGTACCAGGGCCTCGACATCCTCGACGTGTCGACCGGCGCGGCGCGCCACCTCACCGACGCCGAGTGCCTCGCGTTCTTCTGGTCGCCGGACGCAGAGTTTCTCGTCGTGGCGTCCGTGGATGCCCCGAACAACTGTGTCACATGGATGCGTCAGCCGCTCGACGGCGGTCCGGCCCGACACCTCGCCACGTTCTGGCCGACGCGCGACGTGTTGTTCTACCTGCACTTCTTCGATCAATACGCCCAGACGCACCCCATCGTGTCGGCGGACGGTCGCCACGTCGTGTACGCGGGCTACCCGGCCGGCGGGGGCCGCGCCGACCTCTCCGAGGCGCCGCGCATCTACGTGAAGTCCACCGCCGACGACTCCCCGCCGGTCGAGGTCGCCAACGGCCAGTTCGCGACCTTCCGCCCCGCCACATGAACCTCAGCGCGATGACCCGCTTCGCGCTGCTCGCGCGGAGCCCCGACGAGGCGCTCGACCTCGAGGCCGTCGCGGTCGGGGTCGCGCGCGCGGTCGACCCGACCGCCGACGAGCGGGCGGTCGCGGCCACGCTCGACGCCATGGCGGCCGAGGTCGAAGACCAGGTCCATCCGAGCACCCCGCCCGACCGCCTCGCGGCGTCGATCGCGCGCGCCTTCGGGGGCACCTTGAGGCTGCGCGGCGCGCCCGAAGTGTTCGTCGAGCCGTCCGCGAGCGCCCTGCCGTGGGTGCTGGAGCGACGCAGCGGGCTCCCCATCCTCCTCGGCGTCGTGTGGATCCTCCTCGGGCGCCGGCTCGGGGTGCCCATCGCCGGAGTGAGCTACCCCGGCCGCTTCCTGGTGTGTCTCGACGCGCCTGGAGCGAGGATCTACCTCGATCCCTTCTCGGGTGGGGACGTGCTCGAGGCCGCCGACCTCGTCGCGCGGCTTCGAGACACCAACGCCGATACAGGGCGCGCCCTGTCGCCGTGTGACACACGGGCCATCGGGGTCCGAATGCTCACCAACCTCCACCACCTCTGGCTCGACCGCGGCGACGTCGAGGCGGCGCTCGGCGCGCTCGACCGCATGCTGCTCCTGGGCGGCGAGACCCCGGAGCGCCTCCGCGATCGCGGCCTTCTCGCGGCACATCTCCGTCGCGGCCCCGAGGCCGCGCGCGATCTCCGGCGCTACCTGGCGCTGGCGCCCAACGCGCGCGATCGCGCCGTGGTCGAGCAGGTGCTCGCCACCGTGGTGCCCTGACGCGACACGGGATGTCTTGACAGGGCAAGGCCATCTGATACATGTGTCGCCCGAGGTGATACATGGCTCTCAGTGACATCCTTGCCGCGCGTCTCGCCGGCCCCGCCGGCCGCGTGCTCGACGGCCCCATCCGTGAGATCGTCCAGCGCATGCTCCAGGAGAGCGGGTACGCCAGCCCCGCCGAGGTGCAGTCCTTGCGCGACGAGGCCCGCGACCTGCGCGGCCGCATCGACGCGGTCGATCGCCGCGCCGGCGAGCTCGCGAACCTCCTGCAGGTCGCGCGCGGCGAGGTCGATCGCGCGCGGGCCGACGCGCAGCGCGCCGCCGACGCGGCGGTCGCCGCCCGCGCCGCCCAGGAAGCGCCGGCGCGCGGCTCGGACGATCCCCGCGTCGACGCGCTGATCGCCGAGGTCGCGACGCTCCGCGCCGCGCTGGCCGCGCGCCCGACCGAGGCCGCGGCCCCGGAAGCGCAGGTCGATCGGCGTCTTCCGCCGGTCTCCGCCGCGCCTCGCGGCGTGTGCAAGGTGCCGGATTGCGGCGCGCCGGTGCGCTCGAAGGGGTTCTGCTCGGCGCACTACCAGCAGTGGCGCCGCGGCACCCTGCGCGGCTTCGTCACCCTCGATGGCCTCGTCGAGCTCGACGAGGAGTCCCTCACCCTCCCCGCGGTCTACGCCGGCGGCCACGCCACGCGGGTGGACGGGGTCCTCCACGTCGACGGTCAGCCGGTCGAGGCCTGATCGAAGCGCGCCGGCTCAGTCCAGCGCGCGCCATCCGCTGTCGCCGCTCCCGCCGCGACCCGGCGGGCGGGCGGACAACACGTACGAGGCGCGTCGGTTTCGCGCCTCGTCCACGCCGTCGGCGGTCGCCACCGCGAGGTCCGACTCGCCGAACCCCGCGTAGAAGATCTCCCCCGGGAACCCTCGATCCTTGAACCAACGGGCGATCGCCTTCGCGCGCCGCCCGGAGAGCTCGGCGTTGTGCGCGCCGTCGCCGACGGTGTCGGTGTGACCGCCGACGTAGAGCTTGATGACGACGTCGGCGCCGTACTTCTCCACGACGGCCTTGGCGTCGGCGAGCGCCGTGTCGAGCTTCCGGGCTTCTTCCGGCGCGATGACGGCGGAGTCCGACGCGAACACCACGTCCTCGTGCGGCACGGTGTAGCTCCACGGGGAGAGCTCGAGCTCCGACCAGAACCCGTCGCCGTCGAAGGCGCGCACCCGCAGCTTCAGCACCTCGCGCCCGTCGTCGGCCCAGCTGACGTCGGCCCGCGTGGCCGAGCCCCCGGGGGCGATCCAGCTCGTGCCGCCGACCTCGGCGCCCTTGAGGCCGAGCGCCGCGATCTCGACCCGAGCCACCGGGCGGTCGGTCGCCACCGACAGCTTCTTGGCGGTGAGATCGAGCGTGCCGTTGACGAGCTGGATCGTCATCTTCGGATGCATCGTCACCTTGAAGGACAACGGCATCTCGCCGCTCGTCCCGTCGGCGAACTCGCCCGCGAGCCGCCCCGAGCAGGTGTGGGTGCCCACCGGGACGTCGATGCGCAGCTCGATCCGTCGGCCCGCCGCGGCGGGGCCGGAGTATCGGCCGGGCTTGCCGGCGCAGCTGACGTCGACCGCGAGCTGTTCGGCGGCCTGGTTCACGGTGACGTACAAGCCGGGGGACGACGTCCCGACCTGGCCGACCTTGATGACGTCGAGCGACACGGCGTCCTGGGCCGCCGCGACCCCGGCGAGGAGGAGCGTGAGGAGGTGCATCGCCCCCCTCTATCGGGTAGGGAGCGGCTCCCCGGAGGGCGCATGAAGGATCTGCTCCAACGACTCGGCATCGACGATGTCAACCCCGGCGCGTGGGCGGGCGCGCCCGTCGGCGGCGGCGGCGGCAAGACCCTCGCCAGCGTCGATCCGTCCACCAACGAAGCCCTCGCGAGCGTCGCCCTGGCCGACGCCAACGCGTGCGACGCCGTGGTCGCCGAAGCGGCGCGGGCGTTCGGCGAGTGGCGCATGCTCCCCGCCCCCAAGCGCGGCGAGATCGTGCGACAGATGGGCGAGGCGCTGCGCGTCCACAAGGACGACCTCGGCGCCCTCGTCAGCCTGGAGTCCGGCAAGATCCTCGCCGAAGGCCGTGGAGAGGTGCAAGAGACGATCGACGTGGTCGACTTCGCCGTCGGCCTGTCGCGGCAGCTCTACGGCCTCACGACACACTCCGAGCGCCCGTTCCACCGCATGTACGAGCAGTGGCACCCGCTCGGGGTGGTGGGCGTCATCACGGCGTTCAACTTCCCGAACGCCGTTTGGGGCTGGAACGCGATGCTCGCCGCGGTCTGCGGGGACGCCGTGGTCTGGAAGCCGTCGCTCAAGGCGCCGCTGACCGCCATCGCCACGCACCGCATCTGCGATGCGGTGCTTCAGAAGCACGGTTGGAGCGGCCTGTTCGGGCTCGTCATCGGCGAGGACGCCGTCGTCGGCGACCGCATCATCCGCGATCCGCGCCTGCCGCTCATCAGCGCGACGGGCAGCACCCGCATGGGCCGCTACGTCGGACAGGTGGTGGCGGAGCGCCTCGGTCGCTCCCTGCTCGAGCTGGGTGGCAACAACGCCATCCTCGTCGAGCCCGACGCCGACCTCGACCTCGCCCTGCGCGCCGTGGTGTTCGGCGCGGTCGGCACCGCGGGCCAGCGCTGCACCACCACGCGCCGCCTGCTCGTCCATCGTGACGTCGCGCCGGCGTTCATCGAGCGCCTCGTCGCGATCTACCGGCAGATCCCCATCGGCCACCCGCTCGATCCGGGCACCTTGATGGGCCCGCTGATCGACGCCGCGGCGGTCGCCGACTTCGAACGCGCGGTGTCCGAGGCGGTCCGCGAAGGCGGCACGGTGCTCACGGGCGGCACCCGACTCGACCGCCCGGGCAACTTCGTGGCGCCGACGATCATCGCCGCCACGCCCTCGATGCGCATCCTGCAGCACGAGACGTTCGCGCCGATCCTCTACGTGATGGAGTACTCCGAGCTCGCCGAGGCGATCCGCCACCAGAACGAAGTGCCGCAGGGGCTCTCGTCGGCGATCTTCACGAACAGCCTCCGCGCGTCGGAGGAGTTCCTGTCCCACCGCGGCAGCGACTGCGGCATCGCCAACGTCAACATCGGCACCTCCGGGGCCGAGATCGGCGGCGCGTTCGGTGGCGAGAAGGAGACCGGCGGCGGCCGCGAGTCCGGCTCGGACGCCTGGAAGGTGTACATGCGCCGCCAGACGAACACGATCAACTGGGGCCGCGATCTCCCGCTCGCGCAGGGCATCACCTTCGACGTGTGAGCGTCCCGCGACACGCCGGGAACAGGTGCGACTCGCGTGGGGCACCCCGCGGGACAGCCCTGCCCCGGCGGCCGCACGCCACGCGGCGGGCGCCCCTTCCGGCGGTCGACGACCCTGGCACGAGGCTTGCTACCCGGGGCCGTGTCCCCACAACCGGAGGTCCTCATGTTCAACGCCCTCGTCCGTGAAGAAGAAGGTCAGTCCACCGTCGAGTACATGATGCTCATCTCGGTCATCGTCATCGCCCTCGTGGCGGCGGCGTACGCCTTCGTGCCCGTGTTCCAGCAGGGCGTGCAGGACCTCGCGAACGACGTGAAGGGCATCCTGTCCAACGGCCGCATCGGCAGCGTCGGCACCCGCCGCTGAGCGACGGTTCGGCGCGTCCGCGGCGACATGCGCCGCGGACGCCCCCGCCGCGGACGCCCCCGCCGCGGACGCCCCCGCCGCGTCAGATGTCGATGACCTTCATCGCGGCTTCCACCGCCTCTTCCGGCGTGGTCCCCTTCCATTCGCGTCGGTAGCCGAGCGGGCTCACGACGGCGCGCAGGCCCCCGAGGCGCAGGTCGCTCCCGTGGTGGGTGTGGCCCGAGATCGTGAGGAACACCCGCGAATCCGAACGGATGAGGTCGCCCAGCGGCAGGCTGCCCATGAAGGCGTTGGCGAACCGCCAACCCGGATGCGCCTTCCGGTGGATCTGCCCCTCGAACGGCAGGGTGTGGGTGACGACCACCACGCGCCGGGCGCGAAGCGCGGCGAGGTGCGCCCGCAGGCGCTCGCGCAGGATCGCCGCGACCTCCTCCATCTCCATCCGACGACCGTCCGGCGCGAGCCACACCGCGTACTGATGATCGGTCCAGCGAAGGCCCTCCCATTCGCCCTTCCGGTACGCCTCCATCGGGGCGTCGAGCAGCCCCTCCCGCGTGCTGAGGTCGTACCATCCGAGGGTGCCGGCGAAACCGATCCCCCCGATCTCCACCGGCCCCGCGTCGAGCATGCGCACCCCCGCCTCCGCGCAGAGCGCCGGAAGCAGATGATCGAGGCGCTTCCATGCGTCCAGCCCCTTGGCGACGGCTTCGGGCGCCCCCCACACGTCGTGGTTGCCCGCCACGACGAGGAGCTCCCCCGCGCAAGGACGCAGGCGCAACAAGGTGTCGAGCCAGGTCGTGGGCCCGGACGCAAGGTCGCCCGCGAGGACGAGCACGTCGGGCGCGAGCGCGCGCGCGCGCGCCACGAGCGCCTCGGTGACGGCCGGGCCGTTGGTGTCGACGTGGACGTCGCTGGTGTACGCGAGGCGCATCCCGCTCCCTAACCCGACGAACTTGCGTTCTCGACGCGCCTTCGGTATCAACGCCAGTGCGTGGGCCTCCACGCTCCGGAGACGCATGAACCGCCGCCACCTCGCCCTCCTCGTGCTCACCCCCGCCTTCGCCGCATGTTCCGGCCCGGACGACGACGACTCCGAGAGCGACGACAGCGCCGACGACACCGCCGTCTACGACACCGGCTACGCGTCGGTGAGCACCGCCGGCACGTTCGACGCGACCGCCACGGCCGCCAGCGCCCAGATCGGGCTTCGGTACACGTCGGTCCAGAGCGGCGACACGGTGTGCTGGTTCGGGGGCACGCTCGTGAGCGGCGCCCCGGTCGCGTGCCCGGAGTGCGACTGGTCGTTCGACTTCACGGGTGTGGCCGGCAGCACGAGCCTCGGGTGGGACGGCGCCGCGGCCGCCGACTGCGCCGCGGCGATCGGCACGGAAGACGGCATGCTGGACGGTTCGTGGGACTACGCCTGGGGCTTCGCTTCGGACTTCGACGTCTACGGCGACGGCACGCTGATGGCCGAAGGCGCGCTGCTGTACCTCTACAACGGCGGCTGGCGTCCATTCGCCATCGACGGTGGCGAACGCGACGAACTCGTGTCGGTCACCAGCGACGCAGCCGGCTCCGTGGTCGTCTTCGACGTGGCCGCGTTGGACGAGGCGGGCGCGCCGGTCCAGGTGGTGTACTACCGCTGAGGGCCCCGTGCCGGTCCGTCACGTTTTTTCCGCTTGCGTGACGAGGCGCGGGTGGTAATGTGACTGTGCTCCGCGCCCGCGCGGTCACGACCCTGAAGAAGTAGGAGACATCCAGATGCTGCTCGAGAAGAGCCTCAAGCTTTCGTTGATCGCCGGCGCGGTTCTGCTGATGGCGTGCCCGCCCGCCGAGGACAAGGACGACTCGGCCGACTCGGCCGACACCGACACCGACACCGACACCGACACCGACACCGACACCGACAGCGACACCGACACCGACACCGACGCGGATGCCGACACCGGCATCGGCGCGTTCGCGTTCTGGGGCGCGTTCTCGGTGCCGGCCAGCACCATCCGCGCCATGGACACCGCGGACACGGAAGACACCGACGCGGACACCGACACCGCGGACACGGACACCGACACCGACACCGACACCGACACCGACACCGACACCGGCACGGAAGGCAGCGCGACCGGCATCCTCGGCGTCGGCCTGTACGGCACCACCGGCGCGGACGACTGGGTCTGCCTCTTCGGTGGCGAGCTCGCGGGTCCGGGCGTGCCCGTGACCTGCCCCGACTGCGAGTGGGCGTTCGACTTCGGCGCCGCCTCCGGCACCACGTCCTACCCGAGCTTCATCACCGGCGCCGAGACCGACTGCGAAGCGACCGCGGGCTTCACCGACGGCAGCTACGACGGCAACTGGGACTACGACGGCTGGGGCATGTTCGCCGAGTTCGACTTCTACGGCGACGGGTCGGTGTACGTGCAGGACACGATCGCGCTGTACTCGGAAGGCGCGTGGAGCCAGGTGTTCTGGAACTACGGCGCGTACGAGTACGTCACGTCCTACACCAGCGGCGACACCGTGACCTACACCGCGTCCCGCTTCACCGGCGACACGTACTACTACTACAAGTAGGCCTCCCGCCTTCGCGGGCCCAAACCCCGCGTCCCGGCTACCGGGGCGCGGGGTTTGTGCGTTCGAGGCGCGCTGCCGCGCGCCCCGCGTCGCCTAACGTCGCGTGACGGGGACGAGCAGCTCGAGCCGACGCAGCGGGCTCGGCTGCGCTGCGGCGTACTCCGCGGCGGCGCGCGCCTCGGCGGCGGTGTCGCCCAGCGCGCGCGCCACGTACCAGCGTGAAGCCATCACTTCGGGGTCGGTGCTCGACGCGTACGGCCGGAGGAGCTGCGCGGCGTCCTCCGGCGCGCCGTCGTCCACGAGGACGCGCGCGTGCAGGGCCGCGGCGAGCGCACCTTCGGGCGCGCTCCCGCGCGCCTCGGAGTAGGTGTGCCGCCCGATGTCCGTTTCCCCACGGCGCCGGTAGGCCTCGCCGCGCAACATCCGCAACGGCGCACGCGAGCGCCCGAGCCGGAAGTGGCGATTCACCACCTCGACGGCGCGCACCGGATCATCGACGTCCAACCACGACTGCGCGGTCATGCGCGCGACGTCCGTCGCGGAGGCGTGGCCGCCGCGCGCGAGCAGGACGAGCTCGACGTCGAAGAGGTCGAGGTCCCCGTGGCGCAACGCGAACGCCGCGCGCACGAACCCCGACGTCCCGAGGGCGTCCAGGCGCGCCAACGCCTCCGCGACCCCGGCCGCGTCGCCGGAGGCGTCCGCGTCGAGCGCGAGCGCCGTGAGGGCACGCACGTGGTCCGGGTCCTCCTCGAGCGCGACGCGGTCGTAGAGCACGGCGTCCGACCAAAGGCCGAGCTCGCCGGCGCAGGCCGACGCGGACATCGCCGCCTCGAGGCCGAACGCCGGCAGCCCGACGTACGGCTGGAGCCGGTCGAGCGCCTCGGGACACTCGCCGGCGCGCTGCAGCGCCTTGCCCAGGCCGATGTTGAGCGCGACCGACTCGGGGTCGCGCGCGAGCTGGCGTCGGAACGCCATGACCGCCGCGTAGGTCTTGCCCTCCTTGAGGAAGCCGTTGGCGATCGCGGCGTTCGCGCCGCGGTCCCCGTCGCGGGGCCCGACCGCCGGCGACACCGCCCTGGGGCCACGCTTGCCGCCGCGCGGTCGGGCGGCCCCGTCCTTGGGACCGCGCCCCGGCTTGCCAGCCGCCTTGGGGCCCTTGCCCCGCGGGGAAGGGCGGCCCCCGGCGCCCGCGGCGGCGCCCGCGGCCTCCCCCTGCGGCCCCGCGGCGACCGACGGCGCGACCGACACGGCGACAGCGAACAGGATCGCGCCGACGACGGCGCCCACGCCGCGCATCACTTCGCCTCCTTCGCGGCGCGTGCCTTCACGCGCTCAGCGTGCAGGGCCATCGCGCGCTTCGCGACCACGGCGCCTTCGTCGCCGCGCCCCTCCTTCGCGAGGAGGTTGGCGTGGAGGAGCAGGATGTCCGGATCGTCCGGCGCCGCGTCGAGCGCCTCTCGAAGGACCTCGCGCGCACCGCCGTAGTCGCCGAGGTTGAAGTCGGCCTGGGCGAGCGCGCGCAGCCGGTGCGGGTCGCCTGGGCGAAAGCGCAGGATCGCGATGTGGCGTTCTTTTTCGTCGAGCCACCGCTCGTCCTCGCCGTACATCCGCGCGAGCATCGCCTGCGCGACGAGGTTGCCGGGGTAGTCCGTCGTCTCTGTCTCGAGCAAGGTGTAGGCGTCCCCCCGCTGCTTCACGGCGAGGGCCAGCATGGCGAGCCGCTGGCGCGCCCCCCGCCGCGGCCGCGGCGCGCTCACCGCGAGCCGGAGCAGCTTCTCGGCCTCGAGGAAGTCGCGCTTCGCCAGCAGCGCCGAACCGAGGATGGCGGCCACGCCGTAGGCCCGCGGGTTCAACGCGAGCGCGGCGCGGGCCTCGCTCAGCGCTTCCTCCTCGCGCCCGAGCCGGAGGAGCGCGTCGGTGACCAGCTCATGCCCCGCCGCGTCCCCCGGCTTCGCCTCGACCGCGCGGCGCCCGGACGCCAGGGCGTCTTCGAAGCGCCCTTCCCGCATGGCCGTGCTGCCGAGCATGACCCAGGAGCGCGCGCGGGTCGGGAACAGCCGGGCCGTCTCTTCGAGCACGTCGCGCGCCTCGTCGAGGCGACCGAGGCGACCGAGCAGCGTCGCCTGCCGAAAACGCACCTCGAACGCGTCGGGCTTGAGCGCGAGCACCGCCTCCACCTTCGTGAGCACATCCTCGGGCGTCGCCGAGCGGAGCGTCTCCAGATCGTACATGGCCTTGAAGAACGCGACGTTGTCCTTCGGATCCGGGAAGGTCGCCGGGTCGGCCTCACCGCGCCCCTCCGAGCCGGTGACGTACCCGAGCGCCGCGAGCTGCGCGAGGGCGTCGGCGTCGAGCGACGCGTCGGCCTCTCCGGGCGCTTCGGCGCCGAGCGCTTCGAGCTTCGCGAGCAGGCGCGCCACGTCGTCCGGGCGAGCGGACGCCAGGTCGTTCGTCTCGCCCGGGTCCTTCGCGAGGTCGTACAGCTCGGGGCGCGGGGTCCCGATGAGCTTCAGGGTGCCCTCGACGACCGCGCGGTGCGGCGCGATGCGGAACCGATCCGACGCCTCGTAGCTCTCGACGTAGGGGACCTGGCCGCCGCGTGGCTGCACCTTGCCGTCGATGCCGGCGGGCACGGGCACCCCCACCGCGGCGAGGACCGTCGGGAACAAGTCGGCCGTGCTCACGGGCTCGGTCACCACACCCCGTTTGACCCCGGCGCCGCTCAACACGAACGGCACGCGCGCGGTCGACTGGTACGACCAGAGCCCATGCGTGGCCTCGTTGTGCTCGCCCATGCTCTCGCCGTGGTCGCCGATCAAGGCGAAGAGCGCCTCGCGCCCCTGGAACGCCTGGCGCACGCGCTCCACCTGTGTGTCGAGGAAGGCGATCTCGGCGTCGTACGGGTCCATGTCCTTGAACGCCGGGCGCGCGACGTAGGGGTGGTGCGCGTCGTAGAGGTGGACCCAGAGGAACACGGGGCGATCCGTCGGCTGGCGCTTCAGCCAGCCCAGGGCGTCGTCCACCACCTGGTCGCCCGGCCGCTCGGTGTGCCAGTAGTTGCTGTTCCCATCGACCTCGACGGTGGGCAAGGCGTCGAAGTAGGCGTCGAACCCTTGATCGAACCCCCACTGCCGCGTCGTCACGAACGCCGAGACCGCCGCGGCGGTGAGGTACCCTTCGGCGTGGAGCACCTCCGCGAGCGTGGTGTGCTCCGGCCGGAGGGTGGCGTCGCCGTTGCTGCGGACCCCGTGATGAAACGGAAAGAGCCCGGTGAACATCGTGCTGTGCGCCGGGATGGTGAGCGGAAGGGGCGAGATCGCCTGTTCGAAGCGGATGCCCGCGTCCGCCATCGCGTCGATCGTGTGCGTGCGCGCCTTCGCGTGACCGTACGCGCCCACGCGGTCGGCGCGCACCGTGTCGAGCGTGATCACCACGACGTCGGGGTGGGACTTCGACGGCACGATCGCGGGTTGCGGTGCGGCGCAGGCGAACAGGAGCAGGGACGTCACGAGGATCCGCGGAAACGCCGCACCGTAGCCGAGTGACGACGAGCCCGGCAAGGACGCCCGCGCCACGATAGGTCACGCCACATGTGGCTCCCCGTCGTCGCCGCCGCCCTCGCCGCGCCGCTCGCCCCCGCGGTGCAGCCCGGCGTCGACGTCGCGGTGCGCGCCTCCTTCGACCGCACGAGCCTCGTCGACTCCGCGTGCGCGAGCCCGGGCGACGGCTGCGACGCCGCGCGTGTGACCGACGTCCAAGGCATCTACTTCACCGCGCGCCCCTTTGATGGCGGCCTGAGCATCGTCGCGACGCTGTCGCGCATGCACGACGCTTCCGCCGCTTCCGGGTACGAGGGCGACGGCGCGGGCGCGGGCGTGGGGTTGCGGTACGACGTTCCGGTCGGGCCCGGCCACATCGCCGTCCAGGCCGCGGTGGAGCACGCGCGGTCGTGGGACGGCTCGTCGACCTCCCCCTCCTTCGACGCGCTCCTCGACGACCTCGGCGGCGGCGCCCCGACCGGCCTGAACCACGCCCGCCGGACCGCGGTGGATGTGACCGGCGCGTGGATGTGGGGCGACCCTCGCGACGGCGCCACGGGGTGGGCCGGCCTCGAGGCGACCCCCTGGTCGCGGGAGTCGACGTCCGTCCTCGACGGGAGCTTCACCCTCGACTTGCGCCGCGCCTTCCCCGTGTCGCTGATCGTGGGCGGGATGCTCGTGTCCGAGCCGGTCGGCGGCGCGGGCACACAGCCGCGCCTCACCGCGGGGGCCCAAGCCGCGCTCGGCGGCACGAGCCGCCTCGAAGCGTGGATCTCCCTCAGCCTGTAGGGTCGGGCGTCGGGTCGAGCTCCACCGCGGACTCCCAGGTGTTCCCTGAGGCCACCCCAGGCCAGGTGTCCATG
Source organism: Klebsiella pneumoniae (assembly GCA_945862325.1). Taxonomy (GTDB): domain Bacteria; phylum Myxococcota_A; class UBA796; order UBA796; family SXON01; genus CAMAXZ01. The sequence continues at coordinate 61,430 of CAMAXZ010000007.1, forward strand.
ATCGACGAGGCGTCGTCGAGGAGGAGGTTGTGCTCGTCCTCCTCCCGCTGCCAACGGAGCTGACCGGCTCCGGGGACGTCGGCCAGGGCCGGGGCCCAGCGCAGGCCGGACACCGGGGCCGCGCCGAGCGCCGTGAGGGTCCGACGATCTTCCGCCCCGACGAGGTGGGTGAGCGCGCCGGCGAAGGTCGCGGCGGCGCCGTCGCTCGAGCACCCCTCGTTGGTCAAGGTGCCCGACAGCGACTGGCCGTTCCCGATCCACTCGACGTCGAAGCTGGCCCGGTTGCTCTGCGTGCCGACGACGAGCAGGCCCGGCGCCCAGAGCGGCGCGACGTCGGTGAAGGTCCACGTGATGCCCCCCGCGTCGGGATCGACGACGACCCCCACCGTGGTGACGCCCATGCGGGCCGCGGTGGGGCTCACGAAGGTGTGCTCGTTGAGCACGTCGACCGAACAGGCCTCGGCGAGGAGGCCCATCACGCCGACGGTCATCTGGACGCCCAGGCGGGCGTCGTCGACGCTGCGGCGGCCGAGCTCCGCCGCGATGCCATCGAGGAGGGACGGGTCGGCACAAGCCAGGAAAGACCAGATGATCACGCGGAACCCTCCAGAAGCGCGACGAGCTGCGCCTCGTCCAGCAACGGGACGCCGAGCTCGCGCGCTTTGTCGAGCTTGCTCCCCGCGTCCTCGCCGACGACCACGAAGTCGGTCTTCTTCGACACGCTCCCGACCACCTTGCCGCCGGCGGCGAGGATGCGCTCCTTTGCCGCGTCGCGCGACAAGGTCGGGAGCGTGCCGGTGATCACGAACGTGCGCCCCCCGAGGCTCACGCCGCCGACGGCGGCGGCGGGCGCCGCGACGGCGATCGGCGCGAACCGGACCCCGCGCTCCCGCAGGCGCTCGACCTCGGCCCGGTTCGCCGGCTCGGCGAAGAACGCGGCCACCGACTCCGCCACCTTCTCGCCCACGCCGAACACCCCGAGCAGGTCCGCCACCGACGCGCCGAGCAGCCCGTCGATCGTCCCGAACTGCCGCGCGAGATCGCGCGCCGTGCTCTCGCCGACCATGGGGATGCCGAGCGCCATCACCGCGCGGTCGAGCGCGCGCGCGCGCGACACGTCGATCGCCGCGACGAGGTTGGCGGCGCTCGTCTCGCCCATCCGGTCGAGGCCGGCGAGGTCCGCGGGCGCGAGGCGGTAGAGGTCCGAGGGGCGGAGCGCGAGCCCCGCGCCGACGAGCTGATCGACGAGCTTCTCACCGAGCCCCTCGATGTCCATGCACGCGCGCGACGCGAAGTGCCGGAGCGCGCCGCGCGCCTGCGCCGGGCAGGCAAGCGCGTTCGGACAGCGGATCAACACCTTGTCCGGCTCTTTGGGGTTCGGCTCGCGCGCGAGGGCGTGCCCGCACGCGGGGCAGCTCGGCGGGTAGGCGTGCGCCGGCCGCGCGTGACGGTCGGCGGCGTCGAGGGCCCGCACGACCTCGGGGATCACGTCGCCGGCCCGCCGGATCACGACCGTGTCGCCGAGGCGCAGGCCGAGCACACGCGTCATCTGGTGTTCGTTGTGCAGGGTGGCGTTGCGGACCGTGACCCCGCCGACACGCACCGGGGCGAGGACCGCGACCGGGGTGACCGCGCCGGTGCGCCCGACGGAGAACGCCACGTCGAGCAGGGTCGTGGCCACCTCGGGCGGCGGGAACTTGAACGCCAGCGCCCAGCGCGGCGAGCGGGTGACGAAGCCGAGCGCGTCCTGGAGGCCGAAGGCATCGACCTTCACGACCGCCCCGTCGATCTCGTAGTCGAGCTCGGACCGCAGACGCTCGATCGTCGCGACGGCGTCGATCACGGCGTCGACGCCCTCGCAGCGGCGCGCGAGCGCGTTCACGCCGAACCCCCAGTCGCGGAAGGCGGCGAGCAGGGCGTGATGGCTCGGCGGCCGCGCGGCCCGCGGCATCTCGCCCGCCGAGTGCGCCCAGAACGCCAGCGGGCGCCCGTAGACGAGGCGGGGGTCGAGCTGGCGCATCGTGCCCGCCGCCGCGTTGCGGGGGTTCTCGAAGCGGCGCTCGCCCTCGGCCTCCCGTCGGGCGTTCATTCGCTCGAACCCCGGGAGATCGAAGAGGACCTCCCCACGCACGGTCAGGGTGCCACCCGGCGCGCCGGGCGGCAGGTGGCGCGGGATCGAGGGGAGCTGGAGGAGGTTGTGCGTGACGTCCTCGCCCGTCGTCCCGTCGCCGCGCGTACCGCCGCGCACGAAGCGGCGGTCGTCGTAGACGAGCTCCATCGCGAGGCCGTCGAGCTTGGCCTCGACGACGTAGACCATGGTCGCGGGGGCGTCCTCGCCGAGCGCGCGCCGGAGGGAGACTTCGAACTCCCGCAGGTCCGTCCACGGATCTTCGCCGTCGTCGGTGCGCTTGTAGCCGTTCTGCAAGGACAACATCGGGACGGCACGCGTGAACGGCGGCAGCGCGTCCACCGGCGGCGCGCCCACGCGCGCGGTGGGGCTGTCCGGGCGGCGTAGCTCGGGATTCGCGAGCTCCAACGCCTCCAGTTCACGGAAGAGCCGGTCGTACTCCCAGTCCGGGACCTCCGGCGAATTCTGCTCGTGGTACAGCCGGTTGTGTCGGATGAGCTCGTCGACGAGCCGGTCGATGCGTGCGCGCGGGTCCACGGGGCGCTCCAGCGTTCGCGGGCTCATACCTCGCCGGCCCGCCGACGGCGCGCTACGATTCTCGGGACGCTCGGCGCGCGCCACATCCCGGTCCCCGCGCCTGTTCCCAACTCCCGCCCGCCGGGGCCGCCTCCACCCCCCTCGGGCCCGTCGGGCGCCGAGACACGGGCGCCGGCCCTCCCCCCTTCCCTCCCCTCCCCGCGTCCCACATGCCCCCGGATCCCGGCTCCTTGCGGAGCCAGCCCATCGCGGACCTCGTCCACCACGCCCGCGCCGTGAACATCGAGAACCCGTCGAGCTTGCGGAAGCCCGAGCTCGTCGCGGCGATCCTGCGGGAATCCGGGTCCGCGGCGATCGACGGGTCGGGCGTCCTGGAGATCCTCCCGGACGGCTTCGGGTTCCTGCGAGCGCCCGAGTACGCGTTCCTGCCGGGCGCCGACGACATCTACGTCTCGCCCTCGCAGATCCGGAGGTTCAACCTCCGCACCGGCGACCTGGTGAGCGGCCAGACGCGCTCCCCCAAAGAGAACGAGCGCTACTTCGCCCTGATCAAGGTCGAGAAGGTCAACGGGCTCGACGCCGAGTCCGCGCGCGACAAGGCCCTCTTCGAGAACCTCACGCCCATCTGGCCGCAGCGCCGGCTCCGCATCGGCGGCGCGCCCCTCGCCCGCCTGCTCGATCTCCACGCCCCCATGGGCTTCGGACAGCGCGGGCTGATCCTCGGGCCCCCACGTTCCGGGCGTACGACCGTCATCCGCGCGCTCGCGCAAGCCTTCGCGACCCAACACAACGACGCCACGCTCATGGTGGTGCTGCTGGCGGAGCGCCCCGAAGAGGTCACCGAGATCCAGCGCAACGTTCGCGCCGTGCACCTCGCCACGACCTTCGACGAGCCGGAGGCGCGACACGTGCAGGTCGCGGACATCGCGATCGACCGGGCGAAGCGCCTCGTCGAGCTGCGCCGCGACGTCATCGTCCTCGTCGACTCCCTCACGCGCCTCGCCCGCGCGGCCCACACCGTGCTCCCCGCGACGGGGCGCCAGCTCGCCGGCGGGCTCGACGCGGCGGCGGTGCAGCGCGTCCGGCGCGTGCTCGGCGCGGCGCGGGCGGCGGAGGAAGGCGGCTCGTTGACGGTGATCGGCGTGCTCGACGCCGACGAGGGCCCGTCGGACGCGAGCCTGCTCGCGGAGCTGCGCGGCACGGCCAACCTCGAGATCCGCCTCCTCGGCAACCAGATCGACCCGGCGGGGAACTTTCCTTCGCTGTGCGGCGCGCGCACCGGCACCCTCCGCGAGGAGCTGCTCCGCGCGCCGGACGAGCTCGCTCGAGCCCGCGCCGCGAGGGCCGCTGCCGCCGACAGCCCATGGGCCGCGCTCGCCGCCCTTGACAAGTCCTCCTGAACGGGTGAAACCGGCGGCTCGAACGCTTTGGAGCCCCTCGTGAAGCCCGGTATCCACCCCAAGCTCAACCCCGTCGTCTTCGTCGACACCGGCGCCGGCGCCGAGTTCGTCACGCGCAGCACGCTGTCCAGCAAGCAGACCCGCACGATCGACGGCGTCGAGCACTACGTCGTGCTCATCGACATCTCGTCGGCGTCTCACCCGTTCTACACGGGCAAGCAGCGCGCCGTGGCCACCGCCGGCCGCGTCGAGCGCTTCAACAAGAAGTACAACATCCCCGGCTCCGGGAGCTGAACGTTGCGCGGAGCGGCCGCGCGCGCCCCCGTGGCGCCGGCGGCCCTTCGAACGTTCGCGTTCGCGCTGCTCCTCGGGTGGGTCGCCTTCGTGGCGCTCTGGCCCGAGGCCCCCTACGCCCTCGCGTGGGATGACGGGTACTACTACCTGGAGCTCGCGCGGCGCCTCGTCCGCGGCGAAGGCCTGACGTTCGACGGTCTCACGCCGACGAACGGCTTCCACCCGGCGTGGCTCCTCGTCGTCGCGCCGTTCGCGGCCACGCTCGACGGCGAGGCCGCGATGCGCGCGACGCTCCTCGCGCAGCTCGGGGTCGTGGCGTGCGCGTGGGGCGCCCTCCTCCGCGGCTGGCCGGCGCTCCCGGCCACGGCCGCCGCCGCGCTGCTGTTGTGGGCCTCGGGGCCGGCCGTCGTGCGCATGAGCACCGGTGGGATGGAGCCGGCGCTCGTGCTGCTCGCGCACGCGGGCCTGCTCGCCACCGCAGCCAGCCGCGACGGACTGCTGGGCCTGTCCCCGCGCCGCCGCGCGCTGGCGGGCGCGCTGCTCGCCCTCGCGTTCCTCTCCAGGACCGACGCCGCGTTCTTGTGTGTCACCCTTGGGCTCGCCGCCCTCGGGGAGGGCGCACGGCGGGGGCGGCTCGCGGCGGCGGTGCCGCTGCTGCTTCCGGCCCTGCTCGTCGGGCTCGCGTTCATCGGCGCGAACCTGCTCGTGTTCGGCGTGCCGATGCAGGTCAGCGGCATGGTGAAGATGGGCGGGATCCCCTCGATCGAGGGGCGGCTCGCGGCCCTCGGGCTCGGCGCGTTGCTGCCGATGGGGCTCGTGTGGGCGGCCCCCCGCGCGGCCGCCGTGGTGCCGAGCGCGGTCGGGTTCGTCCGATCCACGGCGTGGTACGTCGTCTTCCTCGGACTTCTCGCCGCGTGGTACCTCGCGATCTCCACGTTCCCCCGCGCCTGGTACTTCGTCCCCCACGCGCTCTACGCCGGGGCCGTGCTCACGCTCGTCGTGGCGGACCTCGCGGCGCAAGCGGCGCGTGAGGGGCGCTCGGGGCTCTTCGCGGCGGTCATCCTCACGCCGCTGGCCCTCGGCTGGGTCGCCCAGGCCCGCGCCGTGCTCGACCCTCGCGCGCGGGCGGTGCTCGCGGCGGACGCCGGTCTCGGCGAATGGATCGACGCGTCGCTGCCCCCGGACGTCGCGGTGGGGAGCTGGGACGCGGGCGCGGTCGGGTGGTTCACGGCGTCCACGGTGGTGAACCTCGACGGCGTGGTCGGGTCGCCGGCCTACGCGCGCGCCCTGATCGCGGGGGACACGACGGCGCTCCTGACGCACCTCACCCACGTCGCGAACCATGGGCCGAGCTGCGAGTTCGTGCGCGCCGGCGCCGAGCGACGCGTGGGGCCCCGCGCCGCCGGCGCCACCCTGCTCCACGACGTGTCGTTCCGCTGGTCCGGATCCGCCAACGGCGGCCGCGCGCAGGCCGACGCAGAGATGCACGCGTGCGTGTGGGCCCTGCCCGACGCGGCGGTCGGGGAGCCGGCGCGTTAGTCGCCGCCGTTCCCCAGACCAACCATGCGCCTCCGCCTCGACGAGATCGAATCCCGCCTGGCCGAGCTGGATCGCCAGCTCATGGACCCGGCGATCAGCGGCCAGCGCGACCGCTACCGCGAGGTGTCGCGCGAGCACGCCGAGGTCACGCGCCTCGCCACGCTCGTGCGCGAGCTGCACGAGCTCGACCGCGAGCGCGAAGACCTCCAGGAGCTCCTCGCGGACCCCGACATGCGCGAGATGGCGCAGGTCGACCGCGCGCGCATCGACGCGCGCGTGCCGGAGCTCGAGCACGCCTTGAAGCTGCTCATGCTCCCACGGGACCCGTACGAGGGCCGCAGCCTCCTGCTGGAGATCCGCGCGGGGACCGGCGGGGACGAGGCGGGCTTGTTCGCGGGCGACTTGTACCGCATGTACGCCCGCTACGCCGAACGCCAGGGATGGAAGCTCGAGGTGGTGTCCGCGAGCGAGATCAGCGCCGGCGGCAGCGCCTCGGGCTTCAAGGAGATCATCTGCTCCCTGACCGGCGAGCAGGCGTACAGCCACCTGAAGTTCGAGAGCGGCGTCCATCGCGTGCAGCGGGTCCCCGCCACGGAGTCGCAGGGGCGCATCCACACCTCCGCGGCCACCGTCGCGATCCTGCCCGAGCCGGACGAGGTCGAGGTCAAGATCGCCGACAAGGACCTCCGCATCGACGTGTTCCGCGCGGGCGGGCCCGGCGGCCAGAGCGTGAACACCACGGACTCCGCGGTGCGCATCACCCACCTGCCGACCAACCTCGTCGTCATCTGCCAGGACGAGAAGTCGCAGACCAAGAACAAGGCCAAGGCGATGAAGGTGCTCGGCGCGCGCCTGCTGGAGAAGCAACGCGCGGAGCAGCACGCCGCGGAGGCGGCCGACCGCCGCGCCCAGGTCGGCTCGGGCGACCGCTCCGAGCGCATCCGCACGTACAACTACCCGCAGAACCGCCTGACCGACCACCGCATCGGGCTGACCCTCTACAAGCTCGACCAGATCGTCGCCGGCGACATGGACGACCTCGTGAACGGGCTGGTGTCCTACTACCAGGCCGAGGCGCTGCGCGAGCAGGAAGGCGGCGGGGCCTCCTGATGCGGCCCCTCGTCGAGGTGCTGACGTCCACGACGGACTACTTCCGGAAGGCAGGCATCCCCTCCCCGCGCCTCGACGCCGAGCTCGTGCTGTCGCACGTCTTGTCCCTCGACCGAATGCGGCTCTACCTGCAATTCGACCGCCCGCTCACGGACCCGGAGCTCGACACCCTGCGGGGGCTGGTGCGGCGGCGCGCGGCGCGAGAGCCGCTCGCGTGGGTGCTCGGCGAGAAGGGGTTCCACGACCACGACTTCGAGGTGCGTCCGGGCACGCTCGTGCCGCGCCCGGACACCGAAGCGCTCGTGGAGGCCGCCCTCGCGGCGATCCCGCTCGAGGACGACCCGGTGTACGTGGCCGACGTCGGGTGCGGGACGGGGTGCGTGGGGCTGAGCGTCGCGGCGGCCCGGCCCGGGGTGCGCCTCTACGCGGTCGACGTGTCCGAGGTGGCGCTCGCCACCACCCGCGCCAACATCGAGCGCTTGGACCTTTCGAAGCGCGCGGCGGCGCTGCGCGGCGACCTGTTGGACGGCGTGCCCGCCGCCCGTTCGATCGACTGGGTGCTGAGCAACCCGCCGTACGTGCCGAGCGACGAGATCGGCGCGCTCGCCCCGGAGGTCGCGCAATGGGAGCCCCGGTTGGCGCTCGACGGCGGGCCGGACGGGCTCGCCGTGTACCGGCGCCTGGCCCCTCAAGCGGCGCGTCGCGCGCGCCGCGGCGTGGCGTTCGAGGTCGGCAAAGGCCAGGCCCCCGCGGTGGCCGCGCTGCTCGCGGCGGAGGGCCTGGACACGAGCACGCGGACCGACCTCGGCGGGGTCGAGCGGGTGGTCGTGGGCGTGAGGGCCTAGCGCCGCTCCCGACGCTCGCGCCGGTCCTCGCGGACCTCTCCCGTCGTCCGCGCCACCTCCGCCGCCGCGAGCCGATCGAGCTCCACGAGCAGGGCGCGCTTCGACGCGACCTGAGCCGCGGACGCGCCGCCCGCGGCGAACGCGGGCTGAAGATCGAGGAGCTCCTTTGCGATCTCCTTCAGTCGCGCGCGATCCGCCCGCTCTCGGGCCAGGTCGACCCGGTCGTCCACCGCGTCGAGCCGGTCGCCCGCGCCGCCGCGCCGGCCCTCCCGCGCGGAGCGGTGCGCCTCCCGGCGGTCTTCGCCGACCTCGACCTGCGTCTCCGCCAGCTCGCGGCGGATCCACGACTCGAGGCGCGCGTCCGCGGCGAGCTCCGCCGATCGGTCGCCGGCCGCGAGCGCCGCGTTCCATTCGGCGATGACCGCGCCGAGCCGCCCGACGTCCACCACGTCGCCGGCGCGCTCGCGACGGTCCTCGCCGACGGTTGCCACGTCCTGGGCGAAGCTGCTGCTGATGAGGATCAGGCTGAAGAACATGCGGGCCTCCGTACATGCAGACCCCGACGCGCGCCCGGACGGAAAGAGAATCTGCGGCGCCACACTACTTCACATGCGACCCCACCGGGCCTTCACACCCGGGGGCGACCTTCAGCACGTCTGGAGGTCAGATGTCTGGTGTTCTTCTCGGTGTCCTCTCAACGCTCGGTGTGGTCGCGGCGCTCCTGCTCGCGCGACGCCTCGTGTTCTGGCGCATGCGTCATTGGCGCGGCCATCACGGGTCGCGCGGCGGCTGCCGTCGAGCGGGCTGGCACGGCGGCGGCCACGGCGGGTGGCGGGGCCGCGGGTCACGCGGGTTCGGGTTCGGCGCGGTGCTCGGCAACGACGGCGTCGGGCGCGCCGCCGGGGAGGTGCTCAAGCGCAAGCTCGACATCTCCGAGGAGCAGGAGCCCATCGTCGACCACGCGTGGATCGACGCGCGTACGGCGCTCCGCGAGGTGAGCGAGGAGCTCGACGCCACCCGGGCCACGATCGCGGGCGCGCTGCGCGGCGAGGCGGTGGACGAGGCGGCGCTCGCGGCGGCGTTCGCGCGACAGGACGACGCCGTCGCGCGGGCGCGGCGGGCGCTCGTGTCGGCGGTGAAGCAGGTGCACGCCGTGCTCACCCCGGAGCAGCGCGAGCGGGCCGCGTCCTTCGTGGGACGCGCCGAGCCCGGCGCGGCGGGCTAACGGCCTGCGATGCCGATCCGTGCGCTGATGGTCGACGACGACACGCGGCTCGTGGAGCTCCTCCGCGCGTACCTCGGGCCGCACGACGTCACCCTCGCGCACGCGCCCGACGGCGCCGCCGGCCTCCGCGCCGTGGCCGCCGGCGGCGTCGATCTCGTCGTGCTCGACATCATGATGCCGGGCATCGACGGGCTCGAGGTGCTGCGCCGGCTCCGCGCGACGAGCGCGGTGCCGGTGATCATGCTCACGGCCCGCGGCGACGAGACCGACCGCGTGGTGGGCCTCGAGCTCGGCGCGGACGACTACCTGCCGAAGCCGGTGTTCCCGCGCGAGCTGCTGGCGCGGATGCGGGCGGTGTTGCGGCGCGTCGCGCCGCGCGCCGACACGCGCCGCCTCGTCGTGGGCGACGTCGAGATCGACCCCGACGCGCGCGAGGCGCGCGTCGGGGACCGTGTGTTGCCGTTGACGGCGTTGGAGTTCGATCTCCTCCTCGCGCTCGCCGAGCGCGCCGGGCGTGTCGTGTCTCGTGACGCCTTGTGGGAGGCCGCGGGCCGCGGCGACACGATCGTCAGCGACCGGACGATCGACGTGCACGTGTCCCACCTGCGCGCGAAGCTCGGCGACGACGCACGCGACCCGACACGGCTCAAGACCGTGCGTGGCGCCGGCTATGTCCTGGCGAAGGCCGGCGCGTGACACCGGAGACACGCGCATGAGACATCCCGGTGTGTCGCGTCCTCCCGGCGGTCGACCGCCCTGGTGGCTCGCTCGCGGGATCCATCGAACCATCGTCGGTTTTCTACTCCTTGCCACCCTGATCGGGGGCGTCGGCGGCGCCGCGCTCGTCACGGCCGCGCGCCTCGACACGCCGCCGGCCGGGCTCGCATGTGTCGCCGTCGCCACCCTCCTCGCGGTGTGGCCCCTCGCCTGGGTCGCCACGTTTCGGATCGCCTGGCCCCTGCGCAACGTGGCGCGCGTGGCGGCCGAGCTCCGCGGCGGCCGCCTCGCGAGCCGAGACTCGTTGCCGACCGAGGGTGGAGAGGTCGGCGAGGTGGCCGACGCCCTGCGTGACCTCGCGGATCGCCTCGCGCGGCAGCTCGCGGCCCAGCGCGCGCTCCTCGCCACGGTGTCGCACGAGCTGCGCAGCCCGCTCGCGCGGGCGCGGGTGCTCGTGGAGCTCGGCCGCGACGGCGGCGACGCGCCCCACGCCACCTGGGCCGACGAGCTCCAGGCCGAGATCGGCGTGATGGACGGCATCGTCGGCGACCTCCTCGCCACGGCGCGGATCGACTTCGAAGCCATCGCGCCCGTGCCGATCGCGGCGATCGACCTCGCGGCGCGGGCGCGGGCGCTCTCCGGCGCGGAGGCCCCCCTCGTCGACGAGAGCGAAGGCGCCGCGGTGGAGGCCGATCCCACCCTGCTCGCCCGCGCGATCGGCGCGCTCCTCGACAACGCCCGTCGACACGCGGGCGGCGCGGCCCGCCTCGTCGTGCGCGCCCGCGTGCACCGGGTGCGGTTCGAGGTGGAGGACGACGGGCCGGGCTTCGCGGCGGGCGACGAGGAGCGGGCCTTCGCGCCGTTCTGGCGCGCGCGCGGCGGCGCCGACGGCGTCGGGCTCGGGCTCGCGCTCGTGCGCCGGATCGCCGAGGCACAAGGCGGCGAGGCCGGCGCCGCCAATCGCGCGGAGGGCGGCGCGCGCGTGTGGATCGAGCTGCCGCGGGCGACGAGGGGGTGAAGGTCTGGGGTCTACGTCCCGGCCCCGAACCGCACCCTGTACAATGCCGCCCCTCCGCGAGCATCCCGTGACGTCCTCCCTCCTCGCCGTCCTCCTCGCCTGCGCTCCCGAGCCCGATCGCGGCGCGCTCCTCCCGGACGCCGTGGTGGAGCGCCTCGCCCGCGACGGACGCGCCGAGGTGTTCGTCAACCTGGACCCGCCGTCGTCCGGGAGCCCGAAGGACGACGCGTGGGCAGTCGAGGTCAAGCGCCGCCAGGACGCGTTCCTCCGGTGCGCCGGCCTCACGCGGCCGCAGGTCCTCCGGCAGTGGGTCAGCCTGCCGTCACTGTTCCTGAGGGTCGACGCGGCGGATCTCGAGCGCGCCCGCCAGTGCCCCGACGTCGAGGCCTTCGGGGTGTCGCGGACCTTCATGCCCTCCCTCGCCGATAGCACCGCGGTCATCGGCGCCACGCGGGCGCACGACGTCGGTCGCCGCGGCGCCGGGCAGACCGTCGCCGTGCTCGACACCGGCGCGTATTGGACGGTGTCCGAGCTCGGCGGTTGTTACGGCGCCGGCTGCAAGGTGGCCGGCGGGTACGACTTCGGCGACGGGGACGACAGCCCGTGGGACTGCCAGGGTCACGGGACGAACGTGGCCGCCATCGCCGCCGGCACCGCCGGGGTGGCGCCGGACGCGGACATCCTGGCGTACAAGGTGTTCTCCGACTGGTCGTGCGGCGCCGCCGACAGCGAGTCGATCGGCGACGCCCTCGACGACGCGGTCACCAACGCGGCGAGCACGAACCTCGTGGCCATCAACATGAGCCTCGGGACCGCGGACGCCATCTCGACGGCGTGCCGAGGGACGGGCGATCCGTCGGAGGCGGGGATCCGCGCGGCCTACGACGCGGGCATCGTCGTCTCGATCTCGTCGGGGAACAGCGGCCACGCCGATGCCGTCGGCTTCCCGGCGTGCCTCGCCCGCTCGATCACCGTGGCGAACAGCTACGACGCGCCGATCAGCGGGGCGACCTACTGCCTGGACAGCTGGTGCAGCACGACCTGCACCGACGGCGCCGTCGGGCCCGACGCCATCAACTGCGGGAGCAACGGGGGGTCGCTCGTCGAGCTCGCCGCGCCGGGGACCACGATCTACGCCGGCGGCTACTCGATGTCGGGCACCTCGCAGGCGGCGCCGCACGTGGCGGGCGCGGCGGCGCTCGTCGCCGAGGCGACCCCCGGCGCCACCGCGGCCGAGCGTACGGACTTCCTCCTCCGCAGCGCGGCGACGGTGACCGACACCCGCACGGGCGCGGCGATCGTGTACCCGCGCCTCGATCTCGACACGATCTTCCTCGGTCGTGGCGACGACGTGCTCGTCACCACCGAGGCGGTGGTGGACGCCGACGCGGATGGCGCCTTGCGACCCGGCGAGTCCGCGTCGCTCGACCTGCTCGCGGCCAACAACGGCCCGGGCGACGTGGACGCCGTGGTCGTGCAGGTGACGTCGGCGGACCCGGACCTCGTCGTCGAGGACGCGTCCGCGATCTGGAGCCTCCTCGACGCGTGGTCCACGGCTTCGAACGCGTCGGACCCCGTCACCGTGCGGGTGTCGGCGGCCTGTGTCGAGCCCCGCACGGTGCTCGTCGACCTGGAGTGGGAGGCCGCCGACGGAATGGGCGGCGCCAACCAGGCCGCGATCGACCTCGATTGTTTCGTGGACACCGACGACGACGGATGGGACGACCGCGAGGACTGCGCGCCGCAGGACGCGAACGCGCACCCCGACGGCGAGGAGCTGTGTGGTGGCGGGGACGAAGACTGCGACGGGCTGACCGACGAGGACGACGCGAGCGGCGCGGTGCTCTGGTACGCCGACGCCGATGGGGACGGGCACGGCGACCCGGACGACACGCGGACGGCCTGCGCCGCTCCCGGCGAGGGCTGGGTCGCGGGCTCCGACGACTGCGACGACACCGACGCCGATGCGTTCCCGGGCGCGGACGATGCGTGCGACGCGATCGATCAGGACTGTGACGGCGTCGCGCGGGAGCGCTGCCCCGCCGAGGAGGAGCCGGAGGGCTGCGGGTGCGCCACGGGGAGCCCGGGCGGCGTCATCGCGGTGGCGTTGGCGGCGGCGCTCGCGCGACGGAGGCGGCACGACGATAGGACACGGCCGCGGCGCCACGCCGTGCGTATCGGGAGGAAGGTCACGCGTTGACGCTCGAACGCGCGGACCGTACGCGGCATGCGGCGCGACGCGCGCCGGTACGACCGTTGTTCACCCCGTCGCTCCCAGGCGTCGTCGTCGATGTTCGCCTCCCGATACCAGCGGTTGAGCCGCTTCGTGTCACCCAAGGCCGCACCGGGACAGCAGCCGGGCGCCGCGTCGGCGTGTCCGACGAATCCGGGCCGCTTCGGATCGAAGTAGACCGACCAACGACGGTCGCGACCGTGTTCGAGCTCCAGGAGCGCGGCCGCGAGCGCGGTGATGCGCTGCTGTCCGTCCACCACCCACCACGCGTCGGCCACCTCGGGCACCGACAACGCGTGACCGCCGATGCGGACCACGCCCTCCGGACCCGAGCGGCCCGGGCGCCTCCAGAACAACAGCGAGCCGATCGGATACCCCCGCCACAGGCTGTCGAACAGCTTGACGACGTCGTCTCCAGTCCAACGAAGCGGCCGTTGAAACTCCGGGATCCGAATGCGTCCGTGGAGCGTCCGCTGGAGGAGGTCCCGCACCGTGAGCGTCGTCGCCTCTGGCCTCTGGCCCAGCGGGACGTACAGCGCGTCGGGCGAAGCGCCGTTCATGGCGCCGCTCGCGCCACCCTCAACACCCGCGTGCCCCCCGCCGGCACGTCGACCGTCAACACCCGGTCGGAGCCGAGGGTGTCGACGACGGCCGCGGCGCCGGGCTCGAGGGTGAACTGGATCTCGCCGAGCTGCGGGGTCCAGTCGATCGCCCGCGGCTCGAACGCCATCCGGAGGTGACGGGTGCCCGCGGGCAGGCTGTCGGCGCGCAGCGCGGCGCTGTCCCAGTTGCCGTCGGCGGGCTCCGTCGCGTCGGGCACGAGCGTGGTCCACGCCGCGCCGTCGGGCGAGATCTCCCAGGACACCTCGCCGATGCGCGACCAGACCCACAGGGTGGCCTCGAAGCCGCGCAGATCGGCGCCGAAGCTCCAGGTGACCGTGGGGTCGTCGTAGGCGGTCAGGCGGCCGGCGTCACCGTCGAAGTAGCCGGTGTTCGTGGTGTCGAACCACGCGGAGCCTCGGATGGTGCCCAGGGTGCTGCCGTCGAGGGGGTCGTACACGGCGATCGGGCCGACCTCGTCCCCCAAGCTCTCCGACAGGGTCCATGCGGTCGCGCCGCCGAGCCCGATGGCGCGACGCACGTCCGACGCGGTGGGGTTGGCGAGGGCGAGGGTGAGCTGGTCCGGCTCGACGAACGCCGCCACCGCGAGCTCCGGATCGTCCCACCGCGGCGGCACGACGCGCGCGTCGGGCCCCACCGCCAGCCGGGCGAGCACCCCGAGAGAAGGACGGGGCGCCCCCGACGTGTCGACGAGCCCCCAGGTGCCCCAACAGCCGCCCCAATCGAGGTCGGACGCCTGCCAGACGGCGACGCCGTTCACGCCGCGGGTCGCGGCGAGCAGGGTGTAGGCGAACAGGCGCGTGGCGTAGAGGGGCTGATCGGGGAAGTCGCCGCACGCGTCGGCCGGGTTGGTGGGCACACCGAACAGCGCGGTGTCCTTGCTGCCGAGCTCGGTGACGAACCGCGGCAGCCGGCGCCCGGGGTCGGCCACCCCCGCCGCGCCGACGAAGGCGTCCAGCGCCTCCGCCGTGATCGCCACCCCATCGCCTTCGCCGGTCGCGTCGTCCCAGAGGTGCGCGCTGAACCCGCCGAGGGCCTCGCCGCCGCCCCATGCGTCCATCCAGGCCGGCGTGTTCGACGCGAACGCGGCTCCGGGCCCCACGATGTCCACCGCGGTCAGGCCGCGCGCGTCCAGGGCCTCGCGGGTGGCCTCGACGAGCGCGGCCCAATCCGTCGGACGCACGTAGGTGTTCCAATCGCCGTCGGGCTCGTTGACGAGCTCGACCCAGTCGGGGGTGGCGCCGGCCTGATCGAGGCGACCGAGGATCGCGGCGATCAATTGCGCGTAGTCCTCGACGTGGGCGGTGTCGAGCGCCCCGGCGGTCTCCCAGGCGGGCGGGGCCTCCCACACGAGCGCCATCGTGCGCAGGCCCGCGGCCTCCGCCGCGAGCACGGTCGACACGGCCTCGACGTGCGCCGTGTCGTGCGTCAGGAGCCACGCGTCGAAGGCGTCCGCCGTCCCGCCGGCGGGGGCCGAGTCGGGGTCGTCGAGGCTGTACAGGCTCGACCGGATGAACCGTCCGCCGAGCGCGGTGAGGACCGCCGGCCACGCGTCGTCCCAGATCCACACGTGCGCGCCGAGGCCCATCCACGCGTGGGTCGCGCCGTCGGGGTCGAACACGAGGTCGACCCGCACGTCGTCGGGCGCGCCGTCACAGTCCTGGTCTACGCCGTCGGCCACGTCGAGCGCCCCCGGGAACACCTCGGGGGCGGCGTCGTCGCAGTCCCCGCCGCGGCCGACGTGCCCGTCCGGCGGGGCGCAGGCCTCCACCGGGACGGAGTCGGCGCCCCAACCGTCGCCGTCCGCGTCGGCGTACCAGGACCGCGGCGCGCAGTCCCCGGTGTCGTCGGGCGGATCCGTCTCTTCGCCGGAGTCCGGCGCCGCCGTGTCGGCTTCGGTGTCGGTCTCCGAGGGCGTCACGCCCTCGGGCTCGGGGGACGCGCACGCGAGCACGGCGAGGAGCAGCATCCTCCGAAGTTAGCACGCAGCTCAGGGGTCGCCTTCGTCCAGCCGCGGCTCGCCCGAGTCCGCCCACGGATCGCCCGCCCAGTCCCGGGTGCCGTCGTCGAGCGAGACCCTCCCCTGCACGTCCACGTCGGGATCGTTCGCCAGGAACGGGCGTCGCCCCTCCGGCGGCTCGTCGGCGAGCCACGGGTCGCGCACGTCGTCGGTCTCCCCGCCCGCGTCGGGCTCTCCGCCGGGCGGCCACGCCGCGGACGCGTCTACCTCGAGCTCGCCGGCGTCGTCCGGATCTCCCTCCCGCGCGTCGATTCGCCGTTGCTGATCGTCGCGAAACATCTCGTCCTGCGAGCGATACGGCGCGTGCCCGGTGACGTACCGAAACCCCTCCACGCCTTCGTCCGCGTCCCTCCGCCGCCGCATCGGACCTCCCCCAAGAGGCTCAAGCTAAGCACGAACGTTGGTTTTCGACGTGTTATCGTCGCCGACCAACCCGGAGCCCCGATGCCTCGAGCCCTCGCCTCTCTGTCCGTCCTCGCGCTGATCCTCGCCTGTGGCGGCGGCAGCACCCCCGAAGCGACGCCGCCCACGTCGCCCGCCACGCCCGCCACGCCCGCCACGCCCGCCACGCCCGCCACGCCCGCGGCGGGGGCCCGCACCCGCCTCCCCGGGCTCGGCCTGACGATCGCCCTCCCCGAGGGCGCGTCCACGAGCGAGATGATGGGGTCGGCCATGGTCACCGGCGGCGGCACCGGGGCGTTCACGGTCGATCGCGCGAAGGCCGAGGCGCCGACGACGCTCGACGCGGTCAAGCAGGACGTGGCGGCGTACTCGCCCACCAACCTCCGCGAGGAGACCCTCCCGGACGGCTTCGTCGTCACCTTCGAGAACAGCGGCGCGATGGGCGCGAACTACTGGGCGCGCGTCGTCCGCACGATCGGAGAGACGGTGGTGGTGTGCTCCGCCACCGTCAGCCAGGCCGCCCAGCGCGACAAGGGCGTCGAGGTCTGCAAGACCATCGCCCCCTGAGCTCAGCCGCGGCCGTTGCGCGCGCCCCAGCCCGGGTCGACGAGCTCGATCGACATCGGGCTCGGCTCGACGTCGGGGTCGCAGCGGTACTTCGTCAGGTCCGTCACGCCTTCCTCGGCGAGGATCTCCTCGTCGAGCCAGGCGCGGTAGGCCGAGGACTTGGGGTCGCGGCGCAGCAGCGCGAGCGTGGCGTCCGCGAGGATGTCGGCGGTGCGCCACTGCGACGCGTCCCCCATGCCGAGGTTGACCGTGGCGGCGGTGCGGATGCCGGTGACCGGCCAGAGCGCGCAGGCGGCGATGCCGTTGTGCTTCTCTTCCGCGTCGATGGCCATCGCGAGCATCGTCATGCCGAGCTTCGACACGAGGTAGGGCGCTTTTCCGGCCGCCGCGGTGGTGACGAGCGGCGGCGACATCATGACGATGTGCCCCCACCCGTTCTTGCGCATGTGCGGGATGGCCGCGCGCGACAGGGCGAACGAGGCCCGGACGTTCACGCCGAACACCAGATCGAAGCGCTTGGCGGACCAGTCCGCCACAGGGGCCCAGTGGATGGCGCCGGCGTTGTTGATCAGTACGTCGACCCGGCCGAAGTGCCGCGCCGCGGCCTCCACGACCCCCTCGCAGGCGTCGGCGTCGCGCGCGTCGAACGGCACCACGAGCGCCTCGCTCCCGGCCTCCTCGACCATCCGCTGGGTGTCGACGAGCGTGCCGGGCAGACGTGGATCCGGGTCGACGGTCTTCGCGGCGAGCACGAGCTTCGCGCCCTCGCGTGCGCACGCCACCGACACCGCCGCGCCAACCCCACGGCTCGCGCCCGTGACGATCACCACCCGATCCTTCAACGACATCCCAGACTCCGAAGTGGCGGGAAGGTAGCGCGCGGGGCGCCGCGACACACCTCAGAACGCCTCACCGATGGCGACCACCACGCCCCAGCCGTCCGGCGACACCCCGACGTCGAGCCGCGTCACGAGGTCGGGGTCGGGCGCCCGCGGGTCCGGGGACAGGTCCAGGCGCACGCCGGCGCCCCCCGACACGTGCGGGCCGTCGGCCCACCCCGTGTCGACGAAGACCGCCCCGATCAAGGGGCCGACGATCCGCCGCCGCCACTCCCCTTGCGCGCTGGCCACGGCGCGCGAACGGAACCGCCCCGCGTCCACGCCGCGGAGGACCTCCGCGCCGCCGAGCGACGGCCAGCGCCACCAGGGGCTCGTGGGGGTCGCGACGATCGCCGTGGCGACGCGCAGGGGGAGCCAGCCCCCGGCCACCCCGTCGACCACCCGTGTCCACACGGCGTCGATGCGCACGTGCGCGTAGTCGCCGAAGGAGGAGTCCACGGCGAACCGCATCGACTCGCGCGCCGCGCCGACACGGAGGCCCAAGGTGGGGCCCACCACGACCTCGGCCTCGCCGAGCCGCTCCACGCGCGCGTCGAGGCCCACCTGCGCGCGCAGCGGCCCGACGGTGGCGTCCACCGCGGGCGCGATCACGACTTGATCGAGGGCGAACGCCTGTCGCTCGTCGCCGGACCATCGGTCGATCACCCCGCGCGACGCCGTCGCCTGGGCCCGCGGCGCCACGTCCCCGGGGCCGCGCCAACCGACGTCGATCCGCGCCGCCCCGCGGCTCGAACCGGACAGAGAGACGCCGACCTGGTGCCCGCCGAGGTCGCCGTCGCGGTACGCGAACGCGCCGCCGACGCCGAGGCCCGGGGCGCCGGAGACCCCGATCCCGACGCGGATGCGCCCCGGCGGCGGCAGCTCGGGCGAGCCGACGACGCCCTGCCCCATGCCGTCGAGCGGCGCGTCGTTCGCGCGCGCGGCGAGGGCGCGCGCCGCCGCGGGATCGCCGGCGAGGGCGAGGCGCGCGAGGGCCGGCGGGTCGTCCCTCCCCTCGAGGATCGACGCGACCCGAGCGGGATCCGCACCGGCGAACGCCGGGTAGAGGAGCTCCCGATCCGCCGCGGCGAGCGCGCACCGCGGCTCCGTCGGGGGGCACCGTTGCAGCGCGCGATCGAGCGGGGGTTCGTGGACCAGGGGCGCGAGGTTGCTGCCGAGGCGCATCAGGCGCAGGCGCGCCATCGCCTCTCCGGCCGGATCCTCCTCGCGCTTCGCGACCCGCAAGGCCGAGCGGTAGGCGCGCCGCGCCGCGGCCGGGGCCCGCGCCCACCACGCCCGGTCCCCGTCGTTGAGCAGCGCGTCCGCCGCGGGGGCGCCGTGCGCGAGCGCGGCCGCGAGCACGCAGGCGGTCACCATCCCCGCTCGAGCCACCAGTGCGACGGGCGCGGCCACCACGCCGCGGGGGCGAAGCGCGCCATGAGCACGAGCAGGATCGCCGTGACGACGAGGCCGAACACCACGAAGGGGCGCCGGCTGCCGAGCCGGGCGGCCGCCTCGCGGGGGCGCGTCAACGCGGCGGCGGCCCACACCATCCACAACGGCTCCAAGGGGAGCCGAAACCTCGATAATCCGGCGAGCGCGGCGATGGCCGCGACGTGGTAGAGCACGACGCCCCCCGTGGCGAGCGCCCAGGTGCGCCGCTCAGGGTCCGTCGCGTACGCGAAGAACCCGAGGGTGCCGATCACGAGGTTGATCCCGGTGAACACGGGGACCGCGACGATCAGGGCCTCTCTCGCCCAGGCGGGGAGCCCGTGCCAGCGCCCGAGGCGCAGGTGACGCGTCAGGAAGCTGTGCGGGGTGACCATCTGCGACACGCGGAGGGGGGCGCGCGCGAGGAACTCCCCAGGGTTCGCCTGGATCCACTCCAATCCGGCCCGCAGCTCGCAGGCGTCCTGGCGGACGGGGTCCGCGGGAGTGTCGCAGCCGACCCGCCCGAGCGCGACGATGCGGTCGTGGAGCTCGGGGTTCAAGATGCCGTTGCCGTAGTCGTAGCTCAAGGGCGGGAACACGTTGTTGCCGGACCACATCATCTGCCCGAGCGTCCGGTCGGACACGACGAGCCCGCCGAACCGCCACGACGCCCACGCCGAATAGGGGGCCACGACGAGCGCGGCCGACAGCACCAGGGCCGCGGCGCTCCTCCAGGCGGCGGGCGAGGTCCCGCGCCCCGCCACCAAGGCGACGACGAGGACGGGGAGCATGTAGGTGGCGATGCCACGCAGCAGCACGCACGCGCCGATGCACACGCCGGCGAGCGCGGCCGCCCGCGCGGACCCGTCGCGCGCCCGCAGCAACGCCCGCGTCGCGCCGACGAGCAGGGTCGCGTAGATGACCTCGCTCCACACGCTCGAGGTGTAGAAGACGAACGTGGGGTTCAGCACGTAGAGCCACGCCGCCGCGCGCCCCACGGCGCGCCCGCGCGCCGCGTCGTCCACGCCGAACAGCTCTTCGCCGAGCGCGTGCAGCAGCCACGTCGTCACGCCCGCGCACACGAGCTGGGTGACCTGGACGCTCGCGGGATAGCCCGTGAGCGCGCCATGGAGGGCCATCAACGCCGGGTACGCGGGGGCCCACAACCATCCGTGCGTCGGCACGACGCCGCGCCCGTCGAGCATCGCGTCGGCCATGCGCACGTACGTGCACTCGTCCCGCAGGCAGGGCTTGTCCACCCACACGAGCATCGGGACGACCCGGAGCAGCAGGCCGACGAGGAGGGCGTCGCGCAGCCGATCATCGCCGCGCCAGAGCCACGGGCTCCGCACGGACGGCTATTCCACGGCGGGGGACGCCGGCGCCGCGACCCCCGCGGTGCGCCGCCACATCCACACCCCCGCCCAGGCGTACGTGGCCGCCGTGCCCACCGCCGCCACGTAGCTGAAGGTGGCGAAGAACGAGAGCCAGGAGAGCTCGGGCGAGCCGAAGTTCTTCCAGAAGAGCAGCGCGCAGCTCCCGAGGTACCCGTACGCGTCCGCCACGTAGATCAGGAACCCCGCCGTGGCGACGCTGCCCGCGGCCGCGACGAGGCGATCGAACAGCACGCAGTTCGCCGGGACGTAGCCGAGGTACAAGCCGAGCCCCACGCTGATCATCCACACCTCGGGCGCGATCCAGCCCGCCTGCCAGGCGAACGTGGCCGCGCCGATGAGCACCGCGCCGCCCACCATGATCGCGTGCAGGATGGCGAGCGCCGCGCGGTTGTCGCGCACCGCCATGACCGCGCCCACCGCGGCGAGCGACCCCAGCGCGATCGGCAGCTCGGAGTTCGTCATCACGCCGGGGGTGTCGGCGAACCCGAGGGCGTCCCAGATCTCGCGCGCGAAGTTGTCGCGGAAGTCGCGGTACGCGGTGAGCAGGACGTAGCCGGACACGATCGCGACGAGCCCGGGCGCCCACGCGTCCCAGAACGCCGCGCGCGCCGCGCCGTCCATCGGCGCCCGCTTGGACCGAACCGCCTCGTCGGCCGCCGACGGCGGCGGGAGCTGCGCGAGCATCCACGCGAAGACGAGGAGCGGAGGGAGGAACAGGAGCCCCGCGGTCGCCGGCATCCACCCCTCGCTCACGCCGCGACCGAGCAGCTCCTTCCCCACGTCCTTCGCGAAGCCGCTCGCGACGATGAAGCTGGCACAGAGGAAGGCGCCCAGCCCGTCGCTCGATCGGCGGCCCTCCAGGAACCCGAACACGAGCCCCCACACCATGCCGAGCGGCAGCCCGTTGGCGACCATCGCGAGGGCGGCCCACCCTGGCGGGAGGAGCCCGAACGCCACGAGGGCGAGCTCCGCGACCCCGATGCACGCCACGAGGGCGAGGGCGCGCCGACCGGGCACGAGCTCGGAGACGACCTTGATACCCAGGAACTTGCTGGTCGCGTAGCCGACGACCTGCGCCAGGATGTAGAGGATCTTGAGGTCGAGCGCGCCCGCGAACGGGAGCATGACGTCGCCGTCGAAGGTGGCGGCGGCGAAGGTCTTGCGGAAGCCGTACATGCACGCGTAGGCGCCGAACGACGCGACCGCCGCCCACGACACGAGCACGGCGGAAGGGGCGCGATCGAGCCAGCGGGTCACGGGGGTCGACATCGCCGGGGATCCTACACGACCGTCCGGCCCGGCTGGACATCGCGGGCGCTCCTGCACCACACTCTCCGGCCAGAGGTGCCTGGATGCTCCGCCGCGCGGCCCTGGTGATCGTCCCGCTCGCGGCCGCCGCGGCGCAGGTGCGCGGGATCGCGGACCCCGACGTGTGGTGGCACCTGCGCGGGGCAACTCTCGTCCTGAGCCAGGGGCGTTGGTGGGTGCGCGACGACGGGTCGTTCCTGCACGCCGGGGTGTGGTGGAACACCGAGTGGGCGGGGCAGCTCGTCGCCTGGAGCGCGTGGACCGCCGGGGGGCCCGTCGCGCTGCAGGCCCTCGTCGCCCTCTGCGCCGGGCTCTGTGCGTGGGCGACCCTGCGGGCCGTCCCGGAGGACGCCCCGCCCGCCGCCCTCCCCCTCGCCGTGCTCGCGCAGCTCGCGGTGGCGGACCACTGGGCGCCTCGCCCGCAGTCGGCGATGCTCCTCGCCGTCGCGCTGGCGCTCGGGGCCCGCGCCCCGACCCTCGTGCTGTGGTCGGCCGCGCAGCTCCTCTGGGCCCACGTCCACGCGAGCCACGTGCTCCTCCCCGTGTTCCCCGCGGCGATGGCGGTCGACGCCGCCGCGCGCGGCGCGCCGGCGGCGCCCTGGGCGCGCGTCGCGCTCACGTGCGCCCTCGTCGCGCTCCTCGCCAACCCGCTCGGCCCCGGGATCGTCGCCGAGGTGCTCGACCACGCGGGCACGGACGCGGCGCGTCACATCGGCGACATGCGCCCGCCAACCCTCACGGATCTCTGGCCGCAGGCGTGGGGCCCCGGCGCGGCCGGCCTGATCGTCTTCGCGACGGCGCTCGTGGCCCTCGTCACGGACGAGGCGCCGCAGGCGCCGCGCGCGGGGCGCCTGCGTGACGTGGTGCTGTTCG
Organism: Klebsiella pneumoniae; assembly: GCA_945862325.1. Classification (GTDB taxonomy): domain Bacteria; phylum Myxococcota_A; class UBA796; order UBA796; family SXON01; genus CAMAXZ01. Next base: position 83,973 of record CAMAXZ010000007.1, read on the forward strand.
TCCTCGGGGTGGCCCTCGCCGCCACCGCGGTGCGGTTCCGGGCGCCCGGGGCCCTGCTCGCGCTCCCGCTTGCGTCGCGCGTCGCCGCCCGGCTCCCGTCCGGCGGGGCCCTCGCCGTCGCGCTCGCGCCGCTGCCCCTGCTGTGGGCGGTGGGCCAGCCGGGCTGGGGCATCCTCGGCGTTCGCGCCGAGCGCCTGCCGGTCGACGCCGCGCGCGTGCTCGCCGCGCACGGGCCGGGCACGCTCTGGAACCACTACGACGACGGGGGCTGGCTCTCGTGGCGCCTGCCGGGGTGGACGCTGGCCATCGACGGCCGGACCCCCACGTTCTTCCCCGCGTCGGCGCACGCGCGGTGGAGGCAGTCGAAGCTCAGCCTCGCCACCTTCCGCGCGCTGCACGCCGCCCACGACCTCGACGCCGCGCTCGTCCCCCGCGACGTCCCGCTCTGCGCGCTCCTGCGGGACGCCCCGGAGTGGCGCGCCGCCTACGCCGACCTCGACCGCGTGCTCTACGTGCCGCGCGCGAGCCCGATCCCCGGCGCCCTGCGCGCCCTCGCGGCGTGCGCCGGCGATCCCGCCCCGACCTGCGCGGATCTCGCCGTCGTCGCGTCGGAGGTCGCGACGCTCATGGAATCGACTCCAGACGCCCGTTTCCCGCGGATCGCCCGCATGCGCCTCGGCGCCTGTGGCGCGGACCCGGGGCCGCTCGCGGACACCGCGGCGGCGGTGCTGGCGGGCGATCCGGGGCCCGACCGCATGGCGGCCCTGCGCGCGCTGCTCGAGGCGGGCCGCGCCGAGGAGGCCCTCGACGGCGCCGCGGACGCGGTCGCCCGCTTCCCCGAGCCGGACTGGGCGATGGTGGGGGTGACCGCCTCCGGCGGCGCGCTGTCCTGGTGGGACGAGGCCGCGCGGCGCTACGACGACGGCATGCCGCGGCGCTTGCGCCTCGCCTACGCGCGCGCGCTCGCGGAGGGCGGGCGGGGCGAGGAGGCCGTCGAGCAGGCCCTGCGCGCGGCGTGGGCCGGGGAGCCGGAGGCGCGCGCGCTGCTCGATCGCCTGCCGCTCGACGACGCCGCCCGCGAAGAGCGCGACGCGCTCGACCGCGCGGCGGCGATGGCCGACGACGGGTAGCGACGCGCCCGTGCTACCGTTGCCGCGCGGTTGTTGCCTCGCCGCACGGAGCGCCAATGCCCCCCACACGCGTCACGATCCTCGGCTCTGGACCCGCCGGCCTCGCCACGGCCTTCGAGCTCACCGACCCCGCGCTCGAGGGCGCGTACGAGGTCACGGTGTACCAGGTCGGATGGCGCTCGGGCGGCTTGTGCGCGGGCGGGCGCGTCGCGCCCGAGTATTGGGTCAATCAGAACGGGACGCACTTCCTGTTTGGTTGTTACGCCGAATCGCTCCACATCCTCCGCACCTGCTGCGAGGAGCTGATCGCGAACGGCGACACCCGTTGGGGCCCCTTCGAACAGCACATCATCCCGCGCCCGCTGATCGTGATGAAGCAGCTGTGGAAGGGCGAGTGGACGAACTGGGAGATCACCTTCCCGACGCGGGAGGGGGACGTCGGCGCGCATCAGCCGCCGATGGGCATGGTCGACGTGTTCCGCATGGCGGTGCGGAGCCTCGTCGCGTTCATCACCGGCGACGAGTTCCAGCAGCACGTCATGCAGGCGGGCGCGGAGCTCGGGACGCTCGGGCGCGTCGGCCTCCGTGCGCAGGTCGAAGCCGTCCAGCTCAGCGCCCGCGCGCTCGGCGCCCAGACGGAGCTCTTTCTCCCGGAAGGCACCGGCCTGATCTCCGAGACCGTGCGCCACGCGCTCGCGCTCCTCCTCAAGGCGGTGCGCGCCGCCGTGCACGCGCTCCTGCGTCCGTTCCTCGACGACAGCTTGAAGCTCACCCGCGCCTGGATCCTGCTCGACTTCGCCCTGACCGCGCTCGCGGGCGTGCCGGAGGACGACGCGGTGGGCCCTCAGCTCGTCGACGCGCTGGACACGCGTGACCTGCGCGAGTGGCTGCTGCTCAAGGGGGGCTCCCAGACCATGGTCGACAGCCCCGCCATCGCCCTCTGGTACGCGTCGATGGCCGCGTTCCGCGACGGCGACCCCGACCGGCCGTACGTCGCGGCGGGCGCGTCGCTGAGCTGCCTCATGCAGATCGCCTTTGGTTACATCGGCGATGTGTCCTACCAGATGCGTTGGGAGGTCGGCGACACGATGATCGGGCCGATCGTCGCGGCGCTGAAGGCCCGCGGCGTGAAGTTCATGTACTTCCACCGGGTGTGGGACCTCGTGCCCCAGGGCGACCACATCGACTCGGTGGTGATCGAACGGCAGGTCGAGCTGAAGGTGGGGAACCCCGCGGACTACGACCCGTTCATCTACCCGCCGTCCGCGGGCGGGCGTCCGTTGTGCCCGGACGTGCCGAGCCTCGACCAGGTCCAGACGGTGTACGCCGCCGGCCACGAGAACACGGATCATCCCGCCGCGCGCCTCGATGGCCTCGGTGAGGTCGCCCGCGGCGGCGAGCACGGCCGCGAGCCGGCGCAGGGTCCACCGCACCAGGGCGTCCGAGCTGCCCGCGCGCGGATCCGGCGGCAGGAGCCCGCCCTCGCTCGCGTCGCCGTGGAGCAGCTCGTCGAGCCGCTCGAGCCCGGCCCACCCGAACGCCACCTGCACCGCGCCGCCCACGAGCGCGCCGAACGCCACCGCGCTGTCGTTGAGCACGCCGCCTTCCCCGGGCACCGCTCCGTTGCGGGGGAACGCGATGGAGATCGGCGCCCACTCGCCCTCGTAGCAGTCCATGACCGTACCCACGTCGTGGGGCACGAACGCCTGCTGCCACGTGGCGAGGGGCGCGTCCGGCGCGCGACCGAGGGCGTCGTACGCGCGGGTGATCATGTGGAAGAAGTTGTCGTAGAAGCCGAACATGATGTGGAGCCCGTGCTCCAGGATGCGGTCGTGGTCGGCACGGTCCCGCCCCGACGCGCCCTTGCCGCCGAGCCTCCACCCCATCTGCAGGACGGTGATCTCGTACCGCCCCGCGCACTCGGGGTGGGTGGTCAGGTGCCAGGCCATGGTGAGGGCCGACGGGCCCCCGCCGACGACGAGTACGCGCTTCTTCAAGGGGGACCTCGAACGGTTCAGATGTCGGGAAAACCGATGCCGATGGCCGGATGGGCAGAGACCTCGTGGCGGAGCCCGTGGCGCTCCGCCACGGTGCGGGCGCGCGCGACCCAACGCGCGCGGTCGGCCCCGGCGCTCAAGCGTGCGAGCTCGACGCTGGCGACCACCTCCTCCCACGGGAAACGGTTGCGCGCGGCGTCTTCGACGGCGCCGGTCAGCTCGGCCGTCGCGAGGCGCGCGTTGCCATCCAAGCGCGCGGCGATGCCGAGGAACATCCGACAGCGCGGCTTCACCGCGGGGAAGCTCCGCGCCGAGCGGCGGAGGTTCGCGACGCTCTTGCGGGCGTCGGCGCGGATCGTGTCGACCGGCGGCAAGCCCTCGACCCCCTGGCCGCCGGCCCGCCGGCGCTCCCATGCGGCATGAAAGAACACCGCCGCGAGCGTGTGGACCTCGCAGCCGCGCAAGTAGGAGTAGGTCTCCTCGTTCGCCGCGCCCAGCCGCAAGAGCTCCACCGCGAGCGGGTACGCCTCCTCGAGGCGCCCGAGCCGGAGGTAGAGCTCGACCAGGACGCCGATGCCGACGCCGAGCTGCATCCCCTGCCCCTTCTCCTTGCGGATGCGCGGGACGCCGGTCTCGGCCGACTCGAGGAGGGCCGTGAGCGTGGAGGGGTCCGCGCCGCCGCGAAGCTTGCAGAGCGCCCAGGTGGCGTGCGAGAAGCCCATCACCTGCGGCTCGGCTTCCTTGGAGATCTCCGCGCAGCTCGCGAAGTACGGCGCGGCCGCTTCGTAGTCGCCCGTCACCAGCAGGGCCTCGCCCAACATGTTGTCCGCGCGGTGGCGCCAGAGCCCGCCGCCGAACTCGCGCGAGAGCGTCCAGCCGCGGCGGAGGTACGGGAGCGCCTCATCCACCTTGGAGAGCGCCGTGAGGCTGAGGCCGAGGAAGACGTTCGTGACGAGCTTGGCGAGGAGCCCGTCCTGCGACTCGGCCATCGCGTGGGCGCCGCGCAGGTCGCGTTCGGCCACGCCGGGCAGGCCGGCGAGGAGGAGGCTGTACCCGAGGAGGTTCCGGGCCATCGCCGCCTCGGGTGAGGGCCCGCTCCGGCGCCCGATGTTGTCGGAGGCGAACACCGCGTGCACGAGCCCGAATTGATCCCCGCGCCAGCGGCAGATCGCGGCGAGGTTGTCGAAGGCCTGCAGCGCTTCGAGGCTCCGCGCGCGGAGCTCCGCCGTTGGCGCCGGCGGCGTGGTGTAGCGACCGGCGACGTGCGCCAGCACCTCGATTGGCGTGCGCCAGGACGCGATCGGCCTCGAAAAACCGCTCAGTACGTACACTTCTTCATAGTGAACCTGCGCGGCAGGGAGGTCCGGCAGGCTGTAGAGGGACTCCGCGAGCATGCGGTGCCACCGCGCGCGCGTCGCGTCGACCGCGAGGGGGCCGCGGACCTGGAGGTCGAGGTCGAGGGCCTGCCGGAAGTAGGCGATCGCCGTGCGCGCGTCGTAGACCGCGAGCGCCTGCTCGCCACACGTCGCCGACCACGCCGCGGCCCGCGCCGGCTCCTCCGCCCGCAGCCAGTGCTCGGCGAGGCGCGCGGCGAACGCCGGGAGGTCGTCGCGCGCGTCGCGCTCGATGCGCTCGGCCTCCGCGCGGTGCAGGGACTTGCGTTGCGTCGAGGTCAGCAGCTCGTAGCTGGTCTCCTGGATGAGCGCGTGCCGGAAGGTATACGTGTCCTCGACGTCCGCCGGCACGACGAGGGCCGCTCCCGCCAGCCCGACGATGTGGGCCCGCGCCTCGTCGTGCGACGGCTGCCGAGGATGCACCGCCATGAGCGCCGCGAGCGTGAACACGCGCCCGAGCACGCTCGCGACCTTGAGCGACAGCTGGAGCGACGGATCGAGGTGGTCGATGCGGCCGACGATGACCCCGGTGACGCCGCCGCTGAGGCGGAGCTCCGAACGCTCGCGGACGAGCGTGACGACCCCGTCGTCCAGGCCGAGCGCGCCGGCGTCGCGGAGCGCATACGGGCCCGACGAGCGCTTCGGGCAGCGGCAGCAGCTCGGCGGCGCGCGCCCCGGCCTCTGGGGCGCCGTCCACGCGCCAACACCCGTCCGCCACCGGGTGGCCGTCGACGCCGTGGCCGAGGGCCTGCCAGCACTCGCCCGACACGGTGACGCAGCCCGGGGCGCCCTGCGCGTCCGCGACGCTCGCCTGGACGACCGCCGGCCCGTCGACCACGAGCACCCAACGCCCGTCGAGGCCGCCGACCTCGACAGCGGTGCACGCGCCGGCCCCCACGCCCGCCCGAACCTTGAGCTCCACGCCGGGCAACGGGTTGATGCGCCCGGACTTCCGCACCACCGCGAGCCCCGCGGCGACCGCGCGCCGCGCCGCGCGCGGCGCGTCGCCGTCGTCAGCGGCGAACAACACGCCGATGCCGTCGCCCGCGAAGTACAACACGTCGCCGCCGTGGTCGAGGCAGGTGTCGACCAGCGGCGCGAACACGTCCGTCATCACGCGTGACAGCTCTTCGATCGCGGTCGGGCCCATGCGGGTCAGGCGGTCGCTGAGCGCCGTGAAGCCGCTGATGTCGAGCAGGAGGAACGCCCCGATCAGCTCCTCGGCCCGGGACTGCCCGTTTACGCAGCGGTGCGCGCGGACGCGTCGGACCTGCGCGCGAGACAGGAACGTCGCGAGCACAGCGGTGGGAATGCCGGGCATGAGCCGAGCAGTGTAGCAGAGCAGCGCGCCGCCCCTCGGCGCGCCGGTCCCCCGCGCGGAGCGGGTTAGGAGAATTGAGGAGCAACGCCATGCCCGCCTTCAGCACACTCCTCGTCCCGGTGGACTTCTCCGCGCCCAGCCTCAACGCCCTGCGCCTCGCGGTGCGGCTCGCCTCGGACGGTGGGCGCGTCCACGTGCTCCACGTCGGCTTCGTGCCCGGGCTCGCGGCGTGGGATCTCGGCGCCTACGGCGTGCCGATGCCCGCGTCGTTGGCCCACATCCACGACGAGGTCCAGACCAACCGCCGCATCACCCTCGAGGCACTCGTACGGGCCGAGGTTCCGGACAGCGTCCGGTGCACGACCGCCCTCCGCGAGGGCTACGCCCCCGACGAGATCGTCGCGGAGCTCGCGGCGTGCGGCGCCGACGCCGTCGTCATGGGATCGCACGGGCTCAGCGGCGCCGCGCGGGTGCTGCTCGGCAGCGTCACCGAGCGCGTCCTGGCGGTCGCGACGGTGCCGGTCATCGTCACCCGCTGAGCGGCGGGCGCGAGGGCGCGCTCAACGCTCGAGCATGTCGTCCGGGACGACGTGAACGTACACCCACGGCGCGGCGTGGAGCCGTGTCCACAGCGCGACGCGGTCGCCGACGTGCGCGCTGCCGTCCGGGGTCTTCGTCACCCGGGCCCACACCTCGGCGTCGGTGAAGCGCTCCGCCGGGGCAGCCCGCGCCGCGGCGCCGCCCGCCGCCCGAACGACCAAGGTCCCGTCGTCGGCGACGAGGAACCCCTCCCCTTCCCCCTCCGGAGGCGCGAGGTCCCGCGCGAGCCCGGCGATCGTCAGGTCGGCCGCGGCGACGCCCACGAACTGCCCCGCCACGCCCCGAAGCGGCATCGTGCAGCTCACGACGCGCCCGAGCCCGCTCTCGTCCTCGTACACCCGCCCCCACCCCGGCCCATCCCGCCCTTTGCCCTCGAGGTACCACGTGCGCTCGCGCGGGTCATAGTCGGCCGGGTAGTTGCCCGTGCCTGGAAAACCGACGAGCACCCCCGACTCTGTGGCGACGTACGCCCACGCGAGCGGCACGCCTCGCTCCGCGATGGCGCCCCAGGCGTCCGTCTGCCGGACCCCGCCGCTCTCCAGCAGCGCGCGCCGGAGCTCCGGGAGGAGACCCCCGAACGCCCGGACCGTCGCGCGCACGTCGCCGGCGCCAGGGGCGACGACGATGTCCGCGCGGTCGACGCTCAGGAGCTGACCGTACAGGGCGGATGGACGGGCGTCGGGCGGAGGGGGCGCCCCCGTGTACCAGACCGCCGGCTCGCGGTCGCCCGCGGGGGTGAGGAGGACCCGTTCGGCCGCCGAGGCCAGCCCGCGCACGAGCCCCTCCGAGCGCAGGAGGCGGCGATCCAAGCCGGCGGCGCGCGCGGACACCTCCGCCCTGAGGCCGACGAGGCGCTCCTGCCGCGCGCTGGCGGCGCGCAGCTCCACGTCGCGCGCGACCAGGGCCGTCGCGACGAGGGTCGCGAGCCCGGCGAGGGTCGCGAGCACGCACGCGAGCCCGACGAGGACGACCCGCTCGCGGTTGCGGGACACCCACCGCGCGACCCGCTGCGTCAACGCGTCCGGCGCCGCGCGCACCTCCTCGTCCCGGAGCACGCGCCGCACTTCGTCCGCGAGCTCCTTGGTCATCGCGTACCGCGCGGACCGATCCGGCGCCGTCGCCTTCGCGATCACGGCCACGAGCTCCCGCGAGAGGCGCTCGCCCGTCCGGAGCGGCCTCGGGCGAACCCGCTCGCCGGCCAAGGCCGCCGCGAGCGCGCCCGCTGCGGACGTCGCCTTCTTGCGCGCGCGCCGCAGGGTGGCGAGCTCCTGGAGCAGGATCCCGAGGGAGTACTGATCGCTCCGGGCATCCAGCGTGGCGGACTCGCCGCGCGCCTGCTCCGGCGACATGTACGCCGGCGTCCCGACGACCGCGCCCTCACGCGTCGCGTCGCCCCCCTCCTCGTCCCCGATCGACAGCGGATCGTCCACGGCGCCCGTCACGCGCGCCACGCCCCAGTCCATGACCAGCACCTCGCCGAAGGCGCCGACCATGACGTTCGCCGGCTTCAGGTCGCGGTGCAGCACGCCGCGGGCGTGGGCGTACGCCAGGGCCTCGCAGATCTGCACGAACAGCTCGAGGCGCGCCGGCAGGGTGTGGGTGGACGGCATCGGCGCCGCCGCCTCCGCGTGGGCGCGCGCGGTCGCCAGCCACTCCTTGAGCGTGACCCCGCGCACGAGCTTCATCGTGTAGGCGGGGCGGCCCTCCCCGTCGATCTCCAGGCGATGCACCGGCACGATCCCCGGATGATCGAGCTGCGCGGTCAGCTTCGCCTCGACCACGAACCTCCGGCGTCGCCCCGCGTCGTCGGAAGCCTTCGGCAGGAGGCGCTTCATCGCGACCGTTCGGTTCAGCCGGCCGTCTCTCGCGAGGAGGACCTCCCCCATCGCGCCGCGCCCGACCTCGCCGAGGATGTGCAGCGACTCCGACGCGAGCTCCGTGGGCACGACCACCGGCGACGCGGACCCGCGGGCGGCCTCCGCCACGGTGTCGACGTCGAGCCCGCCGTGCTGGTGCGCCCAGACGAGGAAGTCCTGGGGCTCGTTCGGGCCCCGCGCCTCGTACGCCCGCGCGAGCGCCGCGAGCGTGGCGCGCGGGAGATCGGGGAACGCGTCGCGGAGGCGGTCGAGGTCCAACATCCGCAGGCAGTTGACACGGCCAACCGTCCGTGTCGACGATCGCTCACCCCGGCAGTGCATGTCGGGTGAGCACCCCGTTCAGAGAGGCGCCTCCGACGTCGACGTAGACCGCGCCGTCGCTGACCGACAGCGCCCAGCTCGTGCGCTTCTCGAGGCGCGCGGCGAGCTCCGCGACGAGCGCGCGGTCGACCTCCACGATCTCCACGCGCTCCGGGGCGTGCACCTTCTGCCCGGCGAGCAGTCGGAAGTAGGGCCCGACGTCCTTGTGGCAATACACGCGCACGCGGCCGCAGGCCTTGCTCGCCTTGTGCAGGCGCGCGGCGTCCGGCGTGCCCACCTCGATCCACGCCCGTAGCTGCCCGGTGAGGTCCTTGTCCCAGAGCGCCGGTTCGTCCGCGGTGCTCAGGCCCGAGCAGAACACGAGGCCGTCGGTGACCTCGAGCGCGTACGCGAGCACGCGGGTGACGAGGGCCTCCGCCGTCTCCGAGGGGTGGCGAGCGACCTTCAGAGAGAGCGTGTCGTACACGCCGCGGTCGACGTCGGAGAGCGCGACGTCGAAATTGTGAACCGTCGCGGTCAGGGCCATGCCGGCGCCCTATCGCGGCGGCCGTGCCGACCCGACCGTTTCGGCCACCGATGCGTCGTGTTCGGCCAAAGCGGCGCCCGAGGCTCGCGGAGCCGCGCGACGCGCGCGGCTGGGCGTGGAGGCAGGGCCGTGACGCCGCCGTAGGCATGCGCGCGTCGCAACTGCTCAACGACACGTCGCCGAAAAACGCTTCGCAACGGTGTTTATCTCGGCGCCGAGCACGCGCTACACTTCCGACGAACCCGGACGTACATCTGAACACCGGCGACCGCTGGCGTAGTGCGCGCACGCTCACGCGCGTCGTGCTGGCGGCGCTATGCCTGCTCCTCGGTGTCGTCGGGTTGTCGACGGTCGATCGGGCGCCGTCGTTTGCCGATGCGCGCGCGCCGCGGCACGCCGCGCGGCACCGTTCGACACACAACGTGGACGGCGTCGCGCCTCCGAGCGCCGCGGCGCGCCATTGGGATCCGGCGTGCACCACGATGGGGGCACTTACCTCTTCCACACCGCGTCGATGGAGTTCGGATGCGTGGCGTCTGTGGATCACGACAGTTGGCTCGGGATTTCGATAGATTCGGTAGTGTGTCGGCTTGCCGACCCCGACCGACTGTCGCCGCTTGATGTTTGTTTTCCCGAGTTGATGCCCGTCGACTGCCCGTGCAAGCGCGTCGGCCAGGTGCTCGACTACGAGAGGGGATATTGGGTGCCCGTGGATTGACGGGAATACAGATTCCCCACATTGGCGTCAGGCCACCGGTCGGAGCTCGTCGCCGTCCACGTCGTAGAGCCGCAAGGCCGCCTCGCACTCGGCGACCGCGGTCGGCGAGAAGACCCGCGCCCGCCCGCCCCGGGCGAGCGCGTGGTCGCGGCGGCGGTGGATGTGGCCGTGCAGGACCGACGCGCGCGGCTGGTCTTGGAGCAGGGCCGTGACGTCGTCGACGTCGAGCAGGCCGTGCAACCACTGCCCAACAACCCGAAACGGCGGATGGTGCTGGGCGATGACCGCCACACCGTCGCACGCGGCGACGGCGGCGGCCACGCCGCCGAGCTGCGCGGCCCCCACGCGGCCCGAGCTGCGCGTGAAGTGTTGCGGAACGGCGCTGCACACCGCGATCACCGAGGCGCCGCGAAGCCGCGCGACGGCGCCGGGGGTGCTCGTGGCGCGCCACGGGTCGAGCGGCCCGCGGAGCGCGGCCTCCCAGCCGCAGCCGAGGGTGTCGTGGTTTCCGGGCACCAGGGTGACCGCCGCCGGGGGGATGCCCGCGTGCAGGAGCAGGTCGCGGAGCACCTCGAACTGGCCGACGGCGCCGTCTTCGGTCAGGTCGCCGGTGAGGACGAGGTGATCGAAGCCCGCGCGGAGCGCGCGCGCGAGCGCGCGCTCCGCGCGGGCGCGTCGGTCGATGGGGTCGATCCGCCGCAGCGCGGACAGGTAGCGCACCTGCAGCCCCTCGCGTCCGCGCCGGGCGAGCACCGAGTCCTCGAGCAGGTGCAGATCGGAGAGGTGGGCGATTCGCGTCACGCCATGGCCGTAGCGCGGCGGTGTCCCGGCGACGTCACGGCGCGCCCTCGGCGGGGCCGCTATTCGCAGCCGACGTAGTAGCTGTAGCTCGAATCCGCGTTGGAAGGACTGAGTCGCCCGCTCACCGCCGCGCAGCCCGACCCTACGTACGTCGACTCCCCCCGGCTGCCGTCCGCCCGGTAGTACGCGCCGCCGGCGGGGCGCTTCTGTGCGGCCAGGGCCACGAGGTTGCCCATCGGCGCCTGGCCGGGGAGCCCGTAGTTCCCCTGCCCGTCCACCCACCACCGTCCGGGCCACGGCGCCGTACCGAGGACCGCCGTGAGGCCGGCGACGTCGAGGGGGTGCAGCTCACGGCCGTTGATGAACACGCCCGTGAGGGCGCCCGTGCCCCCGCCGGAGGCGCTCGAAGGCACCGGGACCCCGCCGAGCCCCAGGCCGGCGCCGATGAACGCGATCGCCGGCCCGCCCATGACCCCCGCGGCGCCGCTGGTGTCGTCGTACCAGTACGCGCCGTCCGGCACCGGCTGGCCCCAGGCCGCCTCGAGGCGCGCGAGGGCCGCGAGGTCCTCTGGGCGGGCGCGGACGCCGTTGAAGCTCAAGGCACGGCTGGTGTTCGACGGCGACGCCGGCACCGGCGCCGGAGCGGGCGCGGCGCCCGCCGTCGGCAGATCGAGAAGGAGCAGGAGCAGGAGAACCACGCGACCTCCGAACCCCGGCGTATCCGGGCGGCGCTCAGGTGCCGCGACCGGCCTCGACCTTCTCGATGCGGGCGCGCAGCTTGCGGTTCTCTTCGACCAGGGACTCGACCTCGCGGCGCACCGCGCCGAGCCCCTCGGCGCTCGTGCGGCCTTCGCGCACCTTCGCCGCCGCCTCGTACGCGATCCGGCGCGACCGACCGTCGCTCGCGGACGCGTGCACGCGCGTGAGGACCGGCAGCGCCCGCGGATCGCGGAGGGCGCCGAGGGCGTTGAGCGCCGCGATGCACACCCGGAAGCTGTCGGAGGTGGCGAGCACGCAGAGGCGCTCGACGACCGGCAGCCGGACGGCGTCGACCTCGTCGCCCAAGCGGGCGAGGGCCGCGCAGGCGGCCGTCACGACGCGCGGGTGCACGCGCTCCGACGTGTGGTCGAGCAGCACCGGCAGGACCTCGGCGTCGCGCAGCATCCCGAGCCCTTCGACCGCGCGCGCGCGCAGGACCTCGCCCCAGCTCTCGCGGCCGAGCAGCGCTTCGGCGCGGGCGCGCGCCTCGGGGGCCCGCAAGCGGCAGAGGGCCCGCACGAGCTCGCCCTCGACCTGGACGCTCGGATCGACCTCGGTGATCGCAGAGAGCGCCGCGATCGCCGCGGGGCTCCGCGTGTTGCCGAGCGCCGCCACGACGCGGCGCCGCGCCTTGGGGTGGGCGTCGGTGAGCGCGCTGGCGAGCGCCGCGACCGCTTCGTCTCCCGCGCGCGCGGCGAGCAGATCGGCCACCTCCGCGCGCACGCCCCAGAAGGGGTCGGACCGCAGCGCGGAGACGAGCGCCGCGAGCGCCTCGGGGTGCGGGTCGGCCGCGAGCGCCTTGGCCGCCCGGATGCGGCCGATCACGCCCGGATCGCCCCGCAGCGCGGCGACGAGCATCGAGCGCGGCGCCTTCAGGGTGAGCTCGGTCAGGGCGCGGAAGGCGCTGTCGACGCGGACGGTCGCGGGCGCGACGGCGCACGGGAGGCTCCACGTGCGCTCGCGCGCGTCGATGCGGAGCGTGCGCTCCTCGTCGCCGAAGCCGATCGTGAGCGGGAACGCGAAGGCCTTGGCGACGCCCTCGCCGTCCTGGGTCTGCTTCACGGTGACGTTGAGCGCGCCATCCGCGTGGCTGACGGTCACCTCGAGGGTCGGGTGGCCCGCGCCGTACACCCACTCGTTGAAGAACCGATCGAGGGTGCGCCCCGTCGCGTCCTCCAGGGCCCGCTGGAAGTGGCGGGTGTGGACGGCGCCGAAGCGGTGTCGCTCGAGGTAGGTGCGCACGCCCGCCCAGAAGGCGGTGTCGCCGAGCGTGGCGCGCAAGGTGTGCAGGACGAGCGCGCCCTTCTCGTAGAGGTGGCGGTCGAACAGGTCGATCGGCGCCTTGAAGCGGTAGCTGACGATCGGCCGGCGGTATCGCCCGCCGTCCTCGCCCAGGTAGTTGCCGAGGTGCTCCCAGAGGTGCCAGTCCGCCTCGTCCTGGCCGAGGTGGTGGGCGGCCCACAGGTGCTCCGTCCACGTGGCCCAGCCCTCGTTGAGCCACGCCTGCGACCAGTCCTGGCAGGTCAACAGGTCGCCGAACCACTGGTGCGCGAGCTCGTGGACGATGAGATCGTCCGAGTCGAAGTCGATCGCGGCGCGCGGGTCGGTCAGGACGAGGTCGGTCAACGTGGTGGCCGCCACGTTCTCCATCCCGCCGAAGATGAAGTCGTGCACCACCACCTGGTCGTAGCGGGGCCAGGGGTAGGCGCCGTAGAGGCCCGACAGGAAGTCGACCATCGCCGCGGTGCGCCCGAACACGCGCGCGACGGTGGAGCGCTCGGTGCCGGCGGGCACGTGGAAGGCCAACGGCACCCCGGCGGCCGACGCCCCGGCGTGGGAGTCGAGGCGCGCGACGACCACGCTGAACAGGTACGGCGACATCGGCTCGGCCTGCTCCCACACCCAGACCTCGCCGTCGCGGCCGACCAACCGACCGTTGGAGACCACGGTGTAGCCCTCGGGCGCGCGCACGCGGATCGAGAACGGGTGCTTCACGCCGGGGGCGTCCACGCAGGGGAACACGAAGCGGGCGTCTTCGTCCTGGCACTGGGTCCAGGCCTCGAACCCACGATGTGGCTCGGCCGCGGTCGGGCCGACGAACCACAGGCCACGCCGCGGGCGCCCGTGGTAGCGCACCACGACCTCGTCGACCGCCGGCACGACCAGCGCGCCGTCGCGGTGGCGCCACACGAGCGCCTCGCCGCTGGGCGACGTGACGGCGTCGACGGTGAGATCGTCGAGGTGCAACGTGCGGGCGTCGCCCTCGCCGGCGAGGGCGCCGAAGCGCACCCGCGCCTCGCCGCGGAGCGTTCGGGCCTGCGGGTCGATGTCGAGCGACACCGCGATGTGTACGACCGCCGCGCCGCGATCCGGCGCGTAGTTGGGCTCGACTCCCGGCTCCGCGAACTCTCGGGCGCGCGCGAGCGCCCACCCGGCGAAGCGGCTCTCGAGCGCCAGGCCCTTGTCGGTGAGGAAGTGGCTGCTCATCGGACCCTCAGGGAGGCCCGCCGGCTATCCCACGCGCGACGGATCCGGAAGGAGGATGTAGCCGGTGTCGAGGTCGCCGAGGAACGCGCAGGCGCCGGTGCCCATCTGGCCGAGCCACGCGCCCACGTACGCCGACATCAGCGCCTCGAGCTTCTCTTCGAGCTCGCCGAGCCGGGTGCCGTTGAGGTCGGGCAGGTGCGCGCCCATGAGCCCGTCGAGCACCGGCGAATCGTGGAGCACCAACGCGCACTCGCCCATGAGGCGCTCGCGGATGAGCTCGCGGAGACGCTGGACCGCCTCCTTGCGGCCGCCGATCGGGCCGGTCTTGGTGCGGATCGGGCGATCGACGCCGAGGAGGAGCACCTGCGCCGCCGCGGTGTGCGTCTCGATCAGGCGATCGCCCTCGGTCGCCGGGTTCGGGTCGAGGCCCATGCGCACGAGCGCCCGGCCCATCGTCCGAGGATGGCTCGCGGAGACCGTGTTGTTCGCGTACTCGTCGATGCGGTACCGCGCGAAGTGCTCTTGGAGCTGGCGGTCGCACGGGCGTGCGCCACCGAGGTTCTCTACGATGATCGGGGCGTTGAACACCACCGTGACCTGGCAACGCTGACGCGAGCGGGTCACCCAGCGGAGGGTGTCCTCGTGGGTGCGAAGGGTGTCCGCCGCCGTGACGTGAACGCCGCCGTCGCCGGTGGGCTCGAGCACCACGCCGCCGGAGCTGTCCCGAGGAGTCCAACCGAGATCGAGGCCGAGATATCGAATCCGCCGCACGAAGACTCCTACTACTTCCACCGGTTCAAGAGACCGGAAACAGCCAGCCGGGCGCCCGCCAGTCGGGCGCCCCCCCCACGCGTGAGCTCCAAGAGCCCCCGCGACAACGTCACCAACGCGTCCCCGTAGGGGTACCACCACATCTCGCGCTTGCCGCGAGAGCGATCCACACACACGGTCCGCGGGCGGACCAACGACTCGAGGCCGAACCGGGAGCCGGTCACCCCGCCGCCGCTGGCCTTGCGGCCGGTCCACGCGGCGCCGCCGAGCGGCCCGGTGAAGCAACAATTGTTGACGAACGCGACCCCGCAGTCGACCCGCAGCACCAGGGCCTCCGCGCGCCGCGCGTCGCGGCTCCACACGGAGGCCGACAGGCCGTACGGCGTGGCGTTCGCGCGGGAGACCGCCTCGTCCTCGGTATCGAACGCCGCGATCGGCAGCACGGGGCCGAAGGTCTCTTCGCGCATCACGCGCAGGTCGTCGGTGACCCCGGTCAACACCGTGGGCGCGTAGTGAAAGCCCTCGCCGCTCGGCGCGCCGCCCACGACGGCGACGGCGCCCGCCGCCACGGCCTCGCGCACCTGCGCGTCGACCTTGGCGAGCGCGCCGCCGTCGATGAGCGGACCCACGTCCGTCTCTTGTCGAAGCTCGCGGGTGAGCGCCACGACGCGCGCGACGAACGCATCGTGGATGCGACGATCGACGTAGACGCGCTCGACGCTCGCGCAGTCCTGCCCGGCGTTGTGGAACGCGCCCCACACGACGCCGCGCGCCGCGCGCTCGAGGTCGGCGTCGTGCAGCACGATCGCCGGGTCTTTGCTGCCGAGCTCGAGGGACACCGGCACGAGCCGCTCGGCGCACGCCATCGCCACCGCGCGGCCGGTCTCGACGCTGCCGACGAACACCACGCGATCGACCCCGCCCTCGACCACCGCGCGCCCCTGGGCGGGCCCACCGTGCACGGTGACGACGAGGTTGTCGGGCAACGAGGAGGCGAAGATGCGACCGAGGAGCAGACCGGTGCGCGCGGCGCGCTCGCTCGGCTTCCACACCACGGCGTTGCCGGCGAGCAGCGCGGGCACGATGGTGCGGAGCGGCAGGTGGACCGGGTAGTTCCAGGGCATGATCATGCCCACGACGCCCACCGGCTCGAGCCGCACCTCGACGGTCTTGCCGGAGTAGTTCAGGGGATTGAGGTCGACCGGGATCGGCAGCAGCTCGTCGTCGATCGCGTCGAGCCAATACGCGAAGAGCTCCTGCGCCGTCACGAGCTCGCTCGTCCACGCCTCGCCCGCGGGCTTCCCGATCTCCGAGATGAGCACGTCCGCGAGCTCCTGCGCCGCCGCGAGGAGGGTGTCGGCGAGCCGACGGACCCCGCGCTTGCGGTCCTCCAACGACGACGACGCCCACGCCTGGCCCGCGGCGCGAGCCCGTCGCACCGCGCTCGCGACGTCCTCGGGCGGGGTGCACGCCACGGGCTCCCCGACCGGGCGACCGGATCGAGGATCGAGGGGCTGAATGGTGGACTGGTCCGTCGGGGGCATTCCGCTCGTCTATCCCGGCCGCCTCACGCCTGCCTGTCACGTCGGGCCGCGCCGCGACGACCGGTGAGCCCAGACAGGAGCGCGGCCCGCAACGGTCCGTACACACCGCTCGCCGCGGCGGCGAGCAGCTCGTCGCGCAGCTCGCCGTCCCCGGGGCCACCCCGACGCCCGAGGATCGCCGCGTAGAGCAGCGGATCTCCCGAGGCGCGGGCCTCCGTCTCGGCAGCGTCGAGGAGGTCGGCGTCGCGCCCCACGACCGCTCCGAGGAGGAACAGCCGCGCGAGGGCCCGGTGGGCGCCGATACTCTGGAGGCGCTCCGCGGCGTTGGCGACGCCGTCGACCTCCGCCGTGAGGATGGCGGACATCCCCCCGTGGAAGGCCTCGACGAGGTGATCGCCCGCCGCGCGACCGGCGCGATGGGCGCGAAGGTGCGCCGCGAGGGCGGAGGGCGTGTCGCCGTGCGCGTCACGGAGCGCGCACGCCGCCTCGAGCCAGGCCCGCCGCACGAACCACGGCACCCCGCGTTCGCCGCTCGCGGCGTGCCGCCGCAGCACCGCGTCGGCGGTGTCGAGATCGCCGCACGCGATGTGGATCTCCGCCCAGCGGATCTCCGCGAACGCGAACCGCCACGGGAGCGCGTTGACCCGGGAGACGTCGATCGCCGCCGTCGCGGCTTCGAGCGCGGCCCCGAGACGGCCGGCCGCGAGGAGCGCGTGCGCGAGCCAGCCGAGGGCCTCGGCCGCGACGAAGTGGCGGTGCCGACCCCGCAGCTCCGCCACGAGGGCGCGAAGGCGATCCACCGCCCGCCCCGTGTCCCCGAGCGTGAGCGCGACGCGCGCCGCCAACAGGCGCGCGCCGACCTCGAGCCGCTCGTTGTCCGCCGCGAGCACCGCGCATCGCTCGGCGTCCGCGGCCGCCGCCGCGAGATCCCCGAGTCGGTACCTCAGGTTTGCGGCGAGGAGCAGCCCGCGCACGTCCTCGTGACCCGCGAGCTGCACCACGTCCGCCGCGAGGTCGACCGAGAGCATCGCGCCCGCGGTGAAGTGCAGCTCGGCCAACGCCAGGCGCGCGCGCCGACCGACGGCCCCGAGCGGCGCCGATTCGGCCGAGTCGCCCCCGGCGCGATCCGCCGGAGACTCCGCTTCGCGCGCGAGGACGGTGCCCGCGTCGATCGCGGCGCGGGCCTCCGGAAGCCGTGCGAGGGAGCAGAGCGCCTCGCCGCGCGCGAGGGCGAGGCGCGCGAGCGCCCGGCCGCCGGCGAGCGGCAGCGTGGACGCCACGTCGAGCACCGCGAGGGCCTCCGCGGCGCGGTTGGTCGTCGCGAGCCACTCCCCGAGGTCGAGCAGCGCCTGGGTGTGCTCCGGCGACTCGGCGCCCCGCGCCGCGTGGACAGTCAGGAACCGACGTTCCCACTCCCCGATCTCGCGCTCGCCCGCGGCGCGCGCGAGGGCGGCGTGGATCGTCCGGCGTCGTTCGCGCGGGAGGGCGCCGACCACGATCGGCTCGAGCACGGCACGGCGGAGCGTCACCCACTCCTCGCCGTCGACGCGGACGTCGAGCGCCCCGATGCGCCGCGCCGGCCCGAGGTCGATCCCCGAGGCGTCGACCCCCGCCGCCCGGAGGAGCACGCCCAGCGGCAGGGGCTCGCCGGCGACCGCCGCGGTCTCGACGAGGGCCCGGGCCGCCCCGGGGAGGGTCGCGAGCGCCCTTCCGAACGCGCGCGACACGTCGTCGCCGGGCTCGACCCCGGCGGTCGGGTCGAACGCCCAGGCGAGCCCCCCGTCTTCGCCGAGCCCCTCGCACCAGACGACGCCGCGCTCGTAGAGCTCGCGCATCAACGCCACCGCGAGGGCGGGCAGCCCGCTGCTCGCCGCGTGGATGCGCGCGTCGAGGCCGGGCGGCGGCGACGGGGTGCCCAACATGCCGGCCACCAGCTCGCGCGTCTCGGACAATTGAAGAGCGCGGAGCTCGATCGTTCGCCCGGGCCACCCGTCCGTTTCCCAGCCGAGCCCGGTCACGACCAGCGCCAGCCCGGGTACGCCGGCGAGCGCGCGCACCCACGCGGACACGCCCTCCGGGGCCGAGTCGAGGTCCTCCACGACGAGCAGGAACCGACCTCCCTCCGCGGCGAGCCGCCCGAGGGCCGCGCGGATCGCCTCGTCGGTCGGCGCCACCGGCGCGATCATCGCGTCGAGCTCGCGGGCCAGCATGGCGCGGCACGCCGCCACGTCCGCGTTTGGACGGCAGCGGAGCGTCGCCTGCTCCACCTGCTCGGCCCGTGCGGCGGATCGGGCGCTGCGGGCGATCACCCCGGCGCCCGCGCCTACCTCCGCTCGAACCCGGAGCGTCCCGCCCGCGTCGATCACGGACTGGATGGCGCCGATCGCGGCGGATCGTCCCACGAGCGGCGGCATCTCGAGGCCCCGCCGCGTCCCGACGGTGCCGGTCAGGAGCGCCAACGCCGCCGCCGCGGAAGCCGGGCGCGCCGCGGGGTCTCGCGCCATCATCCGGTCGATCAACGCCGCGAGCCGAACGGGCACCCCGGGCACCCGCTCGATGAGCGGCACGCTGTTGCCCGCGCGGTGCGCCTCGAGGAACCCCGCGAGCCCACGGGCGTAGAAGGGCCGCTCGCCGCACAGCGCCTCGTACAGGGTGACGGCGAGGCCGTAGAGGTCGGCGCGGTGGTCGGTCTCGGCGCCGGCGATCTGCTCGGGCGCCATGTACGCGTGGGTGCCGACGATGTCGCCGAGGGTCGTCACCGACGGATCGCCCGGCTCGACCGCGAGCCCGAGATCCAGCAGGACCACGCGCCGGTCGTCCACCATGTACACATTGGACGTCTTCACGTCGCGGTGCACCACCCCGCGCTCGTGCAGGTACCCGAGCGTCCGGAGCAGTGACGACGCCACCAGCACGCCTTCGTCGCCCGTCAGCGGCGCGCGGGCCACGCGTACGTCGAGCGGCTCCCCCCGGAGGAGCTCGAGGAGGATCGCGGGCGCCTCGTCGTCGATGACGGCGTGGCAGCCGGCCAGACCGGGGTGCTCGAGGCGCTGCAGGAGGCGCCCCTCCCGTAAGAACCTCGATTTCAGCCCGACCCGATCGACGTCGCGGAGCACCTTCAGCGCGACCTCGCGCCCCGCCCACGCCGCCCGGAACACGTCCGCGATGCCCCC
The DNA here is from genome assembly GCA_945862325.1 of Klebsiella pneumoniae. Taxonomy (GTDB): domain Bacteria; phylum Myxococcota_A; class UBA796; order UBA796; family SXON01; genus CAMAXZ01. The sequence continues at coordinate 103,392 of CAMAXZ010000007.1, forward strand.
CTCGCCGATGCGCTCGTGGACGACCACGTCGGACCACGTGACCCTGCGCATCGGGCTCATCGCGCCGCCAACCAATCGCCGAGCAGGGGCCACACGTGCGCGGGGGCGTGGCGCCCGAGGAGGATGTCGAGGTGCCCCCAGTGGTGCCCGGTGGTGTAGTCGTCCAGGGTGACGAAGGTGCGGTCCGAGCTTCCAGACAGGTCGAACGCCGTCTTCGCGTCGGCGGGGAGCTGAAGGTGGTCGAGATCGCCCGCGAGCACGAGCAGGGGGACGTCCGTCCGACGCCATTGCTCCTCGTATGCAAAGCGGCGATCGATCGACCACTTCGTCATCTCGAGCCACACGCTCGCGCTGGTCCAATCGAAGCCCTTGTCGAGCCGCTCCGCCAGCAGGTCCTCTTCCATGCTGCCGGGGGCCCAGCCGCTGATGGGGAACGCGTAGCCCATGATGTCCGAAATCCCATACAACTTGGACAATACCCGACCCACGAGCCGGGTGCGCACGTTCACCGCGCCGACGGGCCCCCGACCGATCCGGGCCGAGAGCGCACAGAGGAGCCGGAGGGTGCGGTTGGTGCGCGCGAAGTGGAAGAGGCCCGCGATCCCCACCACGCCGCGCACCGGCGCCTGTGTCGCCGTGGCGTACGCGACCGCCCCGCCCAGAGAGTGCCCCACGAGGAACGCCGGCGCGCCCACCACCTCGAGCACCCGCGACAGATCATCCACGTAGTCCTTGAATTCTTCCGGGCTCGCGTTCGCGCGCGAGCGCCCGTGGCCGGGCAGCTCCACGTTCCAGGTGTCGAAGCCGGCGTCCGCGAGCCACGCCGAGAGGCTGCGCCGGGAGATGTGCCAGGTGTAACGGTTCTGTGCAAACCCGTGGATGAGCACGACCGCGGGGCCGGGGGGCCCATCCGCGCGGTGCTTGCGCACCACCGACAGACGACCGTCCACCATCAGCAGCTCCTTACGCAGGCGCGCACGGTGCTCCCCGTGCGTGATCTGCTCGACCTCGTCGCTCGACACGAGCACGGGCGACGGCCTCAGGGGCGTGGGGGGCGCGATCAACCGCCGGCCGCCAGCGCGGCCACGATCTCCGCGATCGTGTCGCGATTCCCCAGGAACAACGGAGTCCGCTGGTGGATGTCGGTAGGGGTGAGCTCGAGGATGCGCCGCGTGCCGTCGCTCGCGGCGCCGCCCGCCGCCTCGGCCAGGAACGCGAGGGGAAAAGCCTCGTAGAGCACGCGGAGCTTGCCGGCGGGGGCCTTCGCGGTGGGCGGGTAGAGGAACACCCCGCCCTTGACCAGGTTGCGGTGCACGTCGCCCACCAGCGACCCGATGTACCGCGCGGACCAGCCGGCCTTCGGGTCCTTCGCGGACGCGAGCCAGGCGCGCAGGCGGGGGTCCCATTGCGCGGCGTAGGCCTCGTTGCAGGAGTAGGTGCGGGTGGACGGGGTGAGGCGGATATCGGCGTGCGACAGGAAGAACTCGCCGACGGTCGGGTCGAGCGTGAACCCCTGGACGCCCTCGCCCGTGGAGAGCACGAGCACCGTGCCGGCCCCGTACACGACGTACCCGGCCGCGACGATCTCCGTGCCCGGGCGGAGCACGTCCGCGAGGGTGCCCGGGCCGCCGTCGGAGGAGCGCCGGAAGATCGTGAAGATCGTGCCGATGGAGGCGTTCGTGTCGATGTTGCTCGACCCGTCGAGCGGGTCCATGCAGAAGACGTAGGGGCCGTTCGGGAAGGGCTCCGGCACCGGGATCGGCGCCTCTTCCTCTTCGGACACCATCAGGCAGACGACCCCGGCGTGCTCGATGGCGCGCTTGAACGTCTCGTTCGCGTAGATGTCGAGCTTCTGGACGTACTCGCCCTGGATGTTCATCGTGCCCGTGGCGCCGAACATGCCCGCGAGGCCCGCGCGGTTCACGCGCGCGCTCACGAGCTTGGCCGCGAGCGCGACCTGCTTGATGAGCGTGACGAAGGTGCCCGTGGCGTGCGTGTGCTCCCGCATGGTGTCGAGCAGGAAGCGGTCGAGGGTGGTGCCCTCTTCGAACTGAGTCGGGGTGCTCATGCCGCGCATCCTAACGCCGCGCGAGCACCGCCATCTGTGCGCGCCACCACGGCCACGGCGCGGCATGACGTGCCGCCGCGAACACGTCCCCCGCCGCGCGCGCGCGACGCACGCCCTGCTCGGCGTGAAGGAGGCGTTGGGCCGCGGCATAATAAACGTCGGAATACGTCTTCTCGAAGAGCACGCGCCCGTTGCGCTCCCCCGTGATCCGCGCCGCGACGGCCTCGTGGAACGCGGTGCCCTTCATCGGGTGAGCGACGGAGAGCAGCGAGACCTCCGGGTCCATCCGACGGAGCATGTCGCGCGTCGCGAGCACGTCGGCGTGGGTCTCGCCCGGGTACCCGAGCATGACGAACGTGCCCACCTCGATGCCCGCGGCGTGCAGGCGCTCGGCCGCCAGGAGTTGCTCTTCGACGGTCGTCTCCTTGCGCATCGCGTCGAGGACGGACTGGGCGCCGCTCTCCGCGCTGAGGTACACGCGCCAGCAGCCCGCCGCGCGGAGCTCCCGCGCGAGCTCGGCGTCGATGCTGCCGGCGCGCGCGATCACGTAGAAGGGCACGACCACCCGCCGCTCGACGACGCGCGCGCAGAAGCGCCGCACCCACGTGCGGTTGATCGTGAACAGGTCGTCGACGAACCAGAGTTGGTCCGGCTTCCACACGTCGCGCAAGTGCGCCATCTCGTCGATGACGGACTCCACGTCGCGCCGACGGAAGGTGTCGCCGAACACCTGCTTCGAGCACCACGTGCAATGAAACGGGCAGCCGCGGCTGGTGGCGAGGCTCATCGCGGTCTCGCCGTGACGAGCGCGCCACGCCGCGAAGTAGGCCGCGTGGTCCGACGGGGCCCGGTGCGGCCAGGGGAGCCGATCGAGCGGGCGGATCAGCGGTCGGGGCGGAGTGCGGACGATCGCCCCGTCCGGCGCGCGAAAGGCGATGCCCTCGACGGACGCGAGCGTCGACCAGTCCCAGCGATAGCCGTTCGCGGCGAGGTGGCGCACGAGCGCCGCGAGGGTGAGCTCCCCCTCGCCGATCACCACGACCTCGACCCCCATGTCGAAGTAGACGTCGAGCCCCTGGACGGGGTCGGGCCCGCCGGCGACGATGCGCCGATCGCCGCACGCGGCGATCATGCGGCGCGCGGCGTCGCGCGTCACGAGGTGGCCGTAGAACCCGACCACGCGGGGATCGACGTCGGCCACCACCGCCGCGAACGCCTCCGGCCCCGCCTGCCAGGTCGCGTCCCACCACTCCACGGAGCAGACCTCCTCGCGCCGGAGCCACGCGACCAGGTACTGGAGCCCCAACGGCGGAAAGGGGCGCATGAGCTCCTGCTCGTGGGGGTCCGCCGCGAGAAAGTACGCGTGCGTCAGCAGGAGTTCGGCCATCCTCACCGGCGTATCGCGGCGGCCCGGCTCGGGGCGGTTGACACCGGCCCCGTCCTGATGCATACGCGCGAGCGGTAAGGAGTTGAACATGCTCGCGGCCCTACTGCCCCTCCTCCTCGTGCTCGGCTGCTCCGACGACTTCAAGGACGCGTCCGACGAGCCCTCGCCGGACACCGACGCCGACTCGGACACCGACACCGACACGGACACCGACGCGGACACCGACACCGACACGGACTCGGACACCGACACCGACACCGACACCGACACCGACGTCGACCCGGACGACGTCGACGACGACGGCGACGGCGTGACCGAGAACGAAGGCGACTGCGACGACGACGACGACGCGGTGTCCTCCGCCGAGCAGGAGACGCCCTACAACGGCGTGGACGACGACTGCGACCCGACGACCCCCGACGACGACCTCGACGCCGACGGCTACGCGTCGGCCGACGACTGCGACGACGGCGACGCGTCGGTGTCGCCCGGCGACCCCGAGGTGGCGGGCAACGGCGCGGACGACGACTGCGACGGCACGGTCGACGAGCGCTTCGACGTCGCCACCGTCGACGCCGGCAAGGACTGCGGGAGCTCCTCGGCGGTCGCCGTCGACAGCGCCGGCAACGTGCACGTCGCCTATTACGACGCGGACGGCGGCACCTTGCAGTACGCCAGCGCCGACACGACCGGCGCGTGGTCGCTCGGCGGCGCCGTGGTCGACTACGCGGGCGCGGCCGGCACCGGCTACTACGTCGACGCGGTCATCGACACGGCGGACCGCTTCCAGGTCGCGTACACCTTCGCCTCCGACGTCGTCGAGCTGGACTTCATCTACCGGGACGCCGACGGCACGTGGTCCGACGAGTTCGTGGTGCACGGGGACGCCATGGACGGCTCCGTCGCCACGTCGTCGAGCGACATCGGCTACTTCGTCAGCATCGACGTGGACGAAGAGAACCTCCCCTCCTTCGCCTACTACGACAACGAGCGGTACACGCCCATCCTCGCGGACATCCTCACCTCGCCGTGGGACTTCCTCGCGATCGACGCCTTCTACATCGACGTCGACTACAACTACCAGTACGACATCCTCGGCTTCGCCTGCGACATGGGGCTCTACACCTCGCTCGCGGTCGACACGGACGGGTTCGACCAGGTGGCGTACTACGACGACTGCACCCTCGCGGAGGAAGCGCAGTTCTCCAAGTGGGACCTAGAGTTCGACTCGCTCGTCTACAGCGAGACCATCGAGGACGACGGCCTCTGGACCTCGCTCGCGCTCACCAGCGGGGACGTGAGCTGCGTCGCGTTCCAGGACGCCGCGCGCGCCGACCTCCGCTACGGCTGCCGCAATGACGCGTCGAGCTCCTGGTCGACGCAGGCGGTCGACAGCTCGGGCTCCGTGGGCGCCTACGCCCAGCTCGCGTTCGACTCCACCGACCAGCCCTGGATCGCCTACTACGACGAGACGAACGGCAACCTCAAGGTCGCCACGTACGAGGGGTCGACGTGGTCCGTCATCACGGTCGACAGCGCCGGCGACGTCGGGCGCGCCCCGAGCCTCGCGATCGGCCCGGACGACCGGGTGCACGTCACCTACTACGACGCCACGACCGGCGCGTTGAAGTACGCGGTCGGCGGCTGAGCCCGGCGTGCGGGACGCCGGCGGCGCGCGATAGCCCGCCCGGCATGGCGCTCGCCCTCACCGCACTCCTCAGCACGGCCGGGGGCGTCGTCGCTCACGGCATCTACTTCCTCACCCGCGAGGCGTACCGGTTCGAGGACGACGACAGCCTGCGCCTCGCCATCGCGACCTTCCTGCTCTACGTCCCCGGGGCCCTCGTCGCCGGCCGCCTCGGACGGGCGATCGGCGCCCGATCGGCGTTGCACCTCGGGAACGCCGTCTCGCTCGCGGCGGCGCTGGTCCTCGCGTTCACCCCGCCGGTGTGGGGGCTGTGGGCGGCGGTGGCCCTGTACAACGGCGCGGCGGGGCTCATGTGGCCGCTCGTGGAGGGATACGCGGCGCGCCACCCCGCCGGCATGCACCAGGCGATCGGACGCTTCAACCTGACCTGGTCGCTCGCGCTCGCGCCGGCGCTCTGGCTCGTCGCGGCGATCGGTCACGACCTCGCCCTCACCTTCGGCGTGCTGCTGGCGTTCCACCTCGCGCTCGGCGCCGCCATCGCCGCGTTGCCGGCCGAGCCGCCCCCCCACGAGGACGCCCACGGCGGCCCTGGAGCGCCGGACCACTACCGCGAGCTCCTCCGCCAGAGCCGCGTCCTGCTCCCGATCGCCTACCTCCTGCTCTATACGCTCACGCCGCTGCTGCCGGGCGTCTGGGCCGGCGTCGGCCTCGAGGGCACCCTGGGCGCCGCGCTGACCTCGGTGTGGATGATCGCCCGGTTCGTCCTGTTCTACGCGTTCACGCGCAACGGCGCCTGGCGTGGCCGGCGCCGCACCCTCGTGGGCGGTGTGGCCGGGCTGCTCGGGGGCTTCGCGCTCGTGTTGTCGGGCGGCAGCGTGCCCGCGGTGCTCGCCGGGCTCGCGTTGTTCGGCGCGGGCCACGCCGCCGTCTACTTCTCGGCGTTGTACTACGGCATGTCCGTCGGCAAGGGGGACGTCGAGTCCGGCGGGGCCCACGAGGCGATGATCGGCGTCGGGTACCTGGGTGGCCCCGTCCTCGGCATCATCGGCCTCGCATCCGGGATTCCGCCCGTACAGCTCGTCGGCGCGATGGCGACCGTGGGCATGGCGGCGGGCCTCTGGCCGCGCGCCGCCCGGCCGGTCACCCGGCCTTCGCGCGGCTGACCCAATCGCGATGTGTGCGCGCGCCGTATGCGCGCACCGCCGCCACGGCGCGCGCGTGGTCCCCCGTGTTCATGAGGTCGACCTCGAGGCCGACGAACAGGGCGTTGAGGATCGTCGCCTCGACCAGCGCCGACGCGCGCGGCATCCCGCGCGCCTCGAACATCGCCCCGATCGCGGCCACCCAGGCCCCGCTCAGGCGCGCGCGGAGGGCGTCGGGCAGCTCCGAGGAGCGCGACATCGCTAACTCGAGCAGCACGCGCTCCGTCGGCAGGTTCGCGACGATCGCCCCCCAGATCGCGACGAGCACCTCTTCCAGGCCCCCGGCCGGCGCGCCGCGCAGCGCGGCGTCGACGGACACCAACTGCCTACTTTCGAGCTCGACTACTGCGGCATGCACCAGCCCGTCCTTGCTGCCGAAGTGGTAGCTCAGGCTGTACGTGCTCGTGCCGAGCGCCTGCGCGAGCGGGCGCAGGGACAGTTCGGCGATGCCGACGGCGACGAGGTGCTCGACGATCTGGTCGAGCAGCCGATCGCGACGACCCGCGGAGCGCGGGGCGGGCTTCAGACCGGGTGGTCGAGGAAGCTGCGCAGCCACGGGAGCTCCGGGTTCGGTTCGTCCGCCTTGTCCGAGTGATCGGTCTCCACGAACACCACGAGCGCCTCCGGGTGCGCGCGATGGAAGAGATTGACGTTGGACGGTTCGTTGTCCATGTACAACACGACGTCCCCGAGCTCCGCGATGACCGCGAGGGCGCTCTCCTTGAACGCGGTGTCGTCGGTTCGGGCGTCGGGCTTCACGAGCAGCGAGGTGCGCTCGCGGTCATAGGGGAACCCGAAGCGTCGCAGGGCCTCTTCGGTGCCGGCGCGCATGCTCTCGTCGCGGCCGGTCAGGTACACCACGAACAGCCCGGCCTCGTGCACCTCGCGCACGAGGGACACCGCGCCCGGCATCGCGTGGTCGAAGCCGACGTACCGGCTCGTGAAGAAGTGCGCCTGCCACCACGTGCGCACCTCGTCGACCCGCGCCGCGACGAAGGCGTCGTCGAGACCGGCGTTGCGAAGGGTGTTGGAGATCGACCAGTCCCGGAAGTGATCGACCTCCACGCGGTACAGGCCGTCGAGCGCGCGCTGGGCCGCGAGCTCGCGAAAGATCTGCACTTGCCGCGGCCGGGTGTCGAAGAGGCACCCGTCGAGGTCGAACACCGCGACGTGCCCCTTCCCGGCCGCGCGCGCCCGCGCGCGGATGGACTGGACGATCGCGACGCTCGCGTCGGTGACGTCGAGCGGGGCGTAGCCTCGTGCGCGCGCCATCAAACCTCCCGCGAGGCGATCTCGGCAATCGACTCCAGCTCCTTGAGGATTTCCTGCACGATCGCCACCGCGGGCGCCCCCGACGACTGGAGCACCGACAGGCTGCCGCGCACGAGCGCGAGCCCCTCGTCGTGGCGTCCGAGCACGAACACGCACTGCCCGAGCATCCCGGCGGACATGGCGGACTCCACGGAGAGCCCCGCCGCGGCCTGGAGATCGCGCGCGCGCTCGAACTGGCGCACCGCCCCCGCGAGGTCCGACACCGCCGCGAGCCGCGTGGCGAGCACGAAGCTCGCGGCCGCGACCGCCTCGTCGTCGCCGGTGCGCTCGGCCGCGTCGAGCAACAAGCGGCACGCCTCGGCGGAGACCTCGCCATCCCCAGCGTTCGAGGCGATCTCCTGGAACACTTGAAGCGTCGCCACCTCACCCGGCACGTCGCCGGACTCGCGCAGGGTCCGCACGGCGTACCGGAACCGGCCCCACGCGTCGGACGCCAGCCCCAACGCCAGCTCGACCTGGGCGAGCTCGCGGAGCAGCACGGCCTTGCCGGCGTCGTCCTTCATGAGCTCGCGGCCGACCAGGGCCTCCTCGAGCACGCGGCGCGCCATCGTGTGGTCGCCGAGGGCGTGGTGGACGACCCCGAGGTGCTGGAGGGCGTCGATCTCCGCGCTCCGGTTTTTCGCCTGCCGCGACAGGTCGAGGGCCTGGCGGGCCACGCCGAGCGCGCGCTCGGGCGCCCCGCGGTGCAGGTGGATGCTGGCGAGCAACAGGAACAGGGCGCTGCGCGCGCGCTCGGTGCCGACGTCGCCGAGCTCGAAGAGGGCGCCTTGGGCGAGCGCCTCGGCCTCGCCGTCCACGCCCGACTGCAGGAGCACCTGGGCGAGCTGGTGCGCGGCGTGGGCGCGCGCCTCGCGATCCGGGCTGTCGGCGAGGGCGGCCACCTGCCCGCGTCCGGACTCGACCGCGAGGGCGATGTCCCCGAGGCGCAGCGCGATCTCGAGGCGCTCCTGCCACAAGCTGGCGACCCCCTCGGCGTCGCCCGTCGCCTCGCGGAGGGGGATCGCGGCGTCCACGTGGAGCAGGCCCTGATCGAGCCGTCCGGTGAAGATGCCCACCATGGCGAGCACCTGGTGAGCCGCGGCGGCGCCGGTGCGGTCGGCTCCGACGCTGAAGCCCTCGAGCGCGGCGAGCCCCTCGGCGCGGGCTTCGTCCGGTTTTCCCTGCTGAAGCGCGGTGAGCGCGCTGTGAAGATGGCGGGCGGCGGGGCCGGTGTCGACGCTCATCGGAGCCTCCTCGGAGAACCGCGCCCATATCGAGGCGCGTCGCGGTTGGTTACCGAGCCCGGGATGACCCTCGAAGACCACGTCGCCGCGGTGCTCGACGCCCTCGGCTACCGCGCCGACCCCGAGGGGGCGGACACCCCCGCGCGCTTCACCGACGTCCTTCGTGCCTTTGCGCCGAAGGGCCCTCCGCCGCCGCTCGACACCTTCGACGCCCCGGGCCGCGACCTCGTCATCCTCCGCGATCTTCCCTTCCACAGCTTGTGCGCCCATCACCTCCTGCCCTTTCACGGGACGTGCGGGGTGGCGTACCGTCCGATCGACCGCATCGCCGGCCTCGGCGCCTTCCCCCGGGCCCTCCATCACTTCGCGCGTCAACCCCAGCTCCAGGAGCGCCTCGCCGCCCAGCTCGCCGACCACCTCCACACGAGCCTCGGCGGGGCGCCGGTGGTCGTCCTCCTGCGGGCGCGCCAGATGTGCATGGAGATGCGCGGCGCTGCTTCGCCCGGGGAGATCGAGGTCCGCGCCGCCCGCGGCGACGTCGACGTCGAGCTCCGCGGCGCGCTCGGACGCCCGTGACCGACCTCGCGCTCCGCGGGCTCCGCTGGCGCCTCGGCGACACGACCCTGCTCGACGGGCTCGACCTGACGATCGAACGCGGCGCGGCGACCGCGATCGTCGGGCCGAGCGGCTGTGGAAAGAGCTCGTTACTGCGGGTGATCGCCGGGATCCGACGGGTGGACGCCGGCACGATCGAGGGCGTGCCCGCGCGCAAGGCCATGGTGTTCCAGGACGCCGCCCTGCTCCCCTGGCTCACCCTACGGCAGAACGTCGCGCTCCCCGGGCGCTTCGGGACGATCGGCGACGTGACCGAGGCGCTCCGTCGCGTCGGCCTCGCGGAGCACGCCGACAAGCTCCCGGCCGCGCTCAGCGGAGGGCAGAAGATGCGCGGCTCGCTCGCGCGCGCGCTCGTGTCCCGGCCCGAGCTCGTGCTGCTCGACGAAGCCTTCGCCGCGCTCGACGGGCTCACCCGAGCCGCCGTGCGGGACGTGGCCACGACCATGGCGCACGAGCAGGGATGGACGACGATCCTCGTCACCCACGACCTCGACGACGCGACGCGCATGTGCTCGCGCATCATCGCGGTGGACGGACCCCCGCTCCGCGTGCGCGGCGACTGGCCGGTGCGCGCGGGCGACGCCGACGCGTTGGCGGCCCACATCCGGAGCTTGTACGCCGCATGATCGCGCGCGATCGCCTCGTGGGCCTCGCGGCGGTGCTCGCCGGCCTCGTCGCGTGGCACCTCGCGGCGGCGCGGGCCGGCCCGCTGCTGCTCGCGTCGCCGGTGCAGGTCCTCTGGGCGTTTCCGACGCACCACGCGCGGCTGCTCGAGGCGACCGCGACCACCGCGGAGGGCGCCGTCCTCGGCCTGGTCGTCGCGTCTCTCCTTGGGATCTCCGCGGCCGGCGCCGCGTGGGCGAGCGACGCGGCCCGGGCGGCCATCGCCCCGTACGCCGTGGTCGTTCAGGTCGTGCCGATCGTGGCGATCGCCCCGCTGCTGGTGACCTGGCTCGGCTACGGCGTGCCGGTGGCCGCGGTCACCGCGGCGATCGCCGCGTTCTATCCTGTTTATGCCGCCGCAACGACCGGGCTGCGGGCGCCCTTGCAGGAGCAGGTCGACCTCTTGCGGCTCCTCGGCGCGAGCCGCCTTCAGGAGCTCCTCCTGCTGCGGGTGCCCGCGTCGCTCCCCGCCACCTTCGCCGGCCTGCGCAGCGCCGCCGGGCTCGCGGTGATCGGCGCGATCGTCGGGGAATTCGTGGGGAGCAACGGCGCCCCGGCGAGCCTCGGGTGGCTGGTGTTGTTCGCGGCGCGATCCGCGAAGTCCGAACTGAGCTTCGCCGCGATCGTGTGCGCCGCGGCGCTGGCGTTCACCCTTCACGCCGCCGTGCGGGCCGTCGAGGCGCGCGCGGTCGGGCGGTGGTACGGAGCCTGAATGTGGTTCGTCCTCCTCGCCTGCGCGACCCCGACCCCCACCGCCACGCCCGAGGCCCCGGCGCCGCGCGCGGTCCAGATGGCGCTCAACTGGTACCCCGAGCCCGAGTTCGGCGGGTTCTACGAAGCGAAGCTCTCTGGAGCCGCCGCCGCCGCCGGGATCGACCTCACCCTGGTGCCGGGCGGCCCCGGCGTTCCCGTGCTCGAGCTCCTCGAGGCCCGTCGCGTCGACGTGGCGATCACCGGCGCGGACGATCTCCTGGTCCGTCGCGCCAAGGGCCTCGACGCCGTGGCGATCTTCCCCGGCTTCCAGGACTCCCCGCTCGGCCTGATGAGCCACGCCGACGCCGGGCTCCGTCGCTTCGAGGACGTGCGCGGCACCGTCGCGATCGAGCAGGGCTCGCCGTTCCAGCTCTTTCTCGCCTCCCGGTACGCGTGGGGCGACGCGGTGCGGATGGTGCCCACCTCCGGCACGATCGGGCCCTTCGCCGCCGACCCCACCCTCGTCCAGCAGGCGTACATCACCAGCGAGCCGTGCATCGCCGAGGCCCAGGGGTTGAAGGTCGACTTCCTGCCTGGGCGCGACGCGGGCTGGAACCCCTACGCCTCCCTCGTGGTCGTGCGCGCCGAGGACAAGGACACGCCCTGGGTCGCGGCGCTGCGCGGCGCCGTGCGCGCCGGCTGGGAGGGCTACCTCGCCGACCCATCCCGCGCGAACGTCGAAATCTCCAAGGCGAACCTGAATCTCGCGCCAGCGCAGCTCGATTGTGTCGTCGCCCGTCAGCGCCCGTTCGTCACCGGCACCGACGGGCTCGGCGTCATGACCGCCGCGCGTTGGGACGCGATCGAGGCCGCCCTCGACGCGATCGGGCAGGAGGTCGAGGCGGACGGGGCGTGGGGCGGAGAGTAGACTCGCGTATGACCCTGCTCTTCCTGGCCTGCGCTTCGACCGAACGCGCGAACGACGACCCCAACGTCGCCGACACCGCCGACAGCGCCGACACCGCCGCGGATTGGGCGCCGGCGGCGGGGTGCCCGGCCGCCGAGCCGGGGCGCCACGAGGTCGAGAGCGCGACGGCGTCGACATACTTCGCGCAGCACCCCGAGGGCGTGGTCGGTCCCGCAAACCTCGTGATCTTCCTGCCCGGCGGCGACGGGACGAAGCGCAGCGCCGAGGCCACGTGGGCGTCGTTCTTCGACGAGGATCCGCGCGGATACCGCATCGTCATGCCGTTCGTCGGCGCTGAGGGCGACTATCCGAACGTCTCGCCGCCGGTGGAGGCGCTGCTCGACGAGGTGGCGGCCTGCTTCGGCCCCGCGGCGGCCACCCACCTCGTCGGCCACAGCAACGGCGGCTACCTCGCCTACAACGTCGTGGGCCCCGACCTCGCCGCGCGCTTCGTCACGATCACCGGCGCTCCCGGCTACTTCCAGCAGTTCAAGCACAACAAGCTTGAAGGGCTCGCGTTCCACAACGCCGCGGGAGAGACGGACACGCAGTGGGTGGCCGGGATGCGGGACGCGCACGAGGCGCTCACCGACGCCGGCTTCACGTCGCAGCTCACCATCTGGCCTGGACAGGGCCACACGCCCGGTCGCGATTGGGACGGTCGCGACGGGATGTTCGCGTTCTGGGACGCTCACCCCACCGCGCGCTGACGCTCGCCGAGCACGATCCACGTGCGCATGGGGCCCTTGCCCTTGACGATCGTGAAACCGCAGTCCTCGAGGTCGAACCTCGATCCGACGCGCTCGACCACGGCCTCGCTCACGTGTACGGCCCCTGGGCGCCCGTGCGACTCCATGCGCGCCGCGGTGTTCACCGTGTCGCCCCAGAGGTCGTAGAGCACGCGCTTCTCGCCGAGGACCCCCGCGACCACGGGGCCGGCGTGCACGCCGATGCGGACGTCGAGGGCGCCGTCGCCCGACGCCTCCCGGACGGCGTCCCGGAGCGCGAGGCCGAGGGACACGAGGCGGGCGGTGTGCGCCGTGCCGTGGTCGACGATGTTCGCGTACGCCATGTAGGCGTCGCCGATGGTCTTCACCTTCTCGAGGCCGTGGGCCTCGGTCAGCGCGTCGAACCGGGCGAAGATCCGCCCGAGGCGCTCGACCACCTCGACGGCCGGGCGAGAGGCCGACCAGGTGGTGAAGCCGACGAGGTCCGCGAAGAGTACCGACGCGTCCGCGAGGGTGTCCGCGATCCGCGGCTCTCCGGCCAACATGCGGTGCGCGATCCGCTTCGGCACGAGGTTCTCGAGGAGCTCGCGCATGCGGCGCTCGCTGCGCTCGGCCGCGGCCTCGAAGCGGTCGGACAGCGCCGTGCTGTACCAGCCGACGGTCGCGATCAACACGAACGTGGCGACGGTGTTGGCGGCGTCGAGCCACAGCTCGACCCGCCCGGACACGACGTGGGCGCCCGGGGGCGGCGGGAGCAGCTCGACCCCGAGGAAGAAGACGAGCGGCGTGAGCACCCACACCCACACCCAGCCCCGCCCGCGCGACGGCGCCAGCACGGGCGGCATGAAGGCGAGCACGAACAGCGGGTACCCGGCCCCCGAGCCCGAACCGAGGACCCAGGCGCAGACGAACGTGTGGACGTTGGCCTCCGCGAGCGCGAGGGTGAGCGCGAGGGAGTGTCGGCCCGACCAGTTGAGCGCGATGAGCCCGACGAAGTACGGGAGCACGGCCACGCTCCAGGCCGCGAGCGACTCGAACCCCGCGGCCCAGAAGATGGCCGCCAGCGACGCGTGCGTGACGATGGCGACCACAGAGAGCTGGTTGCGCAGGACGAACCGGCGGGCCTCGCTCCCCGCGAGGCCCGCCGGCGCGCGCGTGAGGGCATGGAGCAAAACCACGGGTCCACATCGGTCGGGGGAGGCGCGGCTGTAGGGCGGCGGGCGAGCTACACACGAGCACGGCATGCCTCGCCCGACGTACTCCCTCCTCGCGACCGCCGACGGCTCGCGCGCGCGGCGGGGCCGGCTCCGGACCGCGCGCGGGGACATCGAGACCCCGCAGTTCCTCCCCGTCGCCACGCAGGGCACCGTGCGGGCGCAGCTCACCGAGGACGTGCGGGCGGCCGGCGCCACGATGCTCCTCGCGAACACGTGGCACCTCGCGCAGCGGCCGGGGCTCGAGGTCTTCGACGCGGTCGGTGGGCTCGCGGACTGGATGGGCTGGCCCGGCGCGGTGCTGACCGACTCCGGGGGGTTCCAGGTGTACTCCCTCGACGCCGCGATCGACGAGGACGGCGCGACGATCGCCCAGCCGCAGAGCGGCAAGCGGCTGCGCCTCACCCCGGAGGCGAGCGTGGCGGCGCAGCGCCGCATCGGCGCGGACATCGCGATGGTGTTCGACCACTGCGTGCCGTCGACCGTGCCGCGCGCGACCGCCGAAGACGCGATGCACCGCACGCACCGGTGGGCGGCGCGGAGCCTCGCGGCGCGCGGCGACGGCGACATGGCGCTGTTCGGCATCGTCCAGGGCGCCTGCCACGCGGACCTCCGACGGGAGAGCGCCCGCGCGCTCACCGACATGCCCTTCGACGGCTACGCGATCGGCGGCCTCGCCGTCGGAGAAGGCAGGTCCGAGCGCGAAGACATGACGGCGGAGGTCACCGCGGCCCTGCCGCACGATCGCCCGCGGTACCTCATGGGCGTCGGCACCCCGCTCGACCTCCTCGAGGGCGTCCACCGCGGGGTGGACCTGTTCGACTGCATCCTCCCGACGGCGATGGCGCAGCGCGGGCGGGCGTACACGAGCCTCGGAAAGATCGAGCTCCGACGTGGCGTATACCGGCTCGATCCGAACCCGCTCGACCCGGCGTGCGCGTGCCCCACCTGCCGCGGCGCCTCACGCGCTTACCTCCGCCACCTCTTCGACGCCGAGGAGCCCCTCGCCTGGACCCTGATCGGCCGTCACAACCTCTGGTTCTGGCTCGACCTCATGCGGGGCGCCCGCGAGGCGATCGACGCCGGCACGTTCGCGCGCTTCTACGCCGAGCGGCGCGACTGGATCGACGGCCCGGACCGCGAGCACCCGCCCACGACGCCGGTCGCCCGCGGACGGCGCACGCCGCCCACCGAGCTCGGCCGCTGGGCCCTCCACGAAGGCGCGGCGTTCGAAGAGCATCCCGCCTTCTGGAGCATCCGCGATCGGGAGTCGGGCGAGGTGATGCACGCCGTGAGCGCGCCCGACGCCGAGGCCCGGCGCCTGTACGTCGACCAGCCCGGGGTGTCCGCCCTCGCGCGCGAAGCCGCCGCCCCGCTCGTGGTGTGGGACGTCGGCCTCGGCGCCGGCACCAACGCGGTCGAGGTGATCCGCGCCTGGGAGGAGGCGGGGGGAGACCGCACCCTCCACCTCGTCAGCTTCGAACGGGATCTCGACGCCCTTCGCCTCGCCTTCGCCCACCGCGCGCGCTTCCCTCGCCTCCGCCACGGCGCCCCCGCGGGCCTGCTCGCGGACGGCCGGTGGGACGGCCGGAACATCCGATGGGAGCTCCGCTTCGGCGACGTCCCGGGCACCCTCTCCGGCGCGCCCGCCCCGGACCTCGTCCTCTACGACCCCTTCTCCTTCAAGGTCGACGCTCCGCTCTGGGCCCCCGACGCGCTGCGCGCGGTCCGCGCGGCCTGCGCGGGCCAGGCGACGCGCCTCTACACGTACTCGAACTCCACCGCGGTGCGCCTCGCCCTGTTGATCGCGGGGTTCTACGTCGGTCCTGGGGTGGGCACCGGCCCGAAGTCCGAGACAACGGTCGCGTACGCGCGGCGCGAGGGTACCTTGCTGGGGCTGGAGTTCCTCGAGAAGTGGCGGCGGTCGAGCAAGCGCTGGCCCGACTGGGTCCCGGAGGCCGAACGCGCGGCGTTCGAAGCGTCCTTGCTCGCGCACCCGCAGTGGTCCCCCGCGTGATCGCGCTCGCGCTCGCCGCGTGCGCGGTGGAGCCGCGCGACAGCGTCGGCGAGACCGCCGCCGAGTCGGCCGCCCCCACCCTCACGCCGTTCGAGGTGCGGGTGACCGTGACCCTCGACGGCGCGCCGATCGCGGGCGCGTCGGTGATGCAGGCGGGCACGGTGGACGAGGCACGAACCGACGCGGACGGGACGGTCACGATCCTCTTCGATCCGACGATCCTCGGCGAGCCGATGGTGGTCGCGGGCCACCCAGAGGCGCGGGTCGCCGGCGCCGAGGTCGACGGCCCCGGGGCCGTCACCGTCGCGCTCACGCGCTTCGTCGCCACGGACAACCCGGCGTACACCTTCGCGGACCCGGGCGACGGCGACCTGGACCACACGACCACCGCGGCGTGCGGACACTGCCACCGCACGATCCACGAGGCCTGGGCCGCCTCGCCCCATCGCACCGCCGCGTCGAACCCGGTCACGCTCGACGTCTACGCCGGCACGGCGCGCGCCCTCGACGAACCCGCCTGTCTGGACGCCGGACACGCCTGGGTGGACACGCGCTCGCCCGACGGCGGCCCCTCGGCGCCCGCGTGTGTCGTCGGCGACGGGGTGGCCGAGCGCACCGGGGGCTTCGGCGCGTGCGCCGACTGCCACGCCCCCGGGATCGACGGCGTGCTCGGCGGACGTGACCTGCTGGACGCCACCGGCGTGGCGTACCGGAGCGGCGTCCACTGCGACGTGTGTCATCACGTCGAGGGCGTCGACCTCGCCGCGCCCGCCGGGGTGGCCGGCCGGCTGCGCATCGTCCGCCCGTCAGAGCCGGGCACGCCCGCCGCGGGCCCGTACGCGCCGCTCACCTTCGGCCCGTACCTCGACGTCCTGAACCCCCGCATGGGCTCGGTGTACCGGGCCGACGTGTTCCACTCCGCCACGCTGTGCGCCGGCTGTCACGAGCTGCGCCAGGCCGTGCTCGCGCCAGAGTCGACCATCGACCTCGGTCGTTGGCCGGACGGCACCCTCCCCGTGCACACGACCTACGACGAGTGGCTCCAGAGCCCGGCCGCCCCCGCGCAGGGCTGCCGCGACTGCCACATGCCGCCTCGCCCCGACGTCGGCAACGCGGCCGACCTCTACAACCACTTCGACCTGGAGCCGGGGATCGCGGCCGGCTACGCGCGCGGCCCGGGAGCCGTGCGCGGCCACCACTGGTACGGCCCACGCCAGCCGGAGGGCGGGATGCTGCGCGTCGCCGCGACCGTCGACGTCGAGGCCACGATCGAGGGCGAACGCCTGATCGCCGAGGTCACCACCACCAACGTCGGCCCGGGGCACGCCCTCCCCACCGGCGAGCCGCTCCGCGCGGTCCTGCTGCGCGTGAACGCCACCTGCGACGGCGCGCCGTTGGCCGCCGTCGGCGGCGACGTGATCGCCGACATCGGCGGCGAGTCCGCGGCGGTCGCCGTCGGCGGCGTGCTCCGGGCGATCGCGCGCCCCGGCACCTGGCGCGACGACCCGGGCTGGGGTCCTTTCGGCGACGGCACCTTCGCGCCGGCCGAGAAGGGCATGCCGGTAGAAGCGCTGCTCGGCGAGGCGACCGTGATCGGCGTCGCGGAGGATGGCAGCCCCATCCTCGATCGTGCGCTGCCGGAGGCCGACCTGGTTCGCCAGGGCGACGGCGCGACGATGCTCGCCGGTGCCCCGGGGATGGCCTTCGCGCGTGTCCTCGCCGGCGCCGACGGGGCGCGCATGGTGCCGCACCACCTCGCCGTGGACGTCGTGAGCGACAACCGCCTGCTCCCGTACACGCCCGTGCTCACCCGCCATGAGTTCGCCCTCGACGGGTGCGTGGCCGCGACGGTCAGCGCGGCGCTGATCCACCGCGACCTGCCGCCCGCCCTCGCGGCGGCGCGCGGGTGGGCCACGAACGACCAGGCGATGGTGGGCGAGTCCGTGGAGGTGTCGCGATGATCCTCCTCTTCGCGTGCGTCGCGCCAGACGCCGCCGTCCCGTCTCCCGACGTCCACGACGCCCCGTTCTATGTCCAGAGCCCGCGCGAGGCCGTCGACCTCGATCCCGCCGACGGCGCCGTCGCGTTCGCGCTCACCGCGGGCCCGATCACGCTCGACCTCGGGGACGGGCCCCGCGAGATGTGGGCATACAACGGTTCGATCCCCGGGCCGACCCTGCGCGCGCGCGTGGGGGACGACGTGGCGGTCACGTTCACGAACGGCCTCCCGGTCGCGACCACGGTGCACTGGCACGGGATGGCGCCGGACCCCGAGCACGACGGGTCGATGATCGTCGTCGAACCTGGAGCGACGACGACCTATCGCTTCACGGCGGACGCCGGGCGGACGGCCTGGTACCACCCGCACGTCAACCCGGACGACCAGGTCGACCGCGGGCTGTACGGCTTCTTCGTGGTGGACGACCCGGCGCAGCCGCGCGCGGACGCCGAGCTGCTGCTCGCCTTCGACCAGCTCGACGAAGGCGACGGGATCGACGACACGGGCATGGTGCACGGCCGCCGTCGCGGCCCGCCGCCCCCGCACGACACCGCCGGACATCACGGGGGCACGCCGACCGCCGAAGCCGCCGCGTGGGTCGTGAACGGGCGCGTCGCGCCGCGCCTCCTCCTGCCGGCCGGGGCGGTGGTGCGGGCGCGCGTGCTCAACGCGAGCAACGCCGCCTACCTCGACCTCCGCGCCAGCGCGTCGCGGTGGATCGCCGGCGATCAAGGCCTGTTCGGGGCCGTCGCCGAAGGCGCGCCGGTGCTCGCGCCCGGCGACCGTGTCGAGCTCGAGTGGGCGGTCGGCGAGGCGTTCGCGCTCGACGCGGCGCCCTACACCCTCGACGGCGGCGCGGCCTACGGCGCCGCGGCGGCGGCGGCGACGATCGAGGTGGCGGGGGCCGCGCCGACGCCCGCCCCGCTCGATTGGCCGTTCGACGCGGCGCTTCCGTCACCGGACCCCGCCTACACCGACCTCGTGTACCTGCTGGGAGGCGCGCCCGGAGCCTGGACGATCAACGGCGAGGCCTGGCCCGACGTGACCCCGGCGGTGGTTCCGCGCGGTTCGCGGCCGATCGTCGAGCTGCGCAACCTGTCGGCCACCCGTCACCCCTTCCACACCCACGGCAATGTGTTCGAGGTGTTGTCGGTCGACGGCGTGGCGCCGCCCCATCGGCGGCTCGAAGACACCGTCGACGTCGGTGTGCGCGAGGTCGTCCGCGTCCGACTGTTCGCGGACAACCCCGGCGATTGGATGGTCCACTGCCACATCCTCGGGCATGAGGCCGGCGGGATGATGACGCTCCTGCGGGTCGAGTAGCGCGCCTCAGCCCACGAGCTCGCCGAGGCCGGCGCGCGCGGCGGTGCGCTCGGCCTCCGCCCACGACTGGACGATCGGCTCCTCATGGAGATTGAAGCTCGTGTTCAGCAGGACCGGCACACCCGTGCGCGCCTCGAAGGCCGCGAGCACGTCGTCCAGGAAGCCCCCCGGCGCGACGACCTGCGGGCGCAGGGTGCCGTCGACGTGGACGACCGCGGGGCACGCCGCGCACAGGGCGGGGGTCGCGTCCACCGTGACGGTCATGAACGCGAGGTTCTTCGCCGCCGACGACGGCGAGCGGAACAGACGCGACGCGGCCTCGGCGCGGATCATCGGGGCGAACGGCATGAAGTCCGAGCGGCGCAAGGCCGCGTTGAGGCGCCCGACCACCGCCGCCGACCGTGGATCGGCGAAGATGCTCCGGTTTCCGAGCGCGCGCGGCCCCACCTCGGCGCGCCCCCGGCACACGCCGACGAGCGCGCCCTCGACGAGGCGGTCCGCGATCCGCCCGGGGTGGTCGAGCCGTCCGGGCGCGTCGGCGGGGAGCGCCCCGAGGTACGCCGTGTCCATCGCCACCGGCGGGCACGCCGCCACGGCGAGGGCCGCCCCGACCGCGAGCCCCCCGTCGCCCATGTGGGGAAACACCCACAGCGACTCGACCTCTTCGGCGAGGCGCTGGTTCAACCGCACATTCGCGAACACCCCACCGGCGAGCGCGAGGCGCCGCGGGGCCCAGGCCCGCACGAGCGCGATGAGATCGTGCTCCAACCCCCGTTGCAGCCACGCGCACACATCCTCGCGCCGGTGTTGCGCGAGCGGCGCGAGGTGACGGCGCAGGCCGGGCCCGAGGCCGCACACGAGGCGACGCGCCCGCGGCGGCCCTTCGAACGGCCATGGCACGCGCACCGCGTCCGGGTCGCCGTGCGCCGCGAGGCCGACGAGCTTCCCCTCGTGCCGGAACGGTCGAAAGCCGAGGAGCGCCGTGACCGTCGCGTACACCAGCCCGTGGGAGTGCGGGTGCGGCCACGCGTCTACCCGCCGCAGGGCCGCGCCGTGCCCCTCCCACACGCTCAGGGCGAGCCCGTCGCCCACCCCGTCGGCCACGAGCACGAGGCCGTCGTCCCACCCCGCCGTGTACCAGGCCGACGCGGCGTGACACCGGTGATGATCGAGGAAGGCGCTCGGGATCTCCGGCCACCCGAGGTCCCTCACCAGCGCGTGCCGGGCGAGCGGCGCCAACGCGTGGGCGAGCAGACCGTCCGAGCGCGCGTACGGAAAGGGGCTTCGCACCTGCAGCGCTTCGACGGCGCGGGCGACCGGGCCCCGTGGCGCCCACGTCTCGGGGGTGTCGAGCGTCCACCCGACCTGCGCCGCGCGCACGAAGCGCAGCACGGGGTTGGGGTTCACGAGGCCGGCCACCGCCACCGCGGAGACGTCGCGGGGGCGCAGCCCCGCGCCCTCGAGCACGGCCTCGATGCTGCACGCGGGCCAACCGCCCGCGCCCTTCACGCGCGCGAAGCGCTCCTCGTTCGCGGCGGCCAAGACGCGGCCCCCGACGACGACCGCGGCCCCGGCGTCGTGCGTGCCGTCGAAGATCCCGAGGATCGGCGTCGCGAGGGTGCTCAGAGGGGCGGGTCCGGCCGGCTCAGACCTGCACCGCGTCGACGAGCGGCGCGGTGTAGGGGTCGGCCCGGAGGGTCTCGACGAAGAGGCGCTTGGTGGCCGCGTCCAGCCCGCACTGCTCGACGAGCTTCTTGTTGGCCTGCCGGGTGAGCTGCGCCTGGCGCGCGTGCAGCGCGAGGAGGTTGCGCGCGGTGCGCTCCTCGATGTGGGCGTACAAGGCGTCCTTGTCGTGCTGGGGGACCGCGCGGTACGGCGCCGCCTCGTCGAGGATCGTCTTCCAGTAGCGGAGGCGGGTCTCGACCGTCCGGGACTTCGGCCACGCCGCGTGGATCGCCGCCTGCACGAGGGCCTTGCCCTCGTCGGGCACGGTGTCGAGCACCTCGTTCGAGAGCTTCGCCAGGTACATCGACGTCGCCATGTGCCGGGACTCGTCGAGCCGGTGCAGGTGGCTCACCATCCGGATGCCTTCGGGCGCCTCGTCGTAGGCCGCGATGGCGTTCTCGAAGGGCTTGAAGTTGTGGGTCTTGATGCCCCGCGTGAGGAAGTACATCGTCGGGAAATTGCGACCGAGCAGGCGGTGCGCGGCCGCGCCGACCACGTTGCGGACCACCGCGTTGACCCGCTCGGAGCGGAAGCCCGACGGCGAGTCGGCGTACACCACCTGCTTGCGATGCGGCAGGTAGCGCCCGCGCAGCGCCTCGAGCCCCACGGCGAAGGCGTTCAGGTGGTCGATCTCCTCGAAGCTCTCCCGCTCCTCGAGCTCCACGACGCTCGGCAACACGTGCCGGTAGCTGCGCACCGCCCACGCGTTGAGCACCACGATCTGCTTCTCGCCCTGGCCGACCACGCCGTACTCGAGCCCCCAGAGGAGGTGGTTCCACGCGAGCTGCTTCGCGCGGTCCCACGCCTGGAACACCGGGTGCAGGCGGGCCTCGCCGACGTCGAAGTCGTCGGGGACCCACGGCCGCTCCCACAGGTCCGCCGCGTGCAGGGCCTCGTGGGCCTTGTCGTGCAGGGTGCCGTGCTTGTCGTACTGACGACGGGAGTGCACGACGTTGAGCTTCGCGTAGTCGTCGAGCTCGCGAATCGCGGCCTGTCGGGCGTCGAGCGTGGCCATGAGGGACCCCGGGGAACGCACACTTCTATCATGACGGCGGCGCGGCGGGCTAAGCTGCCCGCCATGCGGTCCACGGTGCGGGACACGGGCGCGGCGATCGGGTCTCAGGCGAGGATGCTCCTCCTCAATCGAACCCTGTGGTCCACGCGCCACCTCGTCGGCGCCCTGCGGCTCGCGGGGCGCTGGGCGGTGGCGCCCGACGGCACCGCGCCGCCCCCGCTCGCCGTCGCCTGGTACCTCACGCACGCCTGCCCGGAAGCCTGCGACTTCTGCAACGTGTCGCGCGCGCTGGACGCGGAGACCCCGGCGCTCTCCCTGGAGCGGGCGAAAGACCTCGTCGACCGCCTGGTCCCCGCGGTGCCGGTGGTCGCGCTCGGCGGCGGCGAGCCCGCGGCGTACCCGGGGCTCGTCCCGCTCATCGAGCACATCCACGCCCGCGGCGGGCGGGTCTCCCTGGTGACCGCCGCGACGTCGCTCGGCCCGACGAAGGCCGCGGCGCTCGCCGACGCCGGCCCGGAGATGGTCATGGTGTCGCTGCTCGGCGACGAGGCCTCCCACGACCGCCGCATGGGGCGCGCGGGGGCCCACCGGCGCGCGGTCGCGACGATCGAGCGCCTGGTCGAGCGGCGCGATCCACGTCGCACCCGGATCATCCTCAACTGCACCGTCGGGCCGGACGACGCCGACGCCATCGAGGCCGTGGCGCGCGCCGGGCGCGATCTCGGCGTGGACGCGGTGCGCTTCACCTGGTTGAGCTTCATGGGCGCGTCGGAGGCGGCGCTCGCCCCGCGGGCCCATCCGTACCTCGTCGTCGACGCGCCCGTGGCGGCGCCGGACGCCCGACGCGGGCTGATCGCGGCGGTGGCGGCCGCGCGCCGCGCGCACCCGGGGTTCGTCGACTTCCTCCCCCACCTCACCGACGCCGAGCTCGACGCGTGGTTCGGCGGCGGCGGGCTTCGCCGGCCGTGCCTCAGCCTGTGGCACACCCTGTTCCTGCGCCCCGACGGCCACGCCGTGCCGTGCGGCCACATGCAGGAGGACCCCGTCGGCGACGCCACGCGGGAGCCGCTCGGCGCCTTCTGGAACGGCGACGCCATGAAGCGCGTCCGGATGGCGCAGCGCGCCGGGCCGTTCGCGATGTGCGCGCGCTGCTGCAAGAACTGAGCGGGCGTCAGGCCCAGACGGCGCGTTCGCGCTCGAGGAACGCGCGCATGGTCGTCGGCGGCCGTCCGAGCACGTCGCCCAGGGTCGGGTCGACCACGCCCTCGCGTCCGAAGCGGATCGCCGTGTGCAGCACGGCCTGCACCGCCACCTGCGCGAGGGGGAGCCCGCGGAGCTGGAGGTGGCGCGCGTACCCGAACAGCGTGGCGGGCTCGTAGCGGACGGGGCGGCCGAGGACCTCGGAGAGCGCGACGGCCACCTCCGCGAAGGTCAGGGCCTCGGCGCCGGTCAGCGCCCAGGCGCGCCCTGCCGCGGTGTCGCCGCGATCGAAGGCGACCGCCGCCGCCTCGCCGAGGTCGACCGCGTCGACCCACGCCACTCCGCCGGCGCCCGCGGGGACGTAGAGCCGACTTTCCTGGCGCAGATCGTCGCGGTAGGCGGTCGACAGGTTCTGCATGAAGAACCCGGCGCGCAGGAAGGTCCACCGCGCCCCCGCCTGGCGAAGGTGGTCCTCGACCGTGCGGTGCGGGATGAACTTGACCTGTCCGGCGCCGACCACCGACAAGAACACGATGTGGGTGACCCCGCGCACGACGGCGCGGTCGACGAGGGGGTTCAGGGTCGCGCCGACGTCGGCGATCGCCGGCGGCCGCAGGAGGAACAGCCCGTCGACCCCGTCGAGCGCGGCGTCCCAGGTCGATCGGTCGCGAAAATCGAGGACCGCCCGGCGAACTCCGACGTCGAACGGGCCCGGGTCGTCCCCGCGGACGGCCGCGACGACGTCGTGGCCGCGCGCGCGAAGGGCGTCGACCGTCGGCCGCCCGACGTTGCCCGTGGCGCCGGTGACGAGGACCCGCATGCGGCCTCCTCTAGCGCGCCGACGACGCGACTGCGGCCGCCGCGCTCGCCTTGAGCTCGTCCGCGCCCCGCGAGGTCCCGTGCGGGAGGATGCGCAGCAGCTTCCGCGACAAGCTCCGCAGGCCTGCGGGGCTGCGCGCGATGGCGGCGAGGCTCCGCCACCGGTACGGGTGCGCGTAGAAGGCCGCGTAGCCGAGCCGTTGGAGGTTCCGCAGGGCCGCGCGGTCCAGCTCGTGCTCGAACGGCTGCCGGGCGTAGTAGTCGTAGTCCGTGTAGTCGGACGACATGCGGTAGCCCTGATCGACCATGCGGCGGTGCAGGTGCGTCCCGGGGATGGGCACGAACAGGGAGAAGCTCGCTTCCGTCGCGGGGAGCAGCGCGGCGTAGCGGATGGTCTCGAGCATGTCGGCGCGGGACTCCCCGGGCGCGCCCAACATGAGGAAGAGCAAGGTCTGTACGCCGAGGTCCCGCGCGAGCCGCACCGTCGACGCCACGTCGTCCGCGCCGACCCCCTTCTGGTAGATGCCTTCGCGCACGTGCGTCGTCGCGCTCTCGAGCCCGATGCCGATCTTGCGGAGCCCCGCGGCGACCATCGTGCGCATGAGGTCTTCGGGGATGAGGTTCGCGCGGGTGGTGCAGCCCCACACGAGCGACAGCCCGCTCTCGCGCAGGGCGGCGCAGAACGCCTCGACCCAGGTGCGGCGCGTGGTGAACGTGTCGTCGGTGAACCAGAAGCCCTCGATCGCGTAGCGCGCGTGCAGCGCGCGGATCTCGGCGACGACGCTCGCCGGGCTGCGCAAGCGGAGCTTCTTCCCGAACATCTTGTCGAGCACGGGCTGGCAGAAGCTGCACGAGAACGGGCAGCCGCGCGCGGCGTTGACGTTCACTCCGCGCAGGCCGGGCCGCACGCTGTCGAGCTGCCCCCACGCGGCGACGTACGCCTCCATGTCGAGCAGATCCCACGCCGGCCACGGCAAGGTGTCGAGGTCGGCGACGGGGCGACGCTCGTGGCTCTCCGCCACGCTGCCGTCGGCGAGCCGAACCCACGCCCCGCGCACGGGGCGGCGCACCCCGGAAGCGAACATCTCGAGCAGCTCGAGCGTCACCTCTTCGCCCTCGCCGTTGACGGCGGCGTCGATGTCGGCGTGCGCGAGCATGCCCTCGGGGTCCGTGGTGGGGTGCGGGCCCCCGACGAACACGGGGATCCCCCTGGCTTTTGCCGCGCGGCAGGCAACGAGGCCCTCGCCCAGCATGAGCGTCGACATCCCGACGCCCACGACGTCCGGACGATGGCGGTCGAGGAAGGCGTCGAACGCCTCGATCCGCGGGTCGAAGGTGGTGTCGCACACCGCCACGTCCCAGCCGAGGCGGTCCCGCACGACGGAGGCGAGCAGCGCGATGCCCAACGGGAAGTCGCCCGAAGGGTAGCGGAAGCGCGGGAACACGAGGCCGAGCGTCGGCATTCGAACCCCTAATGCGACCGACGGAGGGGCGTCGTCGCCCGCACTACCGCAACCGGTAGACGAGCACGTCGCCGAGGCGCGTCGGCTCGCCGAACGGGGCGAGCAGGGCGAGGGCGGCGTCGCGATGCTCCGGGGAACGGTAGGCCGACGGCGTGACCACCACCGCCGCGAAGCCGTCGGCGGCGAGGCGCGCGCGATCCGCGTCGACGCGGCTCGGGTCCGCCACCGTCACCGCGAGGGGCCCGGCGTCCTTCTCCGCCGCCAAGAGCGACGCGGCGTACTGGTTCTCGCGCAAGTAGCGGGCGGGGAAGCCGATCACCTCGTCGGCGATGGGCCGCCCGTGCGCGAGCTGGTTCAGGAAGTGCACGCGGCGAAACCGGTCCGTGCCGCGGTCGAAGTAGGGGAGCTCGAGGAGGGCGCCCGGCCCGACGAGCCCGTCCAACGCCGCGTACTCGGCCGGGATGACGACGCTCGCCGTGGGGAGCGGGACGGGCACCGGCGACAGGAACGCGAGCTCGAGGAGCCAGGCCTGCACGACGAGCGCGCTGGCGCCCGAACCGAAGCGCGTCGCGAGGGCGTCCGCGCCGAGGGCGCCGGCCACCGCGAGCGCGAGGGCCGCCGGGAGCGCGTAGCGGAAGGGCTCGAGGATCCACGCGCCGCCGGGCAGCCCGTCGTGCACGAGGCGCCAGACGACGTTGATCGGGACCGTGGCGGCGAGGTCCCGCGTGACGGGCAGGAACGGGCCCGTGGACGCGAGGACGCAGAAGCCGGCGGCGACGACCCAGGGGACGGCGCGGCGGCGGGCCGCCCCCACGCAGGCGAAGGCCGCGACGCCGAGCAGCACGAGGCCCGGCGAGAACGCGCGAAGGTAGCGGGACCCCGTCTGCCGCTGCACGAGCCCGGCCTTCCCCACCGCGACATAATCGACGAGGTAAGCCGTGTAACGGCCGGGATGCGCGGGGCTGAGGTCGTCGTAGGGGGGCGTATGCCGCGTGTCGCGGATGTGCGTGGTCGACATCTGGCTGTCGCGCGCCTCGGTGATCGACCACATGTGCGCGGCCCAGCCGCCCGCGAGGGCCCCGCCGAGCAGGCCGGCCGCGGCGCAGACGCCGACGAGGCGGCGCAGGGCGCCCGCCGCCGCCTGACGGGTCCGCCACAGGGTGATCGCCCCGGCGGGCACCAGGAGCGCGGCGAACACGACGAAGTTGTACGGGCAGGTGACGAAGCCGAGGGCACCGAGCGCGCCCGCCAGCGCTCCGCCGCGGCGATCTCCGGCGTCGATCGCGTCGAAGAGGGCCCGGATCGCGAGCGGGTAGGGCCACAGGGACAACACGTCGGTCACCGCGCCCGCCACCCCGTAGACGAGCACGATCGGGGTGAGCGCGAACGCGGCGGCCCCGAACACCGCGGCCGCGCGATCGGCGACGAAGCGCGACGCGAGCAGCCAGGCGGCCGTGAGGTTGGCGAAGGTCTGCGCCCAGATCAACGCGTTGAACGCGCCGGACCGTCCGAGGATCGGACGCAGCACCGCCGTGACCGCGGTGCCCACGGGGTCAGCGTTGTTCAGCGGGCCGCCGTTGGGCCAGCCGATGCTGTCGGCGCGCCCACCGAGGATCGGCACCGACTCGAACATCCACAGCTTGACGGGCAGCTCGGACAGAGGGTCGGCCAGGGCGGCGCCGGGGTCCGACCACGCGGAGAGGAGCGGCAGGGCCGCGAGGACGCCGAGCACCGCGAGGGTGAACGGCACGGCGGGCGCGGCTGGCCGGAGAGACAACGCCGCATCGTGCGCCGTCGTCCCCGGCACGTCAACACGCTTCGCCCCTCGACGCCGGAGAATACGATGGCGGGATGTTGGCCACCCTGCTCTTCGTCGCCTGTGACGGCGGGTCCGCCCCTCGCCCCGCGGCGCGCGCCGCGTCCGGCGCCGCGTCCGGCGCCGCGGCGTCGCCGGGCGGCGATCCGGCGGTGACCG